>SCPZ01000104.1 GCA_004299305.1 Methylobacter sp.
CTGCATCTGAAACATAAAATGAACCACTTCGCCTTAAGGAGCAAGCTGTATATCGGTGCTATTCAACAGGCCTTGAGGGAATTGGAAGGGCTCAAGGCAGCCTGTGCGTAACATCAGTTAGACAAGTTACCAATAGTCGGAGTGCAGGCTTCGCCTGCAGGCGCAAGCAAAGCTTGCACTCCTGCTGAACACAGTTGTCGACTTTATTTCATGCTCGTTCCTAAGCAGGATGCTTTGGCCGTCAACTACAAGCGACGACTGACCTGTATCGACAACTCAACTTGCAAATCATCACATGAAAATCGGCATACAAACCTGGGGTTCTAATGGCGACATTCGCCCAATGCTGGCGCTGGCCGATGGCCTTAAAAAAGCCGGACACCTTGTAACACTGGTGGTAAGCAGTATCGACAATCGCAGCTATCGCGATATATCCGAACAGATGGGCATAGCCTATCGGCAAGTGCCGGAGCATATAGATTTCGATATGCAGGATTTTGCCCAGCGTTCTTTTCGGATGCAGCCACTGCAATGGATACGCGCGTTACTCGATGAAGCGTTCTTCCCTTGCGAAACAGCGGTATATCAGGCGGCACGGCAGTTAGTCGACGATAACGATTATGTGATAGGGCATCATTTTCTCTATCCTCTAAAGCTGGCCGCACTCGAACGGAAAAAGCCATTCGTCAGCGTCACATTGTGCCATGCTGCAATAGCCAATCCCGCTATACCGCCTTTTAGGTTTCCCGATTTGGGTTACCGGATCAATGCATGGAGCTGGAAGCTATTGGACATGCTGTTCAATTGGGCATTGAAAAAGCCTTTAAGCCGTTTGTGGCTGGACGCGGGTAAAGTGCCGCCAGACTATGTGCTGTCGGAGCTGCTGACTTCGCAACAACTCAATTTGGTAGCGGTTGATCCGTTATTTTGCCGGTCATTTGAGTATTGGCAAGCGCATCACCAAGCCTGCGGTTTTCTTGATTTAGCTGAAGATGTGCAACAGTGGGAGATACCCGCCAAACTGGCCGAGTTTTTGGATAGTGGCGCTGCACCGGTGTATATGACGTTCGGTAGTCTGCAACAGGCCGTCCCCGAATGGAGTATGGATTTGTTCTTGGAGGCGACAGCATTAGCGGGTTGCCGGGCTATTATCCAAACCAGTTCAAAGCGCTATCCTGCCGACAGTCAAAACGGCCAGGTTTATTTTGTCGGCAGGCATCCGCATCAACCACTGTTTAAACAATGTGCGGCAGTCGTTCACCACGGTGGTGCGGGGACGACCCATGCGGCAAGCAAATCCGCTTGTCCGTCTGTGGTGCTGCCGTTTATGGATGAGCAATTATTCTGGGCTAAACAACTACAGGCGCTGGGTCTGGCAGGTAATCCTTTACTGGCAAAAAAAGTAACGGCTGCCTCGTTAGCGAAGGCTATACGGACGGTATTGGATTCAAAAGTTATGCAGAATAATGCCAAACTGGCCGGACAAGCCATGCTAAGCAACGATGGCGTAGCGCGGGCGATACAATTGTTGGAAGCGCGGTTATAAGTTTAGATTTAAAAAACAATGCCTTAACTTATAAGCATCCGGTTCAATGCGATGATTTTTAAACCGCATTGCTTGTGCCGCCATACAAGTTACCAAACAACCGGATTACGATGAAGATCATTGTTTGGGTTATTTTACTGCTTGGAGCGCTACCCGGATTTTCCGACACAAAACCATCAATCGCCATATTCATGAAATTGACCAAGCCCTTTTGGACGGTTTCGTCTAAAGATCGTTGCACAAACTGGTCTTGAAGTTTGCTCCTGATTTTGTCTTCCATCTGCCGCTCTTTAACCATCGATTGCAATTCTGGAATTAACAGCATCGCCTGTTTTTCCAGCCAGTCATAATTCATGTTGCTTTGAGACGGCAATGGGCCAAAGGCATGTTGGAAGACGCACAGCACATCAAAGCATAGATCCATGAATAGATAGGATATTTCCTGGTTTTGTTCAGCGATAATACTGGGAAAGATGCCGAAAATGGCTTGAGCGAGGGCGGGTTGTTCGAGCTGGAATTGTTCTATGATTTTTGCGCCGCTTTCTTCGTCAATGCTTCTGGCGTAGTGGATGGCTTCAAACAGTTCTTGCTCGCTAAGTTCGTACATATGTTATTCCGGTTCGACTGCAAAAAGGCGAAATTATACTGTAATCAAAAGCGGGCTCGATACACGTTTTATGGCTTCCAATTTAAAGCCGGACGATCTTACAGATAACATCCCTTGAAGGGATGTTATCTGTCCCCGCTTAAGCGGGTAGCCCGTTTTATCTTTTAAGGTTTTAGTGCTCATTGTCCTTAAGAACTAAACAAATCTCCGGTTTTGAAAATGTATTGACTCTATTAAAAAAGTTTTTGTTAAACTGAACCCGAGGTTGTTATACATTTTTTAGCTTAAGGACATCTCTAAAAAACATGAATGCAAATTACGGTACTGTGAGCGCTTATATTGTTCAAATTGATGAACGACGCATTGTTCCGGGGGAAATCACTTGGGAGGACGGCATCATTACCGGTATTTGCGAACCGGCTAAGCCTAAACCGGATTTAAGCTATCTACTGCCCGGTTTTATTGATGCCCATGTCCACATCGAAAGCTCGATGCTGACGCCCGCCGAATTCGCCCGTATTGCGTGTCGGCACGGCACGGTGGCGACGGTTTCAGATCCACATGAAATTGCCAATGTCTTGGGCTTAGACGGCGTCCGCTTTATGATCGACAATGCGGCATTAACGCCTATGCCGATTTTTTTCGGCGCACCCTCGTGCGTTCCTGCTACGCCGTTCGAAACAGCAGGGGGGCGTCTGGAAAGCGAGCAGTTGGAGTTGCTGTTCGCAGACAAGTCGGTCACTTATTTGTCGGAAATGATGAACTACCCAGGCGTCTTGAATAATGCCCCGGACATCATCGCCAAACTGCAATTAGCTCAGCGATACGCTTGCCCGATTGACGGTCATGCACCCGGTTTGACCGGACAGGATGCGATTCGCTATGCGCAAGCGGGTATTTCTACCGACCATGAGTGCTACACGCTAATGGAAGCCGAAGCAAAATTGGCCGCCGGGATGCATATTTTGATCAGGGAAGGTTCGGCAGCACGCAATTTTGATGTCTTACATCCTTTAATAAGCAGTCATCCAGACAAAGTCATGTTTTGTAGCGATGACAAGCACCCGGACGATCTGGTTGCCGGGCATATCAATCGTTTGGCGGCGCGGGCTGTCGCTGAAGGCCATGATATTTTCAACATACTGCGCTGTGCCTGTATCAATCCGATAAGCCACTACAAGCTGCCGCTCGGCCGCTTACGAGTCGGGGACCGTATGGATGCAGTCGAAGTCGATAATCTACAAAACTTTGCTCCGCTCAGGACCTGGATAGCGGGACATAAAGTCGCGGAAAACAATAATAGCCTGTTAGCCTGCGTTAAACCGGCTGCTATCAATTTATTCAATGCACGGGAAATAACGCCCGGCGATCTTGACGTTGAGCATGTAGGCCAAAAAATCCGGGTTATTAAAGCAGTGGACGGCGCATTACTCACCGAAGAGATCCTGCACATTCCAAAACTACAGCATCAAAAAATCGTCGCCGACCCTGGCCGCGATATTTTGCTGTTGACGGTCGTTAATCGCTATCGACCGGCCAAACCGGCAATAGCGTTTATTCAAGGCTTCGGCCTGCAACAAGGCGCATTGGCTTCCAGCGTGGCGCATGATTCGCACAACATTATCGCGGTTGGAACAGATGCCGAATCGATTTGCAAGGCGGTCAACAGCATTATCAATGCAAAAGGCGGGATTGCCGTAGCTACTCTGAAAGGGGTTGAATTATTGCCGTTACCTATTGCCGGACTAATGAGCGATTTGGATGGCGATGAGGTTGCAAACCGTTATGCCGAACTCGATAGCCTTGCCAAGCAAATGGGCTCCGAACTGAGAGCCCCGTTTATGACCTTGTCGTTTATGGCCTTGCTGGTTATTCCGAATTTAAAATTAAGCGATCAAGGCTTATTCGACAGCAGCACCTTTCAATTCACCTCCCTGACCGTGTAATTGTGATGGCCTGCCGCTTTGTATTAAATAACGCAAGCATTGAAGAACACGTTCCGGCGGACGCGCTTTTACTGGATATTATTCGCCGCAATCGCGGCATGACCGGCACTAAGGAAGCCTGCCGCGAGGGCGATTGCGGCGCTTGCCAGATATTATCGGGCGAGCTGATTAATAATCGCATCCGCTATCAGGCAGTCAATGCCTGCTTGGTTCCGGCGGGCGCAATTACAGGTCGGCATGTGGTGAGCATAGAGGGCCTAAATAGCGAACAGCTAAGTCCGATTCAACGTGCGTTGGTGGACAACGGGGCTATTCAATGCGGGTTTTGCACGCCCGGTTTGGTCATCGCGTTAACCGGCTTTTTTCTCAACAGCCGTCTATCGGATGAAAACGCCGCGCTGGATAGTGTCGCGGGTAACTTATGCCGTTGTACCGGCTATGCAGGTATTAAACGGGCGGTCAGCGCGCTGTGCCGACAATTCGATTTGTCGGCTTCTCCGCTTGAACGCAGGATTGAAGATTTGATTGCCTGGCAAATTCTGCCCGCTTATTTTTCCACGGCGCCGGGAATGCTAAGGCATGTGCATGAAATAACTTATGCATTTCATTCTCCTCACCCCAGCCCTCTCCAGCAGGAGAGGGAGCTAGTTGTCGAAGTTATTCCGTGCGCATTCCTAAGCCAATATCAGGTCGGCAAAGCATCCGAGCCGCTTGAACATGCGATACTGATTGGCGGCGGCACGGATCTGTTTGTGCAAAAGCCGGAACAGCTGCACTCGCAAGCGCTGTATTTTTTATCCAACGAGTCTCTATATCCCCTTATCCGCAAAGCACAGTCCGACCTTATCATTAATGCCCTGACCACCATCGAGCAAATCAGAACCTCTGAATTATTGCAGGCATTTTTCCCCCGGCTGGCCGAAGATTTTAAATTGATTTGCTCCGCGCCGATTCGCCAGCGTGCAACCTTGGCCGGAAACCTGGTTAATGCATCCCCGATTGCGGATTTGGCGGTGTTTTTCTTAGCGCTGGCCGCTCAATTGACCTTGGTATCAGGCTCTGAAACGCGCATCGTCTCGTTGCAGAATTTCTTTCAGGGCTATAAAAAAATCGATTTAAAACCGGGCGAACGCCTATTGGAAATCAGCTTCGAAATTCCCGGTAAAGCCGACCGTTTCAACTACGAAAAAGTCAGCAAACGAACGCACTTGGATATTGCCTCGGTCAATTCGGCGATGCTTATTCAAGAACAGGCAGGCAAAATAAACAAAGTGCATTTGTCGGCAGGCGGCGTCGCGCCTGTTCCGCTTTATCTTGCCAAAACCTGCGCCTATTTACGCGGGCAAACGGTTTGCCTTGCAACCGTCAAAACAGCCGCCGAAATAGCCCAAACTGAAATAGCGCCGATTTCCGATATTCGCGGTTCGGCCCAATACAAACGCCTGTTGTTAAGGCAATTGCTTTACGCCCATTTTGCCGAACTATTTCCTGGAGTTTTCGAAGGAGGGACGTTCAATGCAGGTTAACGACAGTGAGCTGCACGCTCAGGGCGCATCGACATTTACCGACGACATCCCGACGCCTCAAGGGACTCTCCATGCTTTTCCGGTCGTATCGACCGTTGCCCACGGCAGGATTTTAAATATTAAACTCGATGCGGCAACGGCATATCCCGGCGTCGTGCGAATTTTATCGGCTCGGGATATTCCCGGTATTAACAACATCGGCAATATCGAAGCCGAAGAAGTCTTACTGGCCGAGCAGGCAGTCATGTATCAAGGCCAGCCTATAGCCCTGGTCATCGCCGAAACCGAAACCATCGCCCGGCAAGCGGCTGCATTGGTCGAAATCGGCTACCAGGAATTACCGGCTGTTTTCGATGCCCGAACAGCACACGCTCAAGGCTTGCATATCATGCCGCCGAGGATTTTCTCGCTGGGCGATACCGATAAGGCCTGGCAGGATTGCGACTATATCGTCGAGGGCTCAGCCGGTTCGGGAGCGCAAGAGCACGTCTATCTGGAAACTCAAACGGCGTTGGCCTATCCGCTGGAAAATAACGGCCTGAAGTTGTTTTCCGCCACCCAGTCACCGGGTCTGGTGCAACGGGCTTGTGCAAGGGTGCTGAACTGCCCGATGCACCGGGTTGAAGTCGACGTGTTACGCTTGGGCGGCGGTTTCGGCGGAAAAGAAGAACAGGCGACGCTCTGGGCGGCTTTAGCCGCGCTGGGCGCTGTTAAGACTAAAAAACCGGTCAAAATAAAATTAAATCGTGACGAAGACATGCGCTTGACCGGCAAACGCCATCCTTACGATGCCGACTTTAAAATCGGCCTGGATCAATGCGGTAAAATCTTGGCCTACCAAGTCGAATTTTTCCAGAATGCCGGTGCGCTAGCCGATCTGTCGCCAGCCATACTGGAACGGACGCTGTTTCACACCAGCAACAGTTATTACATTCCCAATGTCCGCGCCACCGCCAACAGTTGTCGAACCCATCTGCCGCCGAATACGGCTTTTAGGGGCTTTGGCGGCCCGCAGGCCATGTTTATATTAGAGTCGGCCATTTTTAAAGCCGCTCAGGCCATGCATCTCGACCCCGCTGTGATTCAGCAAAAAAACCTGCTCAAAGACGGCGATTATTTCCCTTACGGCATGACAGCCCAGCAATGCATGGCGGAAAGCAGCTGGCAGGCGCTGCAAAGCCGTTATCTCATTCAAGATAGGCAACACGCTATCGACGCTTACAATGCCCGGCATCCGTTAAGCAAAAAAGCCTTGGCGCTGATGCCGATCTGTTTTGGCATTTCCTTTACCGCGACCTTTCTTAATCAGGCCGACGCGCTGGTGCATATTTATACCGACGGCTCGGTCAGCGTCAGTATGGGAGCCGTTGAAATGGGGCAGGGCGTTAAAGAAAAAATCAGGAAAATCGCCGCATTAACATTTGCGATTGATGAGGCTCGCGTCAAAGTGGAAAGCACCAACACCACGCGCATTGCCAATATGTCGCCGACTGCAGCCAGCGTCGGCGCCGATCTTAATGGCGCGGCCACCTTGCTGGCCTGTACGCAGATTTTGCAAAACCTAAAAACGCTTGCCGCGAAACTTTTAGCCGATGACGCCAAGCCCGAACACATTACCTTGAAACAGGAAAAAGTCTATTTAAACGGCGAAGCCACAGACATTGAATGGGGAAAATTGATCAGTCAGGCTTATCTATCCAGGACGCCGCTATCGGCTCACGCCCACTACGCAAGCCCCGGCCTGTTTTTTGACCGGAGCCGGGAACAAGGCAAGCCGTTCGCTTACCATGTCTACGGTTGCGCCTCGGTCGAAGTGACCGTCGATTGTCTGCGCGGTATTTACAGCATCGACCGGGTCAGCATAGTGCATGATGCCGGTAAAAGCCTGGCACCGATGATAGATCGCGGTCAGATTGAAGGCGGGGTGGTTCAAGGTTTAGGCTGGATGACGATGGAAGAAATCATTTATGACCAACAAGGCCGCTTAAAAACCGATAACCTGACTCGTTACAAAATACCGGATTTTTATTTCGCGCCCGAGATTGAAATCGAGTTTTTGGCAGATGAAGAATCGCCCGCCGTTATGCAGTCCAAAGCCGTCGGCGAGCCGCCTTTTATGTATGGCATAGGCGCTTATTTTGCACTGATTAAGGCGATACAAGCCTTCAATCCGAACTGGCAAGCCGATTTTTGCGCGCCGATGACGCCGGAGAAAGTGTTGTCTGCTTTGTATGAAAAGAATGAAAGCCCTTTTAACTAAGCGCGACAGTTTACACGGGGCGCTTATTTATGGCTTAGGGGACAGCTTTGCAACTTTGTTGAGCGATGAGTTTCAATTTTCGCGCCTGATCGGCATGATGGTTTTGGGCGGAACCCTTTATGCGATTGAAATTCCGCGGTATTTCGCCTGGATAGAACGCAGTTTTGAAAAACCGGGCATTGCAAACAGCATTAAACGCGCCCTGCTGGCTCAGGCTTTTTTTAATCCATTATGGATTGCCCGTCATCTTGCCTTCATTAAATGTTTTTCTGGACAGTTTGCAGCGATACAGTGGAATTTAATCGGCATTGCCCTGGATGCGTTCGTGCAAGTTATCCCTTTCGCACTGTTGGTTAATTAT
This sequence comes from Methylobacter sp., assembly GCA_004299305.1. GTDB lineage: Bacteria > Pseudomonadota > Gammaproteobacteria > Methylococcales > Methylomonadaceae > Methylobacter_A. The sequence goes on from SCPZ01000104.1 coordinate 8,247, forward strand.
GCGATTCAAAATTTTATACCTTATGGCTGGCGTTTTTTAGCAAGCGCGGCTTTTTCGACGGTAATGGCAATTTACTACGCCTTAAGCGGGGTATGGTTTGGCTGAGTCGGCAACTATCTGGCAATGGCTAGCCGATGTGTTGGACGATCAACATACTGCAATGCTGATGATAGTGGTCAGCAGCGAGGGCAGCTCTCCCAGCAAAATAGGCACTAAAATGGCGGTTACTGCGCAAGGTCATAGTTTCGGAACTATCGGCGGCGGCGCTCTTGAATACCGTTTGCTCAAAACGGCACATGCCTTACTGGCGAGCGAATCGCTTACGCCTGTTTTATGCCGGTTTCAACATGATTTGTCTAAAACCAATGACGCTTCCGGCATGATCTGCGGCGGAAAACAAACGGTTTTGCTTTACCGCTGCCGCAATAGCGATATTGAGCTATACCGGCAGTTGGCTGACATGCATCGAGGCGTCATCAGCATCACGCCAAACGGCTTAAAACTTCAAGTGCAGCCGGTATTGCCTCAGCAAACGCAATTCAATTTACAATCGGAACATGATTGGCGCTACCAGGAAGCAGTGGACTGTTACAAACAGGCTTACCTGATCGGCGGCGGCCATGTCAGCTTGGCTTTGTCGAAAATTCTCGCAACCCTTGATTTCGACATAACCGTCATTGATGAACGGGATAATCTGGGTACCTTAGCGGGTAACCATTACGCGCAAACAAAACTGAAGATTCCGTATCGGGAAATTGCTAACGCGATTCAAGAAGGCGACCGGGTTTTTGTATTCATCATGACGCACAGCCATAAAGCCGATCAAAAAGTAGCCGAATTGCTGGCCGATAAACGCGTGCGTTATCTAGGCGTACTCGGCAGCCGGAAGAAAATCGAGCAACTTAAAGATAATCTTGCGCAGCGGCTGTCAGTTGAATCTTTGCAGCGCATTCGCGGACCTATCGGATTACCGATAAAAAGCCACACACCGGCTGAAATTGCGGTCAGTATCGCTGCTGAGATAATACAAATAGTGAATACATAGAGCCGATAATTTTACAGCTGAACTATGTGTGGCGGCTTGTAGACATGGGTTCTATTTTGCTGTTCAAGAGTTAAGAGACTGTCTGGGAATAGCGAAGTTGAATTGATTATCCCAAATCAGCTATTTTCTAAAATGATTCATTTATGTTGATTCATGTTAGCGTAAGTGGTTGGGAGGGCAGTATTCGGCCAAAAGCGGACAGCCGTTAGAGTTTGTCATACACTACCCCTAATTAAAATTGTAGCCTAGCATGATAGCATAACCCCAGTTTTAGAATTTTCCGCTGTTTTTTGCGTTATCCTGCCTATGGCTTTCTTGGAATACTTATGACTCAACATTCTTCTCAAAACATCCTTGATCAGCTTGATCGATTAGTAACATCGTCCCCAGAAAACCAACAAGATACAGCTACCACAGCTAAGCAATGGATTGACGTTATCGGTAAAAATCAGAGGTTTTTGGATGATCATAATCATGACATCGTTTTCATCGGTAGTGTTGGGGTAGGCAAATCTTCGCTGATCGGTATTTCAGCCAATCTTCTTGTCGGCGACAGCCCCAAAGATAAAGCAAGCTTAAAAAATAACTCTGTATTAGCCATCGGTGGTGGCAGAACGACTATATGCGAAGTTCGTATTCGTGCCACAAAAGAAAACGATGAAGGAAGTATTGGCCTAATTATCGAGCCTTTTTCAGCCGATGATATGAAAAAGGAGATCGAGATTTATGCCGAGGACGAATGGCGGCGGCATCAACCCAGCGAATTAAGATTCGGTGCTGACGAAGTTGATCCTACGGCCCAGGAAGTTCAGCGGGCAATCCGTGGAATGACTAATTACAATGAGTATCAGGATACCAATATGGATAGCGGGGTTAGAAAACGCCGTACTATCCGTCCATTGGACGAAGCGATTGCTTCATTCGACTCATCGACCGCATTTTCCGCACATTTACTTGAGCGAGCTAATCTTTCGGCTCGGACTAAAACCGCATGGTGGTGGAACGAGCATTCCTTAGAGAATCTAAAAGCGCTTAAAAGCCGTTTTGAAGCGATAAACCTTGGAACCGAACCAAGTGCTATGTTGCCCCGCAGAATGACTGTCGTGGTTCCGGAACCGCTACCAGACAGTCAGTCAAAGTTAAATTTAACGCTTATCGATACCCGAGGTTTAGACGGTGTAGTTGAATCCCGCGAAGATTTACAAAAGTTTGTACGTGATCCACGTGCATTACTAGTTTTATGTGCAACTTTTAAGGATGCGCCCGGTGACGCAATGCGCACATTACTGCGTTTTATGGTTGGGGATGCTGAGTTACGACTAGCCATCCCTCGAACACTCTTAGTAATATTGGACCAAGGTGATGCGGAACAAACCAATGGAGCAGGCGGCGACAGGGAATTTGGACAAGAACTGAAAATTGATGAATGTTACATCGCATTGGAAGGGACTGGCTTTAACCAGAAGATCGAAAAAACACAAATTATCGCTTTTGATGTATTGAATGATGATCGAAGTTTGCTGTTAGCGAAGATTGATCAACACCTTAATCAGATTAGGCAGAAAACTGAAAAATACCTCAATGAACAAGTTGAAAGTGCGTTGCTATTTTTGGATAGCGCAGATTATCAATCGCGTCCAGAACTTCGCAAATCAGTTGATGACGCACTTAAAGCAACCATGTCACAACATTTACCCGTTGACATACCTCTTCACGATCCGTTGCGAGGGCTATACCAAGCGATTAATGGAACCCGTTATGCTTCAGTCATCAATGCAACTTGCCGACGTAATGGCGCCTATTCTAAATTGAACCTCTACGCAGCAGTTGAAGCCGAAGCATCGCGGGCTGCGACGCGGTGGCTAGATGATTTGATGAATGCAATCTTTGTAAAACTAAACATATTGGAAGAAGATCCTTCTTTTGAAAAAATACGGGATGATATTCGACTAAGAAAAAACCTATATCAAACCGCCCAATTTGAAGTGATACGTCGTTATGCTGAACAAATCTCTGAGCAAGTTTATAACGAATTGAAGGATGACCCAGTATGGCTGATGTGCCGTCAAGAATGGGGTCGCGGTAATGGATTCAAAAACAAAGTGATCGAGCATATAGAAACTTGGTCACGCAAACAGCAAAGAATCACAGCACATGAATATACAGAAGCCGACAATTTAATTTGGCTTCTTAGAGAAGTTTCGCGACCAGCCCAAGCACCGAGATTTTCGATTCATGTCCGCAATTTACGTGCATTACGAAAAGTCAGTTGGTGCCCGGAACCACCTGTAACAGTGTTGATTGGTGCAAACGGCGCAGGAAAAACAACATTATTGCAGACCTTAAAGCTGCTGAGCTTGGCCTATCAACGCGGTTTGGCTGCCGCAGTGAGTGTAGTATTTCTCGGTAGCAGCAACCTTAGAACATGGGGGATTAACGAGGAAGATCCGTTAGAAATTGGTTTGGATATTGGTGAAGTGAGTTGGCGTATTCAGCTGGTTGAACGCGAGGGTTCGGTCGATTATCTGAATAACGAACATTTATCCGAACGAGGGCGAGTGATTTTCTCACGAGACAGCTTGGGAGAATTTTCTTATGCAGGTGAACGGATCGAACCTAGTCAACAATTGGGTTTACGGGCATTAATGGATCGGGGCGTACACGATCCAGCGCTTCGAGTTATAGCTGTGTTCCTTCAAAACATTTCCGTCTATTATGACCCTGATCTATGGACTCTACGTCATAAGGGTTCAGATACTACCGAGGACCGTAATTTAAACTCTAGGGGCAACAACGCGCTTGCCTTGTTGCGTCGTTGGCATCAGGAGCGGGCTAATAATCATCGCTATCGTTTTGTAATAGAAGGCCTTGCCGCTGCATTTCCTAATACTTTCGAGACTATGGATTTCGTTGAAGCCGGTAACACATTAGTTGCCCGCATCTATCGTCCAGGTAAAGAGATGCCCAGCCCATTATCCGACGAGGCAAACGGTGTTCTCCAGTTACTCATTTTGTTCTGCGAGATAGCCGCTGCCGAAAGTGAAAGCGTAATCGCCATAGACGAGCCTGAAAACAGTCTACACCCTTATGCATTACGGGCGTTTTTACGACGGACGACTCGTTGGGCAAGGGAGCATAATCTCACCGTGCTGCTGGCAACGCACTCGACCGTATTGTTAGATGAGTTAACCGGAAATCCTGAACAAATCTACGTGATGAAGAAACCTGATGCTGGTGAATTTATGCCAAGTCGGTTGGATCGACTTTATGATAGCGAATGGTTGGAGGGTTTCAAATTGGGAGACCTTTACGAACAGGGCGAGATTGGGAGTAATGAGGACGAGTGCTGAATATGGCTCGAATTAAACTCATCGTCACTGGGGATATGGAGAAATCCGCATTACACAAATCGCTCCAACGGTTCTTTCCTGATATTCGGAATGGTGAAGAGGTGCTTTGGGATACGCCTCGAAAAGCCCAGTGTGTAACCAGTTATCCGTTACGGCCACTGGCAGCAGGCGCTTCACCATCAAACCCTATGATTGAGCTTGCCAAAGCCATGTTTGCTGAAGCGTTCTCAAGCAAGACAGGGCAAGACGCGGATTTAGTGATAGTGGTCGATGATGTGGAACTTGGAAATTTGGATCAAGAGGCCGTGATTGCCGAACATTTTCGAGCGGCTGTGAACGAAGTTTTCCGGCTTAAGAATCACGACTCAAAAACTGAAGATCGTCTGCGAGGTGAACTACAGCGAAAATGCTCTTTTCATCTGCTTAAGCCAATGGTAGAAGCCTATCTGTTTGGCGACTCAGTCGCTCTCGGATTGGCTGGTGTTCCAAATGGAGTAAATCCATGTCTTGTTCATCCTACCGATGTCGAGCAATTTGAGAGCGATGACGCTCTTTGGCTGTCTATTTGCCAAGATGAAAACGCCAAAAAACAGCAGCAAAATAAACCATGGTGGCGTAATGAATGTCATCCAAAACGCTATCTTGAGCATTTAACAGAACGTGGGCAGGTAACTTACGAAGAGACCAAAGGAGGTAAGGATGCGTTGATCGCGCTCAATTGGTCTCAAGTACCAAAATCTCAGCCAGATGTTCCTATTGTCCGCTCGCTATTCGAGGATCTTTCGGATTGGTTTTGCATTTCGAGTCCAATCAGCGGTAAGACACATCCAAATTTCTGGCCAGCGAGGCAAGTCAATCGGGCAAACTTGCTTCTTCGAAATATGTAAATTGGAAGCAGCAGAGTTGAAAATACATGCTTGATGTCTTTTGGGCCGAAAGCCGTCGAAGAAGATCGCCAGCGTTAATCAACGTTAACAAAAACTACTTTTTATGGTATTGATGCAGAAGCTTTTCGGCATTGTTTTTACCCTGAACTCGCAAACAGATTTAACCGGCCTTTGAATTTAACTGAATTAAGGAGTTTATTATGCAAAAGACTATGGCTTATGCCGCCCATAATCACAACTCTCCACTAGTCCCGTTCAGCTTTGAACGGCGTGATCTTACGCCGACCGATGTGCAAATTGAAATTCTGTTCTGCGGCGTTTGTCACTCCGATATTCACCAAGTGCGCAATGAATGGGGGAACTCGGTGTTTCCTATGGTGCCCGGCCATGAAATCGTTGGCAAAGTGACCAACGTAGGCAGCGGTGTAACCGGCTTTAAATCAGGCGATACAGTGGGCGTGGGTTGTATGGTCGACTCTTGCCGGGTTTGTACGGATTGCCAAGATGGTCTGGAACAATTTTGTAATGCGGCGGAATTTACTTATAACAGTCCCGATAAGCATAGCGGCGGCACTAATTACGGCGGCTATTCCACGCAGATTGTCGTCAATCAGGATTTTGTTTTACATGTTTCGGATAAGCTTGATCCGGCCTCTGTCGCTCCGTTGTTATGCGCGGGAATTACCACTTATTCTCCGTTGCGGCACTGGAAGGTTGGTAAGGGAGATAAAGTCGGCATTGTCGGCTTGGGCGGGTTGGGGCACATGGGAATAAAATTTGCCCATGCGTTTGGCGCTCAGGTCGTGCTTTTTACTACGTCGCCAGGCAAAGCAGAAGACGCCAAGCGGCTTGGCGCCGATGAGGTGGTCGTTTCCAAAAATGCCGAGCAGATGCAACAGCATCTTGCCAGTTTTGATTTCATCTTGAATACAGTCGCGGCGCAGCATGATCTGGACGCTTACACTGCATTGCTGAAACGTGATGGTACTTTATGCCTGGTGGGCTTGCCGGATCATCCGCATCCGTCGCCTTCCGTCGCCAATTTGATTTTTAAGCGCCGCCGTATTGCGGGGTCTTTGATTGGCGGCATAAAAGAAACCCAGGAAATGCTCGATTTTTGTGCTGAACATGCGATCAGTTCAGACATCGAAATTATACCTATCCAGCAGATTAACGAAGCCTACGAGCGGATGTTAAAAAGCGATGTGAAGTATCGCTTCGTTATTGATTTAGCCAGTCTAAAACAACCGGGGTTAACTGTATGACGGAACAGCGACTGATACGGCAATTTTGTAGCGCTCGTGACACAGCTTACCGGCTGTCGGAACTGGAGCCGATAGCGTTCGAACAGGCTGCGAATTTTTCCGATCCCTCTGTGTTGATAGATGCGTCGCTTAGGTTTCAGGAAATTCTGGGCTTCGGAGGGGCTTTCACCGAAGCGGCGGCGGTAACTTTAGACAAGATTCCAAGCCACTTGCGGCAAGAAATTCTGGAAGCTTATTTCTCCCCGGACACCGGCAATGCTTATAGCTTATGCCGAACCCATATCAACAGCTGCGATTTCTCGCTGGGAAATTATGCCTATACTGAAGTGGACGGTGATGTCGATCTTGAATATTTCAGCATCGAGCATGACCGGCAAACCCTGATTCCTATGATCCGCGAGGCTATCGATTTGTCCGGCGGCAAGTTAAAGCTGTTTGCTTCACCCTGGAGCCCGCCGGCCTGGATGAAAACCAACGGGATGATGAACAATGGCGGCAAACTTAAGCCGGAATATCGCCAAACCTGGGCGGACTACTACGTCCGTTACATTCAAGAGTACGGGCGGGAGGGCATAGCGATTTGGGGATTGACGGTGCAGAATGAGCCGGAAGCCACGCAAACTTGGGACTCCTGTATTTACACGGGTGAAGAAGAGCGGGATTTTGTCAGGGATCACCTTGGTCCAAGCCTCCATGATGCGGGGCTTGGCAATGTTAACGTGATTGTCTGGGATCACAATCGCGATCGGATGTTTGAGCGGGCCAAGATTATTTTGGATGATCCAAAGGCTGCTCATTATGTCTGGGGCGTCGGTTTTCACTGGTATTGCGGGGACCACTTCGACAACGTGCAGCTGACTCATGACGCCTATCCCGACAAACACCTTATTTTCACAGAGGGTTGCCAGGAAAACGGGCCGCATCTCGGTTCGTGGGACACCGGAGAGCGTTACGCTCACTCGATGATAAACGATCTTAACCGCTGGACGGAGGCATGGGTGGATTGGAACATGGTCCTGGATGAAACAGGCGGCCCCAACCATGTCGGCAATTTCTGTAGCGCGCCGATTATTGTCGACACCCAAGCCGGAAAAATACTCTACCAAAGCTCTTATTACTATATCGGCCATTTCTCCCGTTTCATTCGGCCTGGGGCTCATCGGCTGGCCTGCGCCAAAACCCTGGACAGTCTTGAAGCAAGCGCATTTATGAATGTCGATGGGACAGTGGTCGTAGTGGTCTTGAACTGCACCGAGCAGGCGATTGATTTCGTGCTAAAGAGTCAGGGATTGCAGGCTAAAACCTCAATACCGGCGCGTGGAATCAAGACTTTTGTTTTTTAATAACGAAGTTCTAGTTACTTTCTGGGGTGCGCCGTCTTTGGTGCGTCCCTTGGTGCATGACCACTTCCAAAGCAGGGCGGTCATTCACCCGAGAGCGCAGGGCGGTGAATGCTTGATTTAATTGAGTATCTTTTCTAGCGAGACTTGTTGTCTCTTCGGCATTGCCCTGCTGATCCTATCACGGGCAAGCAATGATCACCGATTGATATTGTGTTGATGCTCAATGCCTTCGGTTAAATTATAACCTTCGTTATTGAGTAGATCGCCGGTAAAAAACAAACGCATATCTATAATCCAGGCAATTTTTTTTAACTTATCGTTTTCTATAATAATGGTTGAAAGTTTTTGATTGTTATCAATAATCTGGTTCACAATTGTTTTTGGGTTAGTAGGGTCTTCTTTTAGCGCACCAGACACAATTCGCTGAGCGGATTCCATAGTCAGCACTGGATGAGTAATAGGTAGCTCAGCGTTTTTATCGTTCTTAAGTGATTGTGCGTTAAAGTAACCAATATCGTAGACAATCTTAAATAGCAGACCAAGCACAGCCACACCGGCATAAACAGAGAGGCCAATTTTTAAGCGCCTTCTAACGCGAGGATTTGATAGTTTTTTTATAATAAAGCGAATTTTCATATTCATTTTTAGGTGGTCGTCTGTTTCTAGTCGAATTCAGTCTTCGTACAAAATCGATTACGAATGGCAAGTTAAGGCTTGGTTCGTTAAGGCAAAATATTTGATGAGCTATAGCGCCCAAGATTAAATCGACCCTATAGAGTAGCATTAAACCTTTTTTCATTTAAGCCGATAAAGATAGTGTATGAATTCATTCAAAACAAGTGGGGGTTTTTATGCTTGATTCAGTTTCTTCTATTGCAGCATTCGCAACGCAAATGTCGACACAAAAGGCAGCTCAGCAGATTGATATGGTTGTTTTCAAAAAAGCCCAGGATATGCAAGAGCAACAAGGTCAAAATGCGCTACAACTCATTGAGTCGGCTTCAGCGCCCGCTTCCGCTATTGATGTGCATGTGTGATCCAAGCTGAAAAGTTGAATATTTGGCTGGAAACGAGTTGTTGAGACTTGTTTAAAATTGACCTGGGCTGTTAGCTTCCCCTGTTCAAAAATTAGATAGGAGCCTTTTTACAATTTTTTCTTCGGCTATGGTGTAAACATAAGCCCAACTTTAGTAGTTTTTACCGAGGTAAAACTTTTAAAACACGCTCTGATGTTCGGTGAAAAGCGGGGCGACAGCACCCTATAGCGGGAAGCGTAGATAGCCAAAGCGTTAAAACAACAGCTTTAGCGGGTATCGAAGGTTATGCAGCCAAGCGTATCCAAGGACGCAAGCGTCATATCCTTGTCGATACCTTGGGGCTTATTATGGTGATTGTGGCGACTGCTGCCAATGGGCGTGATTAAAAGTGCGGGGGAGTTATATTTTTCAGAGGGCTCGGCGGATATTGAGGTTATTTTTAGTGCCTTTTTGTCAATTCCAGACTCCAAATTGGCTTGTTTATGTCAAAAAAGCATAGCTTCACTTCAGTATTTTCAAGCATCCCCGCATTTTTAATTACACCCGGTCTTGTTCGTTTTGATTGACGTAGGGTCTAATAGCTGTATAATACGCCGTTCTTTCGGGGTAGGTTGCTTTGGAAGAATGGACGGGATGTCTAGCAAGAAAATAAAATTAGCATGGATGTTGACAAGCGGGCTGAGTAGGTTATAATGGTCGGCTTCTTCGGGGGTTTAAAGCTTTCCGGTGAAAACAAGGATTGAAAATAAAGTTAACAGGGTGTTGACAGGTTGATTTGGATCTGTATAATAGTCCAGCTCAACAGGGGTTTTCTCCTAGCTCTTTAAAAACCTGATCAAAATAATTTGTGTGGGTGCTTGTGATAAATTATTTATGCTTGTAATAAATAATCGACACAAGACCTAACGTAAAAAGTAATTTATACGTTTAATTCT
>SCPZ01000105.1 GCA_004299305.1 Methylobacter sp.
ACACCGGCCTATTGGGTCGAGCATATCCGCAAACCGGTACGTTTCGCCGACAGCATCGCCACATTGAAAAACCAGCAGTTCCGGCTGTTCCTTGAACTCGGCCCCAACCCCGTATTGCTGGGCATGGCCCGGCACAGCTATCCCGACGCGATAATGATCCCCAGCCTGAGGCAACAGGTGGCGGACGACGAACAATACCTGCGCGCCCTCGGGGCATTGTTTGTACAAGGTCTTGCCGTCGACTGGAACGCTGTTTATCCAAAACATACCTGGCAAGCCTTGCAACTGCCTACCTATCCGTTTCAACGACAACGGTTTTGGATAAGCGAAACCAGGTCAACTAACGGAGCCAGCAGAATTTCCCGCGATAGCTCGAACCACCCGCTGCTCGGCTACCGTCTGCGTTTGCCCGCCATGCCCAACGGAGAAGTCCGTTATGAACAAACGCTAAACGATAAAGGCTATATTCAAGATCATCGCGTTTTCCAACAATCGGTGCTTCCCGCCGCCGCTTATATCGAAATGGCATTGGCCGCCGCAAGCAAAGACAGTAATGCCGCCCTTCCAAGTTTGAAGGACATAAGCATCCAACAAGCCCTGGTTTTTTCCGAAAACCAAGACAAAACCGTGCAGCTCGTGCTAACGCAGACCAAGGAACAACCTGCCCATTTTGAAATTTACAGTCTGGGCGATAACGAACCGGAACAATGGACTTTTCATGCGGCAGGCAATATCGCCAGCCCATCCACAGCTCCCGTAACCGTCGATATAAAAGCCATCCGGGCCGAATTCGAGGAAGAGATTTCTATTGAGGATTTTTACCGGCAATGCAGACAACGCGGCATCGATTACGGCCCCGATTTCCAAGTATTACAAAGCTTATCGCGTAGCAAAGGACAGGCGCTAGGCTCGATCCAATTGCCCGAACGGCTGAGCGCGGAGGCCGCTCGTTACCACATTCACCCGGTGCTGCTGGATGCCTGCTTTCAGGTGCTAATCGCCACCTTAACCGATAGCCGCGCAAACGAAACCTGGTTGCCGGTAGGGCTTGATCGTTTTGAACTGTATCGAACACCGGCCAGCCCATTATGGTGCCGGGCGCTGATCCATAAAACAAACGGCCAATCGATACTCCAGGCCGACCTTACACTGATGGACGCTCAGGGCGAAATCATCGGCATGATTGATGGGTTCAAAGCCAAACAGGCCGCTCCCAGCATCCTGTTGAACAAGCAACTAGGCCCAATCGACCCGGAAACCTGGCTTTACGGGGTCGACTGGCGCACTCAAGGTTTATGCTCGCCTCATGCCAACGCGGCTTTACTGGCATCGCCAACGGCGATGAGCGACGTATTGAATGCATCGATGGCGGCATGGATCAGGCAATCGCAACTGGAAGAATGCGGCGCAGCCCTGAATGAACTCGACAAGCTGTGTGTTGACTATGCCTTGGCGGCGTTTCGGGACATGGGCAAAACGTTTCAAGCAGACGATTGTTTCTCAACCTTGGCGATAGCCGACGACCTTAGCATCATAGTCGCCCATCGGCAGCTGCTCGAACGCACGCTGGAGATGCTGGCGGATGCGGGGATTCTCCATCGTACAGCCGCCAGTTGGAAAGTGCTGCGTACACCAACCATATCGAATCCACAGCAAGCCGCACAGGCATTAGGTGTGCGCTATCCGCAAATCGGATTGGAACTCGACCTGGTTGAACGTTGCGGCTCTGCGCTGGCGCGGGTGCTGCAAGGCCGGTGCGATCCCCTGCAAGAACTGTTGTTTCCGGGCGGCGACGGATCTGCGCTGGCCGCGCTGTATCGCGATCCGCCCGGTGCGCAAGCCGTAGGAGCGGTTTTCCGGCAAGCACTGTTGACCGCACTTGAGCGTCTACCGCAACGATGCGGGGTACGGATTCTGGAAATCGGCGCAGGTACCGGCGGAGCCAGTTCATTTTTATTGCCCCACTTGCAGGCAAACCGCACCGAATATGTGTTTACCGATATTTCGCCTGCTTTCACACTGCAAGCGCAGACGACTTTTGCCGCTTATCCGTTCATCGAATACAAAACCCTGGACATCGAAAAAGACCCGCAGGCACAGGGCTTCAAACTTCATGATTACGACGTTATAGTCGCATCCAACGTATTGCACGCCACCGAAGACTTGGCGCGAACGCTAAAGCACACGCGCAGCTTATTGGCGCCCGGCGGCCTGCTGTTATTACTCGAAGGCACCGCACCGCAAAACTGGATAGATCTGATATTCGGCATGACCAGCGGCTGGTGGCGCTTTAGCGACAAGCATCTGCGTCCGTCTCATCCGTTACTGCCCGGACAATCCTGGTGCGAGGCTTTGCACGCATCCGGGTTTCAACAAGCCGCCAGCATCGATTGCACGCCGATTCACCAGTCCATCATCATGGCCCAGGCCGATACGCTGTCGGTTGACAAGCATCCAGCCGGGACTTGGCTGATTTTCGCCGATGCCGGTGGAACGGGCGCACGCTTAGCCGAATACCTGAGCAGCGCAGGGTCGACCTGTATCTTGGTTTATCCAGGGGATAATCCAGGCAGCCAATATCAGCGCACCCAACAGGACAACTTCATCATTGATCCTTACCAAGCGTCGCATTATCAGCGTCTACTCGATGAACTCGGCAACACAACCATAACTTACTGCGTACATTTGTGGAGCCTTGATACCGCTACACCAAGCAATGACATCGCCAACGCCCGTTTGGGCTGGGAAACGTTGCTGCATCTGGTGCAGGCCATCAATAAAACCAGGCATGCCAAACCGCCCCGTTTGGTTTTACTGACACGGGGAGCCGTCTCCGTATCGGGCGAAGCGGTACCGGGTCTGGCGGCATCGCCGCTCTGGGGCATGGGCAAAAGTATTGCGTTGGAACACCCTGAACTACACTGTATCCGCATTGATCTGGATGCTGATACCCAAGCGGATGAAATCCCGTCCATCGTCGCCGAAATCACTGCTGATATCCAAACGCAGGCAGAAGACCAAATAGCGTTTCGCGGTGAGCAGCGCTTGGTTCCACGGCTGGTACGACGCGGCAACAAGCATAGCCTGCCGCAAACCGAATCTTACCGACTGGGCGTACCCGCAACAGGCAGTCTGGACGAATTGGCCTGGCAACCCGCCGAACGCCGTGCGCCTGACCAGGGCGAAGTAGAAATTCAGGTACACGCTGCCGGGCTTAATTTCAAAGATGTACTGCTGGCTCTCCACAGAGTCCCCGCAGCCGGACCAGTACTGGGCATTGAATGCACCGGTGTAGTGGTGCGCACAGGTCCCTGCGTGAGCGGCTTAGCCGTCGGCGATGCGGTGCTGGCCATGGCTCCGGGCAGTTTTAGCCGCTACCTCACCGTGCCAACCCACACTGTTGCCGCCCTGCCGGAAGGCTTAAGCTTCGAGGAAGCGGCCACGCTGCCGATCGCGTTTTTAACCGCCGCCCATGCCTTGGAAGACCTAGCCAAGTTGCAAGCGGGCGAACGGGTGCTGATTCACGCAGCAACCGGCGGTGTCGGCCTAGCCGCCATCCAACTGGCTCAACGGGCAGGAGCCGAAGTATTCGCCACGGCCAGTGAAAGCAAGTGGGATGTGCTCCGCGCCTTGGGAGTCAAGCACATCATGAACTCCCGCACCCTGGATTTTGCCGATGAAATACGCCGCTTGACCGATGGTGAAGGCGTTGACGTAGTGCTTAACAGCCTGCGTGGGGAGTTCACCAGCCGAAGTCTGGCGCTACTGCGAAGCGGAGGGCGTTTTTTGGAAATAGGCATCACCGATCTGCGAAGCGCAGCAGAAGTCGCCCAACTGGCCCCCGGCGCCGCTTACCATGCAATCGATTTAATGCGTTTGTACCAGGAAAACCCCTCGCTGCTGCAAACACTGTTGCAACGACTTATGGGAGAATTCAGCAACGGACAACTAAAACCCTTGCCGCATACCGTGTTCGCTGTTAACGAAGCGGAGACTGCATTCCGCACTATGCAGCAAGCCAACCATACCGGAAAACTGGTGTTGTCGTTCGACACCGCCGCGATGCCTTTTTGTAAGGACGCAAGCTACCTGATCAGCGGCGGTTTGGGCGACTTGGGCTTGCTGGTCGCCGCCTGGATGGCAAAGCAGGGCGCCGGTCACCTGGTATTGGCCGGACGGCGAGGCATTACACCGGCTATCGAAGAAAAAATTCATGCCATTACCCAAGCCGGGGCCAAAGTCAGCGTATTTCAAACCGACATAAGCAATTCGGAACAAGTCAGCCAAATGCTGGCCGAACTTGATCGAACGCTGCCGCCTTTGCGCGGCGTCATTCATGCTGCGGGCGTATTGGACGACGGTGTACTTAGCGAACAAACGCCGGAACGCTATGCCAAAGTGCTGGCGCCCAAGTTGGACGGCGCTTGGCAGCTCCATTGCCAAACCCAAACCCTGCCCCTGGATTTTTTCATTCTATTTTCTTCGGCTACCTCCCTGTTGGGCTCGGTCGGACAATCGAATCACGTCAGCGCCAATGCGTTTCTCGATGCGCTGGCTCATGATCGGCTGGCCCACGGCCTGCCGACGCTGAGCATCAATTGGGGAGCTTGGTCCGAAATCGGTTATGCCGCGCGCGTTCAAGCCGGGGATTTCCTCAAAACCCAAGGCATGGGGACTATCGATCCGCGCGCCGGATTGGCTGCATTGGAGCGGGTTTTCCACAGCAAGGCCGCCCAAGTGGGGGTTGTCCCGATTGACTGGCCGACCTATTTACAGCGAACGGCATGTTCCGGTTATTTGGCCGATTTCCGCCGCGAATTCTCACAGGCGCAGTCCGGCCCATCCGAGGAAAAAGCCGAGTTCCGCCAACTGCTCGAATCCACACCGCTTGACGAACGACACGCCCTATTAACCCGCCATGTCGCCTCGCAAGTAGCCGTCGTGTTGGGATTCCCTGCTTTGGCGGCGGTCGATCGAAAGCAAGGTTTTTTCGATATGGGCATGGATTCCCTCACCTCAGTAGAATTAAGGAACCGTCTGCGTGCGAGCTTGAACTGCGCCCTGCCGTCGACGCTGGCCTTCGATTTTCCCAGCGTAGCCGCGCTGGTCGATTATTTAGAGGGAGATGTGCTGGGGCAACAGCAAACGAACCCATCACCACAGACCGAGACCAGCGAAGATGCTGAGCGCAAAGCGATGGAACAACTAACAGAAGAGGAAGCTGAAGCCAAGCTCCTCAAGGAATTGGACGAAATGGGGTTTTCCTTATGAGTGCAGCATCTACCACAGAAACAGAACTGTCCACCGTCAAACGCGCTTTGCTGGCGTTACAGACGACCCGCGCCAAGCTCGACGCATTGGAGCAAGCAAAAAAAGAACCCATCGCCATTATCGGCATGGGCTGTCGCTTGCCGGGCAATATCGAAACCCCCGAGGCGTTCTGGGAACTACTGCGCGACGGCAAGGACGCCATTGCTGAAATACCCGCATCGCGCTGGGACAGCCACTATTATTACGATCCCGATTACGACGCACCGGGCAAAATAGTTACGCGCCACGGTGGCTTCCTGTCACAGATACAGGAATCCGACCCCCAGTTTTTCGGTATTTCCCCCCGTGAGGCCATGAGCATGGACCCCCAGCAACACCTGCTGTTGGAAGTATGCTGGGAAGCGTTGGAAAACGCAGGTTTAGTCCCCGGCAACTTGGAAGGCAGCCGTACCGGAGTGTTTATCGGTATTTGCAATCAGGATTACAGCGTATTACTGATGTCGCGGGAAGACATCGAAATTGACGCCTACATGACCACCGGCATGGCGCACAGCGTCGCAGCCGGTCGCCTCGCTTACAGCATGGGCTTTCAAGGCCCCTGCCTCGCCATAGACACCGCATGTTCATCGTCGCTGGCCTCCGTTCACTTAGCCTGCCAAAGCCTGCGTAATCGTGAATGCGACATGGCCGTTACCGGCGGCGTTAACCTGATCCTGTGCCCGGAAACCAGCATCAACTTTTCCCGCAATCACATGCTGTCGCCCGACGGCCGCTGCAAGAGCTTCGATGCCTCAGCCAACGGCTTTGGCCGTGGCGAAGGCTGCGGCCTTATCGTACTCAAGCGGCTATCCGATGTGATACCCGGCCAAGACCGGGTGCTCGCGCTGATCCGGGGCTCGGCAACCAATCAGGATGGAGCGACCAGCGGCTTGACGGTTCCCAACGGCCCGGCCCAGCAAACAGTGATTCGTGAAGCGCTATGCAATGCCGGGGTAGCGCCGGAACAAATCGACTACATCGAAGCCCACGGCACCGGCACTTCGCTCGGCGATCCGATCGAAATCGGCGCACTCAACGCCGTTTTCGGCCAAACCCGCAACCCGCAACAACCGCTAATCGTGGGCTCAGTAAAAACCAACTTGGGCCATCTGGAAGCGGCCGCCGGTATCAGCGCACTGATGAAAGTGGTATTGTCGCTAAACCACAAGCAAATTCCCCGGCACCTGCATTGCGACCAGCCCACCCCATTCATCCCCTGGGAGGAAATTCCGATCACCGTAGCCACACAAGCCATCGCTTGGCCAAGGTCGGACAAATCACGGCTGGCCGGCGTCAGCTCGTTCGGCTTCAGCGGCACCAATGTGCATGTAATCATCGAGGAGGCCCCACCAACGCCAGAACCTGCACAACAGGCCGAAGCTGCGTTGGAACGTCCGCTGCACATCCTTTGCCTCAGCGCCCGTTCCAGTATGGGACTGGCAGCCCAAGCCGCTCGCTATGCCGCCTGTCTGGGCAACGTAAACCCAACCGCATTGGCCGACCTTTGTTATTCAGCCAACACTACCCGTTCGGTATTTGAACATCGCTTGGTTGCCGCCGCTGCCGATGCGGTCGAGATGCGCGGCAAACTCGAACATTTTTGCAACGGCCATGAACAGCTACAGCTAGCTAAAGCCGAGGTAAATGCAAACGAGCCGCCGCGCGTAGCTTGGCTTTTTACCGGGCAAGGCGCTCAATACCCCGGCATGGGCGAAGATTTGTACCGAACCCAGCCGGTTTTTCGCCTAGCCATTGACGACTGCGCGCACTGTATCGATCCTCTGCTCGGTCGCTCCCTTACCGCATTATTGTTCGACACAGATTCCGCCGATCTGCATGAAACGATGTATACCCAACCCGCCTTGTTCGCCCTCGAATATGCCTTGGCGCAACTATGGCTATCCTGGGGCATACAACCCGATACAGTCACCGGACACAGCGTTGGCGAATACGTTGCAGCCTGCATTGCCGGTGTTTTCAGCCTCGAAGACGGTATAAAACTAATCACGGCCCGCGCCCGGCTGATGCAGGCATTGCCCCGCAACGGCGCTATGGCCGCCGTATTTGCCGACGCTGAGCGCGTAGCACAAGCCATCGCCGCCAATCCGCTGACAGCAATAGCCGCAGTAAACAGTCGTAGCGAAACCGTTATTTCCGGCGAAAGCCAAGCCGTCCAATCGCTGCTAAAGCATTTAACCGAGGCAGGCATTCGCAGCCGCGTGCTGAACGTCTCCCATGCCTTCCATTCCGCCTTGATGGAACCCATGCTGGCCGAATACGAACAAATAGTTCGCAGCGTTACGCTGCTGCCGCCGCGCATCCGTCTCATCTCTAACCTAAGCGGGGATTTTGTATCGACCGAGGTCACCGACCCCGCCTATTGGTGTCGCCATATCCGAATGCCGGTGCTGTTTGCAAACGGTATCGCCACGCTACGCCGACACGGCATAGCGACATTCTTAGAAATAGGCCCGCATCCGGTGCTTTCAGCGATGGTGCGCGCGGAAGCTTCGGAACAGAACAGCGAGTTATATTTAGCAAGCCTGCGCAAAGACCAAGCCGATTGGGAGGTGCTGGCCCAAAGCTTAAGCAGCCTTCATCTCGGTGGAGCGCCGGTTGACTGGGCCGGTTTCGATCGCCCTTACCATCGACGCCGCACCGCCCTGCCGACCTACCCGTTCCAGCGTAAACGCTATTGGTATAACGACAGCGAGATTACGGCACGGCAACGCCATGCGCAAACCTCGCCGCTGGTTACCTTACTGGAAGCGGGAAATACCGATGTATTAGCCCAATACCTGCAAGCCAACGAAGATCTGACAGCGGATGAGCTGAAACTGTTGCCAAAACTCAGTACCTTATTAATCCGCCAACATCGTAATGCAAGCGCAAACATCGACGGTTTGTGCTACCGGCCAATCTGGCAAGAACAAGCGCGTAAGTCAACATCGATCACACAACCCACCGGGGAGCAAAACAAGCGGCCATGGCTGATTTTCAGCAGCGGCGATGAATCCAATCTGGCTCAATACCTACATTCCCAGACGGGAATCGATACCTGGGTTCTTGATGCCGACAGCACTGACGATTACCGGCGCCTGTTCGAAACAACTCAGCCGCAAACCATTATCTATATATGGCCGTCTGACCTAACGCCAGACCAGCCAACGCCGCAATACGGCGAAGATGAGCTGATGCAGGTAATCCGTCTGGCCCGCGCCGCAGCCGGTTTGCAAGCGCCAACCAAGCTATGGCTAATCACGCGCTCGGCAACGGCTGCTGACGGTGCAGCCTCGTCATCGCCCTTCTCCGCACTACTATCCGGCATGGGCCGATCCTTGTTTTTGGAATATCCCGAACTAAAAGGCGGCATGATCGACCTGGAACCCGGCGAGACGCAGGCTTTACTGCACGAACTACTGGATACGGAAGGCGAAGACGCCATCGGTTTGCGTGCCGGAAAACGCTATGTAGCCAGGCTTGAATCCTTCCAGCCTAAGCTTGCCGAACCGCCCCGTTTTAAACCGGACGGCGCCTATCTGATTACCGGCGGACTCGGCGCTCTCGGCCTGAAAACAGCACGCTTTTTAGCTGAAAACGGCGCAGGACAACTGATCCTGCTGGGACGCAAAGGCGCGGGCGAAAACGCCCGCGACACCCTGGACTTTATCGAAAACTTAGGCACACAGGTTCGCGTGGTGCAGGCGGACAGCGGCGATGAAGCCGCTATGCGCGAAGTGCTGGCTCAAATTGCCGCCGGTAACTTCCACCTCAAAGGCATAATCCATGCCGCAGGACACCTAAGCCCCTGCGCCCTGGCCGAACTTGACCGGGACCGCCTGCACAGCGTGCTTGCGCCCAAAGTACGCGGCGCCTGGACGCTGCATAGCTTATCCCTGAACCTCTCGCTCGATTTTTTTGTCCTGTATTCATCGGTTTCATCGGTGTTGGGTACGGCTCGCCAAGCCCATTACACCGCGGCTAACGGCTTTTTGGACGGCTTGGCCGATTACCGCCGCAGCTTAGGCCTGCCCGCGCTGAGCATCAACTGGGGACCATGGCAAGGCAACGGCATGATAGACAGCGAGACCGCCCAGCATATCGCCGACAGCGGCTTTAATGCCCTATCCGCTCCCATAGCGCTCGCCCTGTTTGGCCGCTTACTGGCATCCGGTCAAACTCGCGTCGCCGTGCTGGATGCGGACTGGCCGCGCCTCAAAAGCCTCTATGAAGCCCGTGGCCGCCAACCTGTGCTGGCGCTGTTGGGGCAAATCCCATCGACGGAAAGCACAAAAACTTCCGCCGTTATCAGCCTATTGCAGGATCTTCCGCAACGGGATCGATTCGACTATCTGGTCAGCCGCCTGCAAGAGCAGGTCGGCATAGCGCTACGTTTCGACGACAACAACCTGCCCGACCCGAAACGCGGTTTCTTCGACATGGGCATGGACTCCCTGATCGCCGTAGAATTAAAGGAACGAATAGCGGCCCAATTGGCTTACCCGCTACCCCCTTCAGTAGTGTTCGACTACCCCAATGCCGAAGCCTTGGCCGCCCATCTGCTCGACCTGATTTTCCCCGCTGCACAGCAGGATGAGTCAAGCCTACAAACATTTGTCCCGGCCAAGGAATCTGCCGGTCACAACCAAGCCGAAATCCAACAACTTTCCGATGCCGAGCTTGCGGCGCTTATCGACGATGAGTTCACGTCTCTAACGAAGCACGAAGGATAAAACATGGCCATGTATCTCACTGAAAAATACATCAACCCTTTTACCGATTATGGATTTAAACGCTTGTTTGACGTGGCTGAAATTGCAAAGTTTAACCGCGAACAATTGATGCAATATGAAGATAGCTTGAAATATTATCGGGATCTAAAAAATTCGTTTGATACAGCGCGGGAAGATAGAAGGATGGGAAGAAAGAAAACAAGAGCGTAATTTTGAAATTGCAAAAGTAATGTTAGGAGAAGGTTTTGATATTAAAACCATTGTTAAAATTACAGGGCTAACAGAAGAAATGATTTTCGCAATAAAGGATTCAACTATTCCTCAAAAGTGAGCTAAAAAATGATCGATAAAAAACTCCCACTGACATTAATCCATTTATTGATGCTGAGTTAACGACGATATTCTTTTTAACTTCAATGGATTAGATAAAATGAGCAACAAAAACAGTTATGCCTATCAAGAGGAATTGAGTGCTTTATGAACAGTCTCAATATTGCATACGAACTCAATACAGTCATATCTTCATGCTCTTCATGATAAAAATAAATGACATTTTTTGGAATCAGCACCCTTCTAAGGTAACGCCATGCAGCGGATTTCCCGGTTGTTTTTCACTCATAATAACCTGCGTTAATCTTCATGTTCATAGCGCCGCCGTATCGCTTCGTCTCGAGCATCATTGATTTCCCGCATGATACTGCCAACGTCCGCCCGTTTGGTGCTGCCCTTAAATCGACCGGTCAATACGACGTCAGGAGTCAAATCACCGCTCTCATAGAACTTCCATATCTCTTTGCCGTACTCGGTCGCGAGCAGTTCAGGGGCAAAACGGCCAAAATAATCGGCCAAATTATTAACATCGCGCTCCAGCATCCTGGCGGCATTATTGTTCGCCGCCGCATCGACAGCCTGGGGCAAATCAATAATGACCGGACCAGTCGCGTCAACCAGTATGTTGTACTCGGAAAGATCGCCATGCACCAGTCCGGCGCAAAGCATCCTAACCACTTCCTTAATCAGCAAACCGTGATATTCGAGAGCCTGCTCCCGGCTCAATTCAAGATCGTTAAGCCTGGGCGCAGCATGGCCGTGTTCATCGGTGACCAACTCCATCAACAGCACGCCCTCGACAAAGTTATAAGGCTGCGGAACACGCACACCGGCGGCGGCAAGACGGTATAGCGCGTCTACTTCGGCATTTTGCCAGACCTCTTCCTGCTGCTGCCTCCCAAACCGGCTGCTCTTTTCCATAGCGCGAGCCTGGCGAGTATTTCTCACCTTGCGCCCTTCCTGATAGAGAGCCTGCTTGTGAAAGCCGCGTTTATTCACGTCTTTATAGACTTTCGCACAACGTATTTCGCCTTCAGACAATACCACGTAGACAGCCGCCTCTTTACCGCTCTTTAGCGGACGAAGAACCTCGTCAACGAGGCCATCCCGCACCAGCGGTTCAATACTTTTTGGAGTTTTCATAGCCGCCCTTTATACGCTACCCTGGTAAAAGTTAAAAACATTAGCGGCCCTTTTCTTCGACATAGACTTTGCTCCGGTAATTCTTTTGCTCATATTTTACTTTATTTTTATCACGAACGTGTCGATAGGGTTCGTAACCTTGTTTATTTTGCTTCATCCTGCAACCAAGCCAACACCCCCAACCCCGCAATACGCCCGCCGGCAAAACAAGCGCTTAACAAATAACCGCCGGTCGGCGCTTCCCAATCCAGCATTTCACCGGCACAGAATACGCCCGGCATGGAACGTATCATTAAACGCTCATCGAGCGCCTCAAAAGCAACGCCGCCCGCGCTGCTGATGGCTTCATCAATCGGCCTTGCGGCAAGCAGTTTAACCGGCAGCGCCTTGATAGCGTCGCAAAGACGAAGCAGGTCATCAAAATCGGCTTTTGACAAAACCTCCCGCAACAAGCCCGCTTTTACGCCGTCGATGCCGATTTGCTTACGAAGATGATTTGCCATGGTATTTTTCCCGCGCGGCTTTGACAGCCTGTCGATCAAAAATTGTTTGTCCTTGCCGGGAGCAAGGTCAAGATAGATCAACGCGGTTCCCGTTGCAGCAATCTGTTCACGCAACAAGGCAGACATCTTATAAATCAGGCTGCCCTCAACACCGTTTGCAGTCACCATCAATTCACCGACTTGGCAAAATTCAGCGCCTGTCGAATCAGTAAAAGATGCTTGCACAGGCTTTAACGGCTGCCCGGCAAAACGGTCGGCAAAAAACCCGCTCCAACCTATGTCGAACCCGCAGTTTGAAGGCCGTAACGGCTCAACCGCAACGCCTTGCTGAACCAGCAACGGCGCCCACTCGCCCGTAGAACCAAGCCGCGCCCAGCTAGCGCCGCCCAAAGCCAGCACCACCGCATCGGCGCTGACCGTCCGCTCGCCTTCCGGCGTTAAAAAACGTAGCGTTTTATCGTCGCCCCACCCCAACCACCGATGCCGCATAAAAAAACTCACGCCGTCTACGCGTAATCGATGCAACCATGCACGCAACAAAGGCGCGGCTTTCATGTCGACAGGAAACACCTTGCCTGACGAACCGATGAAAGTCTCAATACCTAAATCCTTCAGCCATGCCCGCAAAGCCTCTGCACCAAACACATCAAGCATCGGTTTGATATAGGCTAGACGGGAGCCGTAGCGGGACAAAAAAATATCGAATGGTTCGGAGTGGGTAATATTCATTCCGCCCTTCCCCGCCATCAGGAATTTTCGCCCGACGGAAGGCATAGCATCGTAAAGATTAACCTTCACGCCCGCCTGGCTTAAAATTTCCGCAGCCATCAATCCGGCAGGACCGCCGCCGATAATGGCAACGCTTCGATGTTCACATCGCTTCCATTTAGAAGTGGTCAAACTTATTGGCGTGTTGCCGATTGCCTTATTCTCTACCATGAGTTAATTATTTTTCAATTACTTGCAGACTATCTGCCTATTAAATGGCGGTCATTATACAATACCGCTCAACCCTTGAATCCATAAAATCAACCCCACTACCGGCGCAAAAATACGATGAATCCTGTCAATGC
Organism: Methylobacter sp.; assembly: GCA_004299305.1. Lineage (GTDB taxonomy): Bacteria > Pseudomonadota > Gammaproteobacteria > Methylococcales > Methylomonadaceae > Methylobacter_A. The sequence goes on from SCPZ01000105.1 coordinate 13,093, forward strand.
CAACATTTTTAAAAACATACCCAATCAATTACCTGAAGAACTGATTGAATGTATTTTCAAGCGGGATGATATGCATATTGAACGTATTATATCCAAGGGTCATATCACGCCGCCGGGGCAATGGTATGATCAGGACGGCGACGAATGGGTGATGCTGCTTCAGGGAGAGGCCATTATTCTTTATGAAAAAGACCATCAAACCTTCCATTTAAATACCGGCGATTACCTGCTGATTCCTGCCCATACCCGGCACCGGGTAGAATGGACGCCGCCCGGCCTTCACACCATCTGGCTGGCCGCTCATCTACACTGCTCTCCAGGCTAAAACACCGACCGCGCTGTTGGCAATGCAGCTCCTGCCTTGCATTTACGAATATCTATAAAAAAGATATATAAATCTAATAATATCGCTTTTTTATGATAAATTTTTACTTTACTATCTTTCCCAACCCGCAGGAGAATTAATTTTAAGGAAAATTAAATACGCCCTTGTCTTTATACCAGGAGAGCATCATGAGTAACTTTTATAATTTTAACCATGGCACAACATCTGTGTCTGAATCGGTTTTTAATCTTGTACAAGAAGTGGAAACCCTGATGCTCGCTGCCGATATGTCATCCAACCTCCTTGCTCATCCACTGGATGCACACCAGGAAAATATGCTGAGCAGTGTTTATCATTTCAGCGATGATTCAGCAACGGCGCCTGACTGGGTTTTGAATAATGCACAGGAGGCGCAAAACCTGACGCCTATTGCCGATACATCGCCCAACAGCCTTTCTAATCCGATCGATGTAAATTGGTTCGAAGCGATTTACGCCTGCGCACAAAAAAAACTGGAATCAGCCGGTATAGCCATAGTAATTTTGCGCGAAGACCTGATCGGTCATGCGCATCCGCTTACAACAGAATTGCCGTTTCCAGTGCAACAGCGGATCAGCAAAGCCTTATTTTGAATTTTAAACGGCTTACTATTTTAATGACCAAAGCAAGCTTTGGACTCCAGAAAGTGTAGATGCCGGAGTTCAATCGACATATTTTAAATTCGCTGCCTCAGGGCATAAGTATCTACATGGATGCAGGAGGTAGAGCACCAAAAGTAGGCGCTTTAGGCGACGCAGGAGCAGTTGCCGAGAAGCCATGGATGGCATACTTGAAGCAGGCAACAGGCAAAAAATCGCCTTAGTGGTATTGTCCGCCTGTCAATCGGCAACCGTGGGTGAAGACGATGCAATATTTACTGTCTTTCGTGCTTTTCGTGGATAAACTGCGGTTTTTAGGTTCATCCGACTATGCCATAAGGTTGCCGTTTTCAGCACGAATCAAACGGTTGGCAATCGCGAAAGCCGCTTGCTTGTCTTTAAGGCGGGAGGCCCATTAGTCAAAAACGGCGATGGTGTGGATTTCGTAGTTCATAGACTTATTGAGGCCTATAGACCACAAAAGTCAAGCTATGTTGTCACGCTATTGACGGGGCCGGAAACGAGAAGATGGGGCGAAAGATGACGGCTATGACAGCGTTCAAACAACAATCAGCCGATAGTCGGACGGGGCATATCGCCCCAGCCGAAACGTTTTGCCTAGCGCTCGTCCCCAAGCTACACTCTCATTTTTATACACAAGTGCCTACAGGACACCGTCATCCCGGCAGGGATTGCCGGGATCCAGGCTACATGGACGTATGCAGCTTGCCATCCATGGCACTGGATACCCGCTTCCCGGCGGGTATGA
>SCPZ01000106.1 GCA_004299305.1 Methylobacter sp.
GGAAGGAGTGCAAGCTTCGCTTGCTTGCTAGCGCAGGCGAAGCCTGCACTCCAGCAGCGACCATGATAACGACATGGCTTTTTAATTGTTAGCAATTAATTTAAATTGAAAACGCTGTAATAGGATGAGCGCCCATCATATTTCTAGCTCACAAAAACCATGCGTTACCTAAGCTCGGAGCCTTGCATTGTGCATGGGCAAGTTTTTTCATGTTGGGGGCATTGCTTTGCGTCAAGCTTTTATGCGGGGATTAGCTATTCCACCAGCTCCCCGACAACCCAACCCTCGCCCACTGCGCTTATCACGCAATTAAGCGTCCGGTTCTCCACCGACACATCGCTGCCGATCACGCAGCCGACCTTAAGATAATTCGGCGTGTAACCGAATACCCGTTGTTTGCCATCGGCCAACGCTTCACTGTAGCCTTCCCATAACACCGGAAATTCATTGCCGACATTGTCCTCAAAAAACGTCTGCTTCATTTGCTCGGCCAGTTCATGTAACTGCCTGCTGCGCTGTTTCTTGACGTCATTATTTAACTGGCCCGGCAAGCCTGCGGCTTTGGTGCCTTCACGACTCGAATAAGTAAAGATATGGATATGGCCGAAGCCGGTTTGCTTGATGAAGTCGTAACTATCCTGCCATTCCTGTTCGGTCTCGCCGGGGAAGCCGACGATAATATCGGTGGTGACATTAAAGTTGGGAATTTTCGCTCGCAGTCGGCTGACGATGGCGGCGAACTCTTCGGTTTTGCAGCGTCTTGCCATGCGGCGCAACACGGTGTCCGAGCCGCTTTGCAAGGGCAGGTGCAAATGCGGCATCAGGCGCGGGTTGTCGAATAACTCAAAAAAATCGCCCGGCAGTTCCCAGGGCTCCAACGAACCTAATCTCAATCGCGGGATGTCGGTTTTTGCCAGGATAGCTTTGATTAAATCTGACAGGTTGTTGCCCAAGTCGCTACCGTAACCGCCCAAATGCACGCCGGTCAAAATGACTTCGGTGATGCCTTGCCGATGCAGGGCGTTGATTTCGTCGATGACCGCCTGCACCGGACGGCTGCTCTCCTCGCCGCGCGCGACGGTGACGATGCAAAAGGTGCAGCGGTAACGGCAGCCGTCTTGCACTTTAACGAAAGCGCGTTGCCTGCCGCGAGTGAACAGCGATATTTCTCCCGGCTCGGTGGACAGGACGGGCATGGAGTCCATATTCAGCTCAGTCAGGGTTTTTTCGACCAGCTGGTCTTTGTCCTTGTTGCTGACGATTAAGTCAACGCCCAATAAAGACGCGGCTTCGTCTTCATTCAAGGTCGCGTAACAGCCGCTGACCACGAGTTTGGCTTGCGGATTATCCCGGTGTATTTTCCGTATCAGCTGGCGCGATTTTCTGGCCGCATCTTGGGTTACCGCGCAGGAATTAATCACGATAAGCTGGGCGGCTTCGGCTTGCTTGGTGATTTGATGGCCGGATTTTTGAAAAGCCTGGGCCCAGGTTTCCAGTTCGGCTTCGTTAAGGCGACAGCCGAGTGTTTTAAGGTGGACTTTCATTAATGAATAAGAGCAGTTAGAAAAAATTGAACACGGATTAAACTGATGAACACAGATTTTTGTCCACGAAAAACACAAAAAGCACGAAAATTTCCAACATGGATACCGAACTGTAAAATACCAACCATAGGTGTGTAGCTTAATCAAAGCGTAACTACTCGCCCTATGCTAATGCTGGCTCCTGTCATGTTCAAAGCCAGCTTTGAACTCCTATCGCACATTTTTCTGGAGTCCAAAGCTGGCTTTGGACAGTAAGAATTGACATTGCTGTTAAAAAAGGAGGGGAGTAGTTACATCAGCGCAAAATATTTACTTGGTGTCTTTCGTGCTTTTTGTGTTTTTCGTGGATAAATTAAATTTTTGACGCAGCGGAAAAATTCGTCTAATCCGCGTTCTATTATTAAGATCAGTAGGCATTTTCAATCATCCAAAGAACCAATAGGCGACAAATATGGAAGCAACAATGCCGGCAAAGTCGGCTATTATCCCACAGGCGGCGGCATGACGAATATGTTTGATGCCGACCGAGCCGAAGTAAATCGCCAATACGTAAAAGGTGGTTTCGGTGCTGCCCTGCACGATTGACGACAGGCGTCCGGCAAACGAGTCCGCACCCAGGGTCTTCATGGTATCGATCATCATGGCCCTGGCCCCGCTGCCGCTGAACGGCTTCATCAATGCGGTGGGCAGCGCATCGACAAAGCGGTCGTCGAGCATGAAATAATGCACAACAACTCGCGCCAAATCGGCCAGCAAATCCAACGCGCCGCTGGCCCTGAATACGCCGATCGCCACCAGCATTGCAACCAAATAAGGGATGATGGTGGTCGCGGTCTGGAAGCCTTCTTTGGCTCCTTCAATAAAGGCCTCGTAGGCGTTAATCTCCTTATGTATAGCACCTATGATAAAGGTGACGACCAATGAGAACAGGATGAAATTACTGATAATCGCAGATTGCTCAAGCATCTGCTGTTGCGGCAAGCTGGAAAAATACGCCAATATACCGCCGACCACCAATGTAAAACCGCCGAGATAAGCCAAGATGACTTTATCTAGCAGGTTGATTTTTTGCACGAATGCGACGGTAAACAAGCCTACCATCGTACCTATATATGTGGCGATCAGGATCGGGATGAATACGTCGGTCGGATTGGCCGCCCCCAGTTGGGCGCGGTAGGTAAAAATGGTCACCGGAAACAAGGTAACGCCTGCGGTGTTGATCACCAGGAATAGGATTTGCGCATCGCTGGCGGTCTCGGGATTTGGGTTAAGGCTTTGCAATTCCCGCATCGCCTTGATGCCCAAGGGCGTTGCGGCATTGTCCAGGCCCAGCGCATTGGCGGAAATATTCATCACGATAGCGCCTAAAGCGGGATGGCCTTTGGGGACATCGGGCATTAACCGGCTGAATAAGGGCGTCAAGCCTTGGGTTAATAACAGCACAAAACCGCTTTTTTCGCCGATGCGCATAATGCCCAGCCATAAGGCCAGTACGCCGGTCAGGCCCAAGGATATTTCAAAAGCCGATTTCGACAAGGCGAACATGGCTTCCATGATTTGCGCAAAAACCTGCTGGTCACCCAAAAAAACCAGTTTAAACAAAGCAGTGCAAAAGGCGGCGAGAAAAAAGCTTATCCAGATGATATTTAGCACGATAGATGAATATTGTAGATGCGAGAAATTCGCCGATAAAATTTTTAAGAACAAACAGTTTAGTCAATAAGTTGTCGGCCAGAGGAGCGCAGGTCTGATGTAATATCCAAAGACGGCTTAACACCTATCACTTTGTTTAAATAGCACGTCATACCGGAATGGACTGCCGGTATCCACGACTGCAAGGATGCAGGAGGTAGAGCAATGCATGGAGCAATTGCCGAGAACACATGGATGTGATCTAGGCATTGCCATCCCTGGCTTCTGGATTCCGGCAA
>SCPZ01000107.1 GCA_004299305.1 Methylobacter sp.
TTGCCGGAATCCAGAAGCCAGGGATGGCAATGCCTAGATCACATCCATGTGTTCTCGGCAATTGCTCCATGCATTGCTCTACCTCCTGCATCCTTGCAGTCGTGGATACCGGCAGTCCATGCCGGTATGACGTGCTATTTAAAAAAAGTGATAGGTGGTAAGGTAAGACTAGTTCGACTGTGCGGATATAAAAAATACTGGGCAATAAGCTCTTACCCATGCAGGATGCATTGATTTATTCACCGCCACCTCGGCCTGATGAAATCGGAATTTGACCTGAGAGGGTTTATCTGTAACTATCCTATGAACCTAGAAAAATCATTTCGTCCACGAAAACCAACAGTAGGCGCTTTAGGCGACACGAAAAGCACGAAAAATTTCAAAAGGTTATCAAACCGTAGGCCGTTACCCGAAGGGTGAGTTACTAAATCAATACAACATATTGTTTTATTTAGTGTCTTTCGTGCTTTTCGTGGATAAACTGCGGTTTTTAGGATGAACGCTGTACTCGAAAAGGGCATTATTAAAATGATAAAAATAATTATATCGCTGCTATTCGGTATGATGGCTCCGGCCGTTTTAGCCGATACGCCAAAGTCACCCAATATCCTATTTATCATCATGGACGATGTCGGTGTTGACCAGATGAAGTCGTTTGGATACGGCGGTGTCACGCCCCCGGCCATGACCAACATTGATCAAATCGCCGCCAGCGGAATCAGATTTCGTAATACTTGGTCTATGCCTGCCTGCACCCCGAGTCGAGCTGTTTTCTTCGAAGGACGTTTTCCATTACGCACCCATATCAGGGGGGGCGCTCGGTCCTTATGATATAGCCAACTCCATGGTCTCCCCATTTGAGATGACTGCGCCTAAGTTATTGAAAAAACGTAATTATCAAAGCGCGTTGTTTGGTAAATTCCATCTTGGGCTTCAGGGTAACAACCCCTACGGCGATGCTATGCCCCATTCATTAGGCTGGGATTATTACTTCGGTTGGCTGGATCAGACCGGCGATCCGTCGTCCATTGACACCTCCGCCGGCGGTGTTGGTCCTGTTGGAACGTATTCCTGCGGTTTTGTGCCGGGAGGGCGTGATGGCGGAGCCGATAGCGGCGCTTGCTATGCGCCCGACAACACATGCAGTGCAATGTCGGGAGACAAGGCCGATTCCAATCCCCCTGGCCGAATTTGCCGTGACAACGGAGGCATTTTTGATCCAGGTAAATCATGCCAAGCGCAAGTGCCAGGATATATAAACTTTGCCTTGCCGAATGCACATTATGTTTCACCACTGGTCATTAATCATAAAAACGGTCGTGTGGAGTCAGTAGCCTTAACAGACAAACGCGCTCGAACCTATCGTGGCACAGCACCCGTCGATGCAGCGATAGATTGGATAAATCACCGCCCGAAAAATCAGCCCTGGATGGCGACCGTCAGTTTCGCCTCTGTGCATACGCCTTTGCAGCAGCCCCCTGTAGCGCTGTTACCTGTCGGCTCGGTGGATAGCAACGGCTTTAATTGCACTAAAACCGGTGCGGACTGGCGTGTATTGAGTAATCAGATGACCGAGGCTTTAGATGCCGAAGTGGGGCGCTTGCTGGTAGAAATCGGGCTGGCTTCACGCGTCAATGGCGCACTGGTTTATAGCCCGGAAAAGACGGACACCATGATTGTACTCGTTGGCGACAACGGAACGCTTGGATACACAGTTAAACAGCCTTTTGATTCCCAGCGAGCCAAAGGCACGGCATACCAGACCGGAGTATGGGTGCCCCTGGTTGTTGCCGGGCCCTTGGTCAAAGAACCCGATAGGGATGTCTCGCACATGACAAATATTGCGGATATTTATCAATTGTTCGGCGAGATGGCCGGTATTAACGTCAAAAAAAGCGTCCGGCGGCCTATTGATTCAGTGTCTATGCTGCCCTACCTTACCAATCCCACACAAAAAAGTATCCGCACATGGAATTACACGGAAGTCGGCTTGAATCTGCAAGCCAACGGCACGATCAACGGTCCCTGCCAGTTCAGCAGCAGTTGTTCTCATATACCGGTTTCAAAGGGCGTTTGCGAGGACAACGGCGGAGTCTGGTGGGGCGCCGGTGCAGAGAGTCCGGCTGTTGAGAAAACCTATTGTTGTGAAGTTCAACAATGGCTGCATAAGCAGAACCCTTCCCAGCAAACCGTCAAGATATTGCCTCAAGCGTCGGTGGGCATCCGTAACGATAACTACAAATTGGTTCGCAACACTATTAAAGATTACGATGCCAACGCGGATGCCTGTGTAGATACCCAGACCGATGAGTTTTACAAAATCGACGAAAACGTCACGCTCCCAAAACTTGATAAAGCGGAGGATAACCTGCTCGATGGTACGCTGACCGAAGAAGAAAAGACCAACTACCAAGCCCTGCTGGACAAATTGGGAAATTACCAGGGCAGCGTCAGCCACTGTCAGGGGGATGGCAACCTGGATTTGGTTGTTGACAATAAGGATATTGCCGACTGGGAATTGTTCTATAAAAATGGCGGCAAATCCAGCTGGTACGACATTAACCTTGACGGACTGACTGATAAGGCCGACCTGGTTATCATTCAGCAGAATCTTGGCATGAATTGTAAGTCGATTAAGTAAGGAATGCGCACGAAATAACGTCGGCAACTAGCTCCCTCATCCCAACCTTCTCCCTCAAGGGAGAAGGAGCCGGTACTTGTGTAGATACTTATGCATAGATACAGGAGGTAGAGCAACGCAGGAGCAGTCGCCGAGGGGGCAGCTTGGTTGATCTGTACTCTGGTAATATCGGCCCCGGATGTGTTTGGAACTTATGCCTATCAAGTGCATATTGGAAATTCAGTAAAAGACTATGAGGAGGGCAACAGGATTTAAGCAGGCTTTGGCTTACCACCTATCAGTTTTAATGGGAATTCCCAATACGTCATTCCGGCAGGGATTGCCGGAATCCAGAAGCCAGGGATGGCAATGCCTAGATCACATCCATGTGTTCTCGGCAATTGCTCCATG
>SCPZ01000108.1 GCA_004299305.1 Methylobacter sp.
TTTTGCCCGTCTCCTGCGTTGCAAAAATGGTTGCATAGCTCGCTATGCGCCCATTTTTACGCCTTGTAGACGAACAAAAATCCTGCGCCATTTGGGTATATTTATTCTTGGCAATCACCTAAACAAACCGTTTAACCGTTAGCTCATTTCTAAAATTCATGAGCAATCCCTCTTCGGTAGCGGTCGCTTTCAAACTCACAGACCAGAATCAACCTTTGACAACAAGATAGATAAATTCTTTATATCTTCAGTTTAACAATTGCTCATCTGTGTAATCCATGCAATCTGCGGCTGAATAGTTACGTCCAATATTAAAAATTGCCGGATTATAGCACAGTAAATATTTAAACAGGCTTAAGCCCTGTGAATAGAAAAACTAAGCACATCATCAATCGACGCGCTACCCGACAACAGCATCAATAAACGGTCCAGACCTATAGCCACACCCGAGCATTCCGGTAATCCCTCTTGTAAAGCCGCAATAAGACGCCGGTCTTTAGCGAAAACCGGCAGTTTTTTTTGCTGCCTGACCGCCAACTCCTTATCAAAGCGCCTGTCCTGTTCTTCTGCATCAGCCAGCTCATAATAGCCATTGCCCAACTCGACGCCATTGATAAACAATTCAACCCGGTCAGTAATTTGCGGGTTTTGTTCGTTAAGCCTGGCTAATGACGACTGGCAAGCGGGATAACCGTAAACCATGCACAAAGCGTTTTCACCCAAGTGCGGCTGAACGTTATGACTGAAGATAAGATCCAGCCACAATGCATGATCGTGTCCGCAAATATCCACCGCCTCCGGTAATTGAGATTCCCTGGCAAAAGCGCAGTAGTCCCGATATGAAAATACCAAAGGATTTAAACCGGTAAACGAAATAAATACGTCCTGATAACTGACCCGTTGCGTTTCCTGTAACGGCAGATCGCTAAACAGCCCACCGATCAGCTCGGCTATCTCATCCATTAATTGAGACAAGCTAAAACCGACCCGATACCATTCCAGCATCGTAAACTCGGGATTATGAAATCGCCCCGACTCGCCGCTCCTGAATGCTTTGCCTATCTGGTAGATGGAGCCGCTACCGGCTGCGAGCAGCCGTTTCATTGCAAACTCGGGCGATGTTTGCAAAAACAGTGTTTGCTGCTGTGGCGGCCGCCACACCGGTTCCTGACCGGTCTGCGGCATACACACCATCCCTGGCGATAAACAATAGTCAGTAGTAAAAAAATCCAGCTGCGGATCGGTTCCGACGCTGTGGCTGAGCAGCGGCGTCTCCACTTCCAACACCGACCGTTCAGCAAAAAATTGACGTATTTTGGCAAGCAGTTGAGCTCTTACCTGTAAAAGCTCTATGGCGCATGTCGGTCGCCAGTCGTTCAACATTATTCTTTTACGCGGGAAACGTATTCGCCGGTACGAGTATCGACCCTGATTAGCTCACCAATTTGCACAAACAAAGGCACCCTGACCACCGCACCGGTCTCCAAGGTGGCAGGCTTTCCGCCGCCGCCTGAAGTATCGCCACGCACGCCGGGATCGGTTTCAGTAATAACCAAATCGACAAAATTAGCAGGAGAAATGGCAAGAGGCGCATCATTCCACAAGGTTACTGTGCAGGAATCCTGATCTTTAAGCCACTTACCCGCATCGCCGACAATTTTTTCATCAGTCTGATACTGCTCAAACGTATCCGGCACCATAAAATGCCTGAACTGGCCGTCGTTATAAAGATATTGCATCTCGACATCGACCACGTCGGCGCCTTCAAGCGACTCGCCCGATTTAAAGGTTCTTTCAATCACCCGACCGGTTTTCAGATTCCTGATTTTTACCCGGTTAAATGCCTGACCTTTTCCGGGTTTGACAAACTCATTTTCAATAATTGCACAGGGATCGTTATCCAACATAACTTTTAACCCTGCTTTAAACTCATTAGTGCTATAGATAGCCATTTTATCCTCAAAGATGACAAACAATTAAAACTTAACCATTATAATAGAGGCAACAACCGATAGAAACCTTAATAATCTCTGATGCCCGAGCCACAGTCCGAAATCCAGCACTTTGCTAAAAACTGGCAACAACAGCTTGCCGATGCTTTTAATAACATTGAAGACCTTTGCCGTTACCTGCATTTATCCCCGGATGATTTGCCTGTTTCAGTCGCTGCAACCGAAAATTTTCCGTTACGCGTTCCGTTAAGTTTTGCTAGCTGCATCGAAAAAGGCAATCCGCATGACCCTTTATTACGCCAAGTATTGCCGGTTGACGAGGAGCTGTTCGCTTATCCGGGTTTTAGCAACGATCCTGTCGGCGATCTTGCCTCAGCCACTCAGAGCGGCGTTTTGCACAAATACCATGGCCGGGTTTTGCTAATCAACACCGGCAGCTGCGCGATCAACTGTCGGTATTGTTTCCGTCGCAACTTTCCGTATTCCGAATTGCAACTTAGCAAACAAAAAGAGGAGGCTGCAATCCAAACCCTACAAGATGATGCCAGTATTTCTGAAGTTATTTTAAGCGGCGGCGACCCATTGCTGCTCAGCGACTCAAGATTAACCAAGCTCATTTTACAATTGGACAGTATCAAGCATTTGAAACGCATCCGCATACACAGTCGGCTGCCTATCGTTCTGCCTGCCCGGATAACGAAGGAATTGATTTGCACGTTAAGCCGAAGTCCCAAACAAATCATCATTATTGTGCATTGCAATCATGCCAATGAACTCAATGAGCGGGTTATTGCCGCCTGCAACTCGCTGAAAAACAGCGGCATCACCTTATTTAATCAATCAGTGCTGTTAAAAGGCGTAAATGATAATGCAGAAGTATTGGGCGATCTGAGCGAACAGTTGTTCTGCCACGGTATCATCCCTTATTACCTGCATTTATTGGATAAAGCGACGGGAACGGGACATTTTGAGGTTTCTGAAGCAAAAGCCTTAACGCTTATCCGGCAAATCCAAGCCACCCTGCCCGGCTATTTGGTTCCGAAATTAGTCAAAGAACAGGCGGGCGCCGGATCAAAGCAGACTATTTTATAACTTCACCGCAACGACTCTGCGGAAAAAAAACGCCACATGCTCTTAATCAACAATTAGGTATTAGAAGTCGACGAGACCTCAAACATTAAATTTGTCTTCAATTTTTTGTTTGTAGTTTAAATAATGAATGGTTTGCAATTGCGCTGGGTCGCTGATCCTGAATGCACTAAGGGGCAAGTCTATATCTGTAATATGAATCGGGTAATTAGTCTTAACGTTCCTGAATTGAAGTATGTGTTGATAAGCGGCATAAAAGACTTTATTGCCGTGCTCCAGCGAAGAAAACTCTTTTTCATTACAGTAGATCGTATAAATAATGCCATCATCGGTGTCTTCCCCGGTAATGCGAAGGCTTAACTCCTGATTTAAAGATACGGTATTCAGCTGCACAGGATTACAGGAAAAAATATCACCGGAACCCTTCTCGATTTCGTAATATTCAATATCCACGAAATTTTCAAACAGCGTGCGACTGATAATTGACTCTAAAAAAGTAGCGTATTGCTTTAGGAGATGACTTACGTTTGCCTCGTTATGCTGCTGGACATACAAAGCGCCTTTCTCATCAACAATATAGACACTGATGTCCGTCTTATTATCGTAATAAAAAAGCTGTATCACTTGTGGCCTATTCATAGAATAAATCAGATGAACAGGTGTATTCTCGAGGACGGTTTGGTCAAAATGCATGGAACTGAATTGTTCCTGAGGACGAGCCAATTCGTTCAACAGCATTTTTTCAGTTGCCAGCATTTTGTAGTTCAGGGTTTTATTTAAAGACTGGAAGACATAAAACGCAGTTCCGCCCGGCAAAATATAACGGGGCGAGTGATGTTGTTGCGGCGTGGAAAAAAGCTTAACCAAGATACTAAATATAACCTCAACGCGGAAAATAATGTCTCTCGCCCGATTCGGCGTGTGACAAATAAACTTCACGTTTTTCAAAGATAAGGGTTTTTGGTTGTTATTAATAATGTCTGTTAAACACTTAAATAAGCCATCCAAGCCATCCTCATAACTGGTTGTAATATCGCTCCAGCTGGATATCGAAATCCGGCTCACCGTTTGAATAAAACACTGCCGATTTATGCCGTAACTCAGCGGATCGGAGCGCTCACTCATAACGCATAGACGCTCATTATCTGCGAGCCCCATGTTTATAATAACCATCGAATACAAGGGCGTCTTTTGGGTTTGATAAACATCCAACGGGGCGTCGAAAATAAAATTATGGCTTAAAAAAAGATTGATCAGCCTCAAAATTGAACGTAGCTCTGACTCCGGCATTTTAAGCGAATGTGAGCTGAAATTGATTAGCAAGTCTTTGTGATACAGGCCATTAATAACCAACCAGCAAAGCGCTTCTATTAAGGTCCGGTATTTTTGTATCGGCTCAAAATCCGTAGCCGTAGTCATCTGTACGTATTTTAGATATAAAGCCCAGCCATTGATTTTGTCAGCCGAGTTGTCTTCTACAATAGATAAGGCATGTTCTTTTGAGTGAACTTCGGCATGTGTAGTAATAATTTCAATCTTACCCGGCTTTTTTTCTAAAAATGAATGAAGCTTTCTGCCGATCAATTTCAGGTTATTATTTTCCTGGTTCGGGGTCACATGCTCTTTGGCGAATCCCATAATCATTCGGTAACAGTGGGTCAATTGCTGCACAATAATGGCATGTTCCACTGTTGCTTTTTGTATATTCCATGAGCGAATCTGTTTAAGATCATCAATAGTCGATGCAGGCCAATTCCAGCATCTGGCAATTTGTTGGATATATTGCTCCCTGGCTGTCCGGGTTGGGCCATCCAGAGTAGTATCAGATGCCCCCATTACCTTTAAATAAAAACTTTGGCGGGCCAAGGCTAATCGTCCGTGACTATGGGCATTTTGCAAATATCTTTCGACTTTCGTATAAATAAGCAAATACGGGTCGAGGTCGGCCGACATAAAATCCCCTTGAAAAACAGCCTTCTTTATATCGTGACATAGCCATTCGGTCTTAGGATATTCGCTGGCGTAGCACTCCATTAATAACAGCTTCAATAACGACTTGTGCGGTGAATGTAACGCCTTATAAATATGCCAAAGAGTTGCGCTGGTAAACTCATCCGCAGGAACCGCTTCAAAGCCGCCAAAATCGATAAGCTCATTACCGGGAATAAAACGATTAGTGACCAGATGGTTTATATACTGCGTGTAATTGCCTTCTTCATGAGGCGGAACCAGCCACCATGCCGGGCTTTTTCCCGCAATATAAATTGCAGTTCGGTAAAACTCTTCAAGCATTAAATGATGCTGCGTTTGACCGTTACTTTCAGTAGAAATAGGCGTATTTTGGCCGAGTCGAAATTGTTTGCTGTCAATTAAGAAAAACTGCACTTCCATTCCTAACGATTCAGTCCAGAGCTCTATAGCAGAAGCTTTTTGTTGCAGCTCGTTAATGGCGCTGGGCAACAAGTCGGATTGATAGCATAACCAGATGTCCATATCGCTGGTTTTTGAAAACTCAACGCTACCGACGCTGCTCATTAAAAATAGCCCTTCAATAGGATAAATATGTGATGCTATATGGGCATAAGTGAAATTCGTTGCAAACTGCCTGGCTATATTTAAGGTATTAGGATCAGGATTGTATTCGGATATTCCGGCGGGGGTCGTAGGGGAAACAAAACCCGGTAACATCGTTAGGTTGGAATGAAAAAGTAAAGGCAATAATTCTAAAAATACCCGTTGCCGAGGTTGCAGGAAGTCTTGAACACGCTGTTTACGAAGCTGACTCAAGCGTTTAAACCGATGTTTGATCGATTGAAGATCTTGAATGCCTATTTCTTCGCCGGGCGAGCCTAAATGAATGGGGCGCTCTTGGTGTGGTTTAATCATGTGAAAATATATGGTTATGTTGTGCTATTTGGATTATACGCAAGGGCCTAGACCTTTTATCGTGAATTATACTCATTGCACATCAACTATGCGTTAGATTTATGGTTTACCAAAATGGCCCACATTCACGGCGAAGCCTATGTGGCGCAAGCAATCGGGTAAACGATTAATTTAATGGCATCCCGGCTTAAGAATTTTTTTATGCACAGTTTCCGTGTTGCATGTACCGGTAAGCGGCACAAAACTGACGCCAAGAATTGTTTGGATGTCGAGATCGCCATTGGCTTTTTTTTCTACAAGCATCAGTTTCTGGTAACTATAAGGCAAACCGACAGGTATGACCAATCGAGCGCCGATTCGCAATTGATCGATTAAAGGCTGGGGAATATGAGGTGCGGCAGCGGTAACGATGATGCCGTCAAAAGGGGCATGTTCCTGCCAGCCGAAGTAGCCGTTGTCGTTGCGAACCGCTACATTGTTATAACCTAGTCTGTTAAGCCGATTGTGCGACTTTACCGCCAAATCCTCAATTATTTCAAGCGAATAAACTTGTGCAACTAATTTCGAGAGAACGGCTGCCTGATAACCGGAACCGGTGCCGATTTCAAGCAGGGTATCGGTCGGCTTAGTGTCCAATAAATCGCTCATCAGGGCAACAATATAGGGCTGGGAAATAGTCTGCCCCGAACCGATAGGCGCAGGGCCGTTATCGTAGGCAAGATAGCGTAAATCCGCCGGTAAAAACTCATGTCTCGGCACTTGTTTCATGGCCGCCATAACCCTGTCATCCAATGAATCCTTACCGGTCAGATGACGGGTTAGGTTAACTTCCATATCAATATCATTCAACATGCGTTGCAGACCATTCATTAATTATGCTCCGGAATATGTTTGTCGCTCTCACGCTATTCGTGAAAATACCCAATCGGCCTCACGCCATAATATGGATAGTTTCTACCCGTAGCATGACTCATGATTCCAACATAATCCCGCAGGATTTTCAATTGGGGACATTACTGATAGCGTTGAACCTAGAAAATGCAATTGAGCCACGGATGGACACAGATTTAGACAGATAAGGCGATTGCCAAGAATAAATATACCCAAATGGCGCAGGATTTTTGTTCGTCTACAACGACTGCACGGATGCAGAGTAACGCAGGGGCAGTTACCGAGAGGGTTGGAGAGAGGAGAATAAAAACAAGCATTTATATCCCCCTCATACCAACCTTATCCATCAAGGGAGAAGGAGCCGGTATTTGTGTGGATACTTAATGCCTTACGACTGGATTTTCTACTCCGACACGTTACACGCCAAAAATAGCTTATAAATCAAATCGTAACCCATAACTTCCCACTAAGGTAACTCGCAAAAATAAACCCCCACATTCTACAATCTTAACTACTCAGTATAGCTAATTTATAATGGAACACGGATGACACGGATTAGACAGATAATCACTGATAAAACTCTAAGTCATTAGAATTGTTAAAAATCCGTTTAAATCCGTTTAAATCCGTCCAATCAGTGTCATCCGTGTGCTATTTTTTAGCTGTTGAAGTTGCGTATTTTATTTATTGCGAGTTGCCTAAATTTTCCTGAAGATTGGAATTGATTTTTCAGAAGAAAGCCGTTTTTGAAGCCCCCAGGCCAACAAATATTCAATCCTGCGATTGCCGCTGCTTAAGCGCTTAAAAAGTATTTCAAATAACTTCTTGTAAAACGCATAGCCTTTAATGGGATGGGCATCCAAATACGCGCCCAGTCTTTCTCCATTTATTTCCAATAAACAACCATCGGTCATGGCGATAACGGAAGCTGTTCGTATACATGACTCATGGAGACAAGTATCGCCAAACAGGTCGCCCTTGCCCAAATCGCCGAGCCCCGTTTTTATGCTGCGGCGCTCTTCCAATTCCACACGTACAGACACCCGTAATTGACCACTTTCAATGTAAAACAGGGATTTGCCCACATCGCCTTCCTTAATGATGATTTCATTAGTATAAAAATCCCATCGTTCCCAAGCGACCCCTTTAGCAAAATTTTGGTCGCTGATTATGTCTTTAATTAAATTTTCCACGGCCGTATATCCCTGATTGCACCCCATTAAACAAACTACGTAGCCCCGCCAAGCTAGGCTACAACATTAGTAGGGAGCTTTTTACCGATAGCTCCCTATAAAAAACCGCATCATAAACCTGTCTGCAACAGATTTACATTTATCCTAGAAAGAGCAGTTTAGCCACAGATTGACACGGATATTCACAGATTAACAACGGCTTATATCAATTCTTTGCGCTACCCTTTGGGTGATGTGCTAACTTTGAGTAACAGAATGTTTTATCAGCGTTTATCTGTGTAAATCCGTGGCTGACTGATTTTTTTAGGTTTATCCGAAGGGTGTCGGACAGGAAAACCCGACATAAATCACGCACAATCCAAGCCATCAACCCGCTGAAAGCCCCTGGGTAATGCTAAACCTCTTTTGGCGCGACTGCCCGAATAATGTTCAATATCCGCACCCTTAAGCGTTAACTGCCGTTTACCGGCATTGATTTTCAACTGGCCGTTCTCGGGCAGGGCCACTGCCGATACCACGTAATCTTTACCGGCGTTCAGATCGGCGCTCGGAATTTGAATCAGCTTATTACCTTTGCCTTTCGCTAAAGCCGGCAGCTCAGCCACCGGAAAAATCAGCAAGCGGCCTTGTAAAGTCACCACCGCAAGCAGATCGGTTTCATTGCGCAGCAGCGCGGGTTTTAATACCTTGGCCCCATCAGGCAATGTAATCAGCAATTTACCAGCCTTATTTTTGCTTAACAATTCTTTTAGCTGAACCCTGAACCCGTAACCGAAATGACTAGACAGCACATACCAGTCGTCCGGCTGACCCGCCAAAAGGTGCAGGAATAAAGAACCCGCCGGCGGATTGAGTCGCCCGGTCAAGGGTTCGCCCTGCGTCCTGGCCGATGGCAAGTCGTGGGCCGAAGTGCTGTAGGCCCGCCCGGTGGAATCGAGGATATAGACCGGCTGGGTGGTCCGGCATTTAACCGCATCCAAGAAGCCGTCACCGGAACGATAATTTAGACTTGCAACATCAATATCGTGGCCTTTCGCCGCCCTGATCCAGCCTTTTTCCGACAGGATAACGGTTAACGGCTCATTGCTTATCAACGCCGTTGTTTCCAGCGCCTGCGCCGCATCTCTGGCAACAATCGGCGAGCGACGGTCATCGCCGTATCGCTCTGCATCGCGCTCAAGTTCTTTCCTGATCAGGCGATTTAACAAGCGCGGCGAACCCAGCGTTTTTTCCAATGCGGCGCGTTCCAATTCCAATTCATCCTGCTCGCCGCGAATTTTCATCTCTTCGAGCTTGGCCAGATGCCGTAACTTTAATTCCAGTATCGCTTCGGCCTGAATATCGCTGATACCGAAACGCTCCATCAGCACCGGTTTGGGATGGTCTTCATTGCGGATAATCGCAATGACTTCATCAATATTCAGGTAGGCAATCAGCAAGCCATCAAGAATATGCAGTCGCGCCAACACCTTATCCAAGCGGTATTGCAGGCGTTTTCGCACGGTCTCGGTACGAAACGACAGCCATTCGACCAGTATGTCCCGAAGACCTTTAACCTTAGGCCGTCCATCCAGGCCGATCATGTTCATATTGACGCGATAGCTTTTTTCCAGGTCGGTCGTCGCAAACAGATGCGACATCACTTCATCGACATCGATCCGTTTGGAACGCGGAATCACCAGCAATCGGGTCGGATTTTCATGATCCGATTCATCGCGCAAATCTTCTATCATCGGCAGCTTTTTCGCCAGCATTTGCGCGGCTATCTGCTCCATTAATTTAGCCCCGGAAACTTGGTGCGGCAGCGCGGTAATCACGATATTACCGTCTTCCTGCTCGTATTTGGCGCGCATTTTGATCGAGCCGCCGCCGCTGATATACATTTTTTGTATATCTTCAGCCGAGGTGATGATTTCCGCATCGGTCGGGTAATCGGGACCTTTGACATGAGTAAACAGCGTTTCCAGCGTACTGTCCGGGTCATCCAATAACTGGATGCAAGCGTATGCGACTTCGCGCAGGTTATGCGGCGGTATGTCGGTCGCCATGCCGACCGCAATGCCCATAGTGCCGTTCAATAATATATTCGGCAACCGCGCAGGCAATAACACCGGCTCTTTCAGCGTGGCGTCGAAGTTATCCGACCAATCAACCGTACCCTGCCCCAGTTCGCTTAGCAAGGTTTGCGCATACGCGGTCAAGCGCGATTCGGTGTAACGCATCGCGGCAAAAGATTTGGGATCGTCCGGCGAACCCCAGTTGCCCTGCCCGTCAACCAGCGGATAGCGGTAGGAAAAATCCTGCGCCATCAACACCATCGCTTCATAACAGGCGGAATCGCCGTGCGGATGATATTTACCCAACACATCGCCGACGGTTCGAGCCGACTTTTTAAACTTGGCCGTCGCGGTCAAGCCCAATTCGGACATTGCATAGACAATGCGCCGCTGCACCGGTTTTAAGCCGTCTGCAATATGCGGCAAAGCCCGGTCCAAAATCACATACATGG
Source organism: Methylobacter sp. (assembly GCA_004299305.1). Lineage (GTDB taxonomy): Bacteria > Pseudomonadota > Gammaproteobacteria > Methylococcales > Methylomonadaceae > Methylobacter_A. The sequence goes on from SCPZ01000108.1 coordinate 10,521, forward strand.
AATAATCCAAATAGGCTTTTTCGGTGAAATCCTTTAGCGGCAGTTGTTCAAAATTCCCTTGCATAATCATAATTTACAAGCCACCCTTGGATAAATCCAGATGTAAGGCGCTGTTTTTCCCCAGGCATCCCCGGCGCATTTGTTTGCGCAGTTCTGCCGATTCATAAAGTTTTTTCCACATCGTTATCCAGTTGTAATTTACCAGCTCATCCATTTCCATCTATCAACTCCATCGTAACACACTGTCATTGTTAATTACTTTTATAGGCAAGGCGATTAACAAGAATAAATATACCCAAATGGCGCAGGATTTTTGTTTGTCTACAACGACTGCACGAATGCAGGAGGTAGAGCAATGCAGGAGCAATTGCCGAGGCGTAAAAATGGGCGCATAGCAAGCTATGCAAGCATTTTTACAACGCAGCAGACGGGCAAAAAGACCAGTCAGGTGGGTATATTTTTCGCAGGAAATCGCCTTAATAGCTTCCTGTTTTTTCTAATCCGACGGAACCATGTTGAAGCAACATCGCTTTATTGTCGGGTCCTGGCCGATATAAAGTAATTCTTCCAAACTCAGCATGATCCCCGGTAAAGAAAACCTCTAAATCCAGCTTATGTCGCACCCTGTTGTTCATTTCGCCATATATTCTAGCGAACTCATCTAAAGTTATTATTGAAAACTCTAATTCTTTCATTTTTCTTCCTATTGTTTTAAGTGGCCAGACGCTCCCAATCAAATTTTTGATATTTTTCCATAAAAAAATACTTTTTTAAACAATAAGTTAATAATATTAAGTCATGTAATTTCTCAATTATTACAGGTGCATTATATTTCAAGGGCTTACAGCATAATGAACACTAAAATAAGCGTATTATATTTATTGGCCTGTTGACGAAGATATGCCGTTTAGAACCATAAAGTTCAAAGCCGACTTTACGCTCCGCCTGAGAACGATAAATCCTGATTTCGGAAAGTTATTGCCGTCCAAAACCTTAACTCACGAACACCGCGTAATGAGTGAGCAAACAAGAAGGTGCGCACTCATTAGCTTGATTTGCAATTGTCTAAATATCGGGTAGATTATCTTCTTTAATAAACAAAACGATGGTTGATATGAATAATTTTTTGTCTTTTCAAGTTCATGGCGGAGCCGATCACGATGGCGGTATTGCTGACAGTGTTGCCAGCCTGCTGACTTTTTTTGAAGAGCTCCCAAGACATAATGCGCCGGATATTTTTTCGGCATTACTGCCCGGCATTTCCAGTATGGCGAATATTCATCCTTTGCTGGTGCATTTCCCTATCGCATTTTTATCGACTTTTTTTATCTTGGACATGGTCGGCGCCTTGGCTAAAAACCAACACTGGCGCAATGTCGCCAGCTGGTTGCTGTATTTTGGCACGATAGCCGCTGCATTTACGGTCACTGCCGGACTCATTGCCGCAGGTTCTGTCGCGCATGGGGTGGAAGTTCATGCCATTATGGAACGCCATGAACATTTTGGCGTCTTTGTACTGTCCTTGGCGACGTTATTGTCGGCTTGGCGTATAAAAAGCGGCGGTGTCATTCAGGGCGGAGCTAACAGCTTATTTCTGATACTAGCTACCTTACTCTGCGTACTAATGGTACTGGGCGCTGATTTAGGCGGTTTAATGGTTTATCACTATGGCGTAGCAGTCAATGCGCCGACAGTTCCTGATAGCGGTTCTATGCACATGCATAATCATTAGATGTGCAGTTAATAACTCGACTAGTAGCCAGTCATTTGTAATTATTCAGACCCCGACCGTATTGAGACCTTCCCGGTTTTTAAAACCTGGAAGGTCTTGGCGTAACAATATATTCTTCATTTTATGTAAGCCGTAAGACTCCAGCGCCTTAACCTTATCCATAACTGTTGCGCAATCGTCCGGTTAACCCATATCGCAAAACCAGCATGACCTTAAAAACAAGCAACACCATTCCCATCACTCGATTTGACCTCTCCCATATCGCTGCAAATGAGCGTTATGCTATTTGGAAAGAAAGCATTTCCGTCATTTTTCAAACAGAATTGCCGGAAAAAAGCTTAAGCGACGCATTTAACGCGCACATAACGACGTGTCATTTATCTTCCGTGTTATTGAGCAGTACCACTAGCCGACAGCAGTATTTTAATCGCCCGGCCAAACTGATTGCCGAAGACGGTTTAGACCATTTTTTAATTCAGTTATACACCCGAGGTTCAACCTCCGGGCAATGGGGGAAAGATAACAACTCAACCGTCCGCGCAGGCGATATTCTTCTCCTGGATGCGACGCGACCAATAGCCTCATTAACCGAAGACTTCTCCAATTTAACGCTAGTGATTCCAAGAAACCTGCTGACCGCACAATGGCCCAATATTGAGCGGCAACATGGCAGTGTATTGCCGCGCGAATCTACGTTTGGCAAATTGCTGGGCGAGCATCTTCTCGGCTTGCAAGATGCCGCATTAACCATGAGCGCAGAAGAAGCCTGTGTGGTCGGTCAAGGTCTTGTGAATTTAGCGGCGCTTTACTTTAGCCATACATTGCCTAAAGAAACCTGCCCTTCGATGCAAGCGGCAACGTATAAAACAATTCGCGATTACATCATAAAAAACCTCGCCAATCCTGATTTGTCGCCCGACATGATTGCCGCGCATTTTCGAATGTCGCGCGCTTATCTTTATCGTTTATTCGATGCTACCGAAGGCGTCAGCCACTTTATTCAAGAGCAGCGATTATTAATGGCGTTTCAAATCTTAAGCCATCGTTCCAATGGCAAGCGGCGTATTAGCGAGATTGCCTTTTCACTGGGATTCAAAAATGACAGCCATTTTAGCCGTAGCTTTTACCGCTATTTCGGCATCACTGCTTCGGAACTGCGAAAAAACGCCTTAACGGACAGCGCTATAAAAACAGCTGTTGACTCTATTGACCGGCGTTATGAAGATTGGGCGTTAAATCTGCGCTGATTAAGCCATTGAACGCGAGCATAACTATCTACACAACTTTTTGTATTATAAATACAATGGGTTGCAAGTTGACCTAGCGCCCTCTCCTGCTGGAGAGGGTTGGGGTGAGGAGAATAAAAACAAACATGTATATCCCCCTCATCCCAACCTTCTCCCTCAAGGGAGAAGGAGCCGGTACTTGTGTAGATACTTATGCAACCCGAGTAGACGGAAAGGCAAGAAATTGTAGACGCACAGACATTTGTTTTTAGCCGACCTTGGGTAAAATGACCTGCATAAAAAGGGGGTAATAATGCTCTCCTTGGTAACACTGCCTATCCAGGCTCAACCAGCACTAAGGTCTATAGGATAAATCATGGTTATGTCGACTAAATCAATATTCGCCCTTGCTCTGCTCACGTTCACCTTGCCCGTAGTTGCCGATACAGTGACGGTATCCAATCGAAGCCACTATTCCATCAATATTACCAATCAAATTGATATTACCAATCAGAACAGTGTCGGCTTTGTTAATATTTTTCCGGGACAATCACACACAATGGAAATGGCATCTAGCTGGTTTATAAAACCGTTTAATCCGTTTAGCTCTCTGGATAGCCCGGATTTTCGGATCCCTTATGAGAATGCGACATATACTAAACGCTACACAGAAGTAATCATACGTGGCGACACCTTTAGCCCAAAAATCGAGACAGTAACCACCGTCTTTAATCCAAACGTCGAGGTTACTAGCCAAACCTATACCTTGAGTAATTGGGCGCAGCTTCAATCTTCCGACGCCCCAGCAGCGATTTGGCAACCACAACCGTAAGCTTTAGCTTCCACTACCGATTTTCCAGACTCTGGTTTGGAAAGAACACCATAGGATAAATCATCTAATGTCTATTAAATCAATAGTAGCGCTTGCTCTGCTCGCGTTTACTGTGCCGACCACCGCAGGCACGGTAACGGTACACAATCAAGGGCATTATTTAGTCGCCTTTCAAGTATCGGAAGAGGTTCACGACAACGGCCTTCTAACAGGGCAATCAAGGACGCAAGACAGCGGCGTTTTTCCAATAGGGCAATCAAGGACGATAAGGACGATGAAAAACGTCTTCTGGACGTTTGAGTTAAAAATGCGTCGTATGTTTACGTGGTCGATATTTAACCGGTTTAATTCCGGTGATCCTGAACTTTTTGAGGCTGGTAAGCCCACACTTTTTAATGTTAATGATGACAGCAACATAGAAGTCACTTTCATGGGTGACGTCTTCAATCCAAGAATCATAATTAATGGCAATGTTCTCGACATTGGCAATGTTCTCGAATGAAATAAAAACCACACAACAACACACAAGTGTTTTGGATAAATCATGGCTATATCTATTAAATCAATATTCGCAGTCACTCTGCTTACGTTCACCATGACGGCAACGGCGGGCACGGTGACGGTACACAATCAAGCGCATTATTTAGTCGGTTTTAAAGTATGGGGACTGGGTCAAGATAGCGGCGTTTTTCCAATAGGGCAATCGAGGACAATGGAAAATATCTCCGGTACGCTTGAGCTAAACTGGCTTCCAGGTTTTGGCTGGCGCCAGTTTGAAAATGCCGCGCAAATTAAGGCTGACGGCACTATGGAAGTCACCTTCTTTGGCGACATATTCAACCCGACAGTCAAGATTAACGACCAGATTTTCAATCTGAATCATATCTGGCGATAGCGCTTTGCCCAACCGGCTTTATAACGCATTAGCCCATTTTTTAGGACATCTTCGAATGAATCAAAAATCACACAACAACATCCCATCCCTGCTAACCCAAGCCGTCCGCACCATATTGTTGGCTGGAGTGGCACTGCAAGGCCCAACAGCCTTTGCCGCGTCAACCGATAACAACAAAGACAGCAACAGCCTTGCCGCCATCATCAGCGGCAACGGGCAGGTGCTGACTTACACCCATATTGCCGATAGCGCCAACGGCTTCCCGGAGGTTTTCGTCCATTATCTTAGCACAGGCAAAAATACCCGCGTCAGCGTCACCCCGGACGGTAAAAAAGCCGATGGCGGTAGCAACCTATCGAGCATCAGCAGTAATGGCCGCTACGTGGCGTTCGACTCACAAGCGACCAACTTGGTATCCGGCGATAGTAACAGCCTCACCGACATTTTCGTGCGCGACCTCAAAACCCGCAAGACCGAGCGTATCAGCATCGCTTCCGACGGCGTCCAGGCCAATGCCGACAGCTCGCTGGCCGCGATCAGTCCTGATGGGCGCTATGTCGCGTTTAGTTCTACGGCGTCCAATCTGGTCAAAAACGACGGCAACGGCGCGGCGGCGGATATATTCGTGCATGACCGCAACAGCCACGAGACCACCCGCATCACCTCATCCGACGGCACAGAGTCCGACGGACAGGATGAATATCCGGCGATTTCCGAAGGCGGACGTTTCGTAGCATTTACCTCCGACGCCACCAATCTGGTGCCGGGCGATACCAACAAGATGCCGGATATTTTCGTACATGACCGCGAAACCGGCGAAACCACGCGAGTCAGCGTCGCCTCCGACGGTTCGGAAGGCAATGCCCCCAGCTTGGTTGCCACGCTCAGCCGCGATGGACGTTATATCGCCTTTACCTCGATGGCCTCTAATCTGGTGGCGGGCGACACCAACAACACTTGGGACGCCTTCATCCATGACCGCAAAACGCACCAGACTACCCGCATCAGCGTGGCTTCCGACGGTACGGAAGGCAATGCCGACAGCAAACTCCCGGTTATTGCCGCCAATGGAACGATTGTGGCTTTTGTCTCCCAAGCCGACAATCTGGTAAAAGACGACACTAACGGAAAAGAAGATGTCTTTATTCATAATTTAAAAAGCCATCGCACCACTCGTCTCACCACCGCATTCGACGGCACGGATGCCAACGGCGACAGCAATTATCCGTCAATCAGCGACAATGGCCGGTTCGTGGCAATCGAATCCTATGCCTCCAACCTGATACCGAACGATACTGATGACGCTATTTCGGATACCTTCGTGGCCGATCTTAAGGCTAAACCCTAGACAAATAAGGCAACTCGCAATAAATAAAATATTTACAGATACATCCCTTCAAGGGATGTTATCTGTCCCAAGCCCTTTGTTCTTATTGTCCCCGTCAAAACTTACGCCCAAGTGTAAGCTATCGAAAAAACCTAGTTCCTCAATTCATAAGCTCATACCCGTTCATTGCGGTCTTTTTTCAAAACCGGAATTTCGTTAAAAATGCTATCATGGCTTTTTTATTTTAATGAGCGCGTGAACTATGGGCGTAATAATTTATCACAATCCACGTTGCGGAAAATCGCGTCAAACCTTGCAACTACTGCAACAGCAAGGCATCGAGCCGGAGATTATCGAGTATCTCAAAACCCCTCCCACTGCTCAACAACTGGATGATATTTTGCAAAAACTGGGCATGGAACCGCGCGAATTAATGCGCAAAAAAGAAGCCGACTATAAAGCGAACGGCCTGGACGATGCATCGCTGGATCGGCAGACCTTGATAACAGGCATGGTGAACCATCCGATTTTAATCGAACGGCCTATTGTTATAGCAGATGATAAGGCGGCGCTTGGCCGTCCGCCGGAAGCCATACTCGCCATCCTTTAATTACCCGGCTTATGGCAAAGATCCTGATTCTTTACTTCTCCCGTAACGGCTCGACCGCCGACATGGCCAATCATATCGCTCGCGGCGTAGCATCAATTGAAGGCGCTGAAGCGGTGCTCAGAACCGTCCCCGATGTTTCAACGATCTGCGAAAAAACGGCTGACAGCATCCCCGCCCACGGCGCGCTGTACGCTACGATTGACGATTTAAAATCCTGCGACGGCCTCGCGCTGGGCAGTCCGACCCATTTCGGCAATATGGCCGCGCCGTTAAAATATTTTATCGACACGACTACTGAAATATGGTTTTCAGGCGCCCTGTCCGGCAAACCCGCCGGCGTCTTTACCTCGACCGGCAGTATGCACAGCGGCCAAGAAAGCACCTTGTTATCGATGATGTTGCCGCTGCTGCATCACGGCATGTTGATACTGGGCTTGCCCAGCACCGAACATGCGTTGCGCGAAACCGAGTCAGGCGGCACGCCTTACGGCCCCAGTCATGTATCGACACATCACTCGGGATTGACTGATCATGAAAAAGCCTTATGCAGGGCTCTCGGCGCACGACTAGCTAAAACCGCGCTTCAACTGAAACAAGCCGCATGAACATAAAACCGATTTATTGCTACATCACTGCCCTGACCGGTTTTTTCGGACTGTTCGCCTTGTTAATGCTTTGGAATACTATCCTCGCGCCATCCGCCCATTTTCCGGTGGCGCTGGTGTTATTGGTCGCCGTTACCCCGTTATTGCTGCCGATGCGCGGCCTGCTGGATCGTAATCCTAGAAGTTGTGCCTGGGCGGCCTACATCAGCCTTATCTATTTTATCCACGGCTCTGTCGAAACCTACGTCAACGCCGACGAACGGCTGTATTCGTCACTTGAAGTCATACTGAGCTTGATGCTCTTTTTCGGCAGCGCATTTTATGTACGCCTTACGGGAAAACAAAACTGACCATGGCGCAACAACTTCCATTACATTTTGAATTCAGGGCCAATCAGACCTTTAATGATTTTTTCCCTGGCAGCAATCACGAAATCGTCACCCACTTACAACAGTGCGTTGCAGGCTCAGGCGAACAACAAATCGTCCTCTGGGGCAACTCGGGCCAAGGCAAAAGCCATTTGTTGCAAGCCTGCTGTCATCAGGCACAAAAACAAAACCTCAGCTCATTCTATTTTGACTTGTCGAATGCGCAATTGCCCGACACCGCTATATTAAACGGGCTTGATGAGTACGATGTCGTTTGTTTTGACAACATTGAGCACATCGCCGGTAACGCCGCTTGGGAACTGGCTTTTTTTAATTTTTTTAACCGGCATCGTGAGCGCGGACACAAACTGCTTATATCAGCATCGTCTGCACCCAATGATATTGCCATTCAATTACCCGACCTAAAAACCCGGCTAAACTGGGGGCTATCCTTAAAAATACAGCCCTTAACCGATAGCGACCGAATCGAGGCGCTGATCTTCAAAGCCAATCAAATGGGCTTTGAAATCGCCCCGCAAGCAGGCCGCTTCCTGCTGACGCATTACGCCAGAGATTTGGCCTCGTTATGGGCTTTACTGGAAAAACTGGATAAAGCGTCCTTGGCCGCCAAACGCAAATTAACCATCCCTTTTTTAAAACAGATTCTGGACCAAGAAAGCCATGGCTAGCTCGGCAACCCCCCCCGTACCCACGTCTAAAGTATTGGTTATTGGAGCAGGAGCCGTCGGCGCTTTTTACGGCTCGCTGCTAGCACAGGTCGGAGCCGAAGTATCGGTAGTCTGCCGCTCCGACTATGAACAGGTAAAACAACACGACTTTATCATCAACAGCCAAGCTCTCGGCCGCTGGAGCTTTACCCCGGCCAACGTGTTAAAAGAGGTTGCCGACTTTAAAGGAACGGCAGACTATATTTTACTCTGCACCAAGGTCATCCCGGCCCTGAACCGGATCGCCCTGATACGTCCGGCTGTTGGTCGAAATACATCGATAGTCTTTATCCAAAATGGCGTAGAAATCGAACAGGAAATGCAAGATGCCTTCCCCAACAACGAAGTCGTCAGCGGCTTGGCGTTTATTTGCTGCAATCGCTTAGGTCCCGGCGAAATATTGCACCTGGCTTACGGTCGCCTGGCTCTAGGCAATTTACCGAGCGGCGTCAGCCGTAAAACCGCGCGGCTTTGCGAACTCTTTAATCAAGCCGGCATTGACTGCGGGACTAGCGAAGACATTGTTAGCGGACGCTGGCAAAAATGCGTCTGGAACGCGCCGTTTAATCCGCTATCGGTATTATCAGGAGGCTTGCTGACGCTTGACATCCTGCAAACCCAGGAGTCTTTGGTACGCAGCATTATGCAGGAAGTCTGCGACATTGCGGCAGCCTCCGGGCATCCGCTGCCCGACGATATTGTCAACATCAACATCGACAACACTTACGCGATGCCGCCTTATAAAACCAGCATGTTGCTGGATTATGAAAACGGCCAGCCGATGGAAACGGAAGCCATTTTAGGCAACGCACTGCGCGCCGCGCAACGACTAGGCATAGCCGCCCCTCACCTGGAATCGGTCTATGCCTTGATGAAGCTTAGGGAATTGAAGCTCGGCAATTAGAAAAAACCGATTGTCCACGAAAGCCACAAAAAGCACGAAAAAATGGCTACCAACTAAGACGGGACAAGTTGGTAGGCTTAACCGTTCGCCCTGAGCTTGTCGAAGGGTGGACGGTTAAGCCGATCATGGTTCGACAAGGCCTTTAGTCCTGAGCGTAGCCGAAGGGTCACCACGAACGGCTTAACCTCAGGCTGTCCCGGCTTAGTTGGTAGCCGAAAAAATCAAAGAAATACCGAGTTGTAGCCCGTTACCCAAAGGACAAATAGCTATTAATTATTTCGTGTCTTTCGTGCTTTTCGCGGACAAATAGCTTATTTCCCGTAAAAAACATAATCCGCCGTATAAGCAACCCGCTTTTCACTGCCTAAATGATTAGCGTCGCATCCCGACGCAGGCGGCAAACCCCCGTGCGTATTAACGCGGTTAATAAAGCTCACATTCGAAAACAAGCCGTCGCCCTGATGGGAAACCACTTCGACCAGCAACCAGGAAATGGCCTTACCTGGAGTTATATCGATTTTTTTGACGACCTTTCCTACCACGCGACTGCCCTCCTTATATTCCCAGAGCGGACCGGCAGTGTGATTCCCGACTATCTTACCCTGCTGATCGAACAGCTTGGCATCGGGCGCCTGTATTTCCCAGGCATACTCGCCTTTATTCAGCGAACATTGGTAAATCTGATCGCCCTTTGCATGTGCGGTCAAAACAGGACTATAGCCCGCAGACACTTTAATCTGTTCAGGAATCACAACATCGGCATAAGCCGCACCCTGTAACATGGCCGATAAAATCAATATTTTTTTAATCATAGCGTTCACCACGGCATTGGCGTTCCGTCATATTTAACGAAACACCCTGATTGGTCCAATGAAAAGTTCTCTATAAAAGTACGCATTCCGGCAATGCTTGGCTCGGTATTAATCAACGCATTAGGCCCGCCCATATCGGTTTTGACCCAACCGGGATGAAAAATAAGCACACCGACCGACTGATCTTTAAGTTCTATCGCCAGGCTCTTCATCGCGGCATTCAGCGCCGCCTTGCTTGAACGATACAAAATACTGCCGCCGCTGTCATTATCCGCAATGCTGCCCATCAGGCTGCTGATATTAACAACCAGCTTTTTATCACTGCATTTAATTTGCGGTAAAAACGCTTCAACCATTTTTACCGGCGCCTGAGTGTTAATCGCCAACGACTTGCTCCATGCCTGATAATCAAGCTGACCGAAGCCTCCACCCTGCAAATCCCCGTAAACACCGGCATTGTTAATCAAAACATCGATACAGCGATCTGACAATTTTTGCGACAACGCATCAATCCGATCAAAATCGGCGACATCCAAAGCTTCCACCTGAATAGTCGCATATTGCCGTGCAAGCGTATCCAGGTCGGACGCTTGTTCAGGTTGACGGCAACAGGCGATGACATCCCAACCCTCCGCCGCATATTGGCGGCAAAACTCCAAACCCAAACCGCGATTAGCGCCGGTAATTAAAACTGTAGCCATTTTATTGCTCCCATAAAAAAACCTCCTGCATCGGCAGATACAGGAGGCTTTTTATACTACTTAAAAATTACGCTGAAAAGTTTTTCGCAGCAAAATCCCAGTTAACCAGTGCCCAAAATGCTTCCAGATAGGCAGGACGCGCATTGCGGTAATCGATGTAATAAGCGTGTTCCCAAACGTCGCAAGTCAACAACGGTTTTTGGCCGGTCGTTAACGGGCAACCCGCATTGCTGGTGCTAACCAAAGCCAAACTGCCGTCGGCATTTTGTACCAGCCAAGCCCAACCTGAACCGAAGGTAGTAACCGCACATTTGGTAAATTCTTCTTTAAACTTTGCAAATGAACCGAAAGTTGCGTTGATAGCATCGGCCAAAGCGCCGCTAGGTTCGCCGCCCGCATTAGGCGCCAAGCTGTTCCAATAGAAAGTATGGTTCCAGATTTGCGCCGCGTTATTGAAAACGCCGCCGGAAGATTTCATGATAACTTCTTCCAAAGACAAACCTTCAAATTCAGTTCCAGGAACCAGGTTATTCAGGTTTGTGACATAAGTTTGATGATGCTTGCCATGATGAAACTCCAACGTTTCGGCACAAATATGAGGCGCTAATGCGTCTTTAGCATAAGGTAAAGCAGGAAGTTCGAAAGCCATGAGATTCTCCTAAATTAAAGTTGATAAAAGTGTTGCATGAAAACACCCGGCAATCAAAATAAATACCAAGTGATTTAATAAACAATTACTTTAGCATTGCTCGCCGATTAAATAAAGCAATAGCATAAGCAGGAAGTGAACAAATCGTTAAAATTGCTTGGACCAAGCGGATGGCGCTTTTCGCAAAAAACAAACCGCCACTGATCTTTCGGCTTCGCTCAAGACAGGTTCCCCGATTAGGTGAGTGATAATAAATACTGTACCCGGCTATCGTTCCCATCTTTTCGTTATACACAAGCGCCAGCGAGACACCATCATCCCGGAATTGCCGGAATCCACGATGACGTATGCCCCCTACCGAGCTTTTCTGGTTGTGGCTCTGTCGTATTTAACGGCATGGGTGTCGCCTTGATAAATAAATGGCATTGATTAACAACGGTTAATTTAAACAAAATAAAATTATACGACATGCTAACCGACTTTGATTCAGCAAGCCGAGTTTAGTTTTGGAAATCTGTCGCTTTTATTTGTGCTGCTTGTCGCGTTGTGTTATAAAAGCCGCTGAGTTTACAAGAGTTTTTTAAATTAAAAATTTATTGTACGACATAGAAGATGGGGGAACCCGACAGAGTTGTCGTATACATTACGTTAGGCTTTCTTCGTACAGGCGCCGACACACACGAAGCGCCATGCGGCCGAGCCGCCCTCAAGGGCAGACAAATCCATCGGCGTTGATCGTATGTTGAGCCTTCAAGATGCTATTGCCATTGTCCAAAGGGAACTTGAAAACCTTCAGGCCCCGGAAGGCGATGCGTTCGTCCTTGACCTCGAGCACACTATCGAGCGGCCGTTTGGCTGGGTGTTCTTTTGGGGCTCGGCGTTGTACGCGAGGACAGGTGAAATCCGGCACGCGCTTGCCGGAAACTCGCCCTTGATCGTCAATCGCGAGACGGGCGAGGTGGTATCTACAGGAACCGCCTTTCCAGTGGAGTACTACCTGGCGCAATACGAGGCTAGCCTCAACGGGTAGGTAGTCGCAGAATGGGCCTCTCGACGCCGCCGCGTCTGCTCGCGTTCCGCAGCCTAACCCTCCGGTCAAAGCGACCACTTGCCCACAGGCACGTCGAGGCGCCCATGTTCATTCAGCTCCTCGCCGTGCCTGTGGGCAAGCGGCGCCTTACCTCGACGTTAGGCTCCCTTCGAACAACTGCCGTGGCGCGCGGAACGCGCCCTGCCGAGGCTATGGACCCAAGCAACGACGAATTGCTCTTGTACACCCCAGTCTGGAGGCGCCACGCCGGCGGAGTGACGCTCTATCGGTGCTTTGAGATCATCGGTGGCGGTGGCTTCTCTGTGCAGAGCGCGGATTACATTCGATCCAGTGACATTCCGAAGGTCTGCGCCGACTCGGATCGACAGTTTCTTGAGTTGCTGCTCGAGGAGTCGCCAGCATCTAGGTCACCCGCAAAGCCGACGCTTGCTGAGGCCATTGCTGCATTCGACGCAGAATTCAATGACGAGGCATAGGCGCAGCGCTCGGGCAGGGCGCCGCGGCGCAGCCATCATCTCTTCGCTCCGCAGCCTAACCCTCCGGTCAAACGGACCCCTTGCCAGCGGGCACGACGAGGCGCAGATGTTCATTCAGCACCTCGCCGTGCCCGCTGGCAAGGGGCCGCTTACCTCTACGTTAGCGTGAGGAAGGCTAGGTAGATGAAAGCTCTTGAATGGATCCTAAATAATTGGATGCTGCTGATTGGCATTACGGGCTTAGCCTTACCGTTTTTTTTCTGGTCACACGGCTTAAGAAAAAGGAACACAAAGTACTGTACGCACCAAGTAGCGTGCTGTAAGGTCAGTAATATAGACCTTTATATAAATAAACAACAAGAGAAGCCGGAATGGTATGACGTATTACAAAAAGAAATAAACAGATTGCAAATTGGAATTGTTGTTTTCAATCCACCCGACTCTATGAAGCTAGGAGTAAAAGAGAGAATTGAAGCGAGAATTTCCAAAGACATAAATGCTGACTTGGTGACTTCATTAAAAGGACGTGGGCTTCCCCAAATTGAGGAACTGAAAATTTATGAACTGATGAAGGTTCGACTTACCGGAGATGATTTTGAAATTGACTCGTTAAATGAAGATGAACAAATAATTTCGGCGTCAGGATTTACGGAATGGTCTTGGGACGTTATCCCATTAAAGAGTGGAAAAAAGACGCTCCATCTTCACGTTACTTTAAGAATAAGACTGCCTTTCGGTGAAGAGAAAAAGGACAGCCCTGTATTGGATCGAGAGATAACAGTCCAAGTTAATCCGACATATTCGGTAAAATTATTTCTTATGACATATTGGACGTGGCTGGTGACTGCTTTGATACTTCCGTTAATAGGCTGGTTATGGAAAACTTATATGGGGTAGCAACCATCGCTATCGGCCAAGGCTACGCAGATGAAAAACGCTAACCCGTCATTCAACCCGGACTCCGCAAAAGCGCGGAGCCGGTTAATTCTACGTTAGGCATGAGGAATACTCAAAAAAAGAAACAAATATTTCCACTGGCAGAACAACGGAAAGGAGATGAGTATGACTGAGGTTACCGAAATGAAAATAAGAACGCTCATGCGAAATTCGGCGCTCACCCGAGCACGTTGTGCCGATTTTCGATGTCCCTTCGCGAAGAATTGGCGTAGTCCTATTGCGCTTCTGTTGGTGTTCGGGGTAACCCTATTCACCTTTGTTACGCCCTCAGCGGCACAAAATCTTCCCGAGCCCACACCTTACTGCGTCTCATGTGGTGCGGGGTATCATTGCGTTCACAATCCAGAAGGATGTGAGCCTGACGCTTCGCCGACACCGAAGCCGCCGCTACAGCAACCGTCTATATCTAAATCTAAATCTAAATCTAAATCTGATGCGGACACTTGCCCTGACAACGCCGAACTCTGGGCCGGGGGAACATTGTGCCGTTGTGTGTCTGGTTATATAGAAAACAAGGGAAGCTGCGTGGCGCTTGGTCTCGGAACCGCCAAGGTGCGAGCACTCGAACTCAAGAGCATTGAAAAAGCGTCCGAGTGCCGAGCGATGGCTCAGATCCTAAACGAATTCTCTCGGGCAGTCGGGTTCAACAGTGAACAGCTTGCATCCTACGCAGGAAAAGTACTAAGTAATGGTGTTGTGCTACAAGAATATGGGATATCGCATACTCTTGTTCCTCCGGCTTCAGCGAACTACGCTGTAAGTTTTTTCGACACGGGATTCCGCCCCCAATATAAGCAACCTGAGAACAACCAAGTCAGACATTTTGTTGCCTACTTTGTCGTCGGGCTTTCTTATGGGAATGGCATACTGGGTGACCCAACATACACTGCTTTATTGGCTGAATTGCGTGACAAAGGTGAGCAGGCCGACATAGACCTCGGAAACGTAGCGGTTGCTCTCGGTCGTCAAGCGGCTGGAGCACCTCACATGATGGAAAACATAGGCACTTCTATTCGCTCCCAGGTTTGTAACTAGCTGAATAACTGGGGCCAGAAAATATACGGCAGAAATAAATGAAGTCTGGACCATTAAATTTAGAGCCTAACCCGGCGCTCAACCCGGACGCTCCGCCGAAAAGCGCGGCTCCGCGCCGGTTAGCTCCACGTTAGGCATCGGAAATCATGCTGTTCGGAACGAAGCACCTCTTTGCAATCGAAGCAATGTCAGAGCCCGAGCTTAAGGCGCCTTCGGCCGTATGGGGGCGAATGCGGGTTTGGTGCGAGGGGCAAAGCATCGGTGACTACGCAGAACCGTTTTGCGCGCTCTATCCAGCCTACTGCGGGTTCAAGCACCTCACGAGGACGCTCTCTCGTCTCTGGAGCGAGGAGTTGGAGGGCTTAAGCGAAACCGAATTGTGGAATCACTTTGACGGGCTGTTGTATGGCTATCATGGGGACGTCGCGCTACAAGACGATCGAACCCTCGAGCAGTGCCAAAGTGATTCGGAGAAATGGGGTGGGTATAACTTCCTAACGAACTGGGGAGAGCAGTTCGACGACGGAGGCAAGTCGTTCATTCTGTGCAAGCCGAACAGCGTCGTATGCGTACTGAATCGCTCATTCGCGCCAAATCGGGGCATTTCTTCTCATGCCCCACTCAAAGAAGTCCTCAGTGCTATGAATCAATACATTGAGTGGTTCAGGTGTGAGTCTGCACGCCTTGGTGTACCGACCGATGCCTAACCCGTCGCTCAACCGGAGCGCGGTTATAATGCGGTTTTATTTTTCAGCTTTCCGTGCCGCGCCCGGTTAGCTCTACGTTAGCAGATCAAATCGCAAAGGGGAGAAACCGGAATTATGGATAGTATTATTGGTGTCTTGGTAGGCGCAGCAATTCCTCTATTAAAGGATTGGCTTTCTTCTCGTAGGACTGAAAAGCTCGAAAGAATTAAGTTGCATGACACACAAAGAATCAAGGCTTATCAAGCAGCCTACAAGTTTTCAACTACCCTTAGGTTGTCATTAAAAGATAAGACGCAAGCAATAGATTTAGCGTTTCTAAATGGCAGTGCTGCTGAACTATATTCGGTCATCGAAAACCTACCTTATTACTCGAAAAGCGTGAGGTCTAGCCTTATTGAGCTTGAAGGCGTTATGGAGCACGTAATGGACAATATCCTAGATAAATATGCTAACTCAGATTTAATTACCGAAAAGGTAAATCCAATATCGGAGCGGTTGCGCAATGAAATCCTTTGTGATTTTAAAGTCTGGGAATAGAAAATCTGCTAACCCTGCGGTCAACACGGACGCTGCGCGATAAAGCCGCGCAGCGCCGGTTACCTTCACGTTAGGTGCTTTCAAAATGGATTGGCAGCCAATCACAGAATCACAAATCTGGGATAAGATTCTTCAGGCAGAAGCCCGAATGAATCCAGAGCAATCTCGCCTCTGGTCAGCGATAAAAATTTTGCCTCAAAAATGGAAGCAGACACCGTATGGAACTGAAGGGAATGGCTTTTGGGTTGTTGCAATACTTGGCGAACTTGTGCTCTGGTTTAATGACATTGAAGATGGATTTAACGTCTCACGCTACAAAAACCATGGTGAAATCGAAGAGTACTGGTGTAACCAAGATGAATTGGAGTGGGCAGTGCAATCTTTATCGAATCTCATCCAGCAAGGCTACAACTTGCCTAAATGTAGTCCACCGATAGCAGGAGAATATGGTGCAGACACCTAACATGCCGCTCAACCGGAGCGCGGTTACAATGCGGTTTTGTTTCTCAACTTTCCGGGCCGCGCCCGGTTAGCTCTACGTTATGCATAATTAGAAATGACTAATAAAGCAAATAATCCACTGCTCACGCTTTGGAACGCACTTGGGACTGTTGGAGGAATCATCAGCCTCTCCAGCAT
>SCPZ01000109.1 GCA_004299305.1 Methylobacter sp.
GCCTCGGCAACTGCTCCATGCGTCGCCTAAAGCGCCTACTGTTGGTGCTCTACCTCCTGCATCCATGCAGTCGTTGCAGACGAACAAAAATCCTGCGCCATTTGGGTATATTTATTCTTGGCAATCGCCTTAAATGTATAACAAACTGTAGATTTCGGCTTTTTTACCAATCCGTTTAAATCCGTCAAATCAGTGTCATCCGTGTTCCATTGTATAGTTAACATCTGCCGAATAGTTCAGGATTTCCTGCATCGAGTGCAAAAACCGTATAAATAAAGGCCGTGATCGGTTAATTCGTAACCCAGTTTTTCAGCAATTTCTTTTTGCCGGGATTCAATAACATCATCGGTAAATTCATCGACTTTGCCGCATTTCATGCAGAGTATGTGATCATGATGCGTGCCTTTATCAAGTTCAAAGACAGAGTTGCCGCCTTCAAAGTGGTGCCGGGTCACCAGTCCTGCCGCTTCAAATTGGGTTAAAACACGATAGACCGTAGCCAAGCCGATTTCTTCATCTTCGCTCAGCAGGATTTTATAAACTTGTTCGGCGGTTAAATGACGCTCATTAACCTGGTTTTCTAAAATTTGCAGAATTTTGATCCGAGGCAAAGTCACCTTCAGGCCTGCATTCCTTAAATCATGAGTTTCCAACATTGATCTCCGTTTACGCCTTTGGGCAGGCAATTTTATAGTGAACTGCGCGCATTGTAGCCTTTTTTTGAGGCTATGGGCATGACAGTTTTATAGGATAATCCTTTAACATCATGTATGATTTTATATTTTCAACACATCCGCAGCATCAAATGAGAAAGCCGTTTTCTGCTTTAAACCCATCCGGCAACCGCTATACATCCTGCATTCTTGCAGTTTCGGTAAGCCTGGCGTTAGCCTCCTGCACCACCATTCTGACTAACTTACCCGGCGTCTATAGTGTAGATGTCCAGCAAGGCAATATGGTTGATCAAGCTATGATCGATCAACTCAGGCCCAGTATGAACAAACGCCAGGTGTTATACATTATGGGCTCGCCGATGTTGATTGATTTTTTTCACCAGAAACGTTGGGACTACCTTTATTCGGCGCAAGTTGACGGCGGCGACAGGCAACAAAAAAGAATTTCATTATTCTTTGATGGCGACCAGCTTATAGGGGTTCAAGGCGATTTTAAACCCAGCACCGTTCCGGTCATTAAAACATCGGATGAAACCACGGTAGATGTACCCAAGCGTGATCTTGAGAAAACGCTGTGGGAAATGATTACCGGTTTGTTCGGTTATGATGGCATTGATGACTCGCCTAAAACTGACAAAGCGGATTCAAAATCGGCGCCGGGCTCATCGGCAGATCAACTGCCGCTTTAAACGATGCGGGAGGCGTGTTCCCTGTCTATACGCAAGTCTCTCAAGATTGTTGTTTTGAATGAAGGTTGGCTGATGTAGCCTGGTAGGGCGTGCCGTGCGCGCCCTACAGGTTTTCAATCTGACTGTAGACTATCTGGTATGTGAGAACTAAGTCTATAGTCTGTTGGTGACATCATCCATCGCCAGCAGGATCAATTGCGGTTCGCCGGTCTGTCCTATGATGCTGCGGGCGTTGAGCAGTATTTTGCGGTGACCGATGATAGGAAAATCATGCTCCACCTGATAGTCATCAAGAGTCTGGCTGTGCGGCAGTATGGTCTCCAGTAGGTCGCGTAAGGCAGGGATGTCCCATTGACCGTCGCCCAGTTCGTAGATCGGGCGATTCACTGTTGCTTCTTCTGTCACCCGAAAACTTTGATAAAACGAGCGGCTGGCTGTGACGACTGTCAAGTCGGCAGTGAGTACAAGTAGCGGTTCGCGGACTGTATTGACGATACCTTCGGCCAATAGCCCCGCTTCCTGTGTCGCTATAGCCCGTGTGCGCTCGGTGATGTTGGTGAAGGTCAGTACTACGCCGTCGATCATGTTTTCCTGCGTGCGGTAGGGTTGGATGCGTGCCAGATACCAGTTGCCGTTCAATGTTTTTACTTCACGTTCGATGGGTACCAGGTTATCGAGTACCGCATGGGCTGCATCCAGCAGGTCTTCGCCCTCCAGTTCGGGCTTAATGTCGCTCAGCGCGCGGCCCACATCCGAGGCAACCAGGCGATAGAGTTGCGTTGCTTCGCGGGTGAAACGCCGGATGATAAGCTGTTGATCTAGGAAGATGGTGCCGATGTGGATGTTGTCGAGCAAGTTCTTCATGTCGTTTTGCATGTCGGCCAGTTGCATAATTTTGGCCTGTAGCTCGGAGTTTACGGTGACCAGTTCTTCATTGATGGATTGCAGTTCCTCCTTGGAGGTCTCCAGCTCTTCATTGGTTGATTGCAACTCTTCGTTAGTGGATTGCATCTCTTCGTTGGTGCATTTAAGCTCCTCGTTGGAGGCATATTGTTCCTCAATGGTGGTCTGTAGGTTCTCCTTGGTGTAAGCCAACTCATTTTCCAGTTCCTCAATATGGCGCAATTCATTCGATTTGGAGCTGCGCTTAGTGCGCGTTGATTTGCCGGATGTCGGGTGCGTTAATTCTTGAAAACTTATCAGTAGCAGGTTTTGCTGGCCATTCGGGTTCGCCAGGGTGCGTATGTAGAGCGCTACCGGATGAAAAACGCCATTGGTCTTGATCGACAGTTCCCGGCTCAGTGTCTGAGTGCCTTGGGCGGCGGCTGAAATAGCTGAGCGTAGTTCCAATTGCAGGCTTTCCCGCGCCATGTCGATTATATTGAGGGTGGCGTGGCCGGGCGCGGGGCGCAGGTATTTACCGGTTTCGCCATAGACGTAGAGAATGTTGCCCCTGATGTCCGTCATTACCGATGTGGGAGCGTAGAATTGGAGCAGCATACGGCGGGTCAGTTCGGCCAAGTTGGTCTCCTTGGCATTTTTTATGATCTCCTCAGGCGTTTTGTGAGCCGGTTCGGCAGACCAATTCAAATTGCTGGTCAATATAGTGCGGGCTGAGGCGGTGGTGGGAGTGGCGCGGTAGAACTTCCATTTGCGATTGAGCGGCGTAAACAGCTCGGTATGGTTGCCGATGCCCTCAGACGGCGATAGAAACAGTATTCCGCCCGGCTTGAGAGCGTAGTGAAAGGCTGGGATCAGGCGGTTTTGCAGTTCCGGTTCCAGGTAAATCATCAGGTTGCGGCAACTGAGCAGGTCGAGCTTGGTAAACGGCGGGTCCTTGATGACGTTCTGAATGGCGAATACCACCATCTCGCGAATTTCCTTTTTGACCCGATAGCCGCCATCTTCTTTGATAAAGAAGCGGCGTAGTCGTTCGGGTGTCACATCCGGGACGATGTTGGGGGGATAGAAACCGGCGCGGGCGCTGGTAATGGTGTCATCGGCAAGGTCGGTGCTGTAAATCTGTACTTTAAACGTAGCGCGATTCTCATCCATTAATTCGCGCAATATCATGGCAATGGAGTAGGCTTCCTCACCTGTGGCGCAACCTGCCACCCAGACACGGAAAACGTAGCCGTCCTGTTTGTCTGAGAGCAGGGTCGGCAGGATATCCTGTTTCAGCGCCACGAAAGCCTCGGGATCGCGAAAGAAGCTGGTGACATTGATCAGCAGCTCCTTGAACAGCGATGCTATTTCGGATGGATGATCCTTCAGGTAGCGGGCGTATGTTTCGGTGCTGTCGATGTCGTTTTGCGACATGCGTCGCTGAATGCGACGGGTGATGGTGCTTTTTTTGTAAAGAGAGAAATCGTGACCGGTGCTGGTGCGTAATTGCAGCAGGATACGGTTGATACCGCTTAATGCAATCTGGGGTGCGGGTGTTTGTTGGGCTAGTTTATGCAGGCCGGATAGCAATATTTCAGGCATTTTTTCCACCGGTAAAACATGGTTGACATAGCCTGCTTGGATAGCGCTGACCGGCATCCCGTCGAATTTTGCGCTAGTCGGCTCCTGCGCCAGGGTGATGCCGCCGGCGCCGAAAATGGCGCGCAATCCCAGTGTGCCGTCGGTGCCTGTGCCGGACAGAATAATACCGATAGCCTTTTCGGCTTGATCCTCAGCCAGGGAGCGCAGGAATGCGTCAATGGGCATGCGCTGGCCGCGTTGCACTGTCGGGATGCTTAGTTGCAACGCGCTGTGGAAAATACTCATGTCGCGGTTAGGGGGGATTACATAGACGCAGTTAGGCCTAACCTGCATTTGATCTTGAGCTTCAACTACCGGCATGGTCGTGATGCGTTGCAGGATTTCGGTCAGGATGCTGGCGTGGCTGGGATCAAGGTGCGAGATCAGTACGAAGGCCATGCCGCTATCGGCGGGAACATAGCGGAAGAACTGTTCGAAGGCTTCCAGTCCTCCGGCGGAAGCGCCTAAGCCGACAATGGGGAAGTCGTTGTCTTGTAGGGGTCGATTTGACGGGATTTTGTTCTGGGTCATTACGAGATGCTCTATTGGCGCGGCACTGATGCGGCGGGGTATGTGGTTTTTTAGAGTTGAGCGTTTTATTTGGGGATGAAAATCAACTCATTTGCTGTAATGTGTTGAATTATCCGTCATCCGATTCTGTTTGCGAAGTAAATTAGGTGCTCGATTATTTGGTTTGACTGTAGGCGGTTACTAAAAAAGCTAACAAATTAGTCGCGCATAATTATCAACTGCCAATCGACTGCTGGTTCGCGCATTGTTACGGTTTGCCTGTCATAGGGAGGGCCGGATGGAAATCTGCGGTTAAAAGACTTTCCTGCTAAGCCTCGCCGCAGTTGAGAATGACTGGCTTTTGTGGTTTAATGCCACCGTTTTACGTCTTAATGCGCCTCTTGTTTTATTTGCTGTTTGAAATGAAATGAAAGGATGGTTTCGCCGCAACTTGATTGGAGAGCAGGCTATATAACTATGCAATTTATTATTAAAAAAGGTTTGGATCTACCGATTACCGGAGAGCCCGAACAAGTTATTGAGGATGGCAACAAGGTTAAGTCCGTTGCTATTCTGGGGATGGATTATGTAGGCATGAAGCCTACCATGATGGTCAGTGAGGGGGATGAGGTCAAGTTGGGTCAAGTACTCTTTACCGACAAGAAAAATCCTGGCGTTAATTTTACATCACCCGGCGCGGGTGTTGTTCGATCCATTAATCGCGGCGCCAAGCGAGTATTGCAATCTGTCGTTATCGATCTGAAAGGAACGGCGCAGGAGTCATTTGCAAAATACAAGGCTTCCGAGTTAAGCGATTTATCTGCGGAACAGGTTAAACAAAACCTGTTGGCATCCGGGTTGTGGACATCATTGCGTACCCGTCCTTACGGCAAAATTCCCGCTGTGGACAGTAAGCCGCGCTCTATCTTTGTTACCGCAATCGATACCAGCCCGTTAGCGGCTAATCCTGCGGTCATCATCAAAGAACGTAGCGACGATTTCGCTAATGGTTTGACGGTTATTGCCAAACTGACGGAAGGTCTTACTTACGTTTGTAAGGCGACCGGCGCCGATATTGCGACCGGTAATGCTGCGGTAACTACCGCCGAGTTTTCCGGTCCTCATCCTGCCGGATTGCCAAGCACCCATATTCACTTGATCGACCCGGTCGCCATCGATAAATTCGTCTGGCATCTGGATTACCAAGCTGTAATAGCAATCGGCGCATTATTTACCACGGGTAAACTTAATGTCGAACGCGTGGTTTCATTGGCAGGTCCTACCGTTACTAAACCAAGATTGATTCGTACCCGAGTCGGTGCCAACACCAATGACTTGGTGGCTGGTCAGTTGCAGGAAGTGGAAAATCGGGTGATTTCAGGTTCGGTGCTGTATGGACATCTGGCTGCTGATTGGGCGGCCTTTTTGGGTTGCTACAACAACCAGGTTTCGGTATTGCAAGAGGGCCGCGCTCGCGAATTATTCGGCTGGATTGTTCCAGGTAAAAACAAATATTCAGCGCTCAATGTCTATACCTCAAGCGTTGACCGTAAGTTCAATCGTAAGTTCCCATTAACAACCGATAAAAACGGCAGCAACCGGGCGATTGTTCCTGTTGGGGTTTATGAAGCCGTTATGCCGCTGGATATTCTGCCCACACCATTGTTAAAAGCGCTGGTGGTCGGAGATTCGGATCAGGCGCAGTTATTGGGTTGTTTGGAGCTTGATGAGGAAGATGTGTCCTTATTTACGTTTGTGGATCCTGGTAAACATGATTTTGCTCCTGTTCTGAGAGCGAACTTAACTAAAATTGAGAAGGAAGGATAATGTCGCCTAGAGAAATTTTAGACAGCATGGAGCCGCATTTCACCAAGGGTGGGCGGTTCGAAAAGTATTACGGTCTCTACGAGATGGTCGATACTTTCATTTATACACCGGCCGATGTAACGCGCGGCACCACGCATGTTCGTGATGGCAATGACCTGAAGCGGACCATGACCTTCGTCGTGATAGCTACGTTTTTTTGTATTTTGATGGCCTTGTATAACACCGGCTATCAGGCAAACTTGGCTATGGCAACCATGGGCTTGGAGCAGGCTCAGGATTGGCGTCGTATTCCGATGATGGTCTTCGGCTATAGCACGATGAATCCGTTTTCCAACCTGGTTCACGGTGCGCTGTATTTCCTACCTATTTATATAGTCACATTGGCTGTTGGTGGTGTATGGGAAGTATTGTTCGCAACCGTTCGCGGCCATGAAGTCAATGAAGGCTTTTTGGTCTCTTCAATGTTGTATACATTGATTATGCCGCCCGATATGCCTTTATGGCAGGTGGCTTTGGGTATTTCTTTCGGTATTGTTATCGGTAAGGAAGTATTCGGCGGCACTGGTAAAAACTTCTTGAATCCTGCGTTGACCGGGCGGGCGTTTTTGTATTTCGCATATCCTGCGTCTATTTCAGGCGATTCCGTTTGGGTCGCGGTTGACGGTTTTACTGCTGCGACGCCTTTAGGTTTGGCGGCAAATGGCGGTCTTGAGGCTGTTTACGCGGCTAATTACAGCTGGATGCAAACTTTTTTCGGTTTTGAACCGGGCTGTCTTGGTGAAACTTCAACACTGGCTATCTTAATTGGCGCGGCATTCTTGTTGTACACTAAAGTTGCATCGTACCGCGTTATGGGTGGTGTATTTGCAGGCATGGTAGTGACCTCTTTGATGTTCAATATGATAGGTAGTGACACCAACCACATGTTTGCGTTGCCTTGGTACTGGCATCTGACGATGGGCGGTTTTGCTTTCGGTATGGTTTATATGGCGACCGATCCTGTTAGCGCAGCAATGACCGATACCGGTCGTTGGGTGTTCGGTGGGCTAGTCGGAACTATGACGGTATTGATCAGGGTTGTTAATCCGGCGTTCCCGGAAGGTATTATGCTGGCAATTCTATTTTCCAACATGTTCGCGCCTACGATTGATTATTTTGTCATTCAGGCCAATATCAGAAGAAGGATGAAACGTCATGCTTAAATGCGAACAATTCAATAAAATTTGCGCGGCATTGGATAAATGCGAGCATTACCAAAAATTCAAAGTCTACAAGGACAAAATTCTTGCCTTAGGTAATGATAGTTTGGAAAAAACTATCGCTATTGCAGTTGCGCTTTGCTTGGTTTGTGCGGTTCTGGTTTCTTTTTCAGCGGTTGCCTTAAAACCTCTTCAGGTCAATAACAAAGAGCTGGACATGAAGAAGAATATTCTTGATGTGGCGGGCTTGCTTCAAGAAGGCGGCGATATTGACAAGGCGTTTAATGACAAGATCGAAGCTAAAATCGTTAACCTGGAAACAGGCGACTATGTTGAGGATATGAATCCTGCTGAATACGATCAGCGTAAGGCGGCAAAAGATCCTGCTTTAAGCGTCGCCATTCCGAAGGATAAAGATATTGCCCACATCAGGATAAAGGCTAAATACGCGAAGGTCTTTTTGGTAAAAGAAGCTGGCGCGATTAAGTCGATTATTCTTCCTATTAACGGTTACGGTTTATGGTCAACCTTATACGGTTTCTTGTCGTTAGATGCTGACGGGCAAACCGTACAAAGCATCAACTTTTACGATCAAGCGGAAACTCCGGGGCTGGGTGGTGAAGTCGTTAACCCGAACTGGCGTGCGTTATGGAAAGGCAAAAAAGTCTATGCCGAAAGCGAGCAAGCCGGGTCGGAAAAAGGCCTAATAGAGGCTGCCGAGATTGGCGAGCCTGCGTTAGCCCTGATTAAAGGTGTCGTCGATAACAGCAAGCCGGGTTCTCAATATCAAGTTGATGGTCTGGCGGGCGCGTCATTAACCAGTACCGGTGTCACTAACCTAGTCAGATACTGGATGAGCAAAGAAGGTTTTGCCCCGTATATAGCTAAAGTAAGAACGGTTAAAGGAGTTAAGTCATGAATGAAATTTTAAATGATGAAACCAAAAAAGTGCTGATAGAGCCGTTGGTTGACAATAACCCGATTACTTTACAAGTTCTGGGTATTTGTTCGGCGCTGGCGGTTACCTCGCAAATGTCGACCTCGCTGATTATGGCGTTGGCGTTGACTATGGTGACGGCGTGTTCGAGTGCGGCTATCAGTGCTATCAGGAATCATATTCCCGGCAGTATTCGTATTATCGTGCAGATGACCATTATTGCATCCTTGGTTATCGTGGTTGACCAGATATTGAAGGCTTTTGCTTATGAAATCAGCAAGCAATTGTCGGTATTCGTGGGTTTGATCATTACCAACTGTATCGTGATGGGGCGCGCCGAAGGTTATGCGATGAAAAATCCGCCTTTAGCCAGCTTTATGGACGGTATCGGTAACGGTTTGGGTTACAGCTTGATTTTGATTACTGTGTCTTTTATCAGGGAATCATTGGGTTCAGGTAAATTACTGGGTATTGAAGTCTTCAAGCTCACCAAAGACGGCGGTTGGTATGATCCAAATGGCTTGATGCTGTTGCCGCCAAGCGCATTTTTTATCATCGGTTTGATTATCTGGGGTGTCCGTCAATGGAAGCCGAAACAAGCTGAAACAGCGGATTTCAAAATCATGTCGATTGCTCATGGTGAAGGAGGGCATCACTAATGGAAGCTTATATTAGTCTTTTCATAAAGGCTGTCTTTATCGAAAACTTGGCGCTGTCCTTCTTTTTGGGCATGTGTACTTTTATCGCGGTGTCCAAGAAAATCTCGACCGCGATGGGTTTAGGTATTGCGGTCATGATGGTGCAAATCATCACCGTACCGGCCAACAACTTTATTTATCACGCCTTGTTAAAGGAAGATGCCTTATCCTGGATGGGCATTAAAGGCGTTGATTTAAGCTTTTTGGCGCTGTTAAGTTGTATCGGCGTTATTGCGGCGTTGGTGCAAATCCTGGAAATGATTTTAGATAAATTTTTTCCTGCCTTGTACCATGCGTTAGGAATCTTCCTGCCTTTGATTACAGTGAACTGTGCGATTCTGGCCGGCAGTTTGTTTATGATCGAACGTGATTACAACCTGCCTGAAAGTGTTGTCTACGGCGTAGGCAGCGGCTTCGGCTGGGCGTTGGCTATCACCGTCATGGCCGGGGTGCGCGAAAAACTCAAATACAGTGATATACCTGCTGGTTTACAAGGTCTGGGTATTACCTTCATAACTGCGGGTCTGATGTCGCTTGGCTTCATGGCTTTCTCTGGAATCCAACTTTAAGGGTGCGACATGCTTGAAATTCTATTAGGGATTATTATTTTCACGGCTTTTGTGATTGCGCTGGTCTTCGTGATTATCGGTGCGAAAAGCAAACTGGTCGCTGAAGGGGATGTGGAGATTCTGATCAATGATGAAAAGAAAATTCATGTGCCGGTAGGGTCTAAATTATTAACTGCGTTGGCTGATAACGGTTTGTTCGTTTCATCGGCTTGCGGCGGCGGCGGTACTTGCGGACAATGCAAGGTGAAAGTCAATTCGGGCGGCGGCGAAATTTTAGCCACTGAATTAAGCCATATCAGCAAACGCGAAGCGGCTCACGGCGAGCGTCTTGCTTGTCAGGTTTCGATTAAGCACAACATGAACATTGAAGTCGAAGACAGTGTTTTCGGCGTTAAAAAATGGGAATGTACGGTTAAATCGAATGATAACGTTGCTACCTTTATTAAGGCGTTGGTGCTGGAGTTGCCTGCTGGTGAAGAAATCAAGTACCGGGCTGGCGGTTACATTCAGATTGAATGCCCTGCGCACGTTTCCAGTTACAGTGATTTCGATGTCGCAGAAAGATTCCGCGACGATTGGAATAAGTTTAACTTGTGGCGTTATGTCTCTACGGTAAAAGAGCCTGCGTTGCGCGCTTATTCGATGGCAAGTTATCCTGAAGAAAAAGAAATTATGCTGAACGTGCGTATTGCGACACCGCCTCCAGGCGCTCCTGATAGCGTACCGCCGGGCATTATGTCTTCTTTTATCTTTAACTTGAAACCAGGCGATAAATGTATTGTTTCCGGTCCTTATGGTGAATTTTTCGCTAAAGATACCCAGAATGAAATGGTCTTTATCGGCGGCGGTGCAGGTATGGCACCGATGCGTTCGCATATTTTCGATCAATTACGCAGGCTGAAATCCAAGCGTAAAATGAGCTTCTGGTATGGTGCGCGTAGTAAGCGCGAAATGTTCTATGTAGAAGATTTCGATATGCTGGCCAAGGAAAACGATAATTTCGAATGGCATGTTGCGCTGTCCGATCCGTTGCCTGAAGATAACTGGACTGGCTATACCGGCTTTATTCATAATGTTCTTTTCGAAGAGTATATTAAGAACCATCCGGCTCCGGAAGATTGCGAATTTTACATGTGCGGTCCTCCAATGATGAACTCGGCGGTGATCAAGATGCTGTTGGATAATGGCGTAGAGCCTGAAAATATCCTGCTGGATGATTTTGGCGGGTAGGGGCGGTCCTTGTGGTTGCTCGTAAAGGGTGATCATCCCCTCTTTGTTAATAAAGAGGAGTAGCATCAAGCAAAACGAGGAGTGTGGCTAGTCCCACTCCTCGTTTTTTTATTGTAGGCCTTTATAAATTTTACGAGGTGATACCCATGACTTATTTTCTAGTTACTTTTGTGTTCATGGCTGTTGTTATTGCTATTATGGCGATAGGCGTTATTTTTGGCAGGCGCGCTATTAAGGGGTCATGTGGCGGTGCGGCAAACAATGCGGATTGTGTTTGTGTGGAAAAATGTGATAAAAGAAAGAAGCTGGAAGCGGAAGCGCGTTTAAATCAAGGATCATAGGTTGGTTTTTATAAGAATAACGACGAGTAGGGGTTTATTATGCTGACGAAAATTACTGTTGCAGATTATATGTCGAAGAGATTGGTTACGCTTGCTAAGGATACCGATGTGGTCGATGCTGTAAATAAATTGCTGGATCATAAAATCACCAGCGCTCCTGTTGTTGACCAGCTGGGCCATTTGCTGGGCATGTTTTCTGAAAAGGATGTTATGAGTATTGTTTTGGAGGCGGCCTATAACCAAAGTATGAGCGGTAAAGTCGGTGACTATATGACTACGGAGATTATGAGCGTTGATGCCGACTCCAGTATTGTGGATTTGGCTGAGAAATTCCAGCAATCTTCGATTAGAAGTTATCCGGTTTTTCAGGATAATGAACTAGTTGGAATTGTCAGTCGCACGGATGTTTTGAGGGCCTTGGCTTCAAATAATTAGTTGATATGCGTAAAGGCTGAGAGTTTTTGCTGCGAAGATTATGAAGATAATCTAAATGTAGTTATTTAATAGCTACAAAAATCGAATGCGGATTTGACGGATAAGCACTGGTAAAAATGATTGATCAAAGCCTATAACGAACTTTGTTTCGGCTTTAAAAATCAGTGTAAATCCGCTTAGTCCGCGTATCCGTTCTATTTCAGGCTTCGTGGCTGGAGTCGCCTTATTGTCCTTAGCTGAAGAATCTGATGAGCGGTATGCAAACCTTTTATTGGCACGATTACGAAACATTCGGTACTGATCCTAGAAGAGACAGGCCCGTTCAATTTGCCGGAATTCGTACCGATTCCGATTTCAATATTGTAGATGATCCCTTGGTTGTTTACTGCAAGCCTGCAGCAGACTGTCTTCCTCATCCCGAGGCTTGTTTAATTACCGGGATTACCCCGCAACTGGCTGAGCAAAAAGGCGTTTGCGAGGCTGAATTTATTCGCCAGATTCATCAGCAGCTAGCTGAGCCCGGTACCTGCACCCTTGGTTACAACAGTCTTCGTTTTGATGACGAGGTTACTCGCAATTGCCTCTACCGCAATTTCTATGATCCCTATGCTAGGGAATGGCAAAATGGCAATTCCCGTTGGGATTTAATCGATGTGGTCAGGGCGGCTAGAGCCTTGCGTCCTGAGGGTGTCGTTTGGCCAGTTAACGATGAGGGCTGTCCCAGTTTCAGGTTGGATCAACTCACGCAGGCCAACAAAATTGCCCATGAAGCAGCGCATGATGCACTTTCGGATGTCTATGCAACTATTGCGATCGCCAAGTTGGTCAAGCAAGCCCAGCCTAGGCTCTACCAGTTTTTGTTACAACATCGGGTTAAGGCTGAGGCGCTTGGCTTACTTCAGTTCGGTAGTTTTAAGCCTGTGGTGCATGTTTCGGGTAAATATCCTGCCGTAAAAAATTGCTTAGCCATTGTGCTTCCTGTTTGCAAGCATCCTACTAATACTAACGGTATGATCGTCTATGACCTGTCGGTTGATCCCGAGCCGATGCTTAGTTTGTCTGTGGCGGAAATTCAAAAAAGAATTTTCACTGCAACAGCCGATTTGCCGGAAGGCGTGTCAAGAATCCCGTTAAAAACCGTGCATATCAATAAATGCCCTATTCTAGCGCCCGTGTCTGTTATTAGGCCGGAAGATGCGCAACGGCTGGAAATCGACTTGGAATTATGTCAAGCCAATATCGACAAAATTAAATCCTCTGTCGGTTTGGCTGAAAAGGTAGCGGCAGTGTTTGATGGTCAGGGCTATGCCGAGCAAGATTCTGATCCCGACCTGGAAATTTACAGTGGCGGTTTTTTTTCTGAAAATGATAAAAAACAAATGATCAACATCAGGGGAATGTCACCTGAACAATTAGTTAAGTCAGTATTTAAGTTTACCGACAGACGATTGCCGGAAATGTTATTTAGGTATCGTGCCCGAAATTACCCGGAAACTTTGAGTGTTGATGAGTTACAAAGGTGGAAGGAGTTTTGCGTTAATCGCTTAACTGGTCGTCAGGCGGGAGGGGGGATTTTACTTGACGATTATTTCAATCGATTGGATATACTGAGTCAAGATGAAAATGTGAATGTTGATATTATCAGCGCCTTGGATGCCTATGCACGAGAAAAAATGCAGTCGCTTGGTGTTCAATAAGTCTTTGTAGAATTAGTTATTGAAATATAAGTTGCTAAATATTAAAAATGCCCTATAATGCACAAATCAATCGCGGGGTGGAGCAGCTTGGTAGCTCGTCGGGCTCATAACCCGAAGGTCGTAGGTTCAAATCCTGCCCCCGCTACCATATATAACTGCATGGATGCAGGTGTTAAAGTGACGTAAGGATCGGTTGCTGAGAACCCCATTTTGGGGTTTTTTATTTTCTGGGCTTTGGGTATTTAAAAGCTCACAGTTGATTGTTAATGGAAGAGCCGTCGGCTCTTTTTTTTTGTGCGAAAGTAAGTGAGGAAAAAATGAAACAGGCTCCTGAGCATTTGGTTAATCTAATTGAGCCAATTGTTGAAGGTTTGGGTTATGAATGCGTAGGCATTGAATATAATCCGCACCCTAAAAACGGTCTGTTAAGAATCTATATTGATAGTGAGAACGGAATTTTGGTTGATGACTGTTCTAAGGTTAGTCATCAAATCAGCGGGGTCATGGATGTAGAGGATCCTATTCAAGGCAACTATCAGTTGGAGATTTCTTCACCGGGTGCGGACAGGCCCTTTTTTAAAGTGAGCCAGTTCGAGCGGTATATTGGCAGTGTGGTTTTGGCGAACTTATTTAAAGCCATCAATGGTCGTAGAAAAATTACCGGCCTGATAAAAAAAGTTGAAGACGATGTTATTACGCTTCAGGAAGGCGATCAGGTTTTTGAGGTTCCATTTAGCGCGATGAGCAAAGCGCGATTGGTCCCTGAGTATTTAATTGAAAAAGGAGGGCGCAGTGGCAAATAAAGAGATTTTGTTGGTAGTAGATGTTTTTTCTAATGAAAAGGATATTGAAAAAGAGGTGGTTTTCCAAGCCATAGAGTCAGCATTAGAAGCAGCTACAATCAAACGTCACGCGAATCAAATTAAAGCTCGTGTTAGTATTAACAGGAAAACCGGCGACTATGTTACTTATAGAGGCTGGGAAGTGGTTGATGCCAATAGTCAAATTGATGGTGATGTAGAGTTTCCTGAAACGCAAGTGCTATTGGAAGTTGCAAGGTTTGATAATCCTGATGTCCAGATCGGTGATTTGGTGGAAGAAGAAATTGAGTCTGTCGACTTCGGGCGTATTGCTGCACAGACTGCTAAGCAGGTTATCATTCACAAAGTCAGGGAAGCTGAGCGCAAGAAAATTGTTGACGCCTATAAGAGTCGAATAGGGGAACTGATTACCGGCATCGTAAAACGTATTGAAAAAGGCAGTGTCTACCTGGATTTGGGTGGACATGTAGAAGCTTATATTGCCAAAGAAGACATGATTCCCCGTGAAGCTATTCGCATCGGCGACAGAATCAGGGGGTATTTGAAG
The DNA here is from genome assembly GCA_004299305.1 of Methylobacter sp. GTDB lineage: Bacteria > Pseudomonadota > Gammaproteobacteria > Methylococcales > Methylomonadaceae > Methylobacter_A. The sequence goes on from SCPZ01000109.1 coordinate 14,701, forward strand.
GATGTGCGTTTAGAGCCTCGCGGTCCTCAATTGTTCGTCAGCCGGACAGCGCCGGAATTGTTGATTGCATTGTTTCGCCTTGAGGTTCCTGAAGTAGGTGAGGGCTTGATCGAAGTCAAGGGTGCTGCGCGTGATCCAGGCTCCAGGGCAAAGATTGCGGTCAAAGGCAATGATCCCAGATTGGACCCGGTGGGTGCTTGTGTCGGCATGAGGGGGTCGAGAGTGCAGTCGGTTTCAAATGAACTGGCTGGAGAGCGCGTCGATATTATTCTTTGGAATCCAAGCGATGCCCAATTCGTGATCAATGCGATGTCACCGGCTGAAATCCAGTCCATCGTTGTCGACGAAGACAAGCACAGTATGGATTTAGCGGTAAGCTCGGATAATTTGTCCCAGGCTATAGGTCGTGGCGGACAAAATGTACGTCTTGCAACACAGTTAACGGGTTGGGAGTTGAATGTTATTGATGCTTCTAAAGCGGAACAAAACAGTGAGGCCGAGGCGGATAAGATAAAGCAGATGTTTATCGAGCAACTCGATGTCGATGAAGAGATTGCATCGATTCTGGTTGAAGAGGGCTTTAATACGGTTGAAGAAATCGCATACGTTCCAGTCAGTGAAATGCTGGAAATTGAAGGTGTTGATGAAGAGCTTGTTAATGCGCTTAGAAGCCGAGCTAAAGATGCCTTGTTGATTAGCGCTATTGCGGCTGAAGAGAAGATAGAAACAGCCGAACCGGCACAGGATTTATTGGAAATGGACGGAATGGACAGGGATTTGGCTTATGATATGGCAAGTCAGGGTATTATTACTATGGATGATTTGGCGGAACAATCGGTGGATGATTTGTTGAATTTTCCAGGAATAAATGAAGATCGGGCGGCAAAGTTGATTATGAAGGCGCGTGAGCCTTGGTTTGCTGAGGAACAGGCGAGTAGGTAAGGGGTATGAAATGAGCAATAAAACAGTACGGCAATTAGCTGAGGTGGTAAAAATACCTCTGGAACGATTATTAGAGCAGCTGAAGGAAGCGGGATTATCTGCGAGTACCCCTGATGATGTCATTAATGAAGATGAAAAAATGCAGCTGCTTGCGCATTTGCGCAAACGCCATGGTAAGGATGATGGTGCGGTCGAAGGTTCATTGAAACGGGTGACTTTAAAGCGCAGAACGGTCAGTGAGCTTAAGCAGGCGAGTGTGCCCGGCAGTACGACTAAAACGATCAGTGTTGAAGTTCGCAAACAGAAAACCTATATAAAACGCAGTGAAGTTGCCGATTCCGACGAGCAAAGAAATTTGGATATGGCCAAGCTTGCTCTTAAAGAGCAAGTTGCCAAGCAAGCTGAAAATATTCCGGTAATTGAAGAGCCGGTAAAGGTAGAAGACGTCGTTTTGGCGCAAAAAGAAGTCGAAGCTGTTATTAAGCCGGAAGTTAAACCAGCTGTTGAAACAGTTGAGGTCGAAGTTGTTATTGCGCCTAAAGTCGAAGAAAAGATTGAAGAAACAATTGATGTCTTGTCGGATAGTGATGAAATGGAAATCGATCATGAAAAACCGGTTAAAGCCAAAGAATCCGCAGAAGCCAGAAAAAAACAGCAGGAAAAAGATCTTCGACTCGAAGAGTCCATCAAAAGAAATGCTGATAAAGTAAGGCAACAGGCAGCAGGCAAACAAGAAATATTGCATAGAAAAAAACAGGAAGAAGGATCGCGTGCGGGCGCGGGTAGGGACAGTAAAAAAGCCAAGAAAAAAGGCAAGAAGACTGAGCGCGTTACTGTAAAGTCCGATAGCAAACATCAATTTGAAATGCCGGTTGAGCCCATCGTAAAAGATGTCACCATACCGGAAATGATTATGGTGTCCGACCTTGCTCAAAAAATGAGCGTTAAAGCCGCGATGGTGATCAAGCACCTGATGAAGCTTGGCATTATGGCGACTATCAATCAAAGCATAGACCAGGAAACAGCAGCCATTTTGGTTGAAGAAATGGGTCACAAAGCTATTATGCAGAGTGATGACGATCTTGAACAGGAAATGCTGGCCGAGGCGCAAGAAGAAGACAACCGTGTGGAATTGCCGAGAGCACCTATTGTTACCATTATGGGACATGTCGATCACGGTAAAACCTCGCTGTTGGATTATATTCGCAAAACCCGTGTTGCCGCCGGTGAAGCGGGCGGTATTACCCAGCATATCGGCGCCTATCAGGTGAAAACCGATCACGGTTCGGTAACCTTTTTGGATACCCCAGGTCACGCAGCCTTTACCGCGATGCGCGCCAGAGGCGCGGACGTTACCGATGTGGTGATTGTCGTGGTTGCAGCCGATGACGGCGTTATGCCGCAAACCAAGGAAGCAGTCGAACATGCCCGGGCGGCCAATGTGCCGATTATTGTGGCAATCAACAAGATCGATAAGCCCGACGCCAATCCTGACAAAGTAATGCAGGAGCTATCTACCATCAACGTGCTTGCTGAAGAGTGGGGCGGCGATGTGCAGTTCTTGAAAATTTCAGCAAAGACCGGTGCTGGCATCGATGACTTAATCGAAGCATTGATCGTTCAGACTGAAATTCTTGAATTGAAAGCGCCTGTCGAAGGTGCGGCATCAGGTATTGTTATTGAATCAAGGCTTGATAAAGGCCGTGGTGTTGTGGCAACGGTTCTGATTCAAAAAGGCACTCTGGAAAGCGGTCAAATGGTGTTGTGCGGTCATGAATACGGTCGTGTCAGGGCTATGTTCAATGAGAACGGTGTAACCATCAAGGAAGCAGGGCCTTGTGCTCCGGTCGAGATTCTAGGGCTTTCGGGTACGCCGAATGCCGGTGATGAGTTCCTGGTGGTGCAAAACGAACGTATTGCCAAAGATTTAGCTAAACATCGAGAAGATCGCAAAAAACTGTCCCGTCATGCAGTGCAACAGGCCTCCAAGCTGGACGAAGTATTCTCCAGAATGACCACCGGCGAAATTGCCAGTGTCAATTTGGTGCTCAAAACTGATGTTCAGGGCAGTTTGGAAGCCTTGCGTAGTTCTTTGGTCGGCTTGTCGAATGACGAAGTCGAAGTCAAAGTCGTTTTCGGCGGCGTGGGCGGTATCAATGAAGGCGACGCGAATTTGGCATTGGCTTCCGGTGCGATTCTGATGGGCTTTAATGTCAGAGCTGACGCGACGGCGCGAAGGCTGATTGAAGAAAAAGGCATTGATCTGCATTACTACAGCATCATTTATGAAGCGATTGATGAGGTCAAAAAAGCCATCAGCGGTATGTTGGCGCCGGAAATTAAAGAGCAGATTGTCGGTCTTGCTGAAGTGCGCGATGTATTCAGGTCGCCGAAATTCGGTGCGATTGCCGGTTGTATGGTCGTTGACGGTTATGTGAAGAGAAATCTGCCTATACGAGTCCTGCGCAATAACGTAGTGATTTATGAAGGACAGTTGGAATCTTTACGCCGATTCAAAGACGATGTGGCTGAAGTCAAGATGGGCATGGAGTGCGGTATCGGCGTAAAAAATTACAACGACGTACAGCCCGGCGACCAGATCGAAGTATTTGAACGCATCGAAGTTAAACGGGAACTATAAATCTTATGGCAAGAGAATTCGGTCGTAATGCCCGTGTTTCATCACAGATGCAAAAAGAGCTTTCTTTGATCTTGCAACGTGATATTGACGATTCCAGGCTGGGCTTTATTACTATCAATGAAGTTGAGGTTACTAAAGACCTGGCCGTTGCCAAAGTGTATGTCACTGTATTGAATGTTGATGAGCAAGGCAAAAAAGCCAATGTTAAATTGCTGAACGAGTTGGCGCCCGTTATTCGTCATCAATTAGCCAAAAGGATGCGTTTGCGGCACATCTCTGAATTGCGTTTTCATTATGACGATTCATTTGATACCGGCATGAGAGTGTCGGAACTGTTAAGTGGTTTGGACAAATCTCCAGACCCCGCTCAGGACGAATGCGGCGAAGGTTAGTGCTGCATGAGTAAACGCAAGTCAGGGTGTAATATTCACGGCATATTACTGCTAGATAAGCGCCTGGGCGTATCTTCAAACAAAGCCTTGCAGGAAGTCAGGCGCTTGTTTAATGCCAATAAAGCCGGGCACACCGGCAGTCTTGATCCTCTGGCTACCGGATTGTTGCCGCTTTGTTTTGGTGAAGCGACCAAAGTATCAGCGCTGATGCTGGATGACAATAAACGTTATCGGGTGGTTGTTCAACTTGGGGTTATGACCGATACCGGCGATGCCGAAGGTGCTGTTATAGAGACCAAGCCCGTGCCTAAGCTATCCGTTGATGACATCCTAGCCTGTCTGGAAAAATTTACCGGCGAAATCGATCAAGTCCCTCCCATGTATTCGGCTTTAAAACTTAACGGTAAAAAGCTTTATGAATTGGCGCGGGAAGGCAAAACAGTCGAGCGCAAAGCCAGACGTATCAGTATATTTGAACTGAAGCTGCTGACCGATTCCCAAGCGCTCGTCTTGGAACCGGATCAGTTGATGCTGGAGGTGTTTTGTTCAAAAGGCACTTATATCCGCTCACTGGCCGAAGACATCGGACATTATTTGGGTTGCGGCGGAACTGTAAAAGAATTACGCCGACTGGAATCGGGGCAATTCTGTATTGAAAATGCCAAAACCATAGAGCAGTTGACGGCAATGGATGAGCAAAGTTTGTTTCAATGCCTGATTAATGTCGATAAGCCTCTGGAAAATTTACCTTCTGTACAATTATCCGATGAACAAACGATTCGCATAAAATACGGCCAGCCGATCAATCTTATGCTCCTTGATGAGTTGAAGGATAATGCAAGCCCGGAAACGAGGCAGGTTACGGTGCGCATGTACAATGATGCGGCATTTTTAGGCTTGGGAGAAATGCGTTTGGATGGTAAACTAGCGCCGAAAAAATTGTTTAATATGAACAACGAATTGACCTGAGCCGACAAGTTCAGGTGAAAAGAATACACCTGTTCCTACACCCTATCGTGGAAACAGTGTAGTTAAGGAGTCGTCAATGATGGCGGCTTTATTTTTAATTTTTAATCTAAATAGGGATTACAAATGCCATTTACAGCAGAACAAAAAAAAGCGGTTGTCGAAGCCTATCGTCAGTCGGAAACCGATACCGGTTCACCTGAAGTACAGATTGCTTTATTGACAGCGCATATCACTCATTTAACGCCGCACTTTGCAGAACACAAAAAAGACAATCACTCGCGTCGTGGACTGTTGCGCATGGTTAATCAGCGTCGTAAGCTGCTTGATTATCTAAGAAATAAAGATGTAAATCGTTATCGCACCTTGATTGAACGCCTCGGTTTACGTAAGTAACAGCACAAAGAAACGGCACAACCTCGGTGCCGTTTTTGTTGTAGGTCGGGTTGCCGTGTTGCGCAACCCGGCAATCACTCTTTAAACCAACCTCGCAAAGGAACCTTATAGTGAATCCTATCAGGAAAGAATTTCAATACGGCGATCGACTCGTTAAATTAGAAACTGGTGAAATAGCGCGTCAAGCAGACGGCGCTGTTATGATCGATGTAGATGGTACAACGCTGTTGGTCACCGTTGTCGGTAAAAAGCAGCCCAATGGCGGCGACTTTTTTCCATTGACTGTAAACTATCAAGAAAAAGCTTACGCAGCCGGTAAAATACCGGGCGGCTTTTTTAAAAGAGAAGGCCGTCCTAGTGAGCAAGAGACCTTAACATCTCGTTTGATTGACCGTCCTATTCGTCCTCTGTTCCCGGAGGGCTATACCAACGAAGTTCAGATCATTGCGACAGTCGTATCATTGAATCCTGAAGTTAATCCCGAAATTCCTGCTTTATTGGGCGCTTCTGCTGCCTTGGCAGTTTCAGGTTTGCCTTTTAACGGCCCGGTAGGCGCAGCCACTGTGGGTTATAAAGACGGCGAATACCTATTAAATCCAAGTCCTGATGCATTGAAAGAATCGCAACTGGAATTGGTCGTTGCCGGAACTGCACACGCCGTATTAATGGTTGAATCCGAAGCCGACAACCTGTCGGAAGAAGTAATGCTGGGTGCGGTTTTATTCGGCCACCAGCAAATGCAGGTTGCCATCAACGCCATTAACGAATTTGCAAATGCCGCAGGTGCAGGTGTTGTCGAGTGGGTAGCGCCTGAAGTTAATGTCGAACTTAAAACACTGGTCACCGACGAAGTTGAAGAGGGCATTAAAGCCGCTTATCAAATCGCTGAAAAACTGGTTAGACAAGAAAAACTGAAAGAAATCAGGGATGCCGTCGTTGAAAAACTGGTCGCCAATGGTGAGTATGCAGAAAGCGACATACGCGGCATTATCGAACATCTGGAATACCGTATCGTCCGCAACGCTATTCTTAACGAAAGCAAACGCATTGACGGTCGCGAACTGGACAAAATCAGGCCGATTACGGTTAGAACCGGCGTATTGCCAAGAACTCACGGATCGGCATTATTTACCCGTGGTGAAACTCAAGCCTTAGTCGTTGCAACACTGGGTACGCAACGCGATGCGCAAATCATCGATGCATTGGCCGGCGAGTACAAAGAGCCGTTCATGCTGCACTACAACTTCCCTCCGTACAGCGTCGGCGAAACCGGTTTTGTAGGCTCGCCAAAACGTCGCGAGATTGGTCATGGCCGCTTGGCGAAACGCGGCGTTGCCGCCGTATTGCCTAATATGGACGAATTCCCGTACACCATTCGCGTGGTTTCTGAAATCACCGAATCCAACGGCTCAAGCTCCATGGCTTCGGTTTGCGGCAGCAGCTTGGCGTTAATGGATGCCGGTGTGCCCATTACATCACCAGTTGCCGGTATCGCGATGGGCCTGATTAAAGAAGGCGACAGCTTTGCGGTATTGTCCGACATCATGGGTGATGAGGATCATCTGGGCGATATGGACTTTAAGGTTGCCGGTTCAGTAGACGGCATTACCGCGCTGCAAATGGACATCAAAATAGATGGCATTACCGCAGAAATCATGAAGACGGCTTTGGATCAAGCAAAGCATGGTCGTCTGCATATCCTGGGCGAAATGAACAAAGCCTTGTCCAGCACCCGCGAAGAAATGTCCGATTTCGCACCGCGTATCATCACCTTTAAAATTGATCCTGCTAAAATCCGCGAAGTTATCGGTAAAGGCGGCGCAACCATACGCAGCATTACCGAGCAGACTGGCGCCAGCGTTGATTTGACCGATGACGGTATCGTTAAAGTGGCATCTGTCGATAAAGCGGCTGGCGAAGAAGCGCGCCGCCTGATCGAAGAAATCACTGCTGAAGTTGAAGTCGGTAAAACCTACGAAGGCAAAGTGGTCAGGTTAATGGACTTCGGCGCATTTGTTACTATTCTTCCCGGTAAAGACGGCTTGGTTCATATCTCGCAAATTTCTGATGAGCGCGTTGATAAGGTCAGCGACAGATTGAATGAAGGCGATGTGGTCAAAGTCAAAGTGCTTGAAATAGACCGTCAAGGCAGAGTCAGATTGAGTATGAAAGAAGTCGAAATAGAATAAACCCAGGCTTGTTTGCTGCTCTTAGCTCAAGGGCGGTTTAAGGATTAAAAAAAGGGATTGTGTTTGACACAATCCCTTTTTTTGTTTTTGTGTCTTTACAAAGGCGTGGTTTGCATGCAATAAAAGACTCCAGCTTGTGCTGATAGCGATTTAATTTAACCAAAAATAATGAGGTTAGCCATGAAGATTCGTACGATCATAATGTTTTTAATGCTGTTGAATTGTTTGATTTCGCCTAAGGTTTTTGCCGAAGAGGCGAGTGAAAATGCGTTTAAAATAAGCAACGACTCGAAAGCCGTTATCGCGGGTAACGGATTCGATCAACAGGGCTACTACACTTTTCGACCGGACTTGCGGAAGTGTCTTTCGCCGTTATGTGGCGGATTTTTTGTCAAAGCAGTCAATCAAACGCTGACTCGTTGTGCAAACGGCAGCCGACAAGCGGAATGCTATGTAGCCTCCTTAAATAACAGGAAAAACTTCGACATTAATTCGGCGGCGCTTCTTCAAGGCCTTATAAAACCCAAAATCTATGGGGAGTTTGGTAATCTCGGCATCTTTGCGGTAAAAGCGGCTTTTAGTTCGTCTACGGATACCGTTGGAGCCGGACTCTTTGTCGGTCTTGAAAATAACGGTATCGTCTGTATAACTACGCCTTGTTTTTCGGCTGACCAGTATTTATTGAATAGAAGCAAGATCCGGGCTATTTCCGGCATTGATCTGGGAAAAGTCGGCGCTTCAGACCTACTATTAAACGAGGCCTTATCTATTATGGCGAAAGGCGAGGTATTGATAGCTTCCGGCGTCAATATACAGACCGAAGAAGTCGCCGGAAAAGGCATTACCTTTGTTGCCGACCAGTTTTATTTACCGATTGAATCCAACTCCCAGTGAGTAGGCCGACCTGTATAATTTGTCTCCCTCTTTCTTCGGGAGAGGGGTGGGATGAGGGGATTCAAAAAAGCGCAAATCGTAACCGCTCGCAGTATATTACCTGACCCCGGACGGTAGTTATCATTTATTCAAGTATCGGCTGCTTTGGCGGTTGATGGAAAATGCGTGGTTCGTTACGACAATGAGGCAGGCAAAAGTGATCGTAAGCATATAAGTTCAGTTGAAATGGGTCTACCCCTTCGTACATAGGGTCGAGTAGACCGGTTTCTTTCAATAAAGTCTGCTCTACTCATCTACTAATACTTTTTTTTGTACGCCTCACCGCACGCGGCTACTACGTGATCGTAAACAGTTTCGCTGTGCATCATCAATTGTCCTCAAGCCCCTCACAGAACCGTGCTTGCGCTATTTACGTACACGGCTCCTCTCATGAGCGCTTCAAAGCGTTGTTTTGACGTCCAATCGTAATAGTTCATCCTTCCCACCTATGCCAGCCAATCGGATGAGCAAAAGCCTGCCTCAACTACAAGCCTTCCATGACTGGCTGATACAGACCCGTGTCGACACCGCTGACGGCGGCGCTTCCGCCACTATACCCTAAAGCGCTGGCCTGCTTTGATCCGCTATGCAGAAACAGGGCATCTGCCGATAGACAATAACCCGGTGGAAAACTGCATTCGCCCCATTGCGCTGGGCAAAAAGAACTGGCTATTTACAGGTTCGGAGCGTGCAGGTATTCGTGCTGCCGCTATACAGACACTCTTTCACACTGCCAAGCTGAATGGTTTGAATCCGGCTGCATGGTTAAAAGAAACACTGGAAAAATTACCGATCAGGCCTAACAGTCGCATTGATGAATTACTGCCTTTGGCCCCAGATCAGATCGAAGCGATAAAACAGAAGCTGTCAGAAAGGCCAATGTGGCAGGGTTAGACGCTTACGATTGAAACATGCCGCGTTCGCCAAATTTATTTGGCTACGGTAATTCGCCAAAGGCGGGCGGCGTTTTCTGTGCCGAGGCTTCCTTCAAGCTAAGGGGGCTGAATAACTACGTTTTGAAGTCTTAATGAATCTACCCCATTCCAGGCATTTATAGTCGTTTCTCCGCTAGATCGATTACATCGAAAACAGCTATGAGGAGAAAATCACAGTCAATCGTCCACTCTGTGCTGGAGCAATTTAGTCTTCAGTCCGACATTGATTTTCTCCGCATATTTATAAGGAACGGTTTATGAATGAATCACAGCTGATCGACGCCGCGAAAGCAGGCGACGTTAATCGGGTGCAAGCCTTGATTGAAGCCGGTGAGGACTTGGAACAAAAAGACGATTACGGTTGGACTGCATTGAATTGGGCAGCCGGTCATGGAGACCCGGTTATTGTCCTGCTTTTGCTCGAAGCCGGAGCTAATGCAGCCAATAGCGGCCGCGATCTCAGGACGCCTTATCAAATCGCGTTGGCGGCCGGGCAGGTGGAAATCGCAACGCTGTTACAACAAGCAGAACAACGTAGCGGTCTTCGTTCGTATTGCAAGGCTTATCCCGTTAAAGCCTTCGACTACAACCAGGCCGACTGGAAAGCGTTGCTGGTGGACGACGCTGTAGTCTTCCTGCATCAGGATTTTAGCGTCACTGCGTCGATGTGGCATGGGGAGGATGTTTTATTTGACCGGGTTTCGGAGGATTGGCGAAGTTATTGCCGGGAACAGTTGGATTTTCATGTGCCGACCGATTTGGAACTTGCTGCCGATTATCGGCAACGTAGGCAGGAATAAGACATCCTGTCCTAAGGAATGAGCATGGAATAACTTAGGATCGGAGTGCAGGCTTCGCTTGCATGTGCAAGCAGAGCCTGCACTCCCACTGCTGCACACAGTTATTCAGTTTATTTCATGCAAGCGTGGGACAAATGTTCGCTCCACGGTAGGTTAAGACTCGCACAGTGCGCCGGGCCCCATGTTTTGCCGCCGCTCAAACCGGCTTATTACGGGGCTGCAATTCAACAGACGATTTCATTAGAAGATAGAGGGTGGAGCAGATATGTTAAATAAACAACATTGTTTTGACAGCGAAGATGCACTGATAGACAACGTCGCATCCCTGGTTGCTTTATTGCGGCAGCGGGCGGAGCGGCAAGCGCATCGCACCGCCTATACGTTTCTGGAAAACGGCGAACGGGCTCTCAGGTCGATGACCTACGGCGAACTGGATTTGCAGGCCAGACAGCTGGCCGCGCAGTTACAGGCGGCGGGTATGCAGGGCGAGCGCGCTATTTTACTCTACCCGCCGGAACTGGATTATATCGTGGCGTTTTTTGCCTGCCTTTACGCCGGTACGATTGCGGTGCCTGCTTATCCGCCGAGCAATGGCCGACATATGCCGCGCTTGCAGGCCATCATCGATGACAGTCGGGCGGCAGTGATACTCAGCAGCCAAAGCGTCGCCAAGGCGGTGCAGCAACTTGCAGTCGGCAGCGCCGGGTTGCTAGATAAACGTTGGCTGATTACCGACGACTTTGCCGCCGCCGATGCAAGCGCTTGGCGTCTTCCTGTGTTGCGCGATCATGAACCGGCTTTTTTGCAATATACCTCGGGTTCCACCGGCAATGCCAAAGGGGTGATGGTCAGTCATGCCAATTTGATGGCGAATCAGCAACTGATCAAGCGGCGCTTCGGCCACAATGCGCAGTCGACAGTGGTCGGCTGGTTGCCGCTGTATCATGACATGGGTTTGATCGGCAACGTGATTCAGCCTTTATATTGCGGAACCAGCGCGGTTTTAATGTCGCCGATGGCGTTTTTGGAAAAGCCGATCCGCTGGTTGCAAGCGATCAGCGATTATCGCGCCCATACCAGCGGCGGGCCGAATTTTGCGTTCGAGCTGTGCGCCAGGAAAATTTCGGATGAAGACAAAGCCGGGTTGGATCTTAGCCCTTGGCGCTTGGCCTTTAACGGCGCGGAGCCGATTAATCCCGACACCATGAATCGTTTTGCCGACGCTTTTGCAGAATGCGGATTTAGCAGGCAAGCTTTTTATCCCTGTTACGGCTTGGCGGAAGCCACGTTGCTGGCTACCGGCGGCGATAAAAATAACCAGCCTACGGTGGCGGCTTTTTACAAGACCGGTCTGGAACAAGGTCGGGTGCGTCCGGCCTTGGACGGCGACGACAATATCCGCCATCTGGTCGGCTGCGGCGGCATCGATGTTGACGCCGGTCAAGGGATTCGTATTGCCGATCCCTTGACCGGCGAGCCGTGTAAGGACGATCAAATCGGCGAAATTCAACTTAGCGGCCCCAGCATCAGTCTAGGCTATTGGCAAAATTCCTCGGCTACCGGGCAGGCCTTTATCGGCGATACAGGCGATAAAAACCGTTGGCTGCGCACCGGCGATTTGGGTTTTATTGCGGGCGGCGAATTGTTTGTTTCAGGACGGCTTAAAGATCTAATCATCATTCGCGGCCGCAATTATTATCCGCACGATCTGGAATACGCAACCGAGGCGGCGACGGATGCGTTAAGCTCCGGCTGTGCGGTCGCCTTTGCGGTGAACGGAGACGACGGCGAAAAACTGGTTGTGCTGGCTGAACTGAAACGCAATCGCTTAAGACAGTCCGACTATCGGGCCGAGTTTGCCGCGATACGCGCTCGGTTGGTCGAGGAGTGCGGCATACAGGCCGATACCGTTATGCTGTTGAAACCGGGAGCTATCTTAAAAACCAGCAGCGGCAAAATCAGGCGTTCGGCTTGTAGGCTGGCTTTCGAACAGCAGCAACTTAAAATTGTCGCAGTCGATGGACTGAATGGCGAAAGCCGCATAGCTACCGCTAGTTCCCAAGCTCAAGCTGTTATAGGTCCCCAATCTGGAGATTGGGAACCAGCACAAAGGCTGTCGACCAGCCTGGAGCAAGTCCTGGCTGGAAAAGTGGCGGTCTTGTCCGGCTTGGCGGCCGAAGCTATCGATCTATCGCAATCCTTGTCCAGTTTAGGCTTGGATTCGCTGAAAGCGGTGGAATTGAAATATTTTATCGATGAATTGCTGACTATCGATTTTCCGGTGGCGCAGTTGCTCGGCAATCATTCCCTGAGTGTATGCGCGGAACAGGCGCTGACGTTGGCGAAAGCCGGGCAAACTTCAATAGCGCCGACAGAGTCTAGCCATGAAGAAGGCGAGCAGCCCTTATCGTTCGGGCAACAGGCATTGTGGACCGTTAATCGGATAGAAAAAGACAGCTCGCTGTACAACATGCCGGTTGCAATGCAGATCAGCGGCAAGCTCGATACAGCGGCGCTGTATGACGCATTATCTGGGCTCTTGGATCGCCATGCGCAATTACGCAGCGGTTTTCGGCTTAACCGGCATACCCGGACGGTACGTATCCCGCTGGCGGGGGTTAGTCCGCAACTGGACAGAGCGACTTGCGTCGACGAGCGGCAACGCAGGGAAAATATCGCCGCGTTCATGCGCAAACCGTTCGATTTGGAGCGCGAACCGTTACTCCGAGCCGCCTTGTTCAGCTGTGCCGACGACGATCATGTGCTGGCATTTTGTGCGCATCACATCGTCGTCGATTTCCGCTCGTTATCGATTCTGCTGGAAGAGTTCAAGGCGCTTTATCGCGCACAGATAGCCGGTCATGATCCTGATTTACCCAGGGTTGCGTCAGGTTATGCCGATTATGTGGCTTGGCAGTCGGCTTATCTGGCAGGCCAGCACGCCGAGCAGGACTGGCAATACTGGCGGGAGCAGTTGTCCGGTGAGTTGCCGAAATTGGCCCTGCCCGGCGAACGGCAAACCGCCCCATCATGCCGGGGCCGGGCGGAAACACTGAATATCGAACCGGATACCCTGCAAAAGCTTAAGCGACTGGCCGCCGAGAAGCACTCGACCTTGTATACGCTGTTGCTGACGGCATTCAAAACCCTGCTTTACCGCTACAGCGGTCAACATGACATCATCGTTGGTTCGCCGACGCTGGGCAGGCCGAAGCGGGAGTTTGCAGATACCGTCGGTTATTTCGTCAACCCGGTGGCGCTGCGCTCGCGTCCCGCCGCCGGGCAGCGTTTTAGCGATTATTTGGCAGAGGTCAACGCTATTGTGCTGGAAGCTTTGGAGCATCAATATTACCCGTTTTCGCTGCTGGTCGAAAAATTGCAGCCCGAACGGGAGCAGGGGCCGTCGGCGTTTTACCGGGTCTGGTTTGGCTTGCAAAGCGGCGCATCCGGTGAATCCGCCGCAGCCGAGCTGGCGTTGGGCATCCCTGGCATATCGCTGGATTGGGCGGGTTTGCCGGGCGAAACTTATGCACATGAGGATGTCGCCGTGCAATTCGATATTGCCTTGCTGATGGCGGAAACTAGGCAGGGTCTGTCGGCCTCGTTTCAGTACCGTAGCGACTTGTTGCCCCGTACCACGGTATTAAGATTTATCGCTCATTTCCAATGTTTGCTGCACGGCATCCTCGCCAATCCGATAAGCCCTTTATCGGAATTGCCGCTATTGACCGCGCCTGAGCGCAAACAGCTGGCGGCATGGAATGAGACCGGCGTTGATTACCCGCGCGCTAATACAATACACGGCGTTTTCGAAGCCGTTGTCCGGCAACAGCCGCAAGCTGTTGCGCTGCTTTACCAGGAACGGAGCTTTAGCTATACCGAACTTAATGCGCAGGCCAATCGTCTGGCGCAGTGGTTATTGGAGCAAGGCGCTGGGCCGGAAAAACGCGTCGCCTTATGTATTTCGCGCTGCCCGGAATTGGTCGTAGGGATATTGGCGATACTTAAAGCCGGTGCGGTTTATGTGCCTGTCGATCCCGCTTATCCCAAGGATCGGCAAGCTTATTTGATGCAGGATGCCGGTTGCGAGTGGCTGTTGACCTGTAGCGCCCTACTGTCCAGCTTGGACTTAGCTGCTGTGAGAACAATTTGCGTCGATGATGTTGACGCCTATGCCGCTTACGCCGGCGATAACCCGGAAATACCGTTGCATGATTATCATGCGGCTTATGTTATTTACACTTCGGGTTCGACCGGCCAACCTAAAGGCGTGGTAGTTAGCCACAGCAACCTGATGCATTCCACTTGGTCCAGAAATGCCTATTACCAGGAGCCGGTAGGCTGCTATCTGCTGCTGTCGTCGTTTGCGTTCGACAGTTCGGTGGCGGGGATTTTTTGGACCTTGAGCCAGGGCGGTTGTTTATGTCTGCCGGAGGATAGTCAAGTTAAGGACCCGGCAGCGTTGGGCGTATTGATCAAACGGCGGCGGGTAACGCATCTGCTCGCGTTGCCGTCGCTTTATGAGTTGCTGTTGGAGCATGTGCCGACGGTCGAGCTGAAAACCTTGAAGACCGTCATCGTGGCCGGAGAAGCCTGTAGCAATCCGGTGACGCGGCTGCATTTCAAACGTTTTCCGGATACGGTTTTGTTTAACGAATACGGTCCTACCGAAGCCACGGTATGGAGCAGCGTTTACGCGGTGACCCAGCCGCAAGACCAAGACGCGGTGCCGATAGGCAAACCGATCGGCAATATGCGCATTTATGTGGCGGACGACGCAGTGCAACTTTTGCCGGTCGGCGTTGCCGGAGAATTGCTGATCGGCGGCGCAGGCGTCAGCCGCGGTTATCTTGACCAAGCCGACTTAACTGCGGAGAGGTTTATCCCTGATCCGTTCGGTACGGACGGCGGCAGGTTGTATAAAACCGGCGACTTGGCGCGTTATATGGCCGACGGCAATATCGAGTTTCTAGGCCGTCTCGATCAACAGGTCAAAATCAGGGGGTACCGGATCGAGTTGGGTGAAATCGAAGCCTGTCTACTGCGCCAGCCATCGATAAAAGCGGCGGCTGTGATGGTTCGCGAGGATGTGCCGGGCAATAAACGCCTGACCGCTTATCTGGTCGGGGAATCCGGTATGACGGTTGATTTGGAGGATTTAAAAACGCAGCTCAAGCATTGTTTGCCTGAGTACATGTTGCCGTCGGCTTGGCTATGGATGGACGCGATGCCGCTGAACGCAAACGGCAAGCTGGATCGCAATGCGCTGAGGGCATTATCCAGCCAAGCCGACAACGGGCAGCCCTTCGTTGCACCGCGCGATGAGGCGGAACAAGCCGTAGCCGATATTTGGCAGGAAGTGTTGGGCGTCCGGCAACTGAGCGTTCATGACGATTTTTTCGATTTGGGCGGCCATTCGCTATCCGGCGTACAGGTGACGGTAAAAGTGCAGGAACTGTTCAATATCGAGATGCCGGTCAAGATTTTGTTTGAAACCAAGACCGTCGCCAAGTTCGTCGACCGGATGGCGGAATATCAGGCCGCAGAGTTGCTTGAGATTGTGCAATAAAAACAACGACAAAATCGGCTTCCCGGTTTGTGCTAGTTCCCAAGCTCCCGCTTGGGAATTCAGTATGGGAAGCTCCAGCTTCCCGGCTCGCAAAGCTAGAGCTTTGCTCACTGGGTTCCCAAGCAGGAGCTTGGGAACCAGCGTAAGTACGCCTCGTTCCCACGTGCTACGTGGGAATGCAGTGCAGGACGCGCTGCGTCCCGTATACGCGACGTTGCCCGTAACTCGCGGCGCAGCGCGCCTTGACTGCATTCCCACGCGGCGCGTGGGAACGAGGAGGAATGGCGATGTCTCGCAGACACTTGTGTATAAAGATGAGCGCGCCGCGTGGGCACTAGGATAAAAGGTAAACAAATTATGACCGACACAACACTACAAGTCGAACAACAGCAAGCCAATCGCGCGCAGCTTATTGCCAGACTCAGGAAAACCGACAGCCCGGTCGGCGGCGTGATCGGCAAACGCAACGCCGACCAGGTGATACCGTTATCGTATTCGCAAGAGCGCTTATGGATCATGTCGCAGCTGGAACCGGACAATCCTATCTACAACGTCGCCGGAGCCGTGCAATTCGACGGCTTGCTGAATACGCAAGCTTTGCGGCAAAGCCTGGACGAAGTGGCAAGACGCCACGAAATTCTGCGCAGCCGGTTTACCGCCGAGTGTCGGCAGCGGGTATTGTCTAACAGTGAAGTGCCTATAGCCTATCTGGATCTTGCCCAATTCGACCAGGAACAAGCCATGGAACTGTTCCAACAGCGTTCCGGCGATTTTATCCGCCATCCGTTCCTGCTTTCCGAACAGCCGCCGCTACAGGCGCTGTTGGCGGTATTGGGGAAACGGCGGCATATTCTGCTGTTAACCTTGCATCATATCGTCTCGGATCGTTGGTCGGTCGGCGTGTTGATGCGGGAAGTCGCCGCATTGTATGGCGCATACAGTAGCGGCAAACCCTCGGCCTTGCCGGAATTGCCGATTCAATACGGCGATTATTGCGTATGGCAACGCGGGCGGCAGGAAGAATGGGCCAAGCATCTGGATTATTGGCAACAAAAACTGACTGGCGCTCCGCCATTGCTGGAATTGCCGACCGACCGTCCGAGACCGCCGACGCCCAGCTACCGGGGCGACATGCACGGTTTCGAATTTTCCTTTGAGTTGAGCCGGGCGGTGAAAGAATTAGGCAAACAATACAATGTCACGCTGTTCATGGTGATAGCGGCCGCGTTTAACACGCTGCTATATCGCTATACCGGCAGCAAGGATAACTGTATCGGCTATCCGGTGGCCGGGCGCAGTCAAAGCCAAACGATGGCTTTAATCGGCTTTTTTGTAAATACGCTGGTGCTGCGTTGCCGCTTGGCAGCGGATATGCCGTTCTCCGAACTGCTGCTGCAACTGCGCGAGCAGGCCTTGCAGGACCAGAGTCATCAGGAACTTTCCTTCGGCCAATTGCTGGAGACGCTGAATCCTGTGCGCAACACCAGTCATACGCCTTTATTCCAGGTGATGCTGGCGGTGCAGAATGTGCCTATGGCGGATTTTCGGATACAGGATGTTTCGGCTGTGCCGTTGGCGATGAACAACCGCATCGCCCAATTCGACCTGACCTTGTTTATCGATGAACAGGGCGGCAAGTTGTTAGGCAATTTCGAATACAGCAGCGATTTATTCGACGCCGGGACTATCGCCAGAATGGCCGGGCATTTGCAAACGCTGTTGGCAGGCGCGGCCTGCAATCCCGATCTGCTGTTGAAGCAGTTGCCTTTGTTGCCTGAAGCGGAAAACAGACTGTTGCTTGACGACTGGAGCGGCGTAGGGCGCGCCGTGCGCGCCTTAGATCTTACGGATGCCTTATTAATTCACCGGCTTTTTGAACAGCAAGCGCAAACAAGGCCGGATAAAACGGCGCTGGTTTTTGCCGGTCAACGCATCAGTTACGGCGAACTTAACAATCGCGCAGAACTATGGGCGGAACGGTTGCAGGATTTGGGGCTAGGCCCGGAATGCCGGGTTGGCGTTTGTGCCGAGCGTTCCGTAGAGCTGATTGTCGGTTTGCTGGCCGTGCTTAAAGCCGGGGCGGCTTACGTTCCGTTGGACCCGAGCTATCCCGACGAGCGTTTGGATTATATGCTGAACGATGCCGGTATCGGCTTGTTGCTGATCCAAAGCGCGTTAGCCGATAAGTTTCAGCATAAAGACCTTAACATGCTTTATCTGGATAAAGCTCCGTCCGAAGTCCAGACAAGGCGCGCCTCGTCTCGTCAGGTATCGCCGGACAATACCGCCTATATCATCTATACCTCGGGTTCCACCGGACAGCCTAAAGGCGTCGCGGTCAGCCATCGCAATTTGCTGCACTCGACATTGGCCAGAGTTGATTATTACCTCGAGCCGCTGGAATGCTTTCTGTTGCTGTCTTCGTTTGCCTTCGACAGTTCGGTTGCCGGGATATTTTGGACCTTAAGCCAAGGCGGATGCTTATGTCTGCCACAACAGGACGACTTGACCGATACCGCAGCCCTGACCGGACTGGTTAAGCAACACCGGGTCAGTCATCTGCTGGCCCTGCCTTCGTTTTATACGGCGATTATCAGCGACATGAACCTGACAAAGTTAAATACGCTGCAAGCGGTTATCGTCGCAGGGGAGGCTTGTTCGGGCGACATCGCCGCGGAGCATTACCGCAAGCTGCCCGAGGTTTCTTTTTACAATGAATACGGCCCTACGGAGGGCACGGTTTGGAGCAGCGTTTATCGCAGCAAAAAATCTGATTCCGGCGTTACGCTGCCGATAGGCCGGGCTATCGATAAAGTGCGGATTTATATTCTCGACCGGCAATGCCAACCGGTGCCGATAGGCGTTAGCGGTGAGTTGTGCATAGGCGGGGCCGGTTTGGCGCAAGGCTATGTGAACCAAGCTGGGCTGACTGCGGAAAAATTCATTCCCAATCCGTTCAGTTCGAATGGTGAGCGGCTTTACAAAACCGGCGACCTGACGCGCTTTCGGGCCGATGGCGAAATTGAATTTCTGGGCCGTATAGACAAGCAAGTCAAAGTTCGCGGCTACCGGATCGAGTTGGGCGAAATCGAACAGCGCCTGCAACAACATCCCGCCATTAAGGATGCCGCCGTTCTGGTAACAGAGGAAGCGTCCGGCAATAAAAGGCTGCTTGCCTATCTGGTTGCCGGACAATCCGATGCGATGCCGGAACCTTCTGCTTTGCAGGCCTATCTTAAACAAACGCTGCCGGATTATATGCTGCCGTCGAATTATGTCGGTTTGGACGAATTGCCGTTAATGCCGAACGGTAAGCGGGATCGTCTTGCACTGTTGAAGATCGAACATCCGGCTACGCAAGCGCGGGAATTCAAATCGGCATCGAATTGGATAGAAGCCGATCTGGCGGATATTTGGCGTGAGGTGTTGGGCCTTGAGGCAGTCGGCGTCGATACCGATTTTTTCGAACTGGGCGGGCATTCGTTGGCGGCCATTCAGGTCAAATCCCGCATTCAATGCATTTTCAATATCGATGTTCCAGCGAAGATGCTGTTCGAATCGCCGACCGTTGAATTACAGGCCGCAGCAATAGCCCGTCTGCAAATTCAACAGCACGATGATCGTTCTTTGGACGAGTTGTTGCAAGAACTCGAACAGCTTTCAGACGCAGAAGTTAAGCAGTTGCTTGCGACTGAGTAATAGATTACACAAGACCACCTCGATAATCAGGAATTTTTAAATATGTCTAGCCATACCGCCAGAATCGCCGACCTTTCCAAAGAAAAGCAAGCCCTGCTGTTGAAACGCATCAAGGAAAGAACGGCGCCGGTCAGTCAGGCTATTAATCAACGAGCCGATTTTTCGCCGTGCCCGTTATCGTTTGCGCAGGAAAGGTTATGGTTTTTGGCGCAAATGGAACCGGATAACCCGTTTTATAACATGGCCGGGGTGGTGCAATTACACGGCAAGTTGAATAGTCCGGTATTGGAACAGGCGCTGAACGAAGTCGTCCGTCGGCACCAAGCCTTAAGGACTTCGTTTCGGATTATAGAAAACGAGGCCCGCCAAGTCATTGATGCCCCGGCTGCAATCGCCATTACCTCTATCGATTTAACGGCGCTGAACGAACTTCAACAGGAAAGCGTCGTCAAGGTTATTGAAGAGCAGGAAGCGCATCGTGTTTTCGATCTTCAGCAAACGCCGTTGTTAAGAGCAGCCTTGCTCAAGCTGGATGACGAACGCTATGTATTGCTGATGACGTTGCATCATATCGTTGCCGATGAATGGTCGCTAAGGCTGCTTATCAACGAGGCCGGAACTTATTACGAAATCTTTAAAAACGGCAATCCGTCATTAGAACCTGAGTTGCCGATTCAATATGCCGACTTTGCCGTTTGGCAACGCAAACGCCTGCAAGGCGAACTGTATGACAGGCAAATCGCTTATTGGAAACAATACCTGGAGGCTGCGCCGACAGTGCTGGAGTTGCCGACGGATCGGTCAAGACCTTCGGTCATGTCGTATCGCGGCGCAAACCATGAGTTCGAGCTGAGTCGCGAAACGTCAGTCGCGCTGATTGGCTTAAGCCGCCAAGCCGATACGACCTTGTTTGCGGTGATGATGGCCGTATTCACGGTTTTATTATCGCGTTATTCCGGGCAAGACGATATTTGTATCGGTTATCCGATAGCCAATCGAAATCGGCAGGACATCGAAAACCTGATCGGTTTTTTCGTCAATACCCAGGTCTTGAGAAGCGACTTATCCGGCAATCCGACCTTTATCGAGCTGCTGGATCGGGTCAGGAAAAATAGCCTCGATGCGCAAAACAACCAGGACTTGCCGTTCGAGCGGCTGGTCGAGGAATTGAAACTGGAACGGGAATTGAACCGTACGCAGTTGTTCCAGGCGATGCTGGTTTATCAGAATGCGCCGATGGATGGGCTAAATGTTTCGGATCTGCATTTCCAGGTGACCGATGCAAAAATGAATTCCGCCAAGTTCGATTTGACGCTGACTGTCTTGAGGTCGGAAAACCAGTTGCGTTGCGGGTTTAATTACAGCACCGATTTGTTTGATGGATCGACTATCGTCAGAATGGTGAAGCACTTGCAAAATTTATTGGTCGGCATTGTGAGACAGCCGGAAGCCAGGGTTTTGGATTTGCCGATGTTGAGTGCAAGCGAACGGCAGCAAATACTGGTCGAATCGAGTAATACGCCTGCCGGGTATCCGCAACATCTGTGCATACACCAGCTATTTGAAGAGCAGGTTAAGAAAACGCCCGATGCGATTGCTGCGGTTTTTGAAGACAAAATCTTGAGCTACAGCGACCTCAATTGTCAGGCTAACCGGGTTGCTCACTATCTGTTGGCGCTGGGCATACGCCCTGACGAGCGGGTGGCGATTTGCGTGGAGCGCGGTTTGGACATGATTGTGGGGTTGCTGGGCATACTTAAGGCAGGAGGCGCTTATGTGCCGCTGGACCCGAATTATCCGGCCGAGCGCTTGGCTTATATGCTCAGTGACAGTGCGCCGACAGCATTACTGACTCAATCCGCATTGCAAAGCAATTTGTCTGATCTGATTTCTTCAGCGTTACCGATATTGCTGTTGGATGCGGCTTCCGAGACAAGGTCAGAATTTGCGCATTACCCGGCATGTAACCCCGACCCTAAGGCGCTTGGACTTAGCGCTGGGCATCTCGCTTATATAATTTATACCTCGGGTTCAACCGGATTGCCCAAGGGGGTGATGGTTGAGCATGAGCAGGTAGTCAGGCTTTTTGCCGCGACTCAGGACAAGTTCCATTTTGACGGCGCTGATGTCTGGACATTGTTCCATTCGTTTGCGTTTGATTTTTCGGTGTGGGAATTGTGGGGCGCGCTATTCTACGGCGGACGCCTGGTTTTGGTGAGTTACGATACGTCCCGCTCGCCGGATGCGTTTTATGCTTTGTTGTGCCGGGAGGGCGTTACCGTCCTCAATCAAACGCCCTCCGCGTTTCGTCAATTGATTGCAGCCCAGACCCACAACCCGGAGCCTCATGTCTTGCGCTGCATCGTTTTCGGCGGCGAAGCGCTGGAGTTTCACAGCCTCGCTCCCTGGGTCGAACGTAACGACCTGGAACATACGCAACTGATTAATATGTACGGCATTACTGAAATTACCGTACATGCCACATATTACCGAATCTTGCGCTCGGACATCGACGCGCAACGGGGCAGTTTAATCGGCAGGCATCTTGCTGATTTAAGCTTTTATATTCTCGATGCGCAAATGCAGCCGGTGCCGCTGGGGGTAACGGGGGAGATTTATATCGGCGGAGCCGGAGTTGCCCGAGGTTACCTGAATCGCCCCGAGCTCAGCGCGGAACGTTTTATCAGCGATCCTTTCAGCATGAACATCGAAAGCGCCGACCGGCTTTATAGAACCGGGGATCTCGGTCGCCGCTTGCCCGACGGTAATGTTGAATACATCGGGCGCAATGATTTTCAAGTCAAGATACGCGGTTTTCGCATTGAATTGGGCGAGATTGAAGAGCAGCTTGCCGCCTGTCATGGTGTGCAGGATGCGGTGGTAATTGCCCGCGAAGACAGTCCGGGCGACAAACGCCTGGTCGCCTACCTGATTGAGAAAGACGGCAGCGAACTGTCCGCAGTCGAGTTGCGCGCGCAACTTGCAACGGTCTTGGCTGACTATATGCTGCCCAGTGCATTTGTTACGCTGACTGCGTTCCCGCTCACGGCGAACGGCAAGCTGGATCGTCATGCACTTCCGGAGCCGGACGGTAGGTCTTTTATTTCACGACATTATGAAGCGCCGCAAGGAGCCGTTGAAAATGCGCTTGCTGATGTCTGGCGGGAACTTCTACGCGTCGAACAAGTCGGACGGCATGATAATTTCTTCGAGTTAGGCGGTCATTCGCTGATCTTGGTCGGCCTGATAGAACGGCTTCGTCAGCTGGGCTTGATGGCTAATATCCGTATGCTATTTGCAGCGCCTACGCTTGCCGCGATGGCACAGGCCGTAAGCCATGTTGACAAGCAAACGGCAGCTTTTGCCGTGCCGCCCAATTTGATACCTGATGCTTTTGCCCAATCACATATACACAGTATTACCGAGGAATTCCGGCTATGAATATGCAAGAGCTGCTTGCTCACCTGAAACAGAAAAATATAGCGATTGCCTCGGATAACGGGGAATTGGTGATTCATGCCGCTAAAGGCGTGATGGATTCGGAAACACTGGCGCTGTTAAAACAGCATAAAGAGGCATTATTAAGTGCGGCCCGACAGGAAGATTCAGCCGGGTTTGCGTCGGCTCCGATTAACATTAGCCCGGACATGCTGCCGCTGGTCAGCCTTAGCCAGGACGAGATTAACCTGATCGTAGGCAAGGTCCCGCAAGGGGCGGCCAATATCCAGGATATTTACCCGCTAGCCCCGATGCAGGAAGGCATATTGTTTCATCACTTGCTGGAAGCCGGGGGCGATGCCTATTTATTACGGTCGGTCATTGTTTTTGACGGCCGCGAACGCTTGGACGCTTTCCTGAACGCGTTGCAAGCCGTGATTGACCGTCACGACGTCCTGCGCAGCGCGATTTACTGGGAGGGCTTGAGCCAACCTGTGCAAGTGGTGCATAGGACGGCAAAACTGCCGGTTGAGAAAATCGTCCTGAGGCCGGAAGCCGATGCGTTGCAACAACTCTATGCTCAAACCGATCCGCGCATTGTGCGCCTGAACCTGCAACAAGCGCCGTTATTTAAAGCCTGTATTGGGGCTGATCCGCATTCGGGTGAATGGCTGCTGGCGCTGCTGAACCATCATCTGGTTTGCGACCATGTTACCTTGGCCTTAACCCTGGCCGAGATTCGAATGCTGCTTCAAGGGCAGGGCGGCCGTCTGCCGCCGCCTGTACCTTACCGTAATTTTATTGCCCAAGCGCTTGCCGTTCCGCCTTCCGAACATGAAGCCTATTTTATAAGTCGGCTTGGCGATGTCGATGAGCCTACCGCGCCGTTCGGCATAGTTAATATTCAAGGCACCGGCGAACATGTAAGCGAGGCGACTTTGCCTTTGAGCGATGAACTGGCGCTACGCATCCGCGATTGTGCCAGGCAGCAGGGCGTCACTGCCGCTGTGCTGTTTCATGTCGCTTGGGCGCTGGTTTTAGCGCGATGCACAGGCCGCCGTGATGCAGTTTTCGGCACCGTGTTGTTGGGCAGGCTTCAAGGTTCGACCGGGGCGGATCGATCCTTGGGAATGTTCATCAACACCTTGCCGATACGCATTCCGCTGGCAAATGCCAATGTGCGTGAAACCGTCGGCGATACTTACCGGAATCTGAGCGAATTACTCAACCATGAACAGGCTTCGCTGGCGCTGGCTCAGCGTTGCAGCTCAGTGCCGAACGGAATGCCGTTGTTTACTAGCTTGTTCAACTATAGGCATAGCGACGATTCCCTTACTCCGTTTGATTGGGAAGGTATGCGCATTCTCGGCAGCGAGGAAAGGACTAACTACCCGGTCACGTTGTCTGTGAATGATAGCGGCAAAGGCTTCGGCTTAACGGCGCAATGCGTCGAAGGAATTGATCCGGTTCGGATTGCGGCTTATCTGAAGACCGCGATAGAAGAATTGGTTGGGGCAGAGCCCATGCAAGCGATCGAAAGCCTGAATATTCTGCCGACAGAAGAGCTACAGCAATTATTATTCGAGTTTAATGATCCCGTCGTTCCCACACGGAGCGACCGTTTGATGCATCGGCTATTTGAAGACCAGGTGGAAAAAACGCCGGATGCGCTGGCAGTCGTTTACGAAAAGCAGGGTTTAACTTACGCTGAGCTTAACCGGCGCGCCAATCAGCTGGCGCATCATCTGTCGGATATCGGCATCCGGCCCGACGACCGGGTAGCCATTTGCTTGGAGCGCAGCCTGGAAATGGTGGTAGGCTTGTTAGGCATAGTCAAAGCCGGGGGCGCTTACGTGCCGCTCGACCCCGGCTATCCGCAAGACCGGCTGGACTTTATGCTGCGCGATGTTGGAGCGCAGATTGTGCTTAGCCAAGAAGCTTGTCGGGGAAAACTGGCGGTCTCTACTGCGGCGGTTTTGTGCCTGGATAGCGATTGGGAGCTTATAGCGCAAGCCGAAGATAGCAATCCCGACATCTCGGTGATCCCGGAAAACCTGGCCTATTGCATCTATACCTCCGGTTCCACCGGACAACCTAAAGCCGCCTGCGTGCCGCATCAGGGCATAGTCAACCGGCTGCAATGGATGCAGCAACAATACCGGCTGAATGCCGACGATGCTGTATTGCAAAAAACGCCGTACAGCTTCGACGTCTCGGTTTGGGAATTCTTCTGGCCGTTGATGAACGGCGCTCGGCTGGTCGTTGTCCGGCCGGACGCGCACAAGGACGGTTCGGCGCTGATCGATATTATCAACAGCGAACACATCACCACTGTGCATTTCGTGCCGTCGATGCTGCAAGCCTTTATCGACACGCCGGGCGTGGAAAACTGCTTGTCGCTAAAACGCGTCATCTGTAGCGGCGAAGCTTTGCCGGCCGATTTGGTCGCACGTTTCCAGCAAAAATTACCGGCCGAACTGCATAATCTTTACGGCCCAACCGAAGCTTCGGTAGACGTCAGTTATTGGGCTTGTTTGCGAGGTAGAGCCGAAACCGCGATTCCGATAGGCCGTCCGATAGCCAACATTAGGCTTTATATCCTTGACCGGCAGCTCAATCCGGCGCCACTCGGCACGTCGGGTGAATTGCATATCGGCGGCGTCGGTTTGGCGCGCGGCTACCTTAATCGCCCCGAACTGACTGCGGAAAAATTCATCCCCAATCCTTTCGCTGAACAGGGCGAAAGACTCTACAAAACCGGCGATTGGGTACGTTACCGGCCAGACGGCAATATTGATTATCTGGGCCGTATCGATCATCAAGTCAAAATCAGGGGATTCAGGATAGAGTTGGGCGAAATCGAGGCCCGATTGCTGGAGCACCCGGACATCAAAGAAGCGGTGGTCCTTGCCCGTGAAGACCAACCGGGAGACAAGCGGCTGGTCGCCTATCTGGTTGCCGCCGCCAAGGATGCGTTTGATGTCGACACCGTAAAACTCCAGCTTAAAAATACATTGCCGGAATACATGGTTCCCGGCGTTTTCGTGCTGCTGGACAGGATGCCGCTCAACGCCAACGGCAAGCTGGAACGCAAGCGCTTGCCGCAACCGGACATCGGCGCGATGTCGGCAAAACACTATGTCGCGCCGCGCACCGCAACCGAGGACATCCTGGCCGGAATCTGGGCTGAGGTTTTGGGCGTCGAACAAGTCGGCGTCGAGGATAACTTCTTCGAACTGGGCGGACATTCGTTGTTAGCGACTCAGCTGGTATCCAGGATTTGTCTTCGTTTCAACATTAATTTGCAGTTGAAAACCCTGTTTGATACGACCAGCGTCGCCCAGCTGGCCGCCAAAGTCGACCTGTTGGCTTGGGCCAAAGATCAGCGGGAGGCAGTGCAATATAGCGCCGAACTTGAGCTTGAGGACATTGAGCTATGAATCAACTGCTCGCAACTCTGCGCAATTTGAATGTGCATCTTTATGTCGAACAAGGCAACTTAAAATGCAAAGCGCCGAAAGATGCGTTGAGCGAAGAGCTCAAGTTTCAGCTTAAATCCAGAA
This sequence comes from Methylobacter sp., assembly GCA_004299305.1. GTDB lineage: Bacteria > Pseudomonadota > Gammaproteobacteria > Methylococcales > Methylomonadaceae > Methylobacter_A. The sequence goes on from SCPZ01000109.1 coordinate 41,164, forward strand.
AAGCGGAGTTAATCGAAGCGCTTTCTGAATCCGGGCAGGAATTCTCAGCGATAATGCCAGGTCAACGCATAGAACCGCTGCCGCTGTCTTACGCCCAGCAGCGCTTATGGTTCCTGGACCGCTTGGAACCGGACAGCTCGCTGTATAACATGCCCTATGCGTTCAGCTTGGCCGGGTATTTGAATGTAGCGGCATTGGCGCAAAGCTTCAACGAGATAGTAAGGCGGCATGAGAATTTGCGTACTGTTTTCGCTACCGGGGGCATTGCTGGGAACGTTACTGGGAACATTACTAGGAACAAGGCGCCGACTCAGGAAATTTCGCCCGAATTAGCGTTGTCCATTACTAACGTAGATTTAACGGGATTACCTGAACAGGCCTGCCGGGCTGTGCTGGCGAAGCTGTGTCGGCAGGAGGCGGCAAAGCCGTTTTGTTTAGCGGTCGGTCCCTTGATACGGATAACTCTGATTGCCTTGTCAGGAGAAAATAGGCTGCTGGTGACCTTGCACCATATCATTTCCGACGGCTGGTCGTCGGCGATTTTGATGCGCGAATTCGCAGCGCTTTATCAGGCGTTTAGCCGGGGCGAACAATCGCCGTTAGCGGAGCTGCCGGTTCAATACGCCGATTTTGCCTGCTGGCAACGCGACAGGCTCGTCGGCGATGTGTTGCGGCAACAGATCGATTATTGGCGAAACAAACTGGATGGCGCGCCCAGCTTGCTGGAATTGCCGACCGACCGCCCAAGACCGGCCGTGATGAGTCATTGCGGAGCACTGCATCGCTTTGAAATGACGGCGGCCTTAGCGGAGCAAATCCATAAATTGGGCCGACGATACGATGCGACCTTATTCATGCTGTTGTTGACGGCGTTCAAAATCCTGCTGTTTCGCTACAGCCACCAGCAGGATATTTGCGTCGGCACGCCGATTGCCAACCGCAACCGCCTGGAAATAGAAGGCTTGATCGGTTTCTTTGTCAACACCCTGATATTGCGCTCCGACCTGTCGGGCAATCCGCAATTCGATGCGTTGTTGACCCAGGTTAGGAATACCGTTTTAGACGCGCAAAACCATCAGGATTTACCGTTCGAACAACTGGTCGAAGCGTTGCATCCCGAGCGTAACTTGAGCTACAGCCCCTTGTTCCAGGTTATGTTTGTGTTGCAAAACCAGGCCGGTCAAGCGCTGAAACTGCCGGATTTGGAAATCTGCGCCATCGACGATGACAGCAAGGTTTCCAAATTCGACCTGACTTTGCATATCCACGAAGATCAAGGGACGCTTAGCGGCAGTTTCGAATATAACACCGAGTTATTCGACCCAGGCACGATAGCGCGTTTTGCAGGGCACTATGCGGCTTTGCTGCAAGGCATGGTCGACGCACCGCAAACCCGTCTTTACCAATTGCCGTTGTTGGCTTTGGATGAGCGGAGGCAAATCCTGGTTGATTGGAATGCCACGCAAGCCGACTTTCCGTCGGATCAATGCCTGTATCAATTATTCGAAGCGCAAGTGGATAAAACGCCGAATGCCGATGCGCTGGCGTTTGCAGGACGAAGCTTAAGCTACGCCGAACTCAACGCCAAAGCCAATCAGCTGGCCCATTATCTGCGCTGCAAAGGCGTCGGGCCTAATGTATTGGTCGGCCTTTGCGTTGAGCGCTCGCTGGAGATGGTGATCGGCATGTTGGGCATTATGAAGGCGGGCGGCGCTTATGTGCCTATCGATCCTCATTATCCCGAACAGCGCATCGAATTTATGCTTAACGATGCGCGGATTGACGTATTGCTTACCCGGCAAGCGTTGGCTGCGACATTGCCGCACAGCGTGAAGGACACGATTTGTCTGGATAGCGATTGGCAGATTATTGCCCAATGTCCTTCGGATAATCCGGCGCAATGTAATCACCCGCTTGATCCGGCCTATATCATCTACACCTCCGGATCCACAGGACAGCCCAAAGGCGTGATGGTTTCGCACCGCAATGCCGTGCATTCGACAAACGCGCGGTTTGTCAGCTATCGGGAAGAAGTAAGCGCTTATCAATTGCTGTCTTCGTTTGCTTTCGACAGTTCCGTGGCCGGATTGTTCTGGACGCTGGGGCAGGGCGGTTGTCTGTGCTTGCCGACCGACGACGAAGCTAAAGATCCGGCGGCATTGGTTGAAATTATTGCGAATCGCAGGGTATCGCATCTGCTGGCGTTGCCGTCCTTTTACGCGTTGCTGCTTAAACAAACGGGAACCAAACTGAAAACCTTGAAAACAGCCATCGTTGCCGGAGAAACCTGTTCAACCGAAGTCGTCAGGCAACATTACGCGGTATTGCCGAATGTGCCGCTATACAACGAATACGGCCCGACCGAAGGCTCGGTGTGGAGCAGTGTTTATTTGGCGGGTCGGGACGATTATGACAGGCCGTTATCGATAGGGCGGCCTATCAGCAATGTACGGCTGTATATCCTGGATCGCAACGGCAACCCGGTTCCGGTCGGCGTAGCGGGCGAACTGCATATCGGCGGTGCGGGCGTGGCGCACGGCTATTGGAATCGCCCTGAATTGACCGCAGAAAAATTCATCCCCGATCCGTTCCAAAACGACGGCGGCAGGCTGTATAAAACCGGCGACCTGGCGCGTTACCGCCCGGACGGCGCTATCGAGTTTTCAGGCCGTATCGACGATCAGGTGAAAATACGCGGCTTCAGGATTGAGTTGGGGGAAATCGAGGCCAGGCTTATCGAGCAGTCCGGTGTCGAGGAGGCGGCCGTTTTGGTCAGGGAAAAGCGGCCCGGAAATAAGCAATTGGTCGCTTATGTTGTCGGCAGAGGCACGCTTACGGCGGAGTTGTTAAGGGCAAATCTTAAAGCTTCGTTGCCGGATTATATGTTGCCGGGCGCTGTTGTGTTTCTGGAGCGGATGCCGTTGACCGCAAACGGCAAAATCGACCGCAAGGCGTTGCCGGAACCGGATATGACGGAATCTGCAAAAAACCGCTACGTAGCGCCTGCGACTGAGACGGAAACAGCGTTGGCGGCGATTTGGCGCGAGCTACTCGGTATTGAACTGGTCGGCAGGCATGACGATTTTTTCAGTTTGGGCGGGCATTCGTTGCTGGCGGTTCAGTTGCCGGTTGCGGTGCAAAAACAATTCAATATCGAATTACCGCTCAAGCGCTTTTTCGAGCTGCCGACTGTTGCGGCGCAAGCGCGGTTAATCGATACCGGCGAGAGCGGGGAAGACCCGGTCGACCTTGAAGCCGAAGCCGTACTCGATGCGGCGATTGTTCCTTTGTCGTCTGCACCTGTCAACGTAGCGGCAGCGCAGGGAGTGTTCCTGACCGGCGCAACCGGATTTCTGGGGGTGTTTTTGTTGGCCGAGTTGCTGGAGCAAACCTACGCCAAAATCTATTGCCTGGTCAGGGCAAGCAATGAGCAACAAGCGCTGGCTCGATTGCAAGGCCAAATCGCTTATTACGAGCTGCAAGACGGTATCGATTGGAGCCGTATTATTGTCGTGTGCGGCGATTTGTCGGAACCCCGGCTTGGGCTGTCCGAACTGCGCTACGAAGAAATTGCCGAACAGGTTGAAGTCATTTATCACAATGGGGCTCAGGTCAACTTTATCCAGCCTTATAAGGCACTAAAAGACGCCAATGTTTTGGGGACCGAAGCGGTGTTGCGTCTCGCCTGTTATCGCACAGCCAAAGCGATTCACTATGTTTCGACCTTGTCGGTGTTTAGCGAAGCATCCGCTAATCCGCAAGGCTATAAGGAAAATGACGAACCGAAACCCGGCGCTAATTTGGCCAACGGCTATGCGCAGAGTAAATGGGTCGCCGAAAAATTGGTGAGATCGGCCAGGGACAGGGGCTTTCAAGTGACTGTTTATCGACCGGCTACCGTTGCCGGAGACAGCCGTAGCGGTAGTTGGAATACTGAAGACTTTCTGTGCCGGTTGATCAAAGGCTGCATACAGATGGGCTATGCGCCTGTTGAATCGGTCCGCATGGATATGGCGCCCGTCAATTACATGAGCCGGGCTATTGTCTTGCTTTCATTGCTGCCGAGTTCTATCAGCGCTTGCTTCCATTTAAACCATCCCGCCCCGCCTTATTCCGATCAGCTGATCGATGGCTTTAGCCGGTCGGCTTATAGCCTGGAGCGCATTCCTTATAAAGATTGGGTGAAAAAGGTGCTGGAGACCAATTGTCAGGACTTTGCGTTATTGCCTTTGCTGTCGATGTTTTCGGAGCAGAACCAGGATGATCAGATGGAGTTATTGGAAGAGGACGCTATCCGCTACGACTGTAGCGAAACGCAAGCGGTCTTGTCGAAGTTAGGCATTGAGTGCGCCTTGTTGGAGGTTGAGTTATTGACACGCTATCAGGCCTATTTTAAGCGTAGCGGCTTTATTCTGGAGCCGGAACATTACCAATAGAAATTATTTTAAACAAAATGATTTTTGCAGGTGGGGTGGATTTTAAGTTTGGTCGTCTACCTAAGGTAAATGTATTGATCGTACCTATAACAATACCTGCAAATATTGGGTTCTGTTGTTAAAGAACCGGCTACGCGCAGGAAACTACTAAGGAAAATTCCAGAATGGCTAATAAAAAGAAGAATTTTTTGCCGGGTGAAACGATGACTCATCCAGGAAAAAAGCTCAGGGCTTGCTTTATAAAAGGAGTCTTTGTTTTAACGTTTTGTCACGCAGTACCGGCGCTATCGGAAGCGGACAAAGCTCAAAAGATTCAATTTGATATGCCTTCCACTGATTTGGCTTCCGCATTGAATAGCTTTGCAGAGAAAACCGGAATGGAATTAAGTTATCCGGCCTCTATGGTAGTCAATGCAAAATCCAAACCGCTTAAGGGTAGTTATGGCGTCCAGCAAGGCTTGCATGAACTATTGCAAGGAACCGGGTTGGCTTATCGCTTGACCGGGAATAATAGCGTAACGCTGGAGAAGGTGGCCGTTGCTGAACCGCAATCGGGCAAAACTATGCCGTCGGTGACGGTCACGGGTAAAGCCGTCTCTGCCGACAGCGATCCTTACAACACCGATTACAACCGCACCAATGCCACAACAGCCACCAAAACCAACACGTCGATCATGCAGACGCCGATGTCGGTGAAAGTGGTGCCTCAGCAGGTATTAAAGGATCAGCAGGTTGTAACCCTTGATCAGGCGTTGAAAAACGTCAGCGGTGTTATAAGTGGCTCAGGAACCGATAGGCAATTTTTTATCCGCGGCTTTGATGTTTATAACTATTATCGCGACGGTTTTCCGTTTGTTAGTAATTGGTATCATACCGAAGAGCTTGCTAATATCGAACGGGTAGAAGTTCTGAAAGGTCCGGGTTCGATTTTATACGGACGCGCCGAGCCGGGAGGCATTGTCAACTTCGTCACCAAACAGCCGCTGGACACGCCGTATTACAGCTTGCGCCAGCAATTCGGCTCTTATGACCATTATCGCACCGATATTGACGCCACCGGCCCGTTGACCGCGAATAAGGATCTCGCCTACCGCTTTAATCTGGCTTATCAAACCAATAACTCTATTACCGAATTTGCGGGAGGAGAGCGGATATTTGTCGCACCGCAATTACGTTGGAATATTTCGGACAAAACCGTATCCAACATCAAGCTTGAATACAGCAATATCAAGAGAAACGCCGACAACCTGCTGCCATTGAATACAGCCGGTACGCAGCCGGCCGCGCTGCCCCGCAGTCAAAATCTTAGCGATCCCTGGAGCTATATGGAGGATGAATATGTGATGCTATCGCTGAATACCGAGCACAAATTTAATCCGAATTGGAGCCTGCGGCACCGCTTTAATGCAAGTTTTGCCAACGGGTCAGGTATAAACGTCAGTGCCAGCGGCAATGTAGCGGCCAACGGCGATGTCGGACGCTTTTTCTTTGAAGGAAACGCCAAAGGCAAGGATTATTTCAACAACTTTTATAACTCGCTGGAACTCACCGGCAAATTCGATACCGGCTTGTTCAAGCACACCATGCTGGTGGGTGGCGATTACATGAACACCGATGCCAGAGCGACAATGGGGCCGATTTTTGGCTTAAATCCTGCCGGCACCAATATCTATAATCCTGTTCATTTTGCCCAGGCGCCGACAGTTACCGCATACAATACTTTCGGCTATTCGCAGCCCTGGTTCGGCGTTTACGGTCAAGACCAGATCGAATTGCCTTATCATGTTCATTTGCTGGCAGGCTTACGTTATGACAATGCCGAAACCGGCGGCGATTCCGCTTGGGGTGCGTTCGGCAACAATACAAAAACCATCAACCCGACCGTCACGGACGATAAGGTTTCACCGCGCGGCGGATTGCTATGGCAGCCTATTCCTGAACTATCACTCTACGGTAGTTATACCGAAAACTTCGGCGCCTCAAATGGTAACAATTCCCAAGGAAATCGGCTTCCTGCCCAGACAGCCCAACAATGGGAAGTCGGCGCAAAAACAGAACTTTGGGGGAGTCGCTTTACCGGTACGCTCGCCTACTTTGACCTGACTAAACAAAATGTGCCTATGCAAGTCGCCCAAGGTATATCAAGAGCGGTCGGCGAAGCCGAAAGCCGAGGCATTGAACTGGATTTGACCGGCGAAATTTTGCCGGGATGGAAAGTGATTGGTGCGTATGCTTACACGCCTTTTGCCAAAACGCTTAAAGACAGCATTGGCGCTGGAACCGTAGGAATGAGGCTACACAATGCCCCGGTTAATAACGGCAATCTGTGGACAACCTACGAGTTTCAAGACCGGACTTTGCATGGCTTGAAACTAGGGGCGGGTGTTCAAGCCGTTGGAATGCGCCAAATCGGTTATACCGAAGCCATTAAAACACCTGGTTACGCCACGCTTAATTTAATGGCCAGCCAATCATGGAAAGTAGGCAAGACCAATGTCACGGCGCAGCTTAATGCCGATAATTTGCTCGATAAGACCTATCATGGCGGCGTATACAGCTATGGCCCTGCTTTGTATGGAGCGCCGCGCACGTTTATGGGGTCGATTAAAATCGAATATTGATGTCATACCTATTGTTAGGCTGCCGTTTTTTTGGCAGCCCAATATTTCGGCAAACGACTCGACTATAAATTCTTAAGGGCTACGATGGATCTAAGTCTAAAAAATCGCCGTAAAATCTGGCTCAAAGTGCATTTATATCTTGGCTTGTTTGCCGGAGCGATATTTGTATTGATTGGACTCACCGGCAGCTTGTTGGTTTTTGAAGACGCGATAGATGTCTGGTCAAACTCTAAACTGATGGTTGCGCCTGCGCCTGGCGGCAATAAAAGATTTCTGCCGCTGGATGAAATTGTTGCGTCGGGCATGAAAGCGCTGCCGAACAAGGCCAAGGCGCTTGATTTAGGCTTTCCCAGAGATTCGGAGCGGACTTTTGATTTGTGGTTTGAGCAGCCTTCACCGAATGCGGATTATTTCGAAAGACACCAAATATTTATTAATCCTTATACGGCTGAAATTACCGGACAGCGGCTTTTAATCGATTTTCAACGTCCTTGGCGCGACCCCTTTATGGATTTTATTTTGCGCCTGCACTACAGCCTGGCTTTAGGATCGATAGGGATGAATATCGTAGGTTGGGTCGGTTTAGCATTATTTTTTACGGTATTAACAGGGGTGATTTTATGGTGGCCTCGTTCAGGAAAGATCAGCAAGGCATTAACGATTAAACGCAATGCCAGTTCGGAACGGCTCAACTTCGATTTACATAAAACATTCGGTTTTTATAGCGCAATTATTCTTGTTTTTTTGATTGCGTCAGGGGTATATCTGGTTTTTCCGAAATACGCGCGTGGCTTGGTCGGTATTTTTTCGCCTGTATCCCGCCCTTGGCCTGATTATCAAAGTGTCGTTCCAGTGGGTGATAAAACACCGCTAAGCCTAGTTGAAATTAAGCGTATTACCGATGCGCGTTTTCCCGATGGCGAATATCGACGAATCGTTTTTCCGCAGAATGAGCGAGGAGTTTATGTTGTAAGTAAGCGGGCAATCGATGAGGTTAATCAAAAAAAGGCTTATCGACGCCTTTGGATTGATCAATATAGCGGAAATATTCTTCATGTCCGTGAACATAGTACGCGTACAACCGGAGATATTATTGAGGAATGGCTTTTCCCGTTACACACAGGCGAGGCTTTCGGTATGACCGGACAGATAATAATTTTAAGTTTTGGGCTGACGCCATTGATACTTTATGTAACCGGGGTTATCCGGTGGTTACAGAAGAATAGAGCCGTTAATAGAAAGCAGGGTAAGTGCGAAGCAGGCGGTTGAAAGCATCTATATATAAAATAACCGGTTGTTCCGCTATCGATTCCGAAAATATTAATTATCAATCTATGGAAAAAATAATGAATAAAACATCCCATGCGCCTGTGTTTATTTTATCGTGTGAACGATCAGGTTCTACGATGCTTAGATATATTATCGATACCCATTCTAAAGTAGCCTGCCCCAGTCATTTATATATGGGTAGTTTATGCGATAGCCTGAATCGTGCGGTAATGGGAACTATTGCACAGAATCAGGTTGAGCTGGATGAAGTAGCTAAGAAACAGTTTGCAGTAAGCGAAACAAGAAAAATTATTGATAATATAATGAATAATTATATTGAGATAAAAAACAAACAAGTATGGTGCGAAAAAACGCCAATGAATTTGGAATATCTGTCTATATTGGATACCCATTTTCCTGATGCCAAATATATTTGTCTGTATCGGAATTGCATGGATGTGGTTCACTCCAGTATTAACTTGAGTAAATACCGATTCCTTACCGAGCATATACCTTATGTACATAGAAATCCTGAAAGCATTATTGCGGCGATGTTGGAGAATTGGTTGGAAAAAACCGATAGATTGCTGGATTTTGAATCGACTCATCAGGAACGTTGTTTTCGGGTGAAATATGAATCGATAGCCATGCAGCCTGAAGAAACGCTCGCCCCCTTATTCCGGTTTTTGGGGCTTGAATGGGAAAAAGACTTGATGGAACGTGTATTTGAGGTCAGCCATGATAAGGGAGAAGGCGACGGTAGAGCCGCATTATCCAGTAGGATTCGGCAAGACTCAGTCGGAAAAGGCATTGAAGTGCCACGGGCCGGAATCCCAAAGAAGTTTATAACAGAAATTGACAGCCTGCTTTGCAAGCTGGGTTATCCATGTCTGGATGATTATTATTCCAATAATTTTATTCGAAATGAAACAAATAAGGATGACCTGTTTAATGTATCGGATGTATTCGAAAACCGTTTTATGAATGCGATTAAAAAAAACCGATCTCGTTATCCTGCACTCAAGGGGATATGGAAGATTATTGTCAAAGGTGATGAAGACGGGGTTTGGTTAATCGATTTATCCAATGAAGACGGCTTAATTAAAGAAGGCGATTTTAGAGCGGATTCCACACTTCGTTTATCTGCAGCTCTGCTGGCCGATATGGTAAATGGAACAAGAGATGCGATAGAGGCTTTTTCTCATGGAGAGATTGAAATGGATGGGGTTGATAATGAAGTATCGTTAATGAATTTAGGGCGATTGCTTTTTTCTTGAATAATGCTTTTTAATCGGCAAGGTTAATAATATGGCAAACATTGTTTTTTGTTTTCCTCCAATAGTGAGCACTATTAATTCAAGCTTACGATTGGCTAGAGAGTTAAAGTTGCGTGGTCATCAAATTACTTATTTAGGCATTGCCGATTGTAAACCCGTGATATGCGCCAATGGTTTTGAATTTGTGTCTATTTATGAAGAATGGTTTCCAAAAGGATGCTTTGGGAGTGCTTATATGAAATCACAACCTTCAACTGTGGATGATTATTCTGAAGACAGAAATAATTCGCTTAGGTTTAATAATTTTTTGGATTATTTAATTGCTGGCGGTGATGACGAATTAAATAGTGTAACTCGAGAATTAAATCCGGATTTGATTATTGTCTCAACCTCTTTATCTGATTCTGTTATTTGGGCTTTATTTTTCCATAAATTAAGATTAAAAGTTATATATGTTTTTGATGTGTTGGGCGGATGTAATAATACAGTACCACCAATACATACAGAACTTATTTCAGATGGTTCGCTATGGTCTTCAGTAAAAACAATTTTGGCATGGCATATTCATAAAATAAAAAAAATTCGCCATGAAAGACATTTGGTTAGTAATGGGCTTGATTTAATATCATCAAAGAAGTTAAAAATGCTTTCCGAATATTGCGGCTATTCGATCAAAGACATCGATTTTTGGACGGATATGCCGGGTTTTCAATTGAAATTACCTGAATTGGTTCTTTTTCCAAAACGCTTTGATTTTCCAGGAGTAAAAAAGACAGGGCGATATTATGCCGAGGCTTCAATTGATTTAGATCGAGAGCAAGCTTCTTTTCCTTGGGAGAAAGTAATTGAATCGCAACCTATCGTGTATGCGGCACTAGGCACCCTTCCGTTATTGGCTAAATCCGATTATGAAAATTTCTTTCGCATAGTGATAGACGCATCACTCAAGTGGCCTGCATGGAATTGGGTGCTCTCGATTGGTAATAATTTGACGGTGGATGATTTTGAGTCTGTTCCTGCTAATGTGATTATCGTCAATCGTGCTCCACAGCTGGAGTTGTTAAAAAAAGCATCATTAATGATTACTCACGGAGGGCCTAATTCCGTTAAGGAATGCATATTTTTTGGCGTTCCAATGATAGTTTTTCCGTTATGGTTTGATCAGCCCGGCAATGTGGCAAGAGTGACTTATCATGGCTTAGGTCTGAAAGGCGATTTTAAGACAATTACCGCCAAAGCATTACAGGATCTTATAGAAGAAGTGACTGTTAATCCTGAATTCAGGGAACGTACAAAAGCCATGCAAAAATATTTTATCGAAACTGAACAAGCTAAACCCAGCCTACAGTTAATTGAAAGATTTATAAGTCAACCCAATATTCCGCCTTTTTTGAATTAATTGAGTAAAGAGTAGCTCTGTTTTATTTTCTATATATCGATTTTATTATGGGCTTCATGCTTATGATAATTTTGTAAATACGTTATTTAATTAATGTTGTTTTAATTTTCAAGGGAAATCTATGCTGGTTTTAGGCTTAAATGGTGGTGGCGATTCGGTATTTGATGCGTATTTCGGGCTATCTGAACATGCCTATCATGATACTGCGGCAGTATTGATGCAAGATGGTGTTGTTATTGCCGGAATCGAAGAAGAACGATTAATTCGTATTAAACACGCCAATAAAATATGGGTATTTGCAGTACAGTTTTGTTTGGAGAAAGCAAATAAAAAACTTGAAGATATAGATTATATTGCTGTCTACTCCAATGAAGATGCTTTAAATAAAGTATTAAAACAGCAGCAGCTAGGCAATCCCCTGTTCGCTGAAATTGGAGATGCGCATAAGTTTTTTAACTATTTGTTTCAGCGGGAATTTAATTATTGCTTAAAACATAACCAGCTGGTATTTGTTGACCACCATACTACTCATGCGGCAACGGCTTATTACATGTCGGGTTTTAAGGATAGTTTGGTGTTGACCATAGACGGTCTCGGCGACGAAGTAGCGACCAAGGTGATTGATGTTCGCAACAAGCATTTTGACTGTTTATTGAATAAACCGGCTGTTGATTCGTTAGGGCTTTTATATTGGGAAGTGATACGTTTTCTCGGCTATAGTCATTTCGATGAATATAAGGTAATGGGTTTGTCGCCTTACGGTTGTCGTGAAGCTTATAAAGAGCAATTTCAACGATTGTATACCTTATTGCCGGACGGCGATTATTCGTTACACCGGGATCGTGTAATTGACTTATTTAATATACTGACTCCTCGGAAAAAGGATGCGCCGTTTACCCAAGTCCACATGGATATTGCGGCGGCATTGCAAGAAGCGCTAGAGACTATTGTTTTCCATATTCTGCGCCATTTTCAGCAAGCGACCGGTCACGCTCGTCTGGTAATCAGCGGGGGAGTGGGGCAAAACAGCAGCATGAATGGCAAGATTCTCTGTTCCGGTTTATTCGAGGATGTTTTTCTGCCGTCTTTTGCCGGTGATTCGGGCTGTGCTTATGGCGCAGCCGCTTATGTTTCTCACCAGATGCAGCCGACGTTGTCTCTTGCGCGCGTTCCTCACGCTTATTGGGGAACGCCGATTCATGACGATGAAGTCGGCAGCGTTTTAGAGGCTTGGCGCGCATTTTTACATATCGAAAAAATGGATAACCGCTCGGAGCAAGTGGCCGACCTGATTATCGACGGCGCAGCGATCGGATGGGTGCAAGGTTGCTCCGAGTTCGGCCCTAGGGCTTTGGGTAATCGCAGTATCCTGGCCGATCCGCGTGTTGCCTCGCATAAGGAGACGATCAATGCGATGATTAAAATGCGCGAAGGTTACCGGCCGTTTGCGCCGTCGATATTGGAAGAGCGGGTGCGGGAGTTCTTCGAGGTGCCGGGAGATCATGCCGATTTCCCTTTCATGTCGTTCGTACTGAATGTTAAACCGGAACGGCGCGCACAATTGCCCGCCATCACCCACGTAGACGGCAGCGCCAGGCTGCAAACCGTAAGTAGGACTACTAATCTGCGCTATTGGGAGTTAATCAACGCTTTCGGCAGCAAAACCGGCATCCCGATTTTGCTGAATACCTCGTTCAATAACAATGCCGAGCCTATAGTCGACAGCATAGACGATGCCGTGGTGTGTTATTTGACCTCCGGGTTGGATTACCTGGTCGTGGGCGATTATTTGGCCAGTAAAACAGCCTGGCAGCCTGAGGACTTGGCCGACTTAATCGTCAGCTTGCCGAAAGCCGCAGTATTGCTAAGAGAAGATCGCTATGTCAGCCATAGTGAACGCGCTTTCAGTTATGCGTTGGTTTGGAATTACGATTCCGCACGACGCCATGCGTTGTCGGAAGTAGGCTACAAGATATTGCAGGCGGCCGACGGAGAACAGTCTGTAGGGCGGCTTATGCTTACTTTAGGTTTTTCAAAGGAACAGCAAGCACAGGTTCTGGAGGAATTGCCGGGATTGTGGTCGGATCGATTGCTGGTGTTGCGGCCAAAGCTGAGTTTGTAGAGTTGTCACAAAAGAGGCTGTTTAATTTTGATCAATAGTCATCGGTCGCCGAATAATTTTCGAAAAAAATGAGTGATGTGAAATGTTGAAAATAGCCGATGCCGGATGGCGCACCGGTAGGCTCGGCAATGCTTTTGCACCCGCTATAGAGATACCGTTTATTGTTGGAAATGCAGCTCGCCTCACAGCGTCACTAATGGCTTGGCTGCTTTCTTGCTGGTTTCTGGGTTTTTGTGCTTCTGCACAGGCGACGCCCATACCGGTTCGCACCCAAACGCTGGCGGACTTGGCGATTTATCCCGAGTCAGCAGCTCCGGCTGTCGTCGTGAGCCTGAATGATGCGCCCATCGCCGCCCAAGTAGATGCCTTAGTGGTCGATGTGCCGGTTCGGGTAGGCGATACGGTCAAAGCCGGGGCAACGCTGGTTAAGCTGGCCTGTCGTGATTTTGAACTGGAACAGTCGAGGTTGAAAGCGGAACGACAAGCCATTCAGGCGCGCCTGGAACTGGCGCAGTGGCAGCTCAAACAGGCGGAAACTCTGGCCGCACAGCAAACTCTGCCGGAAGAACAGGTACAGGAGAAACGCTCGCAACTGGCGGTGTTACGCGGCGACCTTGCCGCTCACGGCGCACGTATCGAAATCACCGACCGTCAGATAGACCATTGCACCGTAAAAGCGCCTTTCCCAGGCGTGGTAACGGCGCGTTTAATCGCGGTAGGGCAATTTGCATCGCAAGGCACAGCCTTGGTGCGGCTGTTGGATATGACTCGGCCCGAAGTGTCCGCACAGGTATCCAGCCGCGAAACCGATGCTTTGCGTCAGGCAAAAACATTGGTCTTTGAACACGACGGCAAGCACTATCCGTTGAATTTACGGGCGGTACTGCCGACCATCCATACCGAAACCGGAACACAGGAGGTACGCTTGGATTTCACTGAACTACACAGCGATCCCGGCGCCGCCGGTCGATTGATTTGGCAGGAGGGTGTGCAGCATGTTCCAGCCGAATACCTGGTGCAGCGTGGCGGCCAGCTCGGCGTATTTATTATGTCCGACGGCAAAGCGCATTTTCATGCGCTTCCCGGCAGCCAAAGCGGGCGGCCTGCCACTATCTCGCTTCCGTCTGAAACTCAGTTAATCGTCACCGGTCAGTTCGGCTTGAGCGAAGAATCGGATGTAAAGGCTGAGCCGTTGAAAGGACGCTAACCGGATGCTTAAGCGTTTTTATCAAAATCACGTACTGGCTAACCTGGCCTATGCATTGGTGTTGTTGTTAGGTTTGTTCGCCTACGGGAGTTTGGCGCGCGAAGAGTTTCCCGATGTAAACCAAAATTTTATGAGCGTGTGGATAGGCGTGCCGGGGCTTTCAGCAGAAGACATTGAGCAACGCCTAACCCTGCCTTTCGAGCAACTGTTGCACGCTCGATTGGCCGATGTGCGAACCATCTCAAGCACTACCGGCGCCGGGTTTTCCTCCACTTTACTTCGCTTTAACTCGCTGGACCGGGCGACTTTTGAAAAACGCGGCGCAGAACTGCGCCGCGAAGTTCAGGCGGCTTATGCGACGATCTTTCCCAAAGAAACCACGATCTATTGGGTTTGGGGCGACACCGGTTCGGTCACTCGTAGCGTCGGCACCGTGCTCGTGCAGGGCGGCGGCGATCCCGAGCGATTCAAAGCCACTATACGAGAAATCAAACGCGATTTGGAGAGGATTTCCGGCATCGAGAAACTTGATTATTACGGCTATTCGGAATCGGAAATTCACATCGCATTTCATCCCGAACAGCTTGAAGGTTTGGGGCTGCGTCCGCTGGATATTGCCGATACGGTAAGCATTTATTTGCGTGACGAAGCGGCAGGGCCGGTAGCGTTGGGCGACAAGGAGTGGCTGGTGCGGGTGGTGGGTAGCGGCAATCTTCCGTCACGTCTGGCCGAGCTGTCCATAGTCGGCGCTCATGGCGTGGTCAAGCTGGGCGACATCGCCGAGATTGTGCGGAGCGACAACAGTTTCAATCCTATGCCCCGTAGCGATGGCGTACCGGCCGGGTTATTTTCGCTGTATAAGAAGAATGCTGCCGATGCCTTCGAGGTGATTAAACAAGTGCAGCAATTTATCGATGCGCGCAATGCCGAAAGCGGGCGTACCGGGGTAAAACT
The DNA here is from genome assembly GCA_004299305.1 of Methylobacter sp. Taxonomy (GTDB): domain Bacteria; phylum Pseudomonadota; class Gammaproteobacteria; order Methylococcales; family Methylomonadaceae; genus Methylobacter_A. The sequence goes on from SCPZ01000109.1 coordinate 56,449, forward strand.
GCTGCTCGCCGAGGATGAGACGGTTCGTACCCGAAGCGCTATCTCTATCATGGAGCACAAGGCTTGGTGGGGCTTGCTGCTGGTGCTGATCATGACCTGGGTATTTCTGGGTTCACGGCTTGCTGCGTTGTGTACTCTCGCAGTTCCCTTTGCTTTGGGCGGAACCTTCCTGATGTTGCAGGCGGCGGGCATGACGTTGAACACCAGCGTGTTGCTTGGCGTGATGATCGCCCTCGGGATGCTGGTTGATTATGCGGTGGTCGTGGTCGAAGCGATTGCCTACCGGATCCGGCAAGGCATGGCGGCATTGGATGCTGCGCTTGATGCGTTAGGCGAAGTCGGAACGCCTGTGATCAGTTCGTTTCTTACTACGATTGCGGCGTTTTTGCCGTTGGCGCTGCTGCCTGGATTTCTAGGCGGTATCATGCGCGTAGTGCCGATTGCAGTGACCGCTGCATTATTGGCGGCACTTATAGAAGCATTGTGGATGTTGCCCGCCCACATCGCGGCATTGGGTCCGGCGCTGGCGAGTCCTTCGCGATTCCAGGCAAAGCGCACCCAAGCCAGCTATTGGTTGCGAGTCCGCTACACTCGCCTGTTGTTGGGTTGCCTGCGCCATCCCGGACGGGCATTTTTTCCAGCCTTGCTTGCCTTTGGCATAGCCGGAGCGGCGCTGATTTGGGGTTGGGTTGCGGTCGATTTTTTCCCCAAGGAACCTACCCGTTCGTTTACGGTACAGGTCCAATTTCCGCCCGGTACTAAAGCCGACAGCACCTATCCGGTATTCGAGGCTATGGAAGCGCGTGTCCGTGCAGCACTGACTATCGATGAACTACAGACTATCGTGACGCTTCCGCCGGAGGAACTGCGGGTATATCTCGCCCCGAATGGCCGGAAGTTGCCTGACATATTGGCGCTGATTGAGCCTTCACTACAGCAAGTTATAGGCCCTACTGAAGTATCAATCCTCGGGCAATCCAGCGGCGGCCCGCAAGGCGCGCCGATCAAGGCGAAATTGACCGGTTCGGATTTTCTTGCCTTGAGGTTGGCTGCTGACGATTTGCAAGCCGCGATAAGCAAGCATCCGGCCTTTAGCAATATGCACAGCGATTATCAGGGCGGCGCGCCGCAGCTGGATTTGCGCCTCAACGGCGTCGCCATCCAGCGTAGCGGCGTTGCCCCGGAAACAGTCTTACGCACCGTTAAACTGCTGGTGCGCGGCGAAGTCGTGGCCGGCTACCGAGAAGGCGCCGACACGATTGGGGTTAGGGTGATGTCCAAAACAGCGCCGTATCAAGACCTCGATGCCTTATTGCGGCAAACGGTCGCCCGTCCCGGCGGCGGCGCGGTGCCGCTGGCCGATTTGGTCGAAGCGGAACGCCGCGAAGGTCCGCAGATGATCCATCATTACAATTATCGGCGCGTGATCACCCTGGAAGCCAACCTGGATGCAAAACAGATGAATGTGAGCGATGCCAATGACTGGATCGCCAAACAGTGGCAGACCTTCAGTACAGCACACCCCGAAGTGAAACTGGATTTGACCGGCGAGATCGAAGACATCAAGGAGAGCCTGGGTGGCCTTCGCCATCTGGCGTTTCTGGGCTTGGGCCTGATCTTTTTGATTCTGGGCGCGCAATACCGCAGCTATTTGCAGCCTGCGCTTATCTTGCTCAAAGTGCCGATGGGATTTGCTGGGGTTATTTTGGGGCTGCTCATCTCGCGGGAGCCGGTTAGTCTTTATACGCTGTACGGCGGCGTAGCGCTGGCCGGGATCACCGTCAACTCGGCCATTTTGTTGTTTTCCGCCGCCAATGACCGGGTCGAAGCGGGCATGAACGTCGTTCATGCGGCCTTCTATGCCGCACGGCGACGGCTGATTCCTATCCTCATTACCTCCTTTGCCACGATGGCCGGGCTGCTGCCTCTGGCTGTAGCCGGGGACGAAGCCTCTTCGCTTTGGCGGCCTGTGGCTACGGCTATTGTTTGGGGCTTGGGTTTTTCAACCTTGCTGACCCTGTTCGTGGTGCCGCTCATTTATCGCTTGGCGATAGGTTGGACACAAAACAGGGTAAGAAAATCGACATGAAACGATACCGTCAAGCCACCCTGAGTTTGGTTGTTGTTTTATTTGGCGCACCGCTTCAAGCAAACGACCTTCTTTCCGTCTATCAAGACGCTGCACGGGAAGATCCGCAACTGGAACGAGCGCGGGAATCCCTTGCCGCAATTCAGGAGACCCAGTCCCAGGCTAGTGCGGCGCTGTTTTTGCCCGAAGCGACCGCCACTGCCAACATCAATCAGGATTCCCAGAGCGTTCAGTTTAGTGGAGCGAGTGCAACAGGCGCCAGTGGACGCAGTCATTTTAAAAGTGGCGGTTATATGCTGAACCTGACACAACCGTTGCTGCATTATGACCGGATTATTGCTTGGCGGCAGGCGGACAGTCGCATTGCCCAGGCTGAAGCCGAATATGCCGCAGCAGAAATTGCACTGATGTTGCGGGTTGCCGAACGCTATTTCGACTTGCTTGCCGCCAAAGAAAACCTCCAGTTTGCCAAGGCGCAGCAGGAAACGCTGGGCCGCGGACTGAATGAGACCCGGCAGCGTCAAGCCGTGGGATTCCTAGCGATGACTGACGTGCAGGAAGCCCAGGCAGGATACGATCGGGCCTTGGCGGATACCGTTGAGGCCGAACATTTGCTGCGCGATGCGAAAGAAAGTTTGCAGGAAGTCACGGGCGCGGACTATGACCGGCTTGCCGCTTTGCGGGATGAAATACCGTTGGTCAAACCCGATCCAGCCATTGAGGAAGATTGGGTCGGTCAGGCATTGCGACAGAATATAGGACTGCTGGTCAGCGAACAGGCTGCGCAAATAGCAAAAGCGGCAATCGACATCCAGCAAGCCGGGCATTTGCCTACCTTGGATGCCGTCGGCAGTCATAGTTTTTCGACTTCAGGCGGGCGTTTCGGTACTGCGGATATTGAGGACAGTGTTGTCGGCTTGTCTCTGAACGTGCCGCTTTATCAGGGCGGACGCGTTAATTCAAGAACGCGGGAAGCTGAGCACCGCTATCGTGCTGCGCTTGCTACCTTAAAACAGGAACAGCGGGCGGTGCATCGGGCCGCCAGCAACGCCTTTCTGGGCGTGGTGGCGGGTATCAGCCGGGTCAGTGCCTTGCAACAGACCTTGCGTTCAAGCGAGACCGGGGTCAATGCGACTGAAGCCGGTTTTAGAGCCGGTCGCCGCACCGCGCTGGATGTTATCGTCGCCGAGCGCGAACGGCTGCGCGCGCAAAAAGACTATGCCCGCGCCCGTTACGATTATTTGCTTAACACGTTGCGCTTGAAACAGGCGGTAGGGACATTATCGCCCGCTGATCTTGCGCAGGTTAATGAGTGGCTTGAAGCTACTTAGGAATGAGGCACGAAATAACTTAGGCAAGTTGCCAATAGTCGGAGTGCAGGCTTCGCCTGCGTGCGCAAGCAAAGCTTGCACTCCTGCCGCATACAGTTGTCCACTTTATTTCATGCTCGTTCCTTAGGAATGCGCACGAAATAACTTGAACAGATAACATCCCTTGAAGGGATGGTAAGTATTCAGAGCCCTTGGCTTCATGCGGTTGGCTTAGCCATTAAATGGTTCGTTTAGAATTTTATGGCTAAAACATCCTATTGAAAAATATATTGTTACCCCAAGACCTTCCAGGTTTTAAAAACCTGGAAGGTCTAAATATACGGTCGGGGTCTGAATAGTTACAAGGGATGTTATCTGTAAATTGGCTGTATGAGTTATTTAATTTTCATCCCTTAGTATTCAGTCTGTATTCGTAAGCGATTGCGTAATATGCCGGAATTATTATTCTGGTTGAAATATATATCAATTTCATCTGTAAGGTTTATATATGGCTAATATTGTTTTTTGCTTTCCTCCCATAACCAGTACTATTAATTCGAGTTTACGATTGGCTAGGCTGCTAAAAAGCGGGGGGCATAACGTTAGCTATATTGGAATTCTTGATTGTAAGTCCAATGTGCGCGCCAATGGATTTGATTTTTTTTCAGTATATGAAAAATGGTTTCCGAAGGGGTGGTTTGATGATTATTTCGTAAAATCACAATCTTCACTTGATAGCGAACATACTATTAAAAGAGATGTTGCTGGTAATTTTAATGACTTTTTAAATTACATTATCAATGGCGGGGATAGTGAACTGGCTTTAATATTAAAAGATATAAAACCGGATATTGTTCTTATATCGACATCGGGTATTGATTCTGTCGTTTGGGCTTTACTGATGCATAAGATGAATTACAAAAGTATTTATGTTTTTGATATTTTGGGAGGTGTGGTAAATCATACCGTCCCTCCGGTGCATACCGGATTAATTTCAACTGGCAGTTTATGGTCATCGCTAAAGACTTTGTTGGTATGGTGTGTTTTTTATTTTAAAAAAATAAAAATACAAAAAATTTTAACGAAAAACGGTTTTGATATTTTTTCGAATAAAAAAATACTCGGACTGGCTGATTATTGTCGATATCCATCCGAAGATATTAGCTTTTTTAATGATATGTCCGGTCCGCTGTTAAAGTTGCCTGAATTGGTTCTTTTTCCAAAACGCTTTGATTTTCCAGGGGTAAAAAAGACAGGGCGATATTATGCCGAGGCTTCAATTGATTTAGACCGGGAGCAAGCTTCTTTTCCTTGGGAGAAAGTAATTGAATCGCAACCTATCGTGTATGCGGCATTAGGCACTCTTCCGTTATTGGCTAAAGCCGATTATGAAAATTTCTTTCGCATAGTGATAGACGCATCACTCAAGTGGCCTGAATGGAATTGGGTGCTCTCGATTGGTAATAATTTGACGGTGGATGATTTTGAGTCTGTTCCTGCTAATGTGATTATCGTCAATCGTGTCCCACAGCTGGAGTTGTTAAAAAAAGCATCATTAATGATTACTCACGGAGGGCCTAATTCCGTTAAGGAATGCATATTTTTTGGCGTCCCAATGATAGTTTTTCCGTTATGGTTTGATCAGCCCGGCAATGTGGCAAGAGTGACTTATCATGGCTTAGGTCTGAAAGGCGACTTTAAGACAATTACCGCCAAAGAATTACAGGATCTTATAGAAGAAGTGACTGTTAATCCTGAATTCAGGGAACGTACAAAAGCCATGCAAAAATATTTTATCGAAACTGAACAAGCCAAACCCAGCCTACAGTTAATTGAAAGATTTATAATGCAAGCTAATATTCCGCCTTTTTTGGATTAATTTTGGATTAATTAATGTAGTCAATACAGCTCTTTATGTTATTCAATTAATGTTGAGGGGCGTTGTAGATATTCAGCCCCTTAGCGCCATACGGTTGGCTTAACCATTAAACGGTTCGTTTAGAATTTTATGGCTAAATCATTCTATTGAAAAATATATTGTTACGCCAAGACCTCCCAGGTTTTAAAAACCTGGAAGGTCTAAATACGGTCGGGATCTGAATAGTTACTAGGAGGCGTTGCCTCAATTGTGTCCGGATAGCTTGCCGATTTTAAGTCGAATCGGGTGTTTGTAAAGATTATTGCCATAAATTCAAATGGCAGACGGGATGCAAACAAATCCCGTCTCTGTTCATTCTCGGGCTATTGCGATGCCGTTTGTTGCATATGTATCTGTAAGCTTAGCGGACGCATATCGGTCCAGGCTTCTTTGATGTAATCCAAACATTCCTGTTTGTTGCCGGTTTTGCCGACCGTTCGCCAGCCGCCCGGTATTTCTTTGTATTCCGGCCAAATTGAATATTGTTCTTCGTGATTGACCACAACTTGGTAAATAGTCGTATCTTCGTCGTCCCAAGCCATTGTTTTTCTCCGTTGATAGGTAATTGTTGTAAATAACCATGCCATTTATTGCGATGGCTTGGTTTCCGTAGAGTAGACGATAGAAGCGCTAGAATACCTCACAGGTCCAATCGTTGGTTTTTGAAATGCTTACGGCAGTGCAGCAGCGCTTTGGCTATATGTTTTTCAACGGAGCTGTCGGATATGCCGAGTTCCTTGGCGGTTTCGGTATAGGTCATGCCGTAAACTCTATTCAGGACAAATATTTCTCGGGTGCGCAACGGCAACTCCTCAAGTATCAGGGTAATGGCGGCTAACCTTTCATTGACGGATGCAAGTTTTTCGGCAGAGGGAAATTCGCTTGGCGGGGGGAGGGTTTGTTCTTTGGTTTGCTGGTAATTTTCCGTTACTTTTCGATGCTTGATGTGGTCGTAAGCGAGGTTTTTAGCAATTCGGAACAGAAAGCCGCGCGGATGATCGATAGTTTGTTTTTGCGCTTCACGGAAAAAAATAATGAAGCTTTCTTGAGCGATGTCGGCGGCTATATCAGGGCAGTCGACAATCCGAGTCAAATGAAACTGCAACTCAGACCGGTGATTTAAATAAATGGCTTCTATGTTCAAGATTAAATCCCTCTTTTATTATTGTTAGGAATATTTATTTTGCTGTTCCGGCGGCATCTGAATAAGGGCGCTATGGCTTCCCGTGCTTGGGCTTTCAAGCCTATCCGTTAAGCGTGTAGCGAATCCAGTCTACATGGAGGTCATGGACCGACATCCACGGAACTGGATATCCGTTTCCCGGTCGGCATGACGGGTTACTTGGATATTTGTGAAAGATCAGGGCTTGAGCTTGGAAATTAGCGAGCATATGTGAGTCCATATTTCTTATTTACCCCGCTCCTGTACGATGCGTAGGGTATTGAATAAGCCGAGTCTGCACGGCAAGTTAAGTTGCCGTCCAATATGTCGTTATGTTTGTTGTCGATGCTTAAAGGCATGTGTTTGGTATGGAAGTCTATTTGAGATGCTCTGTTACTTTGCACTCGGCGATGCGGTGATTGATACATTACTCTGGCTGCTTTTATTTTGTAAAGCAATGAATATGCCAGATTTTTGTTATAGTGATTTCAATTGTTTGTCTATAAGTGCAGGATATGAATTTGAAAGAAGCGGCATATAACGTATTTACAATGCGTTATATAACATAGTTTTTTAAGCGAGGCGCGGACGTCGCTACTGCGAACGGTGTGATTACGGGGGGAAGCAAGTTTAAGGCTGGGCGATTTTACAGATAATATCCTTCAATCCCAGCGTAGATTGCTTGCCTGATTAGCGCATAAGGGATACGGATTTTTTTCATGAACCTGGCAATCGGGGTCATATTAGGCAGTATTTTTGGCGGAGCGGATGAGGTTAAAACGGCCTTAAAGCGTCCTATTATTGGGCCTGATTTGGCTTTGAGGCCTGATATGCGGCATAGGTTTTGTTCTAACGCATTGAATTGTGTATCCGCGAGCTTAAAGGAAAATATTTTATGTTAGTTTTTTTGTGCCGCTCTTCCTGGCTAACGATAGTCGGCGTACTGCTTACCGGCATTATCAGCGGATTATGCAGTGCCGCTTTGGTGGCGGTAATTAATTCGACATTGTCGAATACCTTAGATGTCAGGCTTTTACCGTGGTTGTTTGTCGGCCTGTCTGTTGCGGTATTGTTCAGCGGTTTTTTATCGCATTATCTGCTCAACAGGCTCAGCGCTAAAATTGTCTGTGATCTTCGTATTCAAATCAGCCGATTAATACTCGCCGCACCCTATCCTTATCTGCAAAAACTCGGCAAGTCGGCATTATTGACTAACCTGACCGAGGACATCACTGCGATTGCCAATGCCAGTCAATTATTGCCGATAGTTTGCATTAATTTTGCGGTCGTAGCAGGCAGTATGGCCTATCTGAGCTGGCTATCCTGGCAGTTGGCCCTGGTTTTGGCCGGAGTGATTGTATTCGGAGTCTTGAGCTCCAGTTTATTCAGGGAGTGGCCGAAAAAAGCCGTACTCAAGGCGCGGGAGGAATACGATGTGCTCAGCGGCGATTTTCGGGCCTTGACGGAAGGCGTCCGAGAGCTGAAATTACACAAGCAGCGTAGCGATGCGTTTATGGCGCAGTCGCTGGCGGCCAGCGCCGAAGCCTATCGCCGATACTCTTTTCGGGGAGCGGTGAGTTATTTGCTGGTTAATCAATGGGCGCAGCTTCTGTATTACTTGGCCATAGGTGTGATCCTCTATGTTTTTCCGGTTTGGCAGGTTATCGATCAGAAGGTGATCGGCGGTTATACCTTGGTATTTTTGTTTATGATGTCGCCGTTAACCATACTCACTAACAGTTTGCCGGTGTTTAGCCGTGCCAATGTGTCGTTGCAAAAAGTCCGGCAGCTCGGCGATCAGCTCAATAGCCGGATTGTACCGGCTGATACAGCCGATACATCGGAGGCTTGCGCGGGCTTTTCCGGGTTGTCGCTACAAGGCGTGACGCATAGTTTTCATCGGGAAAAGGAAAATCGTAATTTTACCTTGGGGCCTGTCGACCTGGACTTTAAGTCCGGGGAACTGGTGTTTTTGATCGGCGGCAACGGCAGCGGCAAGACTACGTTGGCAATGTTGCTGATAGGGCTCTATATGCCCGAGCAAGGGATTATTCGTTGGAATGGAAAGATCGTCGACAACGCTAACAGGGATGATTATTTACAAAACTTCTCGGTGATTTTTTCGGATTTTTATTTATTCGACGAGCTGTATGGGGTCGATAATGGGAATATCCTGGTCGCCGATTATTTGCAACGCTTGCACTTACATCATAAGGTGCAGGTTGAGAATGGCCGGTTTTCCTCGGTGAATTTGTCGCAAGGCCAGCGTAAACGTCTGGCGCTGTTGGTCGCTTATCTGGAAGATCGGCCTTTTTACGTTTTCGACGAATGGGCGGCGGATCAAGATCCCGAATTCAAACACTTATTCTATACGGAGCTGTTGCCGGCCTTAAAAAAACGCGGCAAAACAGTGTTGATTATCAGTCATGACGATCGCTATTTCTATTTGGCGGATCGCTGTATCAAGCTGGAAGAAGGCCGGATTATAGCCATCGAAAAGCCGGTAGCAGTCGGCAATTAGAAAGTTGAGCCGCTGATGAGCGACAGGTTATACAGCAATTTTTTGCAGCGCTATTTGAGAGAGGCGCAAGCTGGCGTGGCATAATGTCTTATTAGTGTTTATCTGTGTAAATGTGTGCTTGACTAAAGTTTTTTAAGGTTATTGAAAATCAGCATCTACTGGGTAGTAACAATTCCATAATATTGGATGGCAAGAGTGAATATTCGAAAAATTATCATATATAGCGGCTTGGGCTTGGTGAGTGTGGCGGCTGTCGCTATCGGCGGCGGTTTTTGGGTCTTGCATGGGGCTATGCCGCAACTCGACGGCACGGTGAAACTGGATCGGCTGACGGCGGAGGTTCGCGTATATACTGATGCACACGGTATCCCGGTCATCAATGCCGCTAACCGTATTGATGCGGTTCGGGCATTGGGTTATGTCACCGCCCGCGACCGTTTGTTCCAGATGGAGTTAATGCGGCGCAGAAGTGCAGGGCGTTTGTCGGAAATCTTCGGCGCTTTGGCCTTGGACAGCGACATCAAAGCCCGAACCTACGGATTTCACCGGGAGACAAAAGCGATACTGGCAAAACTGCCGTCGACGCATCTGCATTACCTGCAAAGCTACGCCGACGGCATCAACAGTTATATGGCGGAATCCGGCAAACTGCCTTTCGAGTTTACGGTGCTGGGTTATCAACCGGAGCCTTGGACAATCGAGGACAGTCTGCTGGTTGTATTAGGCATGTGCGAGAATTTGACTGCCGGTGAGGAAAGCGGCGAGCGCATGTTGACGGTGATGGAAAAAACCTTGCCGGATGCGGCCATGCGTTTTTTAACGCCGGATACCGATTTTTATACCGAACAGCTGCAAAAGCAGGCCGAATCGTTGCGTCCCGCACAAGCGATTCCTGTCGAAGCGTTGGCAAGCGCATTGGGCCGACAACCGGCGGATAAGACATTGTCGGCCCAGTTGGTTCAGCAGTCCGATTTAATGCTCGGCTCCAATGCCTGGGCGGTCAGCGGTAAGCTTACCGGGGATGGCCGGGCTATTCTGGCTAACGATATGCATTTGGGTATATCGGTGCCCAATATTTGGTATCGCATCGAACTGAATTACGGCGATACACATGCCGCAGGCGTGACCTTGCCCGGTACGCCTTTATTAATTGTCGGCAGCAACCGCCATATCGCCTGGGGAACAACCAATCTTACCGGCGATTTCCTGGATTTGGTCAAGCTTGACATTAATCCTGCCGATCCCGGTCAATACCGGGTAGGCGATCAATGGCAGCGCTTCGACGAGTATCCTGAAACTATTCTTGTCAAAGGCGGCGGCGCCAAACAGATCATGGTCAAACAGACCCGCTGGGGACCGGTTGCAAGTCAGCCGTTGCTGGACCAGCCGGTAGCCATTCACTGGGTGGCGCTGGATGCCGATGCGATGAACCTCAATTTATTTGATTTGGAGCAAGGCGAAACCCTGGAACAAGCGGTAAAGATAGTCAACAGCGGCGGCGGTCCGCAGTTGAATATTTTATTGGCTGACGACCAAGGCCATATCGCCTGGACCTTGATGGGCAAAATCCCCAAGCGCTTCGGCAATGACGGCTTGACCAGCCGCTCCTGGGCGGATGGCAGTGTGGGCTGGAATGGTTATGTCGAACCCGAGAATTTGCCTCGGGTTATCGATCCTCCCGAAGGCTTTTTGGCATCGGCCAATGACCGGCGCGTGGGCAAAAATTATCCATATATCATCGGCCACCAATTCGGTAACGGTTACCGAGCCTATAGGATTACCCAACAGCTTAAACAAATGTCCAAGATTGGCGAACAGGCCATGCTCTATCTGCAACTTGATACCGAAAGCGAGTTCTATGGCTTTTATCAGCAGTTGGCTTTAAATAGCCTGAGCGCCGAAGCGATTGCGTTGCAACCGGAGTTGGCCGAGGCGCGCGACTATCTGTTGGCCTGGGATGGCCGGGCCGATGTCGACAGTCTGGGTTTTGCCTTGCTGGTTGAGTTTCGTAAGCAATTGGCCGAGGCGGTATTTGCGCCGTTTTTATCGGCCAGTCGGCAGGCCGATAAAAATTTCAGCTACTCATGGACTTATATCGATACGCCGTTGCAAGCCCTGCTGAACGAAAAGTTGCCGCACACATTGCCCGATGCGGCGCATTATCGAAATTGGAACGATTTTATTCGGGGGCAATTGAAACTCAGTATACAGAAGCTGCAAGCTCAACATCCAGGGATGGCATTAATGGAATTGACCTGGGGCAAGCAGAATATAATCAAGCATATGCATCCATTTTCCAGGGCATTGCCGATACTGAGCGATTTGCTTGATATGCCGGGCGAGGCATTGCCGGGCTGCGCTTTTTGCGTTCGTGCGGCGGGACCCGTGTTCGGGGCCAGCGAACGGCTGGTTGTCTCGCCGGGGCATTTTGAAGACGCTATTCTACACATGCCCGGCGGCCAATCCGGTCAGCCCTTGTCGCCTTATTACCGGGATCAGCAGAACTATTGGTTAAAGGGCTTACCGATACCATTGACGGCTGGAAAGTCTGAGCATACCTTGTTGTTACAGCCGCATAAGGTACAAAATCCTGGCGGAATATAATAAACGGCAGGTTTTAAGCAGAATAGACATTATGGAACGTAACGCTTCAGTGATTTCAACGGCTCGGCGCTTTTGTTGCAGATTGTTTTCGGGCCACGGGGAGCTTTCCATGCATAAACCGAGTAGTTACTTATGAAACAAGAAAACCAGAAGAACAGTTTGGAATCCGGACTTGACAACGATATTGACGAGCAAGCGGCGGCTTGGTTTATAAGGCTGCGGGCCGACAATGTCTCCGGCGAGGAAAAGGGGGCATTTCTTCGATGGTTGAACCAGGATGACGCGCATAGAGATACCTTTAATGAAATCAGCAAATTGTGGGGCGATGCCGATTTGCTGCAAGCGCTAGTTGAAACCGGACAAAAACATCGCATAGCACCCTGTAAAAAAACAACAGCCGTTAATAAATTTAAACTGCCGCTGGCAATGGCGGCTGGTTTGGCTTTAGCTTTGCTGTTTCAGGGCGAATTGGCGATTTTGATGCAAAGCGATTATTCGACCAGGATAGGCGAACGAAAAACCGTTTATTTCGATGACGGTTCAACGGCGATGCTCAATACCGACAGTTCCATTGCCGTCAGCATGGATGGCCCTCAACGCAGGGTCGAACTGCTGAAGGGCGAGGCTTACTTCGAGGTTAAACCCGATCCCAATCGGCCGTTTATTGTTCAAGCCGGACATTCGGCGACCCGCGTACTGGGCACACGGTTTTTCGTGCATGAAAAGAGCGATAGCGATGAAGTTAAAGTCGTATCAGGCCGCGTTGAAGTGGGCAATCGGCACAGCTTGGAGCCGCCATTGATTTTGCATGATCGCGAAGCTGTATCGGTCGATGCCGAAGGGCTGGGCGAAACCCGGTTACTGGATTCGGCGCTGACCACATCCTGGGTGAACGGTTTTTTGGTGTTTGAGAATGCGTCCCTGGAGAGCGTTATTAGCCAGATCCGCCGCTACAGGCGTGGTATGGTGGTCTACAAGGACAATACTTTACGTAAACTCGAAATCAATGGCCGCATCAATTTGCGCGAATCGGACGACATGCTGAAAGTATTGGGCAAAAACCTGTCGGTAAGAATGACCTATCTGAGCGACTGGTTGGTGATTGTCGGGTGATGAGGCAACTCGCAAAAAATAAACTACCACACCCTATAATCTTGATAACTCAGCAGCTAGAAAAATGGAACACGGATGACGCGGATTAAACAGATTATCACTGATAAAACAATTAATTATGTATATTAAAAAATCCGTTCAAATCCGTCTCATCCGTGTTCTATTGTATTTAATTTAGGTATTTTTATTTATTGCGAATTGCCTGAGGGTTTTGAGTTATTTAAGGTGGGACGATTTTACAGGTAGCATTCCTCAAAACGATGTTGCCTGTCTTGCTTAGTTGGTAGCTCGTGTTGTTCAATAAGGAATGCGCACGAAATAACTTTGACAACTAGCTCCCTCTCCTGCTGGAGAGGGCTGGGGTGAGGAGAATAAAATACATAAGTTATTTCAGGCACATTCCTAAATGACTTGTAAAGTGTAAAGCGTAAAGATACACTCGGCTATGATTAAGAGCTACCGGCATAAAGGTATCCAACAATTTTTTGAAACCGGCTCGAAAGCCGGTATTGCAGCGGAACATGAAGCAAAATTGGCCTTGCTTAATGTGGTCAAAGGCCCGCTTGAAATGGATGTGGCAGGCTGGAAGTTGCATCAACTAAAAGGTGAACTGGCCGAACATTGGGCGGTAAAAGTAAGCGGCAACTGGCGGCTCACATTCACGTTTGAAGGCGAAGATGCAATTTTGGTTGATTACCAAGATTAGGCGATTTCCTGCGAAAAATATACCCACCTGACTGGTCTTTTTGTCCGTCTGCTGCGTTGTAAAAATGGTTGCATAGCTCGCTATGCGCCCATTTTTACGCCTTGCAGACGAACAAAAATCCTGCGTCATTTGGGTATATTTATTCTTGGCAATCGCCTTATCACTGACAGGTGTTCGATATGACTATGTTTAATCCGCCCATCCGGGCAGTATTTTAAAACAAGACGTTTTGCCTGAGCTAGGTATCGGCGTAACAGAAGCCGCCGCACAACTTGGCGTATCGCGTGTTGCTTTGTCCCGTGTCATCAATGGCCGGGCGGCTATCAGTGCAGATATGGCGATTCGCCTTGAAGCCTGGATGAACGGCCCCACCGCCGAAAGCTGGGTGCGTATGCAAGCAGAATACGACCTCTGGCAAGCCAGACAGAAGCCGCGCCCCAACATTAAACCGGTGGCAATGCCTCATACAGCCTAACCGCGCATCGAGACCTTACGAGCAAATCGTTATTTCCCCACTGTGTTCCACATAGAACCAAATCCCTGAGCCTCATGCGTAACATTCAGTTAATCAGTATCCTGATGTTTGTCTGCTCCAATGCAAATGACTTTTCGGCTATTTAAGATATGACTTCACCGGGCAAAAAACCACTCATTATCATCATAGGTATTGCGCTGATTGTTGCAGCTTATGTTTTTAATAAACCGACAAAATTCGTTGATGTTGAAATCGTCACACTCGAACAAGGCGAGGTGAGGGCGACGGTATCCAACACCCGCGTCGGTACGGTTAAAGCCTGTCGGCGCGCTTATCTGGCGCCTGCCACAGGCGGGCAAGTCGCTATGTTGCATGTCAAAGAAGGCGACAGCGTTAAACAAAATCAGTTGCTGCTGGAGGTTTGGAATAAGGACCTGAAAGCGCAGGTCAAATTGCAGGACGCCCAAATCAGGGCCAACCGGGCATCGGCCGAACAAGCCTGCCAACTTGGCGCAGGGGCTGAACGCGAGGCTGATCGCGTGTCGCGCCTGCAAAAATTCGATCATCTTGTTTCTGAAGAACAGGTCGATATTAAAGCGACCGGCGCACGCGCTAAGCGGGCATCCTGCACTGCCGCTGTTGAGGCTATCGCGGTCAGCCAAGCCAACCGCGATGTGGTTCAGGCCGCTGTCGAACGCACCTTGGTTGTCGCGCCTTTTGACGGTACGGTGGCTGAAATCAATGCCGAACTAGGGGAGTTTATTACGCCGTCGCCTCCCGGCATTCCGACCTTACCGGCCATCGACTTACTGGATGTCAGTTGTTTATATGTGTCCGCGCCGATTGATGAAGTGGATGCGCCGCAGATCAAAACCGGCATGAGCGCTTGTGTGACGCTGGATGCCTTTGCCGAAAAACGTTGCTCCGGTACGGTAAGCCGCATTGCTCCCTACGTGTTGGAAAAAGAAAAACAGGCGCGCACCGTCGAGGTTGAAGTTAAATTAACCGATCCCAAAGATCTTAACGGGCTGTTGCCCGGCTACAGCGCCGATATTGAAGTCTTGTTGTCCAGCAAACCACAGGCGCTAAGGGTGCCTGCCGAAGCGGTACTGGAAAATAACCGGGTTCTGCTGATGCGGGCGGACGGCTTGCTGGAAGAGCGCAGCTTTAAGCCGGGCCTGGTCAACTGGAACACCGTAGAAGTGCTGTCGGGCCTGAATGTCGGCGATAAAGTCGTGTTGTCGGTAGGCCGGGATGGCGTGGTGGCAGGCGCTTATGCCCGCGTACAAAAATGATACGCTTGGAACATATCCATCGCTATTTTCAGGTAGGCGATCAAACCGTTCATGCCTTGAATGACATTAATGTCAACATCGAAAAGGGCGAATATGTGTCAGTGATGGGGCCGTCAGGTTCCGGTAAATCGACGTTATTAAATGTCATAGCCCTACTTGATCAGCCCAGCTCAGGGCTATACCTGTTAAATAATCATCCGGTTACCCAGCTTAACGATGATGAACTCGCCAAAGTTCGCCGGGAAAACATCGGCTTTGTATTTCAGTTTTTTCATTTGATTCCGCGTTTGACGGCGGCAGAAAACATTGAAATACCGATGATATTGGCTGGCGTGGCGCTGAAGGAGCGTAAGCAACGGGTGCTGGATGCGCTGGTATCGGTCAGCCTGCAAGATCGGGCCGAGCACAGGCCGGATCAGCTTTCCGGCGGGCAGCTACAGCGCGTCGCGATTGCCAGGGCGATGATCATGCGTCCTGCGATTTTATTGGCAGATGAGCCGACCGGCAATCTCGACAGTAAGTCCGGCAAGGAAATTGTCGAGTTATTGGAAGGACTTAACCGCCAGGGCGTAACCTTGGTGATTATTACCCATGACCAGGGGTTGGGTGACAGGGCAAAGCGGAAAATTCGTATTGTTGATGGGCGGATAGGGTAATTAGATTGCATAACTGCCGAGTTGTGCCGCAAAATGTGGTGATAGCTTTTACATGGTTTATCGAATTGGGAAGCGGGTCAGGTTAATTACCGATAGTAAAGAGTAATTTTATTCGCTTTTATTGCGCAGCATGTTCCTTAAGCCACTCCTTCAAAGCTTCTTCATGCGGGTTTGCCAGCCTTTACCTTGGGCGCGGAATACTTCAAGTACGCTCATAATAAGGCGCTATCAAAACAACGTGTTTTCATTGAGCACGTTAACCGACGCTGTAAGATTTTCAGGGTTGTTAAAGATGTTTACCGGGGACAAGCACAAAAACTACTCACTGACATGGAGTTTAGTTGCGGCTCTCGTCAACTTGCGCTACGGCTGTATTTAGGAAAGATGTCTATTGATTTGCATCTCGGCTTCTTACCAAAAAACACAGGATTTTTAGAGATGCCCATAAATTGAAAAAACGCTACCAAGATCAAAAAACATATAAATATCTATTGACCGACTATAGGAAAACACAATACCCTTAAAAACAAGAAAGCATTGTTCAATATTGGGGCGAGGCTTTCGATTTTCCTATTAAACAATATTTTAAGGATACCCACCATGAATAAATCAAAGTTATTAATTGCGTCATTAATCGCACTAAGCATGCCTGGATTAGTATCAGCTGATAATAAACCGACTCCCCAAAATGGATTTGGTTTTACGGGTGTAGGTATAGGATCAAGTCAATATTTAGGGGTTTATCTTTCAACCCCACCCGCTCCGACGATTCCAACAAAACCCGGAATAGATGGGGGATCAACTCCGCCAACACCACCAGTCTGCAATGTTGATATTCAAGTGCTTGGAGATGATGGCCAACCAAATCTTAATGTTAAGCCAATAACAAACCAAATTATTCAACCAGGAACAACAGTATTTCTAAGACCTACCGATCCTGAAACTGCTGTTACCGATCCCACTACTACAGGTGGTGTTACCGACCCTGCTACAACGCCCACTGACCCTGCTACAACACCCACTGACCCTGTTATCAGCCCTGCAACGGGGCCTCAATATTTCAATGTAAGTGTTAAAATAAACACACCAAGCATGACTCCAGGTAAAGATAAAAAGAATATGGTTTGCGCAGGACTCACAGGAACTCTCGGAGTCTATGACAAAACATCACAAAACTTGCAGGTGTTAGTCCCAATGTTGCCAGCGCCTCTAAAATAACACCGACAATAAGTTTAAATAACCAATAGCTAAGGAAGCCTCAGTTCGTTGCCGGACTGAGGCTTCATAAATTATTTTTTGCTACCCCACCTAGCAATGCTTTCAAGCCGCATTATCCCGGTCGAAACGTAACTGACCTTCATAATTAAACCCACATCACTTTAGTTATCGCAGCAAGCACCACTACTTACTGAGCTTTGTCTATATCCGCATCACTCATATTCAAACGGTAATAGAGTGCTTTTTTAACTGCGTGTATTCCTTGCTTTATACTATCCATCGCAACTGCTTTATTTCCGCCAAAATTATCAGGCGCTGCCTCTAAATCTTTAAGAGCGGCCTTCATTTCATCAATAGCTTTAACTAAATTAGGATGAGCTGCTCGTTCTTGTTGTATTGTCGACTGAGGATTAGCATAGACAGGCATAGAAGCTCCTCCTATCATAACTGTCGCCAACACGCCGATTGAAGTCATTGTTCTAAAATTAACATTCATAAGATTCTCCATGGTAGAGTTGAAATCAAGGGCAAGCTACGCAGCCACCCCTAACAGATTGATAATAGACTACTGTTAACCGGTTGCTACTATCAGTCAAGAAAAATTATCAGCACCATCCATATTTACCCCCATTTCATTGTTCAGCTACTTTGAACTAAAGTTTCAGAGTTCAAGAAACAAAGCAACATAGTGATAAATAATAAAGCGCCCTGCAAGAGTATAACTAGTGTCAAACTTATAATTAATTATTTATAATCAACACCTTATAATTAAAACGCAAAGGCAAGTTAGCCGTCTCCAAAGTAGCGGCCACGAATTGATCGACGGTGAGTTATTGAATTCCGGTTACACCAACACGAAAACCACCCCAGCTTCCCAAAATCTTCGTCAGTTGGAATTTTATGCGCATAGTACACAACCCGCAAATGACCTTTGGCCAAGTCGACATTGCCGACATTGAGATCAACCTCAAATCCAGAGACGACATCCCGCACATTTTACTGGGCTTACAATACCTCTATGCCGTTGCGTTGATACAAGACAGGGTAGCCGAAAATGTCGGCTGTCGTTTTGTTGTGACCGATGCCAAAAGCGAAGCTGTCAGCTTTTATGAAAAACAGGGATTTGTTTTGTTGGATTCCGATGGTAACCAATCGACCGAACATCATTTGATGTTTTGGATTTAGTAGGCTTGGTGTTATTTCCGCTTGGATATATTGCCGGGTAACACCGGCTTTTTTGTGCCTGGAAGTTGGCAAGTGTTGCGGGTGATTATTTGAGCGTCTGTCATGAGTGCGCCACAGAGAATTTCAGGCATAAAAAAAGACCCTCGAATTACCGTAAGGTCTTGATTTTAATGGTGGCGATAGGTGGACTTGAACCACCGACCCCGGGGTTATGAATCCCGTGCTCTAACCAGCTGAGCTATATCGCCATTTAAGCGGGCCTTTCAAAGAGCGGAAATTATAAATACTCGCTCTTACTTTGTCAAACGTTGAATCTAAAATGTACGACGTCTCCGTCTTTAACGATATAATCTTTGCCTTCAAGTCGCCATTTTCCGGCATCTTTGGCCCCCTGTTCACCTTTGTAGTCAATGAAATCCTGATAGGCAATAACTTCGGCGCGAATAAAGCCTTTTTCGAAATCACTGTGAATTACGCCAGCCGCCTGAGGTGCAGTAGCACCAACCGGAATAGTCCAAGCCCTGACTTCTTTTACGCCAGCAGTAAAATAGGTAGCTAGGTTTAATAATTTATATCCCGCTCTTACGACACGGTTCAAGCCGGGTTCTTCGAGTCCCAGATCATCAAGAAATTCCTTCTTTTCCTCTTCATCCAGTTGGGCTATCTCCGCTTCTATGGCAGCACAGATAGGCACCACCATGGCCCCTTCTTTGTCGGCCAGCACTTTTACTTTATCCAGTAACGGATTGTTCTCGAAACCGTCATCCTGAACATTGGCAATATACATGGCCGGTTTGAGTGTCATCAGGCATAGGTCTCTAATTAGGGCTTTTTCATCTTCGGTTAAAGGTAAGGTTCTCGCAGGTTCCCCTGCATCCAGTTGCTTGAAAACTTTTTCCAGCACGTCTTTTTTTGCCTGTTCGTCTTTGTTGCCGGTTCTGGCCGCTTTGCTTGCACGTAACAGGGCTTTTTCAACGGAAGCCATATCGGCCAAGGCCAATTCTGTATTAATAACTTCGATGTCGGAAATAGGGTCGATTTTTCCTGCGACATGGATGACGTTATCATCATGAAAGCAGCGCACAACATGAGCAATGGCATCCGTTTCACGAATATTAGCTAAAAACTGGTTGCCTAAACCTTCGCCCTTTGAAGCACCCGCAACCAAGCCTGCGATGTCTACAAATTCAATCGTCGTAGGCAGCGTGCGCTCAGGCTTTACAATTTCCGCAAGCTTATCCATCCGAGGGTCAGGCACTGGAACCACGCCTACATTGGGATCAATGGTGCAGAAAGGATAATTTTCGGCCGCGATTTTCGCACGGGTTAATGCATTAAATAAGGTCGATTTTCCAACGTTGGGTAGACCAACGATTCCACAATACAGCGCCATAGAGTTCTCTGAAATTTTAGAAGAAGTGAGTGCAGCAAGATGAGTCAAGCCGAAACAAAGCGGGGATTATACAAGCTATGGCTTTAATCTAAAAAACTAAAACAAGAGAAATTCATTAAAGCTAGAGGAATTAACAGTTTAAATGGCTTAAAAAAGCTCCGTTTATCAGAATAACAAAACAGCGCAATCCATAGTGGATCGCACAGATAAATCTATAAAACCTATGCAATCCTGTTATAGATTTGCCCGTAACTATTCAGCGTATGCTAAAAATGATTAATGGAACACGGATGCCAAAAGTAGGCGCCTCTAGGCGACACTGATTAAACGGATAATCACCGATTAAAAGCACAGAATATTTTAAAAAATCCGTGTAAATCCGTCCTATCCGTTCCATTTCTTTTTCGCTGAATAGTTACATTTGCCATTAGTATGCTGATTTTTTGACAGTAACGACAACGCTTACCACGAAGAAGATTTTCTCAATTCCCAAGCAATGCAAGCATTTCTTCCCTGTTAATCACTTCTTTTTCTTGTAACAAATCGGCCAGCTTTTCCAATGCCGACTTGTTTGCGATGATAATTTCACGAGCGCGTGTTTCACCTTCTTCAACTAGCGCTATTATTTCAGTATCAATCAGGCGGGCTGTCACATCGGAGTAATTGCGATACTCGGAAACGTCTGTTTCCAGAAACTGGAGCTGCTGGCGTTTTCCGTAAGTTAATGGTCCCATTTTTTTGCTCATACCCAGATTACAGACCATATTGCGGGCAATCTCACTGGCTTTTTCCAAATCATTCTGGGCTCCGCTGGAGATACTGTCTAGTGCAATTTCCTCAGCCATGCGCCCGCCTAACAGAATGGCTATTTGATCTTTAAGTTCATTTTCTGTCGATAAGAATTTTTCCTCCACCGGTAATTGCAAAGTAAAACCCAATGCAGACACGCCACGAGGAATAATGGAAATTTTATGAACGGGTTGTCCGGTTGGCACATGTTCTGCCACCATGGCGTGTCCTGCTTCGTGGAAAGCTACCCTGCGCTTTTCATCCGGATTTAAAACCCTGTTCTTTTTTTCAGGCCCAGCCAATATGCGGTCAATAGCCGACTCGAAATCCTCTTTTTTAACGTTATCATGACCAACTCGAGTCGCCATAATCGCCGCCTCATTGGCTATGTTGGCAAGATCTGCGCCGACCAGTCCAGGCGTCCGCTTGGCAATTATTGATAGGTCGATATTATCAGCCAGAGTCAGTGCTTTGGTATGCAATTTAAGAATCTCAACCCGGTCTCGCAAATCCGGTTTATCAACCACAATCTGACGATCGAAACGTCCTGCGCGCAACAGCGCTTTATCCAGCACTTCAGGGCGATTGGTTGCCGCCATGACTACCACGCCGACTGAGGTATCAAATCCGTCCATTTCGGTCAGCAACTGGTTTAAGGTCTGTTCGCGTTCATCATGACCGCCAATCATCACCGGGCCGCCGCGGGTGCGGCCAATAGCGTCCAGCTCATCGATAAATATGATACAGGGTGCTTGATTCCGCGCCTGTATAAAAAGCTCGCGCACCCTGGCAGCGCCCACGCCGACAAACAGTTCAATAAATTCAGAGCCGCTGATATTAAAAAACGGCACCTGCGCTTCCCCGGAAACTGCACGCGCCAGCAGGGTTTTTCCGGTTCCGGGCGGTCCTACCAGTAATACGCCTTTGGGCATACGACCGCCCAATTTCTGGAATTTTTCCGGTGTTTTTAGAAAATCGATGGATTCTTTAAGCTCCTGTTTTGCACTATCGGCACCGGCCACATCATCAAATGTAATCTTAGCTTGGGTGTCTTGATGAATATGAATTTTGTCTCCCAAATTAAGGAACGATTGCGCACCGGCCGCAGTACGGCGCATAACCCATGACCAGATTAGCACTAGGATTAACATCGGGATAATCCAGTTGAAAAAAAGATTGCTTAACCAGTTATCACTACTTCGAACTACAAACTCAACCTTATTCTGTTCCAGCATTTGTGCAAGATCATTTTGCCACAATGGAATCGTCATGAAATTTTTGGCGGACTGTTTTGGATCGTCAGGCTTGATAACACCGGTAATGAACCTTTCGGTTACCACCGCCTTATCAATTTTTGTCTCTTTGACCAACTTAATAAACTGGCTGTAGGGAATTTCGTCTTGTTGCACTTCCCGAACGCTATTGATAAAGGTCAATGCCAGAATTAATAACAAGGCAAAGTAAAGAATCTTTCTTTGCCGGGAGGTAGTGGTTTTTTTATCCAGCGGTTTATTGAGCTCCCGTTCCGGTTCCTGTTTGGATAGGTAGCTAAATCCGGTAATTAATAAACTTTTTAGATAGACGAAGATATTGCTTAGCAGCGTGAGTATTGTCTTAACGATAGGGTTCTTTGAGTCGTCCATTGTGGCATCACCTTGTGTTAATGGTCATTTTATTTGGTGTGATTAACCGTTAACAAGCCGCCAATGAGGCCAAGACTGGTCCGGTTCTGTCTTTGCCTTGTTTATCCGATTCTGAAAATGATCTACCGACTGATCCAGTATTGAAACAATCTCTTCACAGCAAATAATATTTTTGCTGTTGTAAAAAATATAATTTGCCAGTTTTGTGATTGCAGCCCAGTTTGCATCATTATTTACAAAGTCAAATGCCGCATCGAACAATTTAGCTAATTTGTCATCTCTTTGTTGAGCATCGGCGGAGAAGCTATGCAAATATTCATTAACCAAGGCAAGATCTGAACTGCCGCCATAATTTCTTAATGCTTTCAGGTTAACTATCCGCGGATTAAACAGCTCATCATCGGTGTCTGCTACATGTTTGGCCTCAGCCAACGGCCCGATGAGCAGGTTAACAATATCCGCTTCAAAGGCTATCATATAATCCTTTATCAATTGCACCATTGCGTCATTGTGTTCTGTTAATTCGCATACCAGGTTATCAATGAAAGGCGGTATTTCAATTAACCGACCGCCTTGAACTCGTGCAATACAATCGTCATGGCTTGTTTGATAAGTCATGATGTCCGCTTCCGTCGCATTATTCATGTCCTTAAAAATAATGTTAAAAAAAACCGGCGGTAGCTGCCTCGCTTGGTTATTTAAATGAATACCTGCCGCATGTCCAGCTTCATGAAATGCAATACGTTGTTTATGCTCTATTAATTTATTCTGACTGAAGGTATCAGTTATTTTATTTCTTTTCATATTAAGCACCATAAGCTTTAAGTTAACAAATATTGTGATTTAAAAAGATACTCAGCATTCCTGTGACCAATAAAAGTATTGATTTTTGATTTCCCATTCGGCCTCAAGCCAGTCTTCCATTTCATGCCCATCCACAAAACCTCTTTTTTCGGATTTACAGTAAGCCCGTTCTGCAACCATTTTTTTAAATCTATCTTCGTCAATAGCTTGATTATTTGATTTTTGCACTAAATTAAAATCGACCATAACCCCTCCGCATATTTTGAAGAAACATACTCCGGTTTTCATTCGATGAGCTTTTTCAGAAATTAAATTTCCAGCTTTATCAGTTAAAAAAGCTTTAAAATCAGAGTTGTTCTACGCAATATTGGGAAATTATTTATCTGAAAGTTGTATATACAAAAAGATAGTGGAACAATTTGTATGAATACGCTGTTAATCTATCATGAAAAATTAGGTAATATAATCCGTATAAACACCTATACTTGCTATAGAGCATGTTTTACGAAGGGGTCATGCCGTTACATGCATGGGACTGGTCATTATCGGTTTATGATTGTACATTAGGCGAGATGCTTGATTTTATTGGTCCCGGTGACGGTTTTAGCCCGCATTTATGCGCACTAGTCGTGGTTGAAACCACCGACTTTCAAGCATCTTCTCTTTAGCGAGTGGTTGTTCAGTTTAACGATAATTTCACAGGTTTTTTAAACTCTCGCAAAAACAGGTACCCGTTATGAGTCAATCGCCTAATGAACACCTGAATACCGAAACTCTTGACAGTAAAGCGGAAGTCTTATTGGATAAACACCGTGCAGATATCCAAAAACAGGCAGAAATCATGCTCTCTCATTCCGGTGCCGATATTGCCCGAATGTCCACTAACGACATTCAAAAGCTGTTGTTCGAACTTCAGGTTTACCAAATAGAACTAAAAATGCAGAACGAAGAGTTAAACAGAGCTAACCAGGAATTGACTGCATCCCGTGATGATTATGCCCAACTTTATGATTCATCGCCTGTCGCTTACCTGACGCTAAATGAGGCTGGGATCATTAAAAATGCCAATATTGCGGCCTCAGTCCTGCTAAGGCATCCAAAAGAAACACTGATAAACAAGCGATTGGGAGAGTTTATTCATCCTACCGACCAGGATAATTATTACTTGTTTCTCCGTAGTCTTTTAGGGCAAAAAACGGATCAAGTTCTTAACGCCAAACTCAGGGATGCATGTGATGCAGCACCTCATTCAGAATGTCGGCACTTTCAATTTTGTACAAATCTGACAGGTTTGTCTAAACCCTGCGATAAAAGCAAGCTATTAGCTTATATTGAATGCTACGCAAGGGTTATCCACAAAGATAAAAACCCATTAGAAATATACCTGACTATTAATAACGTAACCGAACGTAAGCAAGCGGAAGACACCATTACCTGCCTTAATGAAAAACTGGAAACAAAAATTCGCAAACAGACCAGCGAATTGACTGCCAGTAATCTGAGTCTGATGAAAAAAGTCGAAGAACTCCGTCGTTCCAAGCACCAATTACTGGAAAGGGAAGCCAAGCTCAATTCCATTTTTAATGCATCGGTGGAAGGCATTATCACCATTAACATGTCCGATGTCATCGTATCTGCTAATGCCGCAGTAGAAACGATTTTCGGCTATAAACCGAAAGAGTTATTGGGTTGCAGTATTAACAAATTGATGCTGTTATCGCCAAAAGAAATGACTTACAGTTTGCCCAGCGCGATAAAATTTGTCGGTCAAATTAGGGAAATTGACGGTCTACACAAAAATGGTTCTGTGGTGCCTTTGGATCTGTCCATAGCGGAATTTTCAATCGATAATGAGCGCTACTTCACTAATATCGTGCGTGATGTGAGTTTGCGTAAACATAGGGAGCAGCAAGATAAGGAACACCTGGACGAACTCGCCCATGTCACTCGCCTTGGACTGATGGGGGAGATGGCTTCAGGCATTGCTCATGAGGTCAACCAACCCTTGTCTGCGATTTCCAGCTATACGCAAGCCAGCATAAACCTGATTAACACTGAAAATCTTGATCGGGTAAAGCTTATCGAAATCTTGTACAAAACACAGCAACAGGCTTTAAGAGCGGGACAAATAATTCATCGTATGAGGGACTTTGTCAAATCTCATGCAAAACACCGTTCAACTACTGATATCAATACCTTGATTCATGACGCTGTCGGCTTGTGTGTTGCCGAACTTAAACAAAACGATATAAAACTAACATTCGAACTGGAAAATAACCTGCCGTCTATCTATGTCGATCATGTACAAATCGAGCAGGTTATCATCAACCTGATCAGAAACAGCATTGAGGCTTTGCAAAATTCGC
Organism: Methylobacter sp.; assembly: GCA_004299305.1. Lineage (GTDB taxonomy): Bacteria > Pseudomonadota > Gammaproteobacteria > Methylococcales > Methylomonadaceae > Methylobacter_A. The sequence goes on from SCPZ01000109.1 coordinate 81,696, forward strand.
CTGCAAAACAGCAACGCCAGTTAACCATTCATAGTCGATTGACGCTCAATAATGGCATACAGGTCAGGGTAAAGGACAATGGGCCGGGACTTGATAAGGACCAGCAACAAAAAATATTGACGCCTTTTTACACCACAAAAGCAAACGGCATGGGCATGGGACTATCCATCAGTCGATCACTAATCGACGCCCATGAAGGCACTTTGCACTTCAATAGCAAACCTGAAAAAGGCACTACTTTTTATTTCACCCTACCCATACGGAGAAAAATCTAATGAGCGGTAATAACTCAATGCCCTTGGTTTATTTAGTTGATGATGAATTTCCGATACGCGACTCACTAACCCTATTGATTGAATCAACAGGACAAACGGTCAGGAGCTTTGAATCCGCCGAGGCATTTTTGGAGAACTATGACCCTGAACAACCAGGATGTCTGGTTTTGGATGTTAGAATGCCTTTAATGAGCGGTCACGAACTCCAGAACGAATTATTGAACAGGGATATTACCATTCCTATCATATTTATCAGCGGCAATGCCGATATTGCTGATTCGGCAAAAGCATTCAGGGCCGGTGCTGTTGATTTTTTGGAAAAACCGTTTGATACCGATGTATTGCTGGAACGAATTGATGAAGCCATTAAAAAAGACATTGTATTCAGGGAAGATCGTATCAAGAAACGCCATATACAAGAGCGTATCAATCATTTAACAACGAGGGAAAAAGAAGTGCTGGGCTTGATAGTCAAAAGCCACTCAAATAAAGAGTCTGCAAGCATACTTAATATCAGCAATCGCACCATCGAAGCACACCGGAGTAGTATCATGGAAAAAATGCAGGCTGAAAATGTCGCCGAACTGATAACGATGGTCATGTATTGTGAAGCCTTAGGTAATCGTTTACAGGAAAAAAGGTTTCGTTAGTTCCATTTTGTCACCGCTAAAATTCCAACCATCACGTCTCAAGATAACATGTCAAAACCCGTCACCCCTTTATTAGCAGCCGATATTTTAATTGAATTAACCGACCAACCAGATCGGCCCTTTGTGTTAATTGAACGTGCCTATCCGCCTTACGGTTGGGCTGTTCCGGGAGGTTTTGTCGATGTTGGCGAAACCGTAGAGCAAGCCGCCATCCGTGAAGCCAAGGAAGAAACCTGTCTTGATATTACATTGACGGTTTTACTGGGTATCTATTCCAACCCCAAACGCGATCCGCGCAACCATACCGTTACCGCCGTCTATATTGCCGAAGCGACTGGAATGCCGTTAGCTGCGGATGATGCAAAGAATTTCGGTATTTTTACTTTTGCCAATCTTCCGGCTGTGTTGGCATTCGACCATGCCCAGGTTGTGGATGATTATAAAAATTACCGCATGACCGGTAAAGTTACGCCGTTGCGGGTGTAAATAAAAAAAGCCTTGTCCACGAAAAGCACGAAAAATAGTTTGAGCAAAACTTTGTGTATTACCGGAGTACAAGGCTGGCCTTGTACGTGTCAATCGTTCAAAGCCAGCTTTGCCTACATGGATGCAGGAGGTAGAGCAATGCAGGAGCAATTGCCGAGGCGACACAGATAGGACGGATTTACACGGATTTTTTAAAATATTCTGTGCTTTTAATCAGTGATTATCCGTTTAATCAGTGTCGCCTAGAGGCGCCTACTTTTGGCATCTCGTGCCTTTCGTGGACAATATTTAACATCAGTTATTCATCATCCACCGGCGGCGGACAGCTGCAAAACACATGCCGGTCGCCATACACATTATCGATACGCCCCACCGGCGGCCAGTATTTGTCATCATGTTGATCACTATTCGGGAAAAAAGCCTGTCGTTTGGAGTAAGGCAGCGTCCATTTGTCCAGTAACAAGCGGTGGGTGTGCGGCGCATTATGCAGCAGGTTGTTTTCGACATCGGCAACCCCGGTTTCTATAGCTTTGATTTCCTCGCGAATAGCGATTAACGCCGCACAAAAACGGTCTATCTCAGCTTTATCTTCGCTTTCCGTCGGTTCTATCATCAAGGTGTCGGCAACCGGGAACGATACGGTCGGCGCATGAAATCCATAGTCGATCAGGCGTTTGGCGATGTCTTCGACGGTGATGTTGCAGGTCTTTTTAAAGGCATGGCAATCGATAATGCATTCATGCGCGACCCAGCCGTTTTTGCCGGTGTATAAAATCGGGTAATACGGCGTTAGCCGTTTGGCGATGTAATTGGCGTTCAGGATTGCGGTCAGCGTCGCGCGTTTTAAACCGGCGGCCCCCATCATCGCGATATAGGCCCAGGAAATGGTATAGATACTGGCCGATCCCCACGGCGCGGCGGATACCGTACCGATGGTGCCGTGTTCGCTTTTGGCCGGGTTGACGCCTTCGACAACCGGATGATCGGGCAGGAACGGAGCCAAATGCGCGCCAACGCCTATGGGCCCTACGCCCGGTCCGCCGCCGCCATGCGGAATGCAGAAGGTTTTATGCAGGTTAAGATGAGCGACGTCCGCGCCGATTTTGCCGGGACGGCTTAAACCTACTAAGGCATTAAAGTTTGCGCCATCCAAGTAAACTTGTCCGCCGTGCTGGTGGATCAAGTCGCAAATCTCCCTGAATGCCTGCTCAAATACGCCGTGAGTGGACGGATAGGTGATCATTAGCGCGGCCAGCGTGTCATGATATTCGGCTGTTTTCGTGCGTAAATCATCCAGGCTGACGTTGCCGTAAGCATCGCAGGCGACCACCACGACCTTGAGTCCTGCCATCGTGGCGCTGGCCGGATTGGTGCCGTGCGCGGAAGCGGGTATCAAGCAGATGTTGCGCTGTGCTTGCCCCCTGACTTCATGATATTTGCGAATGACTAGCAAGCCGGTGTATTCACCCTGGGAACCGGCGTTGGGTTGCAGTGAAAAGGCGTCGAAGCCGGTCAGGTCGCATAACATGTCTTCCAGCTCGGCAAACATCTGTTGGTAGCCGTGGGTTTGGTACATCGGTGCGAACGGGTGCAGCGCGTTAAATTCATAATAAGAGATGGTCTGCATTTCCGTCGCGGCATTCAGTTTCATCGTGCAGGACCCCAGCGGTATCATCGAACGATCCAGCGCTATATCGCGCCTAGCTAGGCGACGCATATAACGCATCATTTCGGTTTCGGAATGATAACGGTCGAAAACCGGATGTTGCAGGATTTGATCGTGGCGCAATAAGGCTTCCGGGATACATTCGCCGACTACGGCATCCAAGACATTAATGTCAGGAAGGTCTGCGGTGGCAGAGGCAAAAACCTGCCAGACATCTCGTAAGTTCCCCCGCGTGGTGGTTTCGTCCAACGATATGCCGATATGGTCCGCGTCGATAATCCGCAAGTTAATATTGGTTTCTGTCGCCTGGGCCGCGATGCGTTTTGCCCGGTTCGGTGTAAAGATAACCAAGGTATCGAAATAACAATTGCTCAGCACTTGATGACCCAGCTGGGTAATTCCGGCAGCCAGGATTTGCGCGTAACGATGCACCCGACTTGCAATCAAGCGCAAACCTTCCGCACCGTGATAAACCGCATAAAACCCGGCAATCACGGCAAGCAACACCTGCGATGTGCAGATGTTGCTGGTGGCCTTATCCCTGCGGATATGTTGCTCGCGGGTTTGCAGCGCCATGCGCAAGGCAAGCTGTCCGTGGCTGTCTTTCGATACGCCGATAATACGGCCGGGAACCGAGCGCTTGTATTCGTCTTTGGTTGCAAAATACGCGGCATGAGGGCCGCCATAACCCATCGGTACGCCAAAACGCTGGGAGTTGCCGACCACTATGTCGACGCCGAATTCGGCAGGCGCTTTAAGCAACACCAGCGCCAACAAATCCGCCGCGACCGTGATCAGCGCCGATTTTGCCTGGGCGATGGCGGTGACTGCGCACAGGTCTTTTATTTCACCTTTACAGCCGGGATATTGCACCAGCAACGCAAAAAAATCGTATTGCTCCAGGTCCTGATAAGGGTCGCCGACGATAACTTCATAACCCAAGGAGTGGGCGCGGGTCTTGATCACGGCAATGGTCTGCGGGTGGCAATCTTGATCCAGGAAAATACTGTTGGCAGCGCTCTTGGACAAGCGCCGCGACATGGTCATAGCTTCCGCCGCCGCCGTAGCTTCATCAAGCAGCGAGGCGTTAGCCAAGGCCATGCCGGTTAAATCGATGATAACTTGCTGGAAAGTCAGCAACGCTTCCAGCCGCCCTTGGCTGACCTCGGCCTGATAAGGCGTATAAGCCGTATACCAAGCGGGATTTTCCAACACATTGCGCTTAATCACCGCAGGCATGACGGTGTCGTAATAGCCCATGCCTATCATGGAGGTGAACACCTTATTGCGTTCGCGCATTTTACGCAGATGCTTGATCACAGCGCGTTCGCTGATTGTCTCGGTGAGTTTTAACGGCTCATGATTCAGGATATTGGCCGGAATGGCTAGGTCGATAATATCTTCCAGTTCACTTATGCCCAGTTCCGCCAGCATTTCTTTGGTTTGCTGCGGATTGGGGCCGATATGGCGGTTGATGAAATTACCGCGCATTTCCAGTTGAGCCAAGCTAGGGCGAGATAGAGGCATAATTTATAATTACTCAGCAGTTAGGGGAATAGAACACGGCTTTGACCGATAAACATCTATAAAACAGGGCTTCTTCATAAAGATGACACGTGATGAATATATCATCATTATCTTATTACTTATATCACTGCCTACCTGCGCGAAACCCATGATAAATTTATTCTTCCCAGTAAATCCAATATCCTTAATAAACTTAATGCCTTTTGTAAGCATCTGACGATAGCCCTGGCCGCTACCCCATTTTTAAAGCACCCCGCTTTATTTCGTGTCAAAATATACCTTTATTTAAATGTATTAAATCGAGAACTTAAGTCTTTATGAAAATTGCTATTTTGTCCCGTAACCCCAAACTGTACTCGACCTCTCGGTTGGTTAAAGCCGCAGAAGCACGGGGGCATAAGGTACGGGTTTTGGATGTATTGCGCTGTTATATGAATATTACTTCGCATAATCCATCCATTCATTATCGGGGTGAAGACTTAACGGGATTTGATGCCGTTATTCCCCGGATTGGCGCTTCAGTCACGTTCTACGGAACTGCGGTATTGAGACAGTTTGAAATGATGAATGTGTTTCCTTTAAACGAGTCGGTAGCTATATCACGGTCACGCGATAAATTAAGGTCAACCCAGTTACTTGCCAGAAAAGGCATAGGCCTACCGGTAACAGGCTTTGCCAATAATCCTGACGATATTGAGGATTTAATCGCCCAAGTCGGCGGCGCTCCGCTGGTGATTAAATTATTGGAAGGTACGCAAGGCATCGGCGTGGTTTTGGCCGAAACCCATAATGCCGCAGAGAGCGTTATTCAAGCTTTTATGGGACTTAAAGCCAATATTATGGTGCAGGAGTTTATTAAGGAAGCCGGCGGCAGTGATATTCGCTGCTTTGTGGTAGACGGCAAAGTCGTTGCCGCGATGAAACGTCAGGCAACGCCGGGGGAGTTTCGTTCAAATTTACATCGCGGCGGTTCTGCGGCTTTAGTGCGCTTAACCCCAGAGGAACGCTCTACTGCCGTGCGAGCCGCGAAAATCATGGGCTTGAATGTGTGCGGCGTCGATATGCTGCGATCCAACCACGGCCCGGTCATTATGGAGGTCAATTCGTCTCCCGGACTGGAGGGTATTGAAGCCGCCAGCGGCAAGGATATTGCGGATTTAATCATTCAATTTATTGAAAAACGCTTTGAAACGCTGGAAATATCTAAAGACAAATCGCCTGTCGGCACCAGCACTCGAACCCGTACTCGCGGCAAAGGTTAATCGTGCCTCCTGTTTCCAACACGCGTAGACTACCCTTTTAACTTATGTCTGATTTTAAAAAATACCAGTGCCTGGAATGCGAGCATATCTATGATGAAGCCAAAGGCGACCCCGACAGTGGTATTGCAGCGGGAACCCGCTGGGCGGATATTCCCGATAGCTGGGATTGCCCGATATGCGGCGCTCCCAAAAGTTTTTTCAAGTTATCGGCAATTGCTCCCTGCATTGCTCTACCTCCTGCATCCATGCAGTCGATGGAATAATCAAACCTTTTGGATTGGGGAATATCAAAAATGAAACATAACCGTGCTTTTGGTATTGCTTACATGGATGCAGGCAAGGGGCGTGCTCTACCCGATTACAGATCATTCAACAAAGCCGCCCAACGACTGATAGTGGCGCTGCTGTTTTTTTGTCCTCTTAGCGCATTCGCTGACAATACTTGGAGCTATCATCAAGAAAGTGACCGATTAAGCAATCGAAGCTATAGCTTTGCCTTGTCGCCTATGCCGCCTCGCGGTCTTTATGATAACGTTAGATTGAAAATTACCTGTAAGGACAACGCCTTGCAAGTGAGTATCGATGCCGACAGCCTGATCGCCTCGCAAGGCAGCGATTTTGATTTTGAGTATCAAATAGATAAAAATCCCCCGGTTACGCTTCCAATGAAGACCTTTAAGGACTCAAAGCGAAAAGGTTATACAGAAGAATATGCCAAACGCATCGTCGATGACTTATTGACCGGGCAATCCGTTTTTATTCGCATCAACACCATGATACGCAAGGTTCTGTCCGCAGTAATGCCGTTGGAAAATGCCGCCGACCCTATTAAACACGTCATCACCGATTGCGGCCTCAGCTTATCCGATAACACAAGCAATGAATCGGCCTATAGTTTGAGCGAATTTGAACAGGAATTCGGCAAACTGCCTTCAGTACAGCAACAGCAGGTGCTGAGTAAAATAAAGCAAATCATCAAAGACACACAAAAGGCTCTTTTAATAGAGAAATGAGGTAACTACTCAGGGCTAATTTTATAATAGAACACGGATGACACAGATTTAAACGGATTTTAAAGAGTCGATGGACAGCCCATTCATTGGTTTTATCCGTGTTTATCAGTCTAATCCGTGTCATCCGTGTTCCATTTTCTATCTGCTGAGTAGTTACGAAATGAGTATAATTACCGGCATTCTCAAACGCTGAGCCGATCGGCTGGAAAACATAGCAATGAAATCACAACCTATTTTTGATTACCCCCTTTTTGCCCTGGGATTTAGAGCCTTTTTTGCCTTGGCCGGGCTCGCGGCGCTGATCTTGATTGTCTTTTGGAATGCCATGTTCAACGGCACGTTAACGGCGGAACATTATTTTTCCAATACTTACTGGCATGCGCACGAAATGTTATTGGGCTATGCCGTAGCCGTCATTGCAGGATTTTTATTAACGGCAGTTAAAAATTGGACGGGTAAGCCGACGCTGATCGGCGACCCATTGGCTGGCTTGTGTTTGTTATGGCTCTATGGGCGCATCTTGCCGTTTTATGCGGGCGTGTTGCCTGACGCATTAATTGCCTTGGTGGACTTTTCGTTTTTGCCCGCCCTGGCTTATCAAGTCAGCAAGCCTATCATTGAGGCAAAGCAATATAGAAATCTGTTTTTTATAGGCCTGTTACTGCTGTTGGCTTTGGGCAATGGCCTGATCCATATTGAAATGCTGGGTTTGCAGGATAACACTGCGGCAACGGGCATTCAGCTGGTCGTTGCGACTATTATCATCCTGATCCTAGTTATTGCCGGACGGGTATTTCCTTTTTTTACCGAACGCGGCATCCCGGGAACCCTAATCATCAAAAACCCGTTGCTGGATAGCTTATCGGTAGCCTCTGCTGTGATCGTATTCGCCCTGCAATTATTCGGCATTTCGGGAACCTTGTTAGCCTTAGCTGCGGGTGTTGCCGTTGCCGTCAATGCCGCTAGGCTAGCGGGTTGGTATGTGCAACGCATCCTATACGTACCGTTGTTATGGGTGCTTTATGCCGGTTACGGCTGGATAATCCTGGGTTTTATGTTGACCGTATTATCGGCCTATTCTGTGGTGCCGTCGTCGTTGGCGCTTCATGCTTTTACGTTGGGAGGGATCGGCGTATTAACATTGGGCATGATGGCGAGGGTATCGCTAGGCCATACAGGCCGGGCTATGAAGGCTTCCAATGCGATAGCGATTGCATTTGCGTTGATTAATCTTGCCGCTTTATTCCGGGTTTTATTACCGATAGCGATGCCGGACTGGTACGAAAATTTACTCTATGTATCGATACTTCTCTGGCTGGCGGCATTCTCCTTATTTGTGTTTGTTTATGCGCCGATATTAACCCGCGCAAGAATTGACGGTCAGGAGGGGTAAATGCTTCACAAGCTGGATGGTATTGTTGAACTGGTAACCAGCTCTCTTGTTTTATTTTCCAGTATCGGCATTTTTGTACTGACTTTGAATGCCCGTTATACCCATGCCATCGGTCGGGTGAGGGACATCTATGAAGAGCTTAAAACCAGTTCAAAAGCGGAAAAACTGGAAAAGGAACTCAATACCATGGTGTACCGGTGTCAAGTGCTCAAGTGGAGTTTCGGATTGCTGTTGTGTAGCGCGATAAGCAGCGGCGTGTTTGTACTGGGCTCAATCGCTTTGCGCTTTACCGAACAAATCAGCGCGGAAGTTTTGATTTTATTTGTCGTCTTCAGCGTGTTATTTATTTTCAGTTCAATGGTTTGTTTGTTTATCGACGTACTGGCTTCTTTAAAAGCAACCATGATTCATATTGAAAGAATGAACTGAAATATCGTGGCAAGCAGAACGTTAAAAGGCCTTTCTTTCCAATGTGACGTTTGGCGCGGCACTTTAAGTCATACAGCAGGTTTTGTTAATGTGGGTACAAAAAGAGTTTTTATTATCGGAAAAGAGCAGGGGATTTCACCTGATCACCGGTGAAATCCTGAACGTCATTCCAGAATTGGCCGCCATAGAGTGCGGATTGCTGCACCTTTTTATCAAGCATACATCGGCATCGTTGACGGTTAATGAGAATGCCGACCCGACGGTGCGGCAGGACATGGAAAGCCACTTTAATCGATTTGTGCCGGAAGGAGCGCCTTACTATAAACATGCCTATGAGGGTGATGACGACATGCCCGCCCACATAAAAAATGCCCTGCTAGGTTCCAGTTGCAGCATACCCATTACCAAAGGCAAGCTTAATCTGGGCATCTGGCAAGGCATTTACCTGTGCGAGCATCGCAATCATGGCGGCAGCAGACGTATCGTGGCTACTATTCAGGGACAGGCTCGGGCCGGGTAGTTCCATCCGGCAGGGATTGTCGAGCCCGAGCCTGTTAAAGCGCACTACTTCCAAATACTGACAATATTAGTAAAGTCATCCGTCCATGGCTTCATATCAAAATATAAAGGCATTTTTTGCCAGTTGCCGAGACGGCTTAGGCGTAATGGTTCTAGTGTTTCTGCCTGTTTTGCCATAACCACCCAGTCGGTCGCAACCACTAGCGGGATGTCCTGTTGCGGCTTGAACTCCTGAATCAACGCGGCCAAGTGTAGGGCTTCCGCATTAATCGACAATACTTTTTTCAGCGATAAATGGCGGTTGGTCATATGAAATGCCAGTATGCCGCCGGGTTTGAGCTTTTTGAAATAAAGCGCCAGCGCTTCCTTGGTTAAAAGATGGGTCGGCACCGAATCGGAACTGAACGCATCCATGACTAATAAGTCAAAGTGCTGGTCCGGCTCTTTTTCCAGCGACAAGCGGGCGTCGCCGACGCGCATCGTGGCGTTATGGGCGCATTGGCTCAGGTAGCTGAAATAAGCGGGGGTACTCGCAATGTCTACCACCAGCGGATCGATTTCGTACAGCGTCCAGTTCTGTTGATCTTTGGCATAACAGGCTAAGGCTCCGGCGCCCAAGCCAACCACGCCTATATTCCAGGCTTGATCATTATTATCGTATTCCTTAAACAGCTGTCCCATCGGTCCTGGGCGACTGTAATAGGTCAACGGTATTTGGCTTAAGTTTGCAGCCAGACGTTGCGCTCCGTGTTTGGTCGTGCCGTGGAAAAGTTCATGATAGTGTTCAGGTTTGCCTTGTTCATCGGTTAACACCGCATCACGCACGGCCAGTACGCCAAAAAAGGTGCGTTCTTGATACAGCGTATGCGATGACAGGCCATGTAAGCCCAGAGCAAGGAAAATAATCGCGCCGGTCGTTAAAGCGAAGCCGACTGGGCGCTCTCTGAGCAAGTAGGTTAGCAAGGTTAAGCCTATCAAGCCGATGACGATGACGTCGAAATACTGGAGCAAATCGTCGACGGTGGCATGAACAATAATCCCGACTATGACCAGCAGGGTAGGGGCTATTATTTGCAGCACCAAGCCGGTGTTCATTGTCAGTTTTAGGCCGGGGCGCAGCAGCAAGGCCGCAATGATCATAATCGGGTATTCATAAACGGCATTAAACACAAACGGCGCAACAAAGGTGTTGAACATGCCGCCTAACATGCCGGCAAAAGACATGATCAGGTAGAAATTGGTTAAATGCCGGGTATGTGGTCTTAGTTTTGCCAGTTCGCCGTGACAAACCATTACTGCAAAGAAAAAGGCGATCAGGTGCAAAATCAGGTAGGCCCAATAAGGCAAATCGGCCGGATTAATGAATGCGTAGGCGATAAACGGCAACAGGAAGATTGGTTGCAGTTTGACCATGAGTGGATGAATTTTGTCGTTCCATTTAGAAAAAACGATCACAAAAGACAGTAAATACAGCGTTAATGGGATAATCCACAACAACGGCACCGAGGCAATATCGGTGCTGATGAAATTGGTCAAGCCCAGCAACAGGCTGGACGGCACCAAGGCCAGAGCCAGCCAGTGTAATTTGGTGATTAGGCTGAGATTGTTTTCATCGCTTGCATCCAGGTCCTCGTGTTGCTCGGTTGTTTGCCGACTTTTCCACAGCACAAAAGCACAAGTTGCAATTAGCAGGCAAAGCAGCAGGTAGCCGACGCTCCAATAACTTTTCTGGTTAGCCAGTCCGATATTAGGTTCGAGCAGGAACGGATAACTCAGCAATGCAATCAGGCTGCCGGTGTTGCTGGCCGCATACAGGTAATAAGGATCATGGCTGGTATGGTGGCCAACATGGGCAAACCATTTTTGAATCAGCGGTGCGGTCGTGGAGACCACGAAAAAAGGCAGGCCGATGGCAAGGAATAAAGTCCATAGCAGCCAGAAGGTCGGGTTGCTGTCGGTCGGCGGGACGGTGTTTTCAGGCAAGGCTAATGGCAGCGCCAAGAAGCTAATCAGTATCAGCGCAGTATGAACCTGAATTTGGCGGTGCTGGCTATACCGCGTTGAAAGATAGTGCGCGTAAAGATAACCCAGAAACAAAATACTCTGGTAAAACACCATGCAGGTGTTCCAGACTGCCGGGGATCCGCCCAGTAAGGGTAATAAAATCTTCCCGAACAGGGGTTGCAACACAAACATCAGCGATGCGCTGGTAAATAAGGTTGCTGCAAACAGGAAGATGAGGGATAAATTGCGATCGGTTGTAGCTTCTTGATGGTGGTTCATTATTTTTATAGGTAGCCCTAGCGGCCTTTAATTTTTAATCTGCTAATGATAAAGCATTTGTTGCTGTATGGGGCAGTTGAAAATAACGCGGCTTAATACCTATCAGTTTTAATGAAAATTCCCAGTACGTCATTCCGGCAGGGATTGCCGGTATCCAGAAGCCAGGGATGGCAATCTTAGGAACGAGTATGAAATAAAGTGGACAACTGTGTGCGGCAGGAGTGCAAGCTTCGCCTAAAGCGCCTACTGTTGGTGCTTGCGTATGCAGGCGAAGCCTGCACTCCGACTATTGGCAACTTGCCTAAGTTATTTCGTGCTCATTCCTTAGATCACATCCATGCATTGCTCTACCTCCTGCATCCTTGCAGTCGTGGATACCGGCAGTCCATGCCGGTATGACGTGAAAGTGATAGGTGGTAAGGAATCGCGCTACAACGAACCAAAATAAGCCGCTAATGCTTTAAAATCGGTTTCAGGCATATTAGCGATAATGGCTTGCATCGGCCCGCTTTTACGTGAGCCGTCTTTAAAGGCTTTTAGTTGTTGCTCAAGATAGTCAGGATGTTGCCCGGCGAGTCTTGGAAACTGGCCGTTACCTCCAGCGGTGGCGCCATGACATCCCAGGCACATAGCGGCTTTGGACTCGCCTGTTTTTGCCAATGCCGGATTGCCACCGGCTTTAACCGGCGCTAGACTGGAAAAATAAGCGGCAAGGTTATTGATGTCGTCATTAGCCAGGTTGGCCGCCATCGATTGCATCATAGGGTTGATACGATCTCCAGCCTTAAATGCTTTGAGTTGATTAACCAGATAGGTCGATTGTTGCGCCGCCAAATTGGGCCATTGCGCATTGGTGCTGCTCCCTTTTTGGCCATGACAACCGGCGCAGGAATTTGCTTTTTGCTCTCCGGCTGCACTATCGGCTGCCGAAACCGGCAATGTTAAAAACACTGCCGGAAGAAAAAATAGGATAAATGCTTGTTGTAGTGAGTTCATGATTCACCTCGTAAGATAGGGTTAGGCCATCCGGCTGGCGGATTATCGACAGAGTCCGCCTTTTGGACAGGTCTTCACTATACAACCAAAAAGATTAGCTGATAACAAAAAAGTATATTAAACCTTTTCTGATCATCCTTCTTTGGCCCTATTTAAAACCCATCTAAACTCAGTCTTAATTGACTTTATGTTTTTCATGAAAGCATTTGCTTACATTAAAGTGTATTTGCGGGTTTATTCACGATAGAATAAAACACCTAATTTCGTTGATAGAAGAGAATTTTCTAATGGCGTCGCGAAAGATCAACCAAATTGCATTAACGGTAAGCCTGCTGACTTCGGTGCAGGTACAAGCGGATAACAGCATAACGCTTGAATCTATGGATGAGGCCGTAAATCCCCCTTCTACTGAGGACTTATTGGCTATGCCGCTTGAACAAGTCATGGCATTAAACATCACCACATCCGTTAGCAAGAAGCAGCAAAACGTGAAAGACTCCGCGGCCGCTGTTTTTGTTATTTCAGCCGAAGATATTCGCCGTAGCGGAGCGACCAGCATTCCCGAAGCGCTTAGAATGGCGCCAGGCATACAGGTTGCACGCATCAATGCCAATCAATGGGCGGTCACTGTACGCGGATTTAATGAACGCACCAGTAACAAATTATTGGTATTAATGGACGGTAGAACCCTTTATGCGCCGATTTTTTCCGGAACGCTGTGGGAAACCCAGGATATGTTGCTGGAAAATATCGAGCGCATTGAGGTGATTCGCGGCCCTGGCGCGACTTTATGGGGCGCAAATGCGGTCAACGGGGTTATCAATATCATCAGCAAAAATGCCAAAAAAACTCAGGGTGCTGAACTGAGTGTCACTGGGGGCGACGAACAGGTATTCGGCTCTGCTCGCTATGGTTTTCAAATCGATAAACATAGTTTTGGCAGGGTTCATGTTCAGAGTAAAAAACACGATAGTTACCTTAGCTCCAGCGGTGCGGATAATTATGATGGTTGGGATGCGCAACAAGGCGGAATACAGTTGGATTTATCGGATGGCGATAATGATGCTGTGAAAATTCAGGGCAATTTTTTCCACGGCCAATTTAATGAGCAATCGCAAAGGCCAATGTTAACAGCCCCTTATTTTGATACGCAACGCAACCAACTGGACAGCTCCATGTTCAGCTTATTAAGCCGTTGGGATAAAACATTGTCTGCCGATTCCGACTTTTCCTTGCAGGCCTATTATGATTATCAACAACATGAATTTTTTCATCAGTCTAATTTTCATCAATTTGACCTGGATTTTCAGCACCATCTGAAACTGACCGCTCGACATGATTTCATCTGGGGTGGGGGCTATCGTTTTATACAAGATCATTTAATTGAAAATGCCTATTATCAGTACCAACCTGGCAATCGTGCTTACCAATTGTTCAGTGGTTTTCTACAAGATGAAATGTCGTTGATTCCAGACCGGCTAAAATTCATTTTTGGCAGTAAATTGGAACATAATGATTTTTCCGGTTTTCAAGTTCAACCCAATGCACGGCTGATTTGGAGTCCTGACAGCCATCATAGTGTTTGGTCTGCCCTATCTAAGGCGGTAATGACGCCTAGCCGCAGCAAACAAGATTTAGATGTCTGGCTGGCTACTGAGCCGCCTTCGGAAGAAACCGGGAATTTACCGGTAAAAGTTACAGGCCAAGCGTCTTTACCAACAGAAAAATACAAAGCCGAAGATGTTTTAGCCTACGAGTCAGGCTATCATTTTCAGGCCTCAAAAGTGACTGCCGATGTTGCTTTGTTTTATAACGATTACAGTAGATTGCCGTTGCTCATGACAGGAGCGCCTAATCTTACGGCATCTGAAGCCGGTACGCCTTATATACTGCTTCCAGTGGGCTTGACCAATGGCGTAAAAGGTTACACCTATGGCTCCGAAGTATCGGGCACTTGGCAAGCAACTGATTTTTGGAAATTAAATTTAAGCTACGGTTATCTTGCTGCAAGATTTAAACGACCGGATGGCAGCATTCATCCGTTTACTGATGAAAACCCACAAAATCAATTCAGCTTACGCTCATCTTTTGATGTTTTAGATAATGTGGAGTTGGATTTATGGTTTAGATATGTCGATAAATTAGCCGCTATCAACACCAAGCCGGTAGCCGCTTACACCAGTCTTAACCTGCGCCTGGCGTATAAACCGATACCAAAATTAGAATTTTCGCTAGTCGGTAATAATTTACTCGAAAATCACCTTGAGTTTAATCCCGATTTATTGCTGGGGGGAGGGAATAACAGTGTGCTGGAGAGGCACTTTTATTTTAAAACCCGCTTGGATTTTTAATTCTTGAAGCATTTTTTTTCAACATTATTCGGACAGGTAGATGGCCGCACCATTACAACAATAACTCAGTCGCGCCTTCAAGCAGACCGACTCAATGGCCTAATTGCCGACCGATAATTATGCTATGTTGTAACTTGGCTTTAGGTAACGCGCAGACAATAAACTACCTCTTGACACCTTGGCAGCTAGAAAAATAGAACACGGATGACACAGATAAGACGGATTTACACGGATTTTTTAGAATATTCTGCGCTTTTAATCAGTGATTATCCGTCCTATTCTGTGTCGCCTAGAGGCGACTACTTTTGGTATCCGTGTTCTATTGTATTTAACACGGTATTTTATTTATTGCGAGTTGCCTTAGTCGTGTCGGCTGTCTTGTGTCCATGGAATTACAGCGCTGCCGAAGAGTCGACCGGTCGGGAATTGCAAATTAAGGTTGCGTATTTATATCATTTTACCAAGTTCACCGAATGGCCGTCCGTATCGCCGGTTTTTCATTACTGTGTTTACGAGGATGCTGATTTTACTAATTTGTTACGGCAAAGCTACAGCAATAAAACCATAGGCGAAGCGAGCATTGAGGTCAAAAATATCAACGCCCAAACCAAGCTGGACGACTGTCAATTGATTTATTTTTCTCAAGCTGTGCCTGCCGGTTTCTTGGAAAAGATCGGTAAACTCGCTATCTTATCGGTTGGCTCGCAGCAAGATTTTACAGAATTAGGGGGAATTATTTACCTGTTTGAAGAAGATCAAAAATTGCGTTTTTTTGTGAATAATGCAGCGGCAAGCAATGTCGGCTTGAAAATCAGCTCACAATTGATCAAGCTTTCCAAGGAACCCTAATGCTACCTAATCGATCGATTAAATTTAAATTGATGTTCATTACGGTTTTTAGCAGCACTGTTGCGTTGCTGGCATTTAGCGCGGTTTTATTTTTTTATGAGCTAACATTCGTTGAAAAAAACTTGATCAACGCCTTGCAGACTCAAGCCGATATCATCACGGAAAATAGCCTGGCTTCGCTGGCTTTTATGGATGAGTCCACCACCAAAAAAACCCTGAGCGCATTACGATATAACTCCGATATTCTTTATGCGGGCATCTATGATAAATCGCAAAATCTATTAGCGAGTTATCAAAAAAACGCATACCAAACGCCTGTGATTTTATCTGCCGACGACTTGCATAATGGCGTGCAATTTATAAAAAGCGAACATTTTTTTCAAATAATCCAAGCGGTGCGATTGGATAATGAATTACTCGGCTATTTGCTGTTACGCGGAAGTTTTGAATCGCTTTATAACAAACTTTACAGCTTTGCGTTAACCGTTCTACTGGCATTTGGCATAGCCTTGCTGGTTGCTTTGTCCATGTCGCTACGCTTACAGCGGATTATTTCCCAACCTATTATTCGGGTTGCTAAATTTATTAATCGTGTCACCGAATCGAAAACCTATACGGTGCGGGCAAAAAAAGAAACTAACGATGAATTAGGGCTTTTAGTTGTCGCATTTAACCGGATGCTTGAACAACTTGATGCCAGCCTGCAAAAACGCGATGAAGCGGAACAAGCATTGGCGCATCATTTAGAACATTTGCAAGAGACCATAAACGAGCAAACCAAGGATTTACAGCTGGTGGCGGCAACTGCTGAGGCGGCAAATCGCGCCAAATCGAACTTTCTCGCCAATATGAGTCATGAAATTCGCACCCCGATGAATGCCATCATGGGCATGACCCATTTGGCCTTGCAAAGCGAGTTAACGGCAAAGCAGCGCAATTATCTGGATAAAATCGACACCTCAGCCAAATGGTTGTTGGGCGTACTCAACGATATTCTTGATTTCTCCAAGCTTGAGGCCGGCAAACTCAAACTGGAACACGCAGAGTTCAGGCTTGAAACAGTCATGCAGTATTTGTCCGACGTCACATCGTCGCTGCTGGAAGCCAAACCATTGACGCTGAATTTCGAGGTTGAGCCTGATGTGCCGACGGCATTGATTGGCGATTCGCTACGACTGGGGCAGGTGTTGCTCAACTTGTTGAGCAATGCAATCAAATTTACCGAACAGGGCAGCGTGACCATACAGGTGCAGTTGCTGGCCTTTGAGGAAAAACAGGCGTATTTGCGCTTTGGTGTTATCGATACCGGCATCGGCTTGAGCGAAGAACAACAAGACCACTTGTTTGAGGCTTTCAATCAAGCCGATAACTCAACCACTCGCAAATACGGCGGCACGGGTTTGGGTTTGGCTATCAGTAAGGACCTGGTGACAGCTATGGGCGGCACTATCGGCATCGAAAGCCGTTTGGGATTTGGCAGCACCTTTTATTTCACTGTCCTTCTGGATGTGCAGCCCTTGACTGCGCTCAATCCGCCGCCTCCGCAAACACTTACGCCCGCCCCCTGTCTTAGGTTGAACGATGT
The DNA here is from genome assembly GCA_004299305.1 of Methylobacter sp. Classification (GTDB taxonomy): domain Bacteria; phylum Pseudomonadota; class Gammaproteobacteria; order Methylococcales; family Methylomonadaceae; genus Methylobacter_A. The sequence goes on from SCPZ01000109.1 coordinate 98,980, forward strand.
GTATCTGCTGTTGGTGGAAGATAACATCCCTATTCAGGAGATGATGCTGGAAATATTGAGTCATAACGGTATTGTTAAGGTTGACCTTGCAGGTAACGGCGCCGAAGCTGTCAAGTTGGTTGGCGAGCATGACTACTCAGTGGTGCTAATGGACTGTCAGATGCCGGTGATGGATGGTTTTGAAGCCACCCGTCTCATCCGTGCCGACTCGCGTTTTGCCGATCTGCCGATTATTGCGATGACGGGCAACGTAATGACTGAAAATCAAGATCGTTGTCTCGCCTGCGGTATGAATGATTTTATTAGCAAGCCGATTGAGAGTGAGCTTTTTTTCCAAACCTTGGCGCGTTGGGTCAAATCCGCCGATCGTCAACCCATTCCTACAACCCCAAGCAGTGATATAAACATCGGGCCGGGCAAGTATCCGATGTTGGAAAATACCTACCTGCTGCTGGTGGATGATAATCCGGTCAATCGGGAGATGATGCCTGAAATACTGGGATATGAAGGCATTCGGGTTGATCTTGCAGGCAACGGCGCCGAAGCCATTACGATGATTGGCGAGCATGACTACTCGGCGGTGCTAATGGACTGCCAGATGCCGGTGATGGATGGTTTTGAAGCCACCCGTATTATTCGTGCCGATCCGCGTTTTACTAACCTGCCTATCATTGCGATGACAGGCAATATAATGACTGAAAATCGAGATCGTTGTCTCGCCTGCGGTATGAACGATCATATTGCCAAGCCGTTTGATTGGGATCTGTTTTTTCAAACTTTGGTGCGCTGGGTTAAACCGCAAAATACAGTTGGCTTGGTTAAGGTGATCGAGAATCTATCGGGCATGGACTTGGTATTTCCGGTGTTGACGGGGATAGACCAGGATGCAGCGAAAACGCTAACAGGCAACGATGTTGCGTTGTACCGAAAAATGCTGATCCTGTTTCGCGCCAACCACGCCGATGACATCGCGCTGATCGGTGCGGCCTATCGGGCAGGGGATAACAAAACAGCTGAGCGCCTTGCCCACAAGCTGATGGGGGGCGCTAACTCGATAGCAATGCCCCGGTTTTCCGGCTTGATTATAGAGCTGGAACAGGCCCTTAAGCAGTATAACGATATAGCGATGGAGTCCCTGCTGGAAAAAACCGGCGCTGTTTTGGCTGGACTGGTCAATGAGATTGACCGACTCCTGTTTCCGTTCAGCGAGATTGCAACGCTGCCGCAGGTTGTGGCCGAAGTAGTCGCCCTGCTTGCCACCGACTGTTTTGTCAGCGACGAACTGCTCAGCCAAGTCAAAATGCTTTTTCCCGATAACCAGCTGTCAAGTTACAACAGGCTGGTTCAGCATATTCTCGACACCGATTACGCTAAGGCCCAAGCTGTTTTAAACGCACAACTGGGGTTGTCGAATGAAAAAGTTGAAATAACAGCTCAAGACCGGCGGCCCACTATTTTGGTTGTTGATGATAAGCGCGTCAATCGGGAGATACTGGTTTCTTTTCTTAATCATGATTACCAAGTCAAAGTGGCCTGCAATGGGCAAAGAGCGTTGGATATTGCCCAGCATTCCCTGCATACCGACCTCATTTTGCTTGATATTGACATGCCAAAAATGGATGGTTACGAAGTATTGAGACGGTTGCAAGAGAACTTGCGTACCCGCGATATTCCGGTCATTTTCGTAACCGCAGCGTCCGATAAGGAATCTGAAACATACGGTCTGCAATTGGGAGCTGTGGATTACATCGCCAAGCCCATCAGCCCCGATATTGTATTGCTGCGGGTGCGCAACCAGGTGCTGCTCAAACAACACGAAAAGGAATTGAAGCGGAGCGCCCATTATGACTCATTAACAGGCATTCCCAACCGGGTTCTGTTGGCTGAGCGTATGAAACAGGCTATAGCGCAGACTAAACGCGAGCAAAAAATGTTGGGGGTTTGTTACCTGGATCTCGATGGTTTTAAACTGGTTAACGATACCTTTGGACATCAAGTCGGCGACCACGTATTGAATGCAATTGCCCGGCGCATCGGCAGTATCCTTCGTAAATCCGACACCGTCGCCCGTCTGGGTGGCGATGAGTTTGTGATATTGCTGCCTGATTTGAGTTGTGAGGAAGAATGTACAGCCAGCCTGATGCGAGTTCTTGAAATCATCGCTCAGCCTATTGTTATCCAGGACCGGTCGATTTCCCTAGGAGCCAGCATCGGAGTCAGTATTTTCCCTGGGGACGATAACGATCCTGACGTACTATTACGTCATGCCGACCAAGCCATGTATGTCGCCAAACAATTGGGTAAGAACCGTTATCATCTCTTCGATCCCTCGTATGAACAGAAAAGTCGATCCTGCCATGAGATTATGTTACGTATCGAGCAGGGACTGGATAACCAAGAATTTGAGTTTTACTATCAGCCCAAGGTTGATTTGGTCACCCGAAAGGTTGTCTGCGCAGAAGCGCTTATTCGTTGGAATCATCCAGAGCGCGGTTTGCTGTTGCCGGACGATTTCCTAAATAACATCTGCCATTCGGAACTGGAAATCAGATTGGGCGAGTGGGCGATTGACACTGCCCTGAGTCAGCTCATGCAATGGCGCGAAGCAGGTTTTGCAATGGATGTTTCCGTTAACATTGCCGCTTGTCACCTGCAATCGGAAGGATTCGTGGAATACCTCGAACGCTCTTTAGCCGGTTATCCTGAACTGCCGGTTGGTTGTTTGCATATTGAAATATTGGAAACAGCGGCCATCGAAGATTTCGCCAAAGTGTCGGCGACTATGGAGGCCTGTCGGTTGAAAGGCGTTCGGTTTGCCCTGGATGATTTTGGCACCGGCTATTCCTCGCTCTCGTATTTGCACAGTTTACCGGTGGATACGCTCAAGATTGACCAATCTTTTGTCCGCGATATGCTGGTGGATAAAGGCGACAAAGCCATTGTACAGGCGATTATCGTGTTGGCGAAAACCTTTGGCCTCAGTACAGTGGCGGAGGGTATTGAGACTATGGAGCAATTCGACGCTCTACTGGTTATGGGCTGCGAGTTTGGCCAGGGCTACGCCATTGCAAGTCCGATGTCGGCAGCCGCTTTTGTTGCTGAAAATAGACGGTTTTTGATGCAAACCTAGCAAGGGTTAGAAAGTTACAGGGTAACTACTTCTATACTCGACAAAAGCCGCAATCCGTACCCGTGTCGAATATAATTTCATGCTCTTCGTGGGTACTAAAAAATGTTAATTGACTTTTGAACGACTACTTAGGCAACTCGCAATAAATACCCCTTAGCCCGAATAGTTCCCACGCCGGAGCGCTCATCGTTATACACAAGTATTTCAAAGCACGTCATCCCGGCAGGGATTGCCGGGATCCAGAAGCCATGGATGGCATGCTGAAGTAGGCAACAAGTCTCGCTACAGGAGTTGCTCAATGAAATCAAGCATTCACATCCCTGTGCTCTCGGCAACTGCTCCTGCGTTGCTCTACCTCCTGCATCCTTGCAGTCGTGGATCCCGACAATCTGCCGGGATGACGGTGTCTCCCAGACACTTGTGTATAACGATGAGCGCCGGAGCGTGGGAACGATAAGGGGGATTATTTATTGCGAGTTACCTTAGTTACGTTACAGGTATGCGTTGTAAATTTGCTTTGTCAATATAACGCCCTATAATTGCGCCTTGCTTTCAGGTTCCAGAGGGTTTTTCAGACCTAATGGTTAAACGGGAAGTCGGTAAGGTTTAGACCAAATCCGACGCTGCCCCCGCAACGGTATATAAGTAAAAGCTTCATCGGGATGCCACTGTGCTTACGCATGGGAAGGTGATGATTCAGGTTAACGCCACTTATAAGCCCGGAGACCGGCCCGAAAGTGTAATTCGGTACAGCGGAGGGCTGTCAGCGAAAATGACAGTCCCCAGCTCCGCGTCATCTCTCGTTTTCTTTAGTCCTCTGTTGTGTAAATCAACCATCATGCGCGGGCGGCGCAGAGAGGACAACCATGCAAAAACTCATTTTCGGCTCATTATTTCTCACGGGTTTTAATACCCAGTTACATGCGCAGGAAACTGTGCAAAACCTCCCTGATATGCTAGTTACGGCCACACGAACACAGACGGCTAAAAACCAGCTGTCGGCTGCGGCGACCGTATATACTCGAAAAGACATTGAACGCCTCCAAGCTAAAACCTTGCCTGAACTGTTACGCGGTACGACTGGGATCGACATGGCACAAAGCGGCGGTTACGGGAAAGATACCAATATTTACCTGCGCGGAACTAATTCCGACCATGTACTGGTGTTGATTGACGGCATTAAGGTCGGCTCTATTACTTCCGGCACGACCCCCTTTCAACTCATTCCTATCGACCAGATCGAGCGGGTGGAAATTATTCGAGGGCCTCAATCGAGTCTATACGGTTCTGAAGCGATAGGCGGGGTTATCCAGGTTTTTACCCGCAAAGGCGGGCAGGAGGATAAGCCCAGCGTTACTATGGATGCAGGCGGCGGCTCTTATGATACTTACCGCGCTGCCGGTTCTGTCAGCGGTCAATGGAAAAACAGCTGGTATAGCTTGGCTTCGTCGCAGTTTGGTTCCCAGGGTTTTAATGCTCGGCAGCCTATTAAAGGTTTAAACCAACCCGACCAGGACGGTTACCTGAACACGGCGCTGAATGCCCGCTTAGGTCATCGGTTTAACAACAATGCCGAAATTGAGGCGTTTTTTATGCGGGCTGAAGGGAAAAACGAATATGACGGTACTTTCCAAAATAAGACGGAATTTGTAGAGCAAACCGTTGGCACTACAGCCGTCATGAACATTGTCGATAACTGGCGCTCAATACTGCGCTTGGGGCAAAGCCGCGACGAAGGAGACAACTTTGCGCCTAACGGGGCCTTTTCCAGCAGCTTTAACAGCACCCGTTGGAATGCTAGCTGGCTGAATGAAGTTGCATTGTCCGATAATCATCAACTGGTTATTGGCTCCGACTACCGTTTGGATCAGGTCGACAGCTCAACCGTCTACAATGAAAGTTCCCGCTATGATGCGGGCATTTTTACCGAATTGCACAGTTGCATTCTAAATGGTCATTTTATCAACGCATCGGTACGCGGAGATAAAAATGAAGCTTTTGGCGAGCAGCTGACCGGCAACTTCGGCTGGCGATATAACGGAAACTACGGTATCAGCCCGTTTGCCAGCTTTGGCAATGCGTTTAAAGCGCCGACCTTTAATCAGCTTTATTTTCCAGGGTTCGGTAATCCCTCGCTGAAAGCCGAGCAATCGACGTCTTTCGAAGCGGGGCTGGCCGGTGACCATGATTGGCTGCAATGGGAACTTCGCGGCTATCATACCAATATCGATAATTTGATCGTGAACGTCACCAACCCGACAACCTTTCTATTCAGCGCGGAAAATATCGGTAAAGCGCAAATTGACGGTATTGAAGCTGAGATCGGAACTCAGTTGATGGGCTGGAGCAACAAATTGAACATGAACCTGTTAAGCCCTAAAAGCAGGGAGTCCGATCTGCGGCTGCCGCGCCGGGCCGAAAAAACCTTGTCTTATGATTTATATCGTTCATTCGGACAGTTCGATCTAGGCGCCAATGTACTGGCCCAAGCCGAGCGTTTTGACGATACATTGAACAAAACCAAGGTCGCCGGTTATGTAACTGTCGATTTACGTACAGCCTACCATTTAAATAAAAACTGGATGCTGAGTGCAAAGCTGAACAACCTGTTGGATAAACCCTATCAAACAATCAACACCTACAATAGCGCAGACCGGAATTTCTTTCTTTCAATCCACTACAACAACTAATCTTTAAGAGGAACAACATTATGAACATGAAACAATGGCTGCAAGTCGAGTATTTACCTATTTCCCTGATTGCGTTGATGGTGCTGACACGCTTTCACCATTTTGGTGATGTATTGCATCTGCCCGATGCTTCATTGGCCGCTTTTTTCTTTGCCGGTTTTTACCGCAAAAAGATCTTGTTTCCCTTTTTGCTGGTTCTGGCCGGATTGATTGACACCATCGCCATCGCAAACGGCGTCAGCAGCTGGTGTGTATCGCCCGCCTACGTTTTCCTGATTCCTACCTATGCGGTCATGTGGTTTGCGGGGCGCTATTGCTCGACGTTTAAATCGTTGAAAATCACTGAACTGGCAATGCAGTTTGGCGTGGTGACGCTGGCGACATCGATTGCATTTGCTATTTCAAACGGCAGCTTCTATGTGTTTTCAGGTCGTTATCTGGATATATCCTGGGCTCAGTATTTTGCACGGGTAGCCCTGTATTATCCGCCTTATGTCAGTTCCGCCCTGCTTTATGCGGTTTTGGGTTATGGTATTATGACGTTGGTCAAGGCATTCCCTGCTTTAGCGATTGGACATAAAGACGTCTAAAAGATCAAGCAGTGCAAGGTATTATTTTCAAGCCTCCGGCTTTGTCGGAGGTTTTTGGCCTGGGGGTGTCTATGTGATTTAAGACGGAACAACCAATCACTCAGCCCGCAAAGCCTCCAACGGTTCCAACCGCGCGGCCTTCATTGCCGGTGCTACTCCGGCGGCTATGCCGATCAGCAATGAGGCTATAAAGGCCGCAACGATATAGCCCCAAGCCAGTTCCACCGGTAAGGCGGGTAGTGCGATACCGAGAATCTTGACTATGCTTATGCCCAGCAATACGCCACATAGCCCGCCTGTGGCGCTTAATGCCAATGCCTCGCACAGGAACAGCTGGAAAATGGTTCTGCGTTCTGCGCCTACTGCGCGCAGCAGGCCGATTTCTGAAATTCTTTCGGAAACGGCGATGGTCATGATGGTTAGTATGCCGACCGAGCCGACCAGCAACGAAATGCTGCCCAAGGCTGCTACCGCCAGGGTCAGGATGTTCAGGATGGAATCCATGCTTTTCAGCATTTGGTTCTGGGTGACGAGGGTGAAATCTTCGCTGCCGTGCCTAGCAATCAACTGTCGTTTGATGGCTTTTTCTACGCCGGAAACAGCGGCATTACTTTTATAGAGCAGGTGGATTTCCATCAGGCTTTCCCTGTCGAACAATTCCAGCGCTTTGGCAGCCGGGATGTAGATAGTGTCATCCATGTCGAAGCCGATCATCTGGCCTTTTTTTTCCATTACGCCGATAACCCTAAAACGGTCGCTGCCTATCCTGATGCGTTGGCCTAGCGGGCTTTTGGTTCCGAACAATTCGGTCGCCAATTTATTGCCCAGCACTGCAAAGGCGCGCGGATTGCTTTCTTCTTCCGGTAAAAAGCGCCCGCTGCTGGTTTTGATTGTCCATATTACCGGCACGGCTGAACCGACTCCCAGCACGTTGGTGCGCCGCTGTTTTTCCCCTGCTTCAATGCGCGCATTGCCTTGCACCATCGGGGATGCGGCAATGATGTTTTCCACTTTGCTTAAGCTAACCACATCGGCAAGGACCAACGGTCTAACCGTGCTTATCGATGCGCCGGACATGCCGAAGGTGGTGGTTTTTCCGGGATGAACGCCGATCAGGTTGGTGCCGAACTGGGTGAATTCAGACAACACAAAGGTATGGATGCCCCGGCCTATCGAGGTTAACACGACTACCGCCGCGATGCCGATAATCAGTCCCAATGCGGTCAGCGATGAGCGCAGTTTGTGGCTGATAACCGTTCGGTAGGATAATGAGATCAGGTCGGCGTAGCGCATATTTTTACCGCTTCGCCAAGGCGGCGACAGGATTGAGATTGGCCGCTTTCCTGGCCGGTAATACGCCAAACAGCAGCCCGGTAAATAACGACACAGCCAATGCGGCAAGCAGCGCCCAGGCCGGCAGTTCCATAGGAAAATCAGGGTACAAAGCCTGCAAAACGCCAAGCGTTAGGTAACCCAATAGTACGCCCAGCACGGCCCCGGCCAGCGATAACATCGCCGCTTCGCTCAAAAACAGCCACAGTAGTTGCCGTTTGGTCGCGCCTAATGCTTTCAGTAGGCCGATTTCTGCGGTGCGTTGGGTTACGCTGACCAGCATTACATTCATTACCAACACACCGGCCACCGCCAGGCTGATTCCGGCGATACTGGCTACGGTCAGGGTCAATGCGGTCAATATCTTGTCGAAAGTGCTGACCACGCTGTCTTGGGTAATCAGGGTGATGTCGTCTTCGCCTTCATGGCGGGCCTTGATAATTGTCCTGATTTCATCGACTGCCTTGTACATATCCGGCTTCGATTTGGCTTCAATCAGCACTCTGAATAATGAATGGGTATCAAATAAAGCCTGCGCGGAAGCTACTGGTATGATCACGATTTCGTCAAAATCGATGCCGACCGATTGTCCTTCCGACGCGAGTACGCCGATCACTCGAAAACGCCGGTCATTGATGCGTAGCCATTGCCCAAGCGCCGGTTGATTGGCAAACAGTTGATTGCGTATGGTTTGGCCGATCACGCAAACCGACAGGGCCTTGTCGATCTCGGTTTGGGGTAGAAAGCTCCCCTGTGCCATTGTTAAGTGGCGTACCCGTCTTAATGCGTATGTTGAACCTACGATATTGGTTTCCCGCTCCAATCCTTGCGAAGAGGCGGGGGCGGAACCTATGGTCAGCGGGGCGATGGCGGCAATATGATGACTGCGAAATAATGCCTCGGCATCGTCCAGCGTTAAATCCCTGGGGGTTTCGCCAAACATCGGCGGCGGTCCGCCCGTGGTTTCGGTGCGTCCCGGCAACATAATAACCAGATGCGTACCTAAGGCTTCAAACTCATTAACCACATAACGGCGAGCGCTTTCGCCCAAAGTCGTTAACACGGAAACCGAAGCGATGCCGATGCTCATGGCCAGGATAATCAACGCCGCACGTAAGCGCTGAGTATTGAGTGCGGCTAAGGCTTGGGTTAATGTGTCTTTAATAAACATGATTTACCTGATTCGGTTCTACTTTATTTAGGGGCTTTGGTTATCAAGGTCTGTTGTGGTGTTTTAAGAATAACCCTCGATATAATTTTTAAAAAGACGCAAAAAATACAAAAAACCTTTAAATAACAAGTCTTAATGATTTTTTATGGTTTGGGGGTGTATTGACATACTGTGATGAGTGGCGGTATAAATAATAAGTTTTTAAACGGGTCAAGAAATACGGTCATGTCGTTAGTCGACACCGTCATAAAAAAATCCCCACACCGCCGATTCAGGTCCCGCGTTGTTATATTAAGTTCAGTGTCTACAGCAACGCAGAAAACATGTCAATGCAAGATTTCAGATAAGAAAATACATTAAATAATAAACCGTTTAAATTTTATACATAAAACCTTAAAGAAAGTAAAATACAGCGGCTATGATATAGGCACTGCAATAATTGGTAGTTTGTTTGTCTTAAAAAGACGTTCGAACGGATGCGCTTTCGATCTTAATTTTATAGTCTTACTTAATTGTGTTAAGGCGATTGCCAAGAATAAATATACCCAAATGGCGCAGGATTTTTGTTCGTATTCAAGGCGTAAAAATGGGCGCATAGCGAGCTATGCAACCATTTTTACAACGCAGAAGACGGATAAAAAGACCAGTCAGGTGGGTATATTTTTCGCAGGAAATCGCCTAATGAAAGTAAGCGGAAATTTAGCCAACAAGACATATCGATGAAATACACAACAAACGTTGATTTTGTCAACACCATAATGAGCTCAGAAATTGAATATGAATGATATTATTAACAATAATCCCGCGACAAAAGCCCTGCCTTTTGTTATTTGGACATTGCAGCGCACTGGAGGCACTAATCTTACCCAACGATTAGTGGATCGTTCGGATTTAACTTGTGTTCAGCATGAGCCATTTAATCCAGGGCGTCTGTACGGTCATATCACCGAGCAATGGATAGCGTCGCATGATGAGTCGGCTCTTGTTAAGGAAATACAAGAGATAGCAGCTCAGCGAGTTCTCATTAAACATTGCGTAGAGATAGTGCCGTGGACAGTTTCCTGTGCCTTAGCTAATGCCACTGTAAGTTTAGGTTATCAACATTTGTTTCTTTATCGAAAAAATGCGCGTGATCGTTTGTTATCATTGCATTTTGCCAGAGAGACCGGTGTTTGGGGGCCAAACATGAAACAAGGGGTCGATGAAAATACAGAGGTACAGGCCATTGCTGTTGATAAGCTTATTGCTCATGAGCATAAAAGTATCGGTTTATTGCAAAGGGTATGGCAGCATTTAGTTTCACAGGGCGTACGACCATTAGCACTGAGTTATGAAGAGCTTTATCGCGTTAATCCTGAACAAGCTGTCGAAACTTTATTGCCTGTTTTAAAAGCATTAGGCCTTTCGAAAAACGAAAACAATGATTCTTCGTTTGCCATGGAAGTGATTGGTAAAGGCGATCAAGGGACTCGTGACAAATATCAAAGTATTCCAGGTATCAGCGAACTTGAAAGCGCTTTACAGCATACTCTATGTTTTGATCCTGTAATAAATGAAGTGGTATTGAATATAAAAGCTGAAATATTGCCTAAATGGGTGTTAAAAGCACAAATCGATACTATGCCGCATTCATTAATAGCAGGACAATCTTTTGATTTAGGTGGTTTGGTGGTGGTAAATACGGATGCTCCCCAAAAATTAACACTGTGTTTGGAGAATAATGGTAACGAGTCTGCTATTGATTGGGGAAAACCGTCACCAAAAATGGCCAAACTTTATCCAGAAAACCCGCAAGCAGCTAAGGCTCGGTTTAAAACGGATAAATTGTGTTTTGCAGAGAATGATAAGATTACTATTTATCTCAAAGATGATTCCGGCAAAAGATATATTTTATTCACTTTAGCAGAGCTGCCTCGCTGATGTTTTTTGATTGGTATTTAAAAAAATAAGTTGGTTATTATTTAATTGTGTATTAGGTTTAATTATTTGAATGGTTTGTGTCTTTGCTTTCAAATAATTTGTTATTTTAATGCGCTTCCTACTCATTCTATAGCTTAATAGATTAATCTATATTATTAGCAATATTTTATTTTCGGAATAATTAATGAATTTTTCAAGTGTTTTGATTGTGACATACGGTCGTAGTGGCTCTACATTGTTGCAAGGATTGCTCAATTCTATTGATGGTTGTTTAATCAGAGGGGAAAATCACAATTTTTGTTATGGTTTATTTAAAGCCTACGAAGCTATTACGAATACCAAAAATCATTATGATAATGAAACTAAATCATTTGAAGCCACCCATCCGTGGTATGGAGCGGCTCTTCTTGATGAAAACAGGTTTATTGAAGACGCTAGGAAATTAGTTTTAAATCAGTTAAATCCTGATGCACTTCAATTGAATTGTATCGGATTTAAAGAGATACGCTATGTCGATTGTTTAACAAGACTAGGTGAATATTTAAATTTTCTTGAAAAACTTTTTCCTAATCCTGCTTTTATAGCTTTAACGCGTGACCATGATCAAGTTATGAGTAGTGGTTGGTGGCAAAAAAGGCAGGACGCAAAAAAGACTGAAGCTAGATTGACTGAATTTGAAGAATATATTTCCTATTATGGTAAGAATAAAAATAATGTTTTTCACATTGATTATTCCGACATGATTAATCAAACTCAAAACTTACAGAAAATGTTTGAATTTGTTGGGGTTCCTTATAACAAAGCTGCTGTTGAAAATGTACTTTCGATTCCGCATAGTTATAAAACTAAACCGGAAGAATCGGTTACGACTCATACGTTACAAGTTGAACAGGTACAACAGCCTATTGTCCAATATGCCAGAATAGACGAATCACCTTTACAAAATCTTCAAACTATAACCATAACCGTAAGTGGGGTTGTTGTACTTAAGGCCGATTCTGGTAAAGATGGTGTTTTAATTGCAACGGATGGAGAACATGAGTATCCAGTAAGTTGGAAAATATCATCTCCGCTAATCAGAGAAAAATTCCCGGAAAATCCAAATGCCAGATATGCACGCTTTAGGGTTGAACATTTACAAATAACAACTGATCGAGCCATTGATATTTATTTTGAAGATGAATTAGCCAATCGATACCTACTATTTAAAATTTTACTTAAAGAGACTATCTAACAATGCTTATCAGTGTAAAAAAACGATTCATATTTATTGCGAATTCTAAAACCGCTTCCACAAGTATTGAGGCGGCGTTGGCGCCTTATGCTGAAATTAATCGTATTGGGAGCGCACTAAGAAAACACATTAGTTGGGAAGCGTCCAAAAAAGAATATAAATTTCTTTTTAAGTTTGAAGAATATCATCCAGACAGTTTTTTTAAGTTTGGGGTTATACGTGAGCCCGTCGATTGGGTTTTAAGTTGGTATAACTATCGTTTGGGAAATCAAAAATTACCTAACTCATTACCACAAGATATGACGTTTTATCAATTTTGGAATAGCATCGACCGGATAAAAGATATATCCCAAAAGGCTAGTTTTGTAGATGAGGATGGCGTATGTCGATTTGATTTAATCATTCCCCATCAAGCGGTTGGTCGGGCATTTCCAGTTTTAATGAACTCATTAAAAATACCCAAAACCACCTTGCCTACTAAAAATAAAAGTGCCGGACAAACACTGCAGCGTAGCAAACTTTCAGCTGAGATTGTTGCTGACATTAATACCTACTATCAGCAAGACTTTGATCTTTGGAAGGAGTGGAGCGATAATATCGATTCTTATTTGGAAGAATTAGCTAAACAATAGAAATTTAATCATCAAGTCCCCTTCTTCACCGTCCTTTTTTAAAAAGGGCGGTGAACGACCCTGCTGAAGGTCTGTAGCGTTTTATTTTTGCTGCCGAGTAATTTAATAATTGAATTGTCGATATCTATGGGAGTCTTATTTATGAAAAATTGCCATTTTCACAGCATAAAAATAATTGAACAGTTTTTACCTGTCAGCTTTACAGTTATTTTTTTATTTTTCACTGTTATTACTGCTGGGTGTGCTACCACAAATGTATTTTCAGATACCAAATATAAAAAATTATCCGTCTCCTTTGTTAATGAATCTAAAAGCGGTCTAGGAAGCAATACAAATAATCAAAACTTACTTGGGATGAATAACCTTTATTGGATTGATGATGATAAAGCTTGGGGGCAGAAAAATTTAGGAGCGACCCTATCGCAAGCAAATGTGACTGCTTTGCGTTATCCCGGCGGTGAAGTAGCCGACAATTATAATTGGGAGACCAATAGTCTTGAGAACCCTAATGAATTCCCTAAAGAAGCGCCTAATGCATCACTGAAGGCGCAACGTTTAGATTATTTGGAGTTTCTTGGTCATGCTGCAAAAATGGGGGTAACTAATATCTTTTTCGTAGTCAATGTTGAGGGCGCGTTTCTTGCTCCCGGTAATACAGACAATAATATTCTGCTCTATGCACAAAAAGCAGCGCGTTGGGTTGCGGATGTAAAGCGGCATGGTTATCACGTTAGCTACTGGGAAATTGGTAATGAACCTTATTTATCAAGCACCACTTATTCCTTAACACCGCTTGAATATGCAAAGGCTTTAAAAATTTATTATCGGGAAATGAAACGGGCCGATCCTTCTATTCAAATAGGCGTAACGGGGCCGGAAGGTTTACAAGGCAAAGGATTTGCTGGTTTGTTAACTGAAGAACAGTTGGCTCATGTTCGAAAGGATAAGGATTTTTGTAAAAATGAACGCGCTAATGACTGTGCGGAATCAGTAAAAAAACTTATTCCCGGTGAAAATAGAGGAATGCCTTGGTGGAATACGATAGTTGATAATGCTAAAGATAGTTTTGATTTTGTTGCTATCCATGACTATAGCATAGTGGAAAAACAGCTGGCTCATACCAACCAAATTCAAAAACTAAGCAGTTATTTACAACAAAGCACTGGTAAAAAAGTTGATATAGCGGTTACTGAATGGAATGTTCCAAATCGTAAAAAAGGATTCACTAATACCGCAGATATTGCGTTAGATAATGCGGTTAAGCTTGGTAACTATTTAGTCGGGCAAGTTAATTACGCAATTTTTTGGCCTATTCGTAGCGAGGAAAACAGCTATCGCGCCTTGCTTACTTTTGATAGCGCAGAGCCTACTATACTTTATAAAACCTTTAAACTAATAACGCCTGTCTTGGCAGGGCGGCCTGTTAATCAGTTAAGTTTAGATAAAGATGTGTATTTCTTGCAAACTCAAACCAAGCAAGAAACGACTGCGATGTTAGTTAATCGTGGTGAAGAAGGTAAGCTTGTTAAGGCGGATTTAAACAGCGTTATCAACAGTAATGTAGAAATTGAACAACTTGATGTTGTAACAGAAAAAGTAACAGTAACTAATGGAAAAGCCAAGCTTTCAAACAGCATTGAATTCACATTGCCACCAAAATCAGTGACAGTAGTAAAATATAAATAATTATACGGTTATATGTTTTTAACATGAATTTTTTGGGTTTATAAGAATTAGTGTGCGTTATAGGCTTTGTAGTAAATGTAATAGGAAGAGAAATTGAAGATATTGGTAACAGGAGCAGCTGGATTTATAGGTGCAGCCCTTAGTCTAAAATTGTTGGAGAGGGGCGACGAGGTTGTTGGTATAGACAACCTTAATGATTATTACGATGTTAATTTGAAGTTGGCAAGATTAGAGCGGCTGCAAGGTTATGATAGCTTTAAATTTATAAAGCTTGAAATTGCGGATAAACAAGCTATAGAAGATCTTTTTGTCAAAGAAAAGTTTCAAAGAGTCATGCATCTGGCCGCTCAAGCAGGTGTTCGTTATTCGATAACCCATCCTCACGCCTATATCAATTCTAATATAGTTGGCTTTATCAATATACTGGAAGGATGTAGGCAGTGTGCCGTCGAGCATTTAGCCTATGCTTCATCCAGTTCGGTTTATGGGGCGAATACTAAAATGCCGTTTTCTATCCATGACAATGTTGACCATCCTGTTTCTCTTTATGCGGCAAGCAAAAAAGCTAATGAATTAATGGCTCATACTTATAGTCATCTTTATAAGCTGCCGACCACCGGTTTGCGTTTTTTTACCGTTTACGGCCCTTGGGGGCGGCCTGATATGTCGCCGATTATATTTGCCCGTAATATCATTGAAGGAAAACCGATCGATGTGTTTAATTACGGTAATCACCGTCGTGATTTTACTTATATAGACGACATAGTGGAGGGTGTGATCAGGGTTATTGATCAACCGGCGCAAGCCAATGCTGATTGGACAAGCGAAAATCCCGATCCTGCGACCAGTTTTGCTCCCTACCGTTTATATAATATAGGCGGCAATAATCCCGTGCATCTGTTAACGTTTATTGAAATGCTGGAAAAATGTTTGGGTAAAGAGGCTATAAAAAATTTATTACCTTTGCAGCCGGGAGATGTGCCGGATACTTATGCCGATGTTTCCGATTTAGTGCATGATTTTGGATATAAACCCGCTACGCAGCTGGAAGATGGGGTTAGAAATTTTGTTGAATGGTATAAGGATTTTTACGGAAAACTCGATGGGTAATTATAGATAAGTCTTGTAGCTATCAGGGCTTTTTTTTAAAGCGGGACGATTTTACAGCTAACATCCCTTGAAGGGATGTTAGCTATCCCGGCTTAAGTTGGTAGCCGCTATCAGCGGCAAAGATAAAACACTGTGGCAATAAAGTGCCGACTGAGTCATACAAGAAAAACATTATTCTTGAGGCGATGTAGTCTCGGACGTACTCTTTTTATCTCCTGCGCTTTCCAAAATCTCTTGTTCGGTCTTTCTATTCATAACGATAATGGAAATTCGCCTGTTAATCGGATCCAGTGGTTCGGTGGTAGGGTTGTAGGGAATGCTGGACGATAAGCCGATAACTCTTAAAACTTTTTCTTCGGCAAGCCCGCCTTGAGTCAGTTCGTATCGAGCGGCATTGGCCCTATCACTGGAGAGCTCCCAGTTGGTATATTTTTTTTGATTGGGCGGGAAAGGTCGGGCATCGGTATGCCCATTGAGACTGACTTTATTGGGTAATTCGTTAATAACCGGCGCCAATGCCCTTAAAATCAATTTAATTTGCGGCTCGGTTTCCGCACTGGCCAGTTTGTACATGGGCCTGTTTTGGGCGTCGACGATCAGGATCCTTAAACCTTCCGAGGTTATTTCCAGTTTAATTTGATCCTTGTATTCGGCCAATTCCGGGGTTGAATCTATCTTTTCCTGGATTTTATCCTTTAAATTCTCGAGTTTTTCTCTCTCAATTTCTTCGGCTTTCTGTTCGATTTCTTCAGGGGTAATCTCTTTAATCTCTTCTGTTTTGCCTTTATCGACTTGGCCTTGATCTTGTGAAGTAATATCTGAGCCACCCGCTTGAATAATGGCGGTTCGATCACCGACATCCGCGCCTCTTTCCTCTTTGGATACCCTAAAAGGATCTTGAAAGTATTCGGCTATACCTTTGCGTTCGGGTTCGCTGGTTGTACCCAATAGCCACATCAGTAAAAAAAATGCCATCATGGCGGTAACGAAATCGGCGTAAGCTAGTTTCCAGACGCCTCCGTGAGCTTCATGGCCGCCTTTTTTGATTTTTTTTATGATGATTGGTTGTTGATCTGCCATTTTATTTAACCTTTATTGGCTCTCAATTGTGCTTCCAATTCAAGGAAACCGGGTCGCATCGCGGAAGCAATCATGGTGCGCATATATTCCGCAGTCATGGCGGGTGATACGCCTTTGGCGCAGCATAACAGGCCTTTTTGGGCGCATTTATAAACGTTGCCTGATGCTTCAGAGCGCTCCCCCATTACAGCCGCAACTGGGCCGACAAAACCATAGGAAAGTAAAATACCCAAAAATGTTCCCACCAAGGCCGCCGCGATCAATTTACCCAGCTCCGATGGCGGAATACCGACTGATTCCATGGTATGCACAACGCCCATTACCGCCGCGACAATCCCAAAGGCCGGCATGCCGTCAGCGATATTCTGGATAGCCTTGACCGGCGCATGGGCTTCTTCGTGATGGGTTTCGAGTTCCTGATCCATCAGTTCTTCCAGCGCATAGACTTCAACCCCGGTCACGATCAAACGCAGGTTGTCGCAGATAAACTCCAATAAATGGTGGTCGCTTAGAATCCTGGGTGTAAAGACCGGGCTGGTTTTCGGGTCGTCGATAATACTTTCCAGCGATAATAAGCCTTCCTTGCGTGTTTTGGTGGTAATGGCATAAAAACACAGCAACAGTTCAAGATAATAGTCTTTATTGTACGGCGTGCTCTTTAAGGTGGCAGTGGCCTGACTGAGGGCTGTTTTGATAACAGATATGGGGTTGCTGCAAACGAAAGCACCGATAGCGGCGCCAATAATAATAATAAATTCAAATGGTTGAAAAAGAACGCCGGGGTGTCCGCCAGCCCCCATAAATCCCCCCATGATTGACATAATGATGATCAAATATCCGGCAATAACTAACATGTGTTCTCTTTTGTGGTTGGGTTATCTTGAAATGACTATTTTTAAAGTGATTACTCAGAAGCAAAACACCAGCTGGGTAGTTGCTTTAAATCTAAATTTTCTTCGGTTTTTGACTCAATAATTCTGATGGCTTATTTTAACTTGAATTTGTAATTCAGGGACTACTCTTTCAGCGTTTAAATATCAGCTTGAAAAAATCACATTTTCTCTAAAATTTATCACTGATTGCAGTCCTAAAACGTTTACGCTTGATGCTCAGTTTAGAGGGGGCCTTTTTTAGCAGGTTGATAGAGAGTTGGCGGACGATATTAAAATTTTTGCTAGCGCAGACGAAGCCTGCACTCCAGCGATCATGATAACGACATGGATTTTTAATTGTTAGCAACTAATTTAAATTGAAAATGCTGTAACATCCCTTGAAGGGATGTTATCTGTCCCAGCTTAAGTTGGCGGCCAAATGTAGGGTGCTGACGCGGCACAATGTTTATAACTTTTTTATTACCATGAAGGACATGAAGATAATGAAGGAAAGAGAATTGAGTGCTTTATGAACAGTCTGAATATCGCATACGAACTCAATACACCTTCATGCTCTTCATGGTAAAAATAAATGACATTTTTTGGAATAATTACCCAAATATAGTGACGCAACTATTTGGTTTTAAACACGAATAACACCTTAGCGGTCACTGGGGTTTGGGAATCGAAGCTCACTAAAATCCTTAATTTAATGGCTGTGACGGTCAAGCCCCGTGCCTACCTTTTCGAGTTGCAGCCCCCACCGTAAAGAACGCCATAAGATCCTGTAATTGCGCCGCCTGTACGCTCATTTCTTCCGAGGTGGAGGCCAACTGTTCCGCCGAACTGGCATTCTGTTGGGTGATCTTGTTCAGCTGCTCCATAGCACTATTGATTTGGCCTACGCCTGACGACTGCTCTTCCGAGGCCGCCGCGATTCCCTGCACCAAGTCGGAGGTCTTCTTGATCGATGGCACGATCGAATCCAACAACTTGCCGGCGCTTTCAACCATCTCGACGCTGCCTGTAGCCAGTTCGCCGATTTCCTGGGCGGCAAGCTGGCTGCGTTCGGCTAATTTCCGCACTTCTGCGGCGACCACCGCAAAACCCTTGCCGTATTCACCGGCCCGTGCGGCTTCAATCGCCGCGTTCAAGGCCAGCAAATTGGTTTGGTAAGCGATCTCGTCGATAATGCCGATTTTTCCAGCAATGCTCTTCATCGCACTGACAGTCTTTTTAACAGCCTCGCCGCCCTGCACCGCTTCGCTACTGGACCTGGTCGCTATGTCATCGGTAACTTTGGCGTTTTCGGTGTTCTGGATGCAGGACGCCGACATCTGTTCGACGGAAGCACAGGTTTCCTCCACGCTGGCGGCCTGCTTATTGGTTGCCTTGCTCATGTTCTGTGCGGTGGCGCTAACCTCTTCGCTGGCCCCGGCGATGCTGGCGGCAGTACTATTGACATCGCCGATGACTTGCGCGAGTTTGGCTATGGTATTGTTAACGGTATTCTTGAAGTCCTTAAGCTGGCCTTTGTAATCGCCGTTGACGCTTTGGGTCAGGTCGCCTCGTTCTATTTCCTTGAGTACGCCAACCGCTTCGTTGAGGGGTAAGATGATGCCGTCCAGCGTATTATTGACGCCTTCGACAATTTTACGGAAATCGCCTTGGTGCTTGGTCGCATCAGAGCGGGTTTCCAGACGGCCTTCGACAGCCGCCGTGGACAGCGCGGAGGCGTCCGCTACCAGCGCCTGGATAGCCAACACCATATTTTTCATCGCCGCCATCACGCTACGGGTGTCGCCGGATTTAAGATCGATTTGCGTAGTCAGGTCGCCAGACGCAATTTTGTTGGCGAGAGCCGCCACTTCATCCGGTTCGCCGCCCAATTGCCGCATCAGGTTACGGGTGATGTACCAGCCTGTCAATGCTGTAAGCATTAGGACAATGGCTACCATAATACCGGACATCAAATTCGCATTGGCTTTAGCGACTACCGCTTCGTCCGCTTCCATCTTCGCCAGCTTAATGATGTATTCCATGTGGGCATCAAACGCAGCATATACCCTTTGATCCTGTGGCCTGGTTTGTACCAGAAAATCACGGGCCTGCTCCTTTTTACCTTGCTGGGAAATCTCCAGCGCTGTTTCCACCCCTTGAAAATAGGTGTTAAAAGCCGCGTAATCCTCGGCCAGCAACTGCTTGTCCTTGTCGTCCCTAACCATAGCCTCATATTCCTTTAATGCATTGACGACCTCTTCCCGCCCTGTCTTGATCCCGGCTTTGATTTTAGTCATCTCGGCGGCGTCGCTATTCAACACATGGCGGTAGGGGCGAACGCGCAAGTGGCCGAACAAACCGGCGGCCTTGTTCACCGTGACAATGGCCGGGATAGCGCTGACATTAGCGAGATTGGTTTTTTCATACACCAGATCTATCCTGTTCTGTCCGAGCCAAGCCTGTCCCAGCATTCCAAGCATCGCAGTAACCCCCAGTAGAATCATCTTTCCAGTAACTGTCATTTTCATTGTCTTTACTCCATGATAAATAAAAAACACCTACTTTTGCTCCCGTTCCTCACGTTTCGATTGCTATTACGCTGATTCCCAAACTCCAGTTTCGCGAGTCGGGAAGCTGGAGCTTCCAAGACTGCATTCCCAAGCTGGAGCTCTCATCTTTATACACAAGTGCCTACGGGACACCGTCATCCCGGCAGATACCGTCTTAAATGCATTTTTGCAAGGAAAAATTAGGATCGAAAGGCTCACCTGATTTTAAGATGGCATAGCTAAGATGGATAAGCTTACGCATGGCGGC
>SCPZ01000110.1 GCA_004299305.1 Methylobacter sp.
GATAGGACGGATTTACACAGATTTTTTTCAAAATATTCTGGGTTTTTAATCGGTGATTATCCGTTTAATCAGTGTCATCCGTGTTCCATTAATCATTTTTAGCATACGCTGAATAGTTACCAAAAATCGTAAGTATTCAGAGCCCTTGGCTTCATGCGGTTGGCTTAACCATTAAACGGTTCATTTAGGATTTTATGGCTAAATCATCCTATTGAAAAACATAGTGTTACGCCAAGACCTTCCAGGTTTTAAAAACCTGGAAGGTCTAAATACAGTCGGGGTCTGAATAGTTACCAAAAATCAAGTCATTTTCACTTGAATCTGGAAACTTTAGCTCGCAGAGTGAGTTAATAATCCGGTCATCGAGTAAAACCAAATACCACCATGAACCAAAAAAAACGCCTGGATATTTTTGACCGGCTGGCTACAGCCATACCCGAACCGACTACGGAATTGCACTACACCAGCGCTTTTGAATTATTAATTGCGGTCGTTCTATCGGCGCAGGCAACCGATAAAGGCGTTAATAAAGCTACCGCTAAATTGTTTCCCGCTGCCAATACGCCCGGCGACATTTTGGCGCTGGGCGAAGACGGCCTGAAAGAGTACATCAAGACCATCGGGCTGTTTAACAGCAAGGCCGCCCATATCATCACGCTTTGCAGGCAGTTGCTCGATAAGCATGACGGCCAGGTCCCGCAAACACGGGAAGAGCTGGAGGCGCTGGCAGGCGTCGGCAGAAAAACCGCTAATGTCATACTGAATACCGCTTTTGGAAAACATACGATTGCGGTAGATACGCATATCTTCAGGGTTGCCAACCGTACCGGCATTGCGCCCGGTAAAAATGTGCTGGAGGTGGAGCGCAAATTGGATAAATGGGTGCCTAAACAGCACAAGAAAGATGCGCATCATTTACTGATTCTGCATGGACGTTATACCTGTATTGCCAGAAAGCCGCGCTGTTCGAGCTGTGTTATTGAGGATTTGTGCGAATATCAGCATAAAACCTGACATCAATATGACGACATTGCAAGAATACCAAGCCAGGTAATCTGACGGCGTTTTGTTGGTTAGAAGGATATTCGTTTGTTATTCGCTTGATTTTGATATGATAAGACGCACTCGATGCGATTTACGTATCGATTCATACCCCGCCTAACCGTTGGGAACAGATTGAAACAACACTCTGGAGTCAAAATGAAAAAAAATAATAAAACACCTTTAGCTGTTGCAATGGGTGCTGCTTTTCTGTCTACTTTTGCTGCAACTGCGGTTAATGCCGAAGCTAATCCTTTCGGAATGACTGAATTATCGACCGGTTACATGCAAGTCGCAGAAGCCGATAAAGCGGCTGAAATGTCATGCGGCGCGTCAATGGGCGGCATGGCTAAGCCTAAGGCAGCGGAAGGCGCATGTGCCGGCAATAAAAAACCTGAGGCCGCTAAGGCTACTGAAGGCAAATGCGGTGAAAGCAAATGCGGCGCTATGATGCAAGGCGATAAAATGAAGCCGGGTATGGAAGCTGCCTGCGGCGCAATGATGAAAGGTAAAGAAGGTTCATGCGGCAACATGTCTAAAGACGCAACCGGCAAATAAGCCTAAGTTTCTATTCTTAGCACAAGGGGGAGCATGATCATCATGCCCCCCAATTCCCATCAAATCACACAAGGTGTTCTTATGGACACGACTCAAAATCTCGTTCACGGCGCCGGTTTAGGCCTGCGGCGGTCTTTTTTAAGCCAGATTGTTGAAACGCCTCCAGAGGATGTCGACTTTTATGAAGTTGCGCCGGAAAACTGGATCACCATCGGCGGCAAGCTAGGCAAACAATTTCGTGCGATGACCGAGCGCTTTGACTTTATCGGTCATGGCTTGTCGCTATCGATAGGCGGCACCGACCCGTTGGATGAAAAATTCGTCCGCGAAATCAAACAGTTCAACGCCGAACATCAAATCAAGTTTTACAGCGAACATTTAAGTTATTGCAGCAAGAACGGGCATTTATACGATTTGATGCCGATTCCGTTTACCTCGGAAGCGGTTACTCACGTTGCCGGACGGATCAGGCGCGTTCAGGATATTATGGAGCAAAAGATAGCCATAGAAAATGTATCCTATTACGCCGCTCCCGGCCAGGAAATGGCCGAGATTGATTTTTTCAATGCGGTAATCGAAGAAGCCGACTGCGATGTGCTGATCGACATTAATAACATTTACGTGAACAGCGTTAACCACGGTTACGATGCCGAAGCGTTCTTAAAAGCCATGCCCGCCCACCGTATTGCTTATGCGCATATCGCCGGACATTACGTCGAAGCTGAAGACTTTTTGGTTGACACCCACGGCGCTGAGGTTATCGATCCGGTCTGGAAACTGCTGGGCAAGGCTTATGAGCTTTACGGCGTGTTTCCGACCTTGTTGGAGAGGGATTTTAATATTCCTGCCATGGAAGAATTAATCAAGGAAGTTAACACCATCAGCGCCATACAAAAAGCCTGGGGAACGCAACATGCACAGCAATCCGCTTGAGACCGTTATGAGCGTGGACTTTAAAGCCAAACAGCTTGAATTTGCCGCCTATATTAGGGATCCCGAAAACAATCCTCCGCCTGCCGATGTCCAGCCGCAGCGGATGGCGATGTATCGCGAGCTGTTTTTTAACAATATCGACAGTTTTTTGTCCGCCAATTTTCCAGTGTTGCGGACATTATTGAATAGTAAGCAATGGTTCGAATTAGGACAGGATTTTTTCGCCAAACATGCCAGTCAATCGCCGCATTTTTCGGAAATTCCTGAAGAGTTTTTGGATTATCTGCAAAACGAGCGGGACAGTGCGGATGATTTCCCGTTTATGCTGGAGCTGGCGCATTACGAATGGGTGGAAATGGCTTTGTCCATCTCTAAGGAAACCGTGCCCGCCAATCCCCCTAATTCGGATAACCTCTCCTACCAGCGCATCCGCTTGTCGCCTTTGGCTTGGCCGCTGGCTTATCAATATCCGGTCCATAAAATATCGCCCGCCTTCTTACCGGTAACCGCACCGGATTTAGCCACATTCCTGATTGTTTACCGTGATTTGCATGATGAGGTTAATTTCATCGAAATCACCCCGCTCACTTATCGGTTGCTGGAAATTATTCAAGAGCATGAGGAAATGCCGACAATGGATTGTCTAAAGCAGGTTGCGGAGGAATCGAATCATCCGAACCCTGAAATGATTATGACGGGAGGCCAGGCAATACTCAAAGAGCTGGTTGAGAAGACGGTTATCACGCTTGTTGATCTGGGTAGGCCGGAATAAGCTTGTTCGAGCGGCGGCGAGAGCAGCTGTTTCCGGCCTACAGGGCTAATCAATTAGTTTGTGGCACTCTGGTAAAATCCGGTCCTTTAGGATGAGCGTTCTGTTGCAGGCAATGGTAAGCCGCATTTTCATACTTGATGACTAACGACTGGGCATTTTTATGCTCGCCTAGGAACAGTTGAGCTTCATCGGCAGTTAAGTCTTTCATCAAATATTTGGCGATGCACATGCACGGCGTAGCGTAGCGCATTTTATCGAATTCTATGTTGGTCGAATTCTTCAGTTCCCTTTGCACGCATTGGTCGGCAAAATCATGTTCAAACTTGTGCTTTTGTATATCGGTCACCGGGGTATCGTGGGAATGATCGAACGGATTATGCGCAACAGCAGCGGGCGCCGATTTTGCTGCTACGGGTTTTTCATCATCGGAACAGCCTGCAACCGATAAGGCGATAACCACGCAGGCCAACGCAGAAAAAAAGAAGTTTCTTGTAAAAGTAGGTGTTTTCATAAGTTTAAATCGTAAATAGTTTAAGTAGGGTTAATCGAACTTTATCATTTTATTAAGCCTCGTTCTACTGATCTTCGCCCTTCCTACCAAGATGTTTACAAATAGCGCTACTCGTTGCGCGTCTATTTTCGTTATCATGGAAGTTTTTTTCGATGACGTCTCCTCATGTCTTTTATTAAAAATCTCGAACCCGAATTTGCAGCACTACCGGATCAGTTAGCAGCAACGGTAATTGCCTCGCTGACAAAATGGGATGAACGGCTTGCGGAACTTAAGCTCAACATCTCTCAATCGCCCGAGTTTAACGCTGCTATCGTCAAGGTTTGGTGTTCCAGCCTGTTTGTTGCCGAAAGTTGTACCCGCAGGCCTGAATTGCTGGTCAATTTGGTCAACTCCGGCGATTTAACGACTATTTATAATGAGAGCCGTTATGCCGAAAAATTGGCGCTCACACCTGTTGCATCGCAGGCCGAGCTAATGACCAAACTGCGCCAGTTCCGGCGCAGGGAAATGGTCAGGATAGCCTGGCGGGATTTGGCCGGATGGGCCGAGCTATCGGAGACGCTGGCCGATTTATCGCATCTGGCCGATGCCTGCATTCAATACGCGCTGGATTTCCTCTACCGAGAGGCCTGTGAGCTGCGCGGTACGCCGCTATTGTCCGACGGCAGCCCACAGCAAATCGTGGTGTTAGGTATGGGCAAACTGGGCGCTTACGAATTGAATTATTCCTCCGATATAGACCTGATTTTTGCTTACGCGGAAGACGGCGTACTGCCGGACAGGAAGGAAACGACTTATGGCGAATTTTTTACCAAGCTATGCCGTAACCTGATCAAAGTCCTGGACGAGATCACCGTAGACGGTTTTGTGTTTCGCACCGACATACGTTTAAGACCATACGGCGACAGCGGGCCTATCATCATGACCTTTGACGGCATGGAAAACTATTACCAGACCCAGGCTCGGGAATGGGAGCGTTATGCGATGATCAAAGTGCGCCAAGTTGCCGGTGATTTTAAAGTCGGTGCGCAGCTGATGGCACTATTCAGGCCATTCGTATACCGGCGTTACCTCGATTACGGCGCGTTTGAGGAATTGCGCTCGCTAAAGGCGCAGATTACCCAGGAACTGCGACGCAAAGACCGCATGGAAAATATCAAGCTGGGGCCGGGCGGCATCCGCGAAATCGAATTTATCGGCCAAGCGTTTCAACTGATACGCGGCGGCAATGACAAAGCTTTGCAAATCCGTCCGATTCTGGATGTCTTGCAGCTGCTGGGCGAGATGGAGTTGTTGGCGCCAAAAGACGCCGAGCAGTTAAAACAGTCGTACCGCTTTTTGCGCCGGGTCGAAAACCATATCCAGCAATATCAGGATCAGCAAGCCCACGATTTGCCGAAAGATTCGTTAGTGCAGCAGGTCTTGGCCTATTCGCTGGATTATCCTGACTGGATTAACTTTAAACAGGATCTGGACAAGGTCAGAACGCAGGTGCATGAAGTCTTCGACCAGGTTTTTTCGCTGTCGAAACACGATGGTTCGGCAGGTTCGCTACGAACGGGAATAATTTGGGCTTGCGTGGCGGATGACTCGGAGTTGATGGATCATCTAAAAGAATGGGGCATACAAGACACCGGCGCACTGCTCGCCGCGATAAAAGACTTTAAAAACTCCACCGCCGTCAGAAGGCTGACGGCCAAAGGCGCGGGCGTGCTGGACCGGTTAATGCCGCAATTAATAGAAGCCATGCAGCAGGTTACTAACCCGGATGAAACCTTGCTGAGGATACTCGGTTTGTTCGAGGCGGTCGCGGGCCGGAATGTGTATTTGGCGTTATTGTCCGAAAACCCCGGCGCCTTATCGCAATTAATCAAACTGTCATCGGCCAGTCCGTGGATTTGCGGCTATTTATCGCAGTACCCGGTGTTGTTCGACGAATTGCTCGATACCCGCACTCTTTACGAGCCGCTCAAAAAAGCCGATCTTGATGAGCAACTTAAGGTTTTGCTGACCCATGTTGAGGTGCAGGATCTTGAGCAACTGATGATTGTGCTACGCCAGTTCAAGCAATTGAATGTACTGAGAGTGGCCGCCGCCGATATTATGGGGGCAATCCCGCTGATGGTGGTCAGCGATTATTTGACTTATATCGCCGAAAGCATCGTCGGCCATGTTGTCGAGCGGGCGTGGCTGATGCTGACCGACAAGCACGGCTTGCCGCCCGCGCCGCGCCAGTTCCCGACTGGCTTGCGGCATACACACCATCCCGGGCGATATACCGACAATGCTTCGATAGGCTTTGCGGTGATCGGTTTCGGTAAACTGGGCGGTATCGAGCTGGGTTACGGCTCCGATTTAGATCTGGTGTTTTTGTACGATTGCAAGGACGGCAATGCGATGACCGACGGAGACAAACCGATTTCCTGCGCCCAGTTTTACGGTCGGTTGGGCTTGAAAGTCCGGCATATTCTCGATACTAAGATGCTGTCCGGCGTGCTCTACGAAGTGGATATGCGCTTGCGGCCCAACGGCGACTCCGGCTTGCTGGTTGCGCATATCAACGCCTATGAGGATTACCTGAAAACCCAGGCCTGGACATGGGAGCTGCAAGCCTTGGTCAGGGGGCGGTTTATCGCAGGCGACCCGCATCTGAAAGCCGAGTATGAAGACATACGCAGCCGGGTTTTGAGCCTGCCCAGGGAAACCGGGGCCTTAAAAAAAGAAGTCCGCGAGATGCGCGAAAAAATGCGCGATGCCTTGGCGACCAAAGATAAGGACAAGTTCGACCTAAAACAAAGCAAAGGCGGTATTGCTGATATTGAGTTTATAGTACAATTTGGCGTTTTAGATCAGGCGGCTCTTAATACAGCGTTAACGGCCTACACCGATAACGTAAGACTGCTTGAAGGCTTGCAACAGCAGGGCTTTATGACTAAAGCCGATGAGCAAACACTTAAAAACGCTTACTGCACTTATCGGGATTTCGGGCATAAACAGGTTTTACAAGGCGATAAGGCGGTTATAGATGAGGCCGAGGTTGCCGAAATGAGCGCTCAAGTCGAGCGGATTTGGCATGAGTATATGGAATAAGGCGATTTAAAAAATAGAACACGGATGACGCGGATTTGGACGGGTTTACACGGACTTGATTCTGTTTTATCACACCTGTAGGCCGGAATAAGTCGGTTCGAGCGGTAGCGAGAACGGACGTTTCCGGCGGTATCTGATTAGGCGGGTTAAAACGGATTTTTATCAGTGGTTATCAGTCAAATCCGTGTCATCCGTGTTCCATGCCCTTTTACATAAATAAACATTAATTAAGTTGGAGAATAAACGATGACGATGGACGATAGAGACGGCGTTATTTGGCTGGACGGACAATGGGTTGAGTGGCGTGAAGCTAAAGTCCATGTGTTGACGCACACCCTGCATTACGGCTTGGGGGTGTTTGAAGGCATAAGAGCCTATCACGCGGAAAAAGGCACCGCGATTTTCAAAATGCAGGATCATACCGATCGCCTGTTCCGGTCAGCACATATCATGAATATGCTTATGCCTTACGGCAAAGACGAGCTGAACCAAGTTCAGCGTGATGCGGTGGCTAAAAACAACCTGGACAGCGCCTATATCCGCAGCATGTGCTTTTTAGGTTCCGAAGGCATGGGACTCCGGGCCGATAACCTGAAAGTGCATGTCATGGTTGCCGCATGGTCGTGGGGCGCGTATTTGGGCGCGGAAAGCATAGAACAAGGCATCCGCATCCGCACCTCGTCTTATACCCGCAACCATCACAACAGCACCATGTGCAAAGCCAAAGCCAACGGCAACTACATTAATTCCATACTCGCGTTACAAGAAGCGCGCGCCAATGGTTACGATGAAGCGTTGATGCTGGATCATGAAGGTTTCGCGGCCGAAGGCAGCGCGGAAAACCTGTTTATCGTGCGTAACGGCAAGATTTACACGCCGGAAACCACTTCAGCATTGGAAGGCATTACCCGCGATACAGTCATGACCATTGCCAGGGAACAAGGTTATGAAGTGATTGAAAAACGCATCACCCGCGACGAGATTTACGTGGCCAATGAAGCGTTCTTTACCGGTTCCGCAGCCGAAGTGACGCCAATCAGGGAATTGGACAATCGCGTTATCGGTTCAGGCAGCCGCGGCCCGGTCACTCAGCAATTGCAATCGCTGTATTTCGACTATGTGCATGGCCGCAGGGACGATCATGCCGATTGGTTGACTTACGTCGCCTAGATAATAGGACACGGATGCCACAGATTAGACGGATTTAAACGGATTTTTTTGCTGGTTCTCAAGCCCAACCTTTAAGGCGTCGACATATCAACAACGCGTCATCCCGGCAGGGAATGCCGGGATCCACGACCGCATGGATGCAGGAGGTAGAGCAACGCAGGAGCAGTAATGTAGGGTACGCTTCGCGTACCATTTTCCAAGCATCGCTCCAAGCTCAATAAAGGTACGCGCAGCGTACATGACTTATGAATATCAGGTAAGGTTTTGAAAAAATATCACAAGATTTTAGTCGTCGGTCCCTCTTGGGTCGGCGATATGGTGATGGCGCAAAGCCTGTTTATCGCCCTGAAAAATACCCTCCCCGATTGCCGGATTGACGTGCTG
Source organism: Methylobacter sp. (assembly GCA_004299305.1). Lineage (GTDB taxonomy): Bacteria > Pseudomonadota > Gammaproteobacteria > Methylococcales > Methylomonadaceae > Methylobacter_A. Next base: position 8,463 of record SCPZ01000110.1, read on the forward strand.
GCTCCCTCATGGACATTGTCCCTGCTGGAAAGAATGCCCGAAGTGAGCAAAGCCATTGCTATGCCGCTACCGCGCGGCAAGTTCGGCTTAATTGAGCGCATCAAGCTGGGTAAAAGCCTACGCTCGGAAAGCTACGATCAGGCCATCCTGCTGCCGAATTCCTGGAAATCCGCAATCCCCCCGTTTTTTGCCAACATTCCTGTTCGTACCGGTTACATCGGCGAATGCCGCTGGGGTTTGCTTAACGATGCCAGAAAGCTGGATAAAAACCTGCTGACTATGACTGTGCAGCGTTTCGTGGCCTTGGGCCTGCCTGTTGATGCACCTATGCCGCCGGTATACCCAAAGCCTGCGCTAGCGATCAGCAAAGACCGGCAACAGGCAGTCATCGATAAATTCAAACTGACGCCCTCGCCCGCCGAGTCTGTTCCCGACAGACTTACGGCATACACTCCATCCATGGAGATAAAGATCCTGGCCTTATGCCCCGGCGCCGAATACGGCCCGGCAAAACGTTGGCCCCCCGAGTATTACGCCGAAGTCGCCCGGCAAAAAATCGACCAAGGCTGGCAGGTTTGGCTGTTCGGCTCCGAGAAAGACAAAGACGACGCCGCACAAATCAACAAGGACTGCTCCGGGCTATGCATCGATTTTTCCGGTAGGACATCCTTAGCCGAGGCGGTCGATTTGATGTCGCTGGCTAATACCGTAGTAAGCAACGATTCCGGCCTGATGCATGTCGCCGCCGCGTTGGACAAAAAACTCATCGCCATTTACGGCTCATCGGATCCTGGCTTCACGCCGCCGCTGAACGACAAGGCCTATATTATCTCGTTAAATCTTGACTGCGCCCCCTGCTTCAAGCGCGAATGCCCGCTAGGCCACAACCATTGCCTGACCGGTATCACGCCGGAGCGGGTGCTTGAATTGATAACGCTTAGCTAATCGGGGTCTAAGTGAAAATTGCGATTGTAAAACTCTCGGCGCTGGGAGACATTGTCCATGCGATGGTCGCTCTCCAATTCATCAAAGCGCATTCGCCTGCCATTCAGGTCGACTGGGTCGTTGAGGAACGTTTTGCCGACGTTCTAAAAAACAATCCTGACATCGATAACATTCTGACAGTTAACCTGAAAGCCCTAAAAAGCAACAAGGCCGGAATTTTTGCACAGCTCAAAAAAATGCGCGGCTATGCAAATAACAACTATGACTTGGTTATCGACGCCCAAGGACTGATCAAGTCAGCGCTTACTGCCAAGATTATAGGAAAGCGCATTGCCGGATTCGATGCCGATTCAATCAGGGAAAAAGCCGCCTCATGGTTTTATGATGTCAAAGTGGCCTGCGCTTACGATGCCAACACTATCGATAGGAATGCGTTGATACTATCCAGCCCTTTAGGGATAGACATCAGCACCGAGCAAATTCTGGGCAAAAAGCCGTTCCTGTTTTTCAACAACGAAAATCCGCAACTTTATGATTTCCTGTTAAAAGACCGGCTCAACATTGTACTGGTAATCGGCTCAACCTGGGACAGCCGTAACTATCCGGCCGCCAAGTTTGTAAAAATAGCCGAGGCCTTGCAGCAAAACTGCCTGGTCGTTTGGGGCAACGAACAGGAAAAAAACACCGCAGCGTGGATGGCAGCGCAATCCGAGCTGATTAAAGTCATGCCCAAGCTGGACTTAAACAGCCTGAAAGCGCTGATTGCCAAAGCCGATTTACTGATCGGCAACGATACCGGGCCGACCCATATGGCCTGGGGGCTAAATAGGCCTTCAATCACCCTCTTCGGCCCGACCCCGGTCAGCCGGGTTTACCAAACCGACATTAACAAAGTGGTTAAGTCCGCATCCATCGTCAATCCGTATAAACTCAACAAGCAGGATTATTCGATCAAGGACATTGATGAGCAAACGATTATCGGGCAGGCAAAACTTTTGTTATCGTTATGAATGACTTGATTTCGATAATCACTGATTGCTATTGTTTTATGCCATAATAGCCAGTTGATTTTGCCTTCGAATTGATTGAACTTTTTACACTATGTCAGATAGAAAAATTCTCGTCACCAGCGCCCTGCCTTACGCCAACGGCCCCATTCATCTCGGTCATCTGGTCGAATATATTCAAACCGATATTTGGGTGCGTTTCCAGAAACAACGCGGCAACCTTTGCTATTACGTTTGCGCGGACGACACCCACGGCACGCCGATTATGCTCAGGGCGGATCGCGAAGGCATTACCCCTGAACAACTTATTACCCAGGTCGGCAAGGAACATTTGGCCGATTTTATCGAATTCGGCGTAGCGTTCGATAATTACCACAGCACCCATTCCGAAGAAAATAAAGCTTACTCAGAACTGATCTACGAGCGTTTACGCGATGCCGGACATATCAGCTCACGCAGCATTACCCAAGCCTTTGACCCGGTCAAGAACATGTTTTTGTCCGACCGTTTCATCAAAGGCGAATGCCCCAAATGCGGCGCAGCCGATCAATACGGCGACGGCTGCGAAGCCTGTGGTTCAACATACTCGCCGACCGAACTGAAAAACGCGGTGTCGGCGATTTCAGGCGCAAAACCCGTCGATAAAGATTCCGTACATTATTTTTTCGACCTGGCTAATTTTAGCGACATGTTGCGCGAGTGGACCCACGCCGGTCACTTGCAGCCCGAAGTCAGCAACAAATTGGCCGAATGGCTGGACGGCGGATTGCAACAATGGGACATAAGCCGCGATGCGCCGTATTTCGGCTTTGAAATCCCCGATGCGCCCGGCAAATATTTTTACGTCTGGCTGGATGCGCCGATCGGTTACATGGCCAGTTTTAAAAACCTGTGCGATAAAGAAGCGCTGGATTTTAACGATTTCTGGTCCAAAAACAGCGACGCCGAGCTGTACCATTTCATCGGCAAAGACATCATTTATTTCCACGCCCTATTCTGGCCTGCAATGCTCAGCGGCGCGCACTTTCGAACGCCCAGCGCGATTTTTGCGCACGGTTTTTTAACCGTGAACGGCGAAAAAATGTCCAAATCGCGCGGCACCTTTATCACCGCCAGAACCTACCTGGATCATTTGAATCCTGAGTACCTGCGCTATTATTTTGCCGCCAAGCTCAGCGCCGGGGTCGATGACATAGACTTGAATTTCGACGATTTCAGCCAGCGGGTTAATTCCGACCTGGTCGGCAAAGTGGTCAACATCGCCAGCCGTTGCAGCGGTTTTATCGCCAAGCGCTTTGATAACAAGTTGTCCGAACACTGTTCGGATCAGGCTTTATTCCATGAATTCGTCAGCGCCAATGAGCATATTGCCGCACTTTACGAGGCGCGCGAATTCGGCAAAGCCATGCGCGAAATCATGGCGCTGGCCGATAAGGCCAACCAATATATCGATGAGCTTAAGCCTTGGCTGATTGCCAAGGAAGAGGGCAAGGATGAACAGTTACACGAAGTCTGCACGATGGGGCTCAACCTGTTCCGCTTACTGGCCGTTTATTTGAAACCGGTGCTTCCTGTTTTGTCCGGTAATGCGGAAAGCTTTTTAAACATAGCCGAGCAAGCTTGGCCGGTTGATGCGAAGCCCTTATTGAACCATGTCATCAATGAATTCAAACCGTTAATGACACGGGTTGAGGCCGACAAAATCGAGGCGATTGTAGAGGCCTCCAAAGAAAACCTGGAAAAAACCGCCGAAGCCCCAAAGCCTAAAAAATGCGAGCCCATTGCCCCCACCATCGAGTTTGAAGATTTCGCCAAACTGGATTTGCGTATCGCCAGGATCATCAAAGCCGATCATGTCGAAGGCGCAGACAAGTTATTGCAGTTGACCGTAGATATAGGCGATGAAACCCGCAACATATTCGCCGGCATTAAATCCGCCTACAGCCCGGAAGACCTGGAAGGAAAATTGACCTTAGTCATCGCCAATCTTGCACCGAGGAAAATGCGTTTTGGCTTGTCCGAAGGCATGGTGCTGGCGGCAGGTCCCGGCGGCAAGGATATTTGGATTTTGAGTCCTGATGAAGGCGCTGAGCCGGGGATGCGGGTTAAGTAAGCACCTTATCGTTCCCACGCTCCGGTGCTCATTGTTATACACGAGCATAAAGCACGTCATCCCGGCAGGGATTGCCGGGATCCAGAGCACAGGGATGTGAAACATAAATCCAAAAGGTTTCATTTAGGTGAAAAAGCAGTCTGCGAAATGTAGTATTTGCCATCCATCGCTTCTCGGCAATTGCTCCATGCATTGCTCTACCTCCTGCATCCATGACTATAGGGCTTGCGTAGATTCCTATGCCTGAATTCCCCACCTTGATTGACCAAATAAACGCATTACTGCCGCAGACCCAATGCGGGCAATGCAGCTTCCAAGGCTGCCGCCCTTACGCCGAAGCTATTGCTTCCGGCGTGGCGGACATCAACCAATGTCCGCCGGGCGGTGATGAAGGCATACGCGATCTGGCCGATTTATTGGGCGTCTCCCCCAAACCGCTGAATACCCACTTTGGTGTACATAAGCCTGCAAGCGTCGCATTTATCGTTGAGGAAGATTGTATCGGCTGTACCAAATGCATTGCCGCCTGCCCGGTCGATGCAATATTGGGTGCGGCAAAATTTATGCATACGGTTATAGCCTCGGAATGTACCGGATGTGAATTATGCATAGCGCCTTGCCCGGTAGATTGCATCATCATGCAACCCGCACCGCCAACTAATGCCGACGGGCATCGGGCGCAAAAATCCGCACAGGCAAAACGGCGCTACGATGCGCGCTGCTTGCGTAAGGAAAAAGAAGAAGTTGAAAAAGCGGAACGTGCGAAAAAGAAAAAACAGGCCTTGCTGGCGGCCAACTTAAGGCGGAATATGCCTAAGGCTTAACCTAGCGCAGACTCCTAGAAAATGCAATTGAGCCACGGATGAACGCGGATATTCACGTATTAACAACGGCTTACATCAATTCTTTGCGCTACCCTTTGGGTGAACTGCTAAGTAACAGAATGTTTTATCAGCGTTTATCTGTGTAAATCCGTGGCTGACTGATTTTTTTTAGGTTTAATGGCTAAGCCAACCGTATAGTGGGGAAACATGACGAACCTTCCCCGCCTGCAAACATCTACGAATCGTCAACCTGGTCGGCAAGCAGGCTCAGCTTCTTAACTAACCCCGATAATTGTTCTGGATTCTCTGCACGCACCGTGGCATGAGCCACTTTACGGCCTTTGCGCGGGGATTTATCGTACAAATGCAAATGCGCCTTAGGGATTTCCAATATATCTTTAGTCTCGGGAAGTCCGCCGATGAAATTAACCATTGCTGCGTTGCCTACCGGTGTTGTTGCGCCTAAAGGCAAATCCAGAATCGCCCGTAAATGATTTTCAAATTGGCTGGTTTCCGCGCCCTCAATCGTCCAGTGGCCTGAATTATGCACTCGTGGCGCAAACTCGTTGGCAACCAGCTTTCCGTCTATTTCAAATAATTCCAACGCCAGCACACCGACATAATCCAACGCTTCCAGCAAGCGGGATACATAGGTTTCGGCCTGTCGTTGCATGGGATCATCGGCGCGGCATTCGGAAACGCGCAGGATGCCGCCGCGATGCAGGTTTTCCGATAACGGGTAGAAAACAATCGCCCCTGAAACATTACGCACCGCAATGATAGACACTTCCCGGCTAAACGGGACGAAAGCCTCAACGACAGACGGGACGCCTTGCAATAACGCCCAAGCGCCTGTTAAATCGTCCTCCGATTTGAGCAGGGACTGGCCTTTGCCGTCGTAGCCTTGAGTGCGACTTTTCAAAATAGCCGGGTAGCCGATGGTGGTCATGGCTTGTTGCAGGCTTTCGAGGCTGTCCACCGCTGCATAATCGGGCGTAGGGATGCCGATGTCATGGAAAAAAGTTTTTTCGGCTAATCGATCCTGGGCAACGGCCAGAGCTTTCGGGGAGGGATGGACTTGGGTGTGAGAAGCCAAAAACTCTGCGACTTCAGACGGCACATTTTCGAACTCATAAGTGACTACATCGGCGCGTTCGGCCAACTGCGCCAGCAATTTAGGATCGTTGTAGTCGCCGATCAAAGGTTCGCCCAGCCTGTTCGCGCAGGCATCGGCGGACGGATCGAGAAAAATAAAATCCACCCCTAAAGGAATGCCCGCCAACGCTATCATTCTGGCCAACTGGCCTGCGCCCAATACACCGACTATCATAAATCGTCCTCTGCTCGTGGATCTGAGTGTGCAAGCACCGATTCGGTTTGCTCACGCCTGAAATTTTGTAATGCGTCCTTATACTGGACATGTTTGTTGCTGATAATGGCCGCTGCCAGCAAAGCTGCGTTGATCGCGCCCGCTTTACCTATCGCCAGCGTGCCGACCGGAATGCCGGCCGGCATTTGTACGATGGACAGCAGCGAATCCATGCCGTTCAGGGCTTTGGACTGTACCGGCACACCCAACACGGGGACGGCGGTTTTCGCTGCGGTCATGCCCGGCAAATGCGCCGCTCCGCCCGCCCCGGCGATGATCACTTCCAGGCCCTTGGTCTCGGCTGTTTCGGCATAATTGAACAGTTTATCCGGTGTACGGTGCGCCGAAACGACCTCAACCTCATGCGGGATGCCAAGCCGTTCCAGCGTTTCCGCTGCAAAGCGCATGGTTTCCCAGTCAGAGGTCGAGCCCATGATGATGCCAACCAGTGCGGTCATCTGTAACTCCTTATTAAGCAGGTAATCATAAATTTCTAATTGGAAGTGCCTGTATAAATTTCGATGCGTATTTGCGTTTTGTTAATTTAGTTTTTTGTAACTACCAGCAGATAGAAAATGGAACACTCGGGCGTGGTTTCACTACCTTGTTGTTAATTTTTAGCGGCCTTAAAAGTATAATAAGCTTATCAGGCTATCAATTTGGATATTATATAAATTAAGTCGATTTAAACGCATCGGGCAAGATTTTAAAATGTCGGGGGTGACAGCTTATACCAATAATCTAAAGCGTCAAGGCGTTCTTGTTTTCAATTCTTTTCGCAGTCATCCATTAGCTTTATTGAAAGCAACAAAGCTGAATTGACTTTCATTTCATCTACAGTAGCATAAGCGTAGTTGCCTTGACGGATAGCCTCATTGACACGCGCTACATGATGAATAAGACGGGGATCGAAATAAAATTTCTCCGCACGCTTACCCATACCCGGTGGCGGAACAACATATGACGAATAACCTACTAATATAGTAAACTATCTCAACCTCACATTACGGTTAACACCATGACAGCAACAAACAATGTACACCCGCACGAAATCCATAAATTCGGTTCGATGGCGGAACGCTGGTGGGATACCCAGGGCGAATTCAAAACCCTGCACGACATTAATCCGCTTCGCATCCAGTTTATCCGCCGTTATGCGGATATGGCAGGCAAACGCATCGTTGATGTCGGTTGCGGCGGCGGTATTTTAACCGAAGGCTTGGCTAAACAGGGCGCCGATGCATTAGGTATCGACCTGAGTGAAGACTTGATCGACATCGCCGATCTGCACGGGCTTGAATCAGGCGTTAACGCGCATTATCAAAAAATCAGCGCCGAAGACTTGGCTAAGCAACAGCCGGAAAGCTTCGATCATGTGACTTGCATGGAAATGCTCGAACATGTGCCGGATCCCGGCTCTATCATTTCCGCTTGCGCAACAATGGTTAAGCCCGGCGGCATGGTGTTTTTCTCGACGCTGAACCGCAAACCTAAAGCGTACTTATTGGCTATTTTTGCAGCGGAATACGTCCTGCACATGTTGCCTAAAGGCACACATGACTTTAAAACCTTTATCAAGCCATCGGAGTTGTGCCAGTCAGCGCGTGCGGCAGGCCTTGAATTGCAGGGCATGGTAGGGATTGAATACAACCCGTTTACCAAGCATTTTAGCCTTGGCAAAGACATTGATGTTAATTACATCGCCGCCTTTAAGCGTTCCGCGTGAAATATGCCTGCTGATTTTAAATTATCCTGCGTATTATTCGATCTTGACGGCACCCTGGTAGATACCGCGCCGGATTTGATCTCATGCTTGAACCGGGCGCTAACCATTCATGGCTTTGATGTTGTTGCGCCTGAAACTATCAAACCGTTTATTTCTTACGGCGCTGCGGCCATGATTAACGCAAGCCAGCCGCTGTGTAACGATCAGTTAAAGGCGGAGATTCTGGAAACCATGCTCACTCACTACCAAAACAATATTGCCGAACATTCGGTTTTTTTTCCGGGTATAACCGATATATTGGTCGCGATTGAAGCCCAAGGCCTGAAATGGGGCGTGGTCACCAATAAACGCGAGCGCTTCACCAACCCGCTGATGGCGGCGTTAAAGCTGACGGATCGCGCCGCCTGTATCGTCAGCGGCGATACCACCGCCAACCCCAAGCCTCACCCTGAACCGATGCTGGCGGCGTGCAAGCAGGCGAATGTCAATCCGCAAGAATGCGTATACATCGGCGACGCCCTGCATGACATTATCGCCGGAAAAAATGCGCAGATGAAAACACTGGCCGCAGTTTACGGCTACGTTAAGCCCGGCGATGCCCCGGAAACTTGGGGCGCGGATGCGTTAATCGAATCGCCCGGACAAATTTCAACCTGGATAGCCACGGTAACTGCTCCCGGCAATTACTCTACCTCCCCCATCCATGGGGCTCTTCCATCCATGGAGTCGACACTACCATGCCGTTAACCAATCAAGTCATCTTAATTACCGGCGCCGGCGGCGGTCTTGGCAGCACCGCTGCCTTGGCATTAGCCACACACGGTGCGCATATCATTTTACTGGATAAAAATATTGCCAAACTGGAAGCCGTTTACGATGCGATTTTGACAGTCAAAGCGCCGGAGCCGATCATTTATCCGTTCGACCTGGCTGGCGCCAATGAAAACGAGTACCAGGACTTGGCCGATAAAATTGATGAAAAATACGGCTCCCTGCAAGGCATTTTGCATTCGGCGGTAGAGTTCAGCGCCTTTTCTCCGATCGCGGCGCACAAAACCAAAGACTGGGGCCATACCTTAAATGTCAACCTGAACGCGCCTTTTCTATTGTGCCGGGTTTTATTGCCGGTACTGCAAAAGAGCGAATATGCCTCCATCGTGTTCACCTCCGACTCCTCCGCCAGAAAGACGCCCGCTTACTCGGGCGCTTACGGCGTTTCCAAAATAGCCATGGAGGGCTTAGCCAATATCCTGGCCGAAGAACATGAGTCCTTCGGAAAAATTCGGGTCAATACCCTGATACCGGGGCCGATAGACTCCCCGTTAAGAAAGCGCGCCTATCCGGCGGAAGATAAAAGCAAATTTCCTGCAATGAAATCACTCGCCCCCATTTATCTGTATTTATTCGGCTCAGAAAGTATAGGCATCACCGGCCAGACTATCGATGCCCGAACCTTCTACCTATAATTAAATTATTATGTCTGAAAGAGAAGACGTTGTTTTAACCCGTGATGTCAACATTGTTACTATCCCTGACGGCAATACCGGCACTTTAAGCAAAGGCCGGATAGTCACCATTCATCAGGCCCTCGGCGATAACTATACGGTAGTCACCGAACACGGTCACATGGTACGGATTGCCGGAGCGGATGCCGATGCGCTGGGCAAGGAAGCGCACCAGCTGCATACACTGGTATCGGAAACCGATGCAGCAGCGGTTGAAAAAAACTGCTGGGAAGTGATGAAGACGGTTTATGACCCCGAAATCCCGGTTAACATTGTCGATCTCGGCTTGGTTTACCAATGCAAGGTAACCCCGACCGAAACCGGCCTGAATGACGTTCATGTCATGATGACCCTAACCGCGCCAGGCTGCGGGATGGGGCCTGTCATCCAGAGCGACGTGGAAAAATGTATCCGCGCATTGCCCGGTGTCGATCATGTTAATATCGAAGTGGTGCTTGACCCGCCTTGGTCGCGGGACATGATGTCGGAAGTGGCGCAACTGCAATTAGGCTTGTATTAAAGCTGGCGCAAATTAGAGCTCAGGTGAAAACAGGATGATCACTTTTAAGGAGCTTAATCTGCAAGTCGGCATTCGCTTACAAATGGCATTGCAGCATGGTCCCAAGCAACTCATTTATTATACGGAACTGATCGGTTACGTAGATGGGGAGTTCTTGGTAATAAAGACCCCCTTTAAGCATGGGCTTTCGGTTCCAATACGGGTAGATGAGCAAGTTATCCTGCGGATATTCTCTGGAATGAATGTTTTTATTTTGACCTGTAAGGTAAAAACTATTTTCAGGGCTCCTCATTATTTTATGCTCCTCAGTTTTCCCTCGGACATTAAATCCATGGCGGTACGCGGCGCTATCAGGGCCAAGGTGAAGTTGCCAGTACAAGTCAATGGCCAGGCCGAAATCGGTACGATTACCGATATTAGCGTCACAGGCGCCGACATAGTTGCCGCCGGAGCGCTGGGTGAAATTAATGAAGACGTGTCAATTTCTTTCGAATTTCCTATAAAACCGACCCATCAGAACGCCCATATAGAGACCAGGGCGACGATTCGCAGTATTCAAGAGCGGCCCAGTAAGAAAGAAAACACACCAGCAAAATTTTCGCATGGGATTTCGTTTCATGAGCTTGACCTTACCAGCCAAGTGATGCTGTTAAACTTCATATATGAATCAATGAATAAATTGTGACTTGTGTCATCTATCTTCACGTCGTACTTACATTATTTTGTGGCTTCCAATTTAAAGCGGGACGATTTTACAGATAACATCCCTTAAAGGGATGTTATCTGTCCCTGATTAAGTTGATAGCCTATTTTGTAACTGCTCAGCCTTTTTTAAGCTTTGAAAGCGGCCAAAGCCAGCTTTGTTGTGCATCACCTAAAACGCCTACTTTGGGTGTCAACTCCTGCATCCACACAGGCCGCGAATATCAACTTTCAATAAGCGCCAGCCGTTTTAGCAAGCGATGAAAATTCCCCCTATCCAGCCCTAGTGCGCGTGCTGTAGCAGCCATATTGCCCTGTTGAGCTGCAAGTTGCTGACGGATGATCCGGCGCTGAAACTCATCAACTGTATTTTTAAAATCTATCGGTGCGGATGAAACCGTTTCGGTGCTGATATTCGGAGGATTCAACGGCTCAAGCACTATATCCAAATAGGCCGTAGAAATAGTTATAAAATCAGCCTGGCGATTTTCCGGGCTTGCCGATTTTAGCGCGGCCCGGCTCAGTAAATGCTCCAATTCTCGAATATTACCCGGCCAGTGGTAAGCCAATAACGCTTTTTTGGCGTCTTGATCCAAACGCAGTTTTTTAATACCCAGACGCTGCTGGTTTTTTTCCAAAAAAGCGCCTGCCAGCAATAAAATGTCTTTGCCCCGCTCGCGCAATGCCGGAACATGCATCGGATAAACGGCCAGACGGTGATAAAGATCAGGGCGAAACAACCCTGCCGCAACTTCTTGTTGCAGATTGCGGTTGGTTGCAGCAATGACCCGCACATTAACTTTGATTTGTTGATCGCTGCCGACACGCTGTATCTCGCCATTTTGCAAGGTACGCAATAACTTGGCCTGAATCGAAAGCGGCAATTCGCCGATCTCATCCAGGAAAATCGTGCCGCCGTTAGCCAGCTCAAACTTGCCTGCTCTATCATTAATCGCGCCGGAAAATGCGCCTTTGCTGTGGCCGAATAATTCGCTCTCGGCAATAGTCTCAGGCAATGCCGCGCAATTGACGTAGACCATGACTTGCTCGGCGCGATTCGATTCCAGATGAATACGCAGTGCAACCAATTCTTTACCTACCCCCGTTTCGCCCAAAATCAGGACAGCCAGTTCCGACGGGGCGACGATAGCAATTTCATTGCGTAATTTTCGTATGCATTCGCTGTCACCGATCATATCTTGCTCGGTATTTTCTTTGAATAAAGTTTGGCTCGCATATCGAACCCGCTGTTCCAAAGAGGCAATCAGCCCCGCCGCCTTGACCGTAGCGGCAGTCAGGCTGATAAAGGTGTTCAGTTGCATCGGGTCGATGTTGTCGAAACTGCCGGGAGCCAGCGAGTCCATCGTTAAAACGCCCCAGGGTTCCCCATCGATAAGCAGCGTAACACCCATGCAATCATGCACTAATAACTGATCGTTATCGGTCTCGATGAGTCCGTCGTAGGGATCGGGCAACCCGGAATCGGCGGCAAAGCGCACCGATTGATTGGCGGCCAAAATCTGCGCCAAACGCGGATGCTCGCTGACCGCAAAACGTCGTCCCAAGGTATCTTCCGATAGGCCGTTAACCGCCAGCGGTATCAGGTAATGGTTTTCAAATTTAAGCAATGCGGAGGCATCGCAAGGAAAAATCCGGCATAAATGTTCTAACAAGCGTTGGTAACGTTGCTCTGCCGACATGTGCGTAGACAGGTCGGCAACAATGGAAATTAACGAAGTAAAAAATAGGTTTGTCGTCATAGTGATAACGAAGATGTCAATTAAACAACTTAAAGTCGATGTCAATAGCACAACAGTACCTTGATTAAACCAACAAACACAAGGTTTTTCGCTTGGCATGGTAAGTGCTCTTACCTAAGCATTGGGAGAAGCCCAATCAATTTGGCTGCATACATCGGTAAACGCCCTGCTTTGTTAAAACTTAGCACACGGATGACACGGATTTAGACGGATTATTTTTGTTCTCGCTTTATCCGTGTTGATCAGTTAAATCCGTGTCGCCTAGAGGCGCCTACTTTTGGCATCCGTGTGCCATTGCTTTGCTTGCCGATTTAGTGTGTCCGATCTTTAATTTAATCTCTAGGAGAATACCTGATGTTTTGTTACCAATGCGAACAAACCGATCGTTCTAATGCCGACAGCGGTTGCGCGACGGCCAAAGGCATGTGCGGCAAAGACGCCACAACGTCTGATTTGCAGGATTTGCTGATTCACGGAGTCAAGGGCATAGCCCAATACGCCAAACGAGCCCGCGCCCTGAATGCCCCGGATAATGCGGCTGACGAGTTCATGTTGTACGCCATGTTCACCACCTTGACCAACGTGAACTTTAACGCCACCCGCTTCGTTACCCTGATACAGGAAGCCGCGCAGGTGCGTGACCGGGTCAAGGCGAGTTACATCCAGGCTGCGCTTGCCGCAGGCGCAACACCTGAACAACTCACCGGCGCCGCTGCCTGGCAACCCGCTGCCGACATGGACGGAATGCTCAAACAGGCCGCCCATGTCGGCATCAATGCCGGACTCGACCAAGTGGGCCCGGACATTATCGGCCTGCGTTCGCTGGCGCTTTATGGACTCAAAGGCGTTTGCGCCTACGCTCATCATGCCTATGTATTAGGCAAGGAAAGCAATGCCGTTTACGCCGGGATCGAAAATGCGCTGGATTTTTTAAGCAACGATCCCACCGATGTCGAAGCGTTGCTGGCTCAGTCCATGGCCTTGGGTACATTAAACCTTGAAGTAATGGCATTATTGGATGAAGCCAATACCGGCGCTTTCGGCGCTCAACAACCGACTCAAGTCCGGGTCACCCCGATCAAAGGCAAGGCTATTCTGGTATCCGGTCATGACTTGGGCGATTTGGCCGCTTTGCTGGAGCAAACCAAAGACACCGACATTAATATTTACACGCATGGCGAGATGCTGCCCGCTCACGCTTATCCTAAGCTCAAAGCTTATCCGCATCTGGTCGGCAATTACGGCGGCGCTTGGCAGGATCAACAAAAAGAGTTTGCCGAGTTTCCGGGCGCAATTTTGATGACCTCCAACTGCATCATCGAGCCGCAACCTCAATACCGTCAGCGCATTTTTACCGCAGGCCCGGTAGGCTGGCCCGGCGTGCGTCATATCAGCGACAAGAATTTCGCGCCGTTAATCCAGGCAGCCAACGCATTGCCCGGCTTCAAGGATGACGTCGACGAAAAAGTCATCACCGTCGGTTTTGGTCGCGATGCAGTATTGGGCGTAGCCGACAAGGTCATTGATGCGGTCAAATCCGGCGCCATTCGCCACTTCTTCCTGGTCGGCGGCTGTGACGGCGCAGCGCCCGGTCGCAATTACTATAGCGATTTTGCCGAACAGGCCCCACAGGACACCGTGGTAATGACCTTGGGCTGCGCCAAATATCGTTTTAACCAACATGACTTCGGCGACATCGGCGGCATTCCACGCCTGCTGGATTTAGGCCAATGCAACGACAGCTACTCGGCGATCAAAATTGCCACCGCGCTGGCCGGTGCGTTTGAATGCGGCGTGAACGAGCTGCCCTTGTCCCTGGTCGTATCCTGGTTTGAGCAAAAAGCCGCCGCCGTATTGCTGACCTTGCTGGCGCTGGGTATCCGCAACATTCGCCTTGGTCCCACCTTGCCCGCCTTCCTGACGCCTAACCTGATACAGGTGCTGGTGGATAAATTCGGACTACTGCCTATTACCACCGCAGAGGCAGACATCGAAGCATCGTTGACGCGCCAAGCGGCTTAATCCTCCCCGCGTTGCCGGAAATCCATAAGCTTTTCCGGCAGCATTTTTTGGAGACAAAACAAAACATGAACACTCACGCTATCGAACTTACCACCCGCGACGGGGAGCGACTCCGTTTCGAATGCGCTGCCGACCGGAACCTGCTGGAAGCCGCCGCCGATGCCCATATAATATTACCGGCCCAATGCGGTCAGGGTAATTGCGGAACTTGCTATGCCGATGTTAGCCATGGTGACTTTACCTTGGGCAAGCATAATGCCGCCGCGTTGCCGGACAAGGCGGGCCAGGGCGGTACATTGCTTTGTTGCACCTTTCCTCATAGCGATTTGCGCATTGACCTGCCTTTTGATCGTGACCGCATCCTGATTGGCGAAATCAAGGTCAGAAACGCCGACATCATCGCCATCGATTCCGTCGGTGAAAATACCCTGCGTTTGGAGCTGCGTCTTGCGCCGAATGAAGACGACGGCAGCACGGCAGAATTTGAACCCGGCCAGTTCATGGAGCTGGAAGTGCCGGGTCAAGACATCAAACGCGCCTATTCCCTTGCCAATATCAGCAACTGGGACGGTCGGCTGGAATTTTTGATCCGCCTGCAACCCGGCGGACTTTTCTCCACTTGGCTACGGGAACAGGCAGCTGTCGGACAGACATTGATCGTTCACGGCCCCAAAGGCGCGTTCGGCTTGTATGAAAGCGGCCTGAGACCGCGCTGGTTTGTAGCTGGCGGCACCGGTCTGGCGCCTATGCTGTCGATGTTAAGGCGAATGGCCGAGTTTCAGGAACCGCATCCGGCGCGGCTTTATTTCGGCGCAAACCGCGCCGAAGAGTTGTTTTGCCAAGCCGAGTTGAAAGCGTTGCAAGCGGAACTGCCCCAGCTTCAGGTGATTTTATGTGTCTGGAAGCCGGAAGATAACTGGCAGGGTTTTTGCGGTACGCCGGTAGACGCCCTGGCTCAAGACTTGGCGGATGCGAGCATATTACCCGACATTTACCTGTGCGGACCGCCCGCCCTGATCGATGCCGCCGAAGCGGCGGCGCGGGCAAAAGGCGTACCTGATAATCAGGTGCTGAGCGAAAGATTCTTACCTGCTTAAAGATTTGGGCTTCCCGTTTAAGGCGGGACACATAAAAGGCTGTAACTATTCAGCGTATGCTAAAAATGATTAATGGAACACGGATGACACGGATAGGACGGATTTACACAGATTTTTTTCAAAATATTCTGGGGTTTTAATCGGTGATTATCCGTCCTATCCGTGTCATCCGTGTTCTATTTCTTTTTTCTCTGAATAGTTACAAAAGGCTTAACCTCAGACTACCCCGGCTTAGTTGCTAGCCAGATTTTCAAACCCGAAAACTAACCGCCTCAATCCTCAACGCATAACCACTTTGCAGATAAAAATATCAGTCCCATCAGTGCGTATGCAATCGACCATTCCCAAGCCGGGGTTAAGGACAAGGCGGTATCGCTAACCGTCCAGCGATAAGAATGGATCAAGCCGCAGGCCGATAATAAACTTGCCGAACCGCTCCATAATGCGGCCTTGATAAAATGACGCTCGATAATAGCGACCGTTAACGCGGCCAAGATCATTGCAGTAAAAATAAACCCCTGTTCCAGCGCAAACGCCCCGTGAATCCAGATGTCCGACTGTTGAAAACGCATCAGCATAGCCTCTGAAAACGCGGGCATTGGTGCTGTACCGTAGTCGGCGGCACGCACACCGCTTTTTGCCATAAAAGCGCCCCACGCGGCAATGCCGGGCAGCAGCCCCATTACAACCGCCGGGGCATGGCTTTTGGGTGTTTCCTGGAAAGCCTGCGCGGCAATCACAATGCCTATCCATAATACAATCGCCATACCCGCATCGATAGGAATCGCCCAGGCAATATACGACAAGCTGCCGGTTAAACAAATCAAGGTGATAAACGCACCGTTTAAAATCGAATAACCGGCGCGAGCGCCCATCGCCTTCCAGCCCGGATGGCCGATATAAATCGTGGTCGGAAAACAGGAACCGAACAGACTGGCCGCTAAGGTCCCTATACCGTTAACCGCTAACGAAGGTTGGGTTGGATAGCTGTCCCCGGCAGCTTCGGCCGATTCGATATTTTGCAAGGAGCCGATCAGGTTAAACAGCCCCATCGGAATAATGACCGATAGATAGGTTAAATTGTTTTCCGAGGTCAGCACCTCGAATAAATCGCCGATTACCGGTACCGGCAAATATAAATCCAGCTCATTAGTCGGCATCGGGCCAACCGGCGCCAAGCCCATTAGCCAGGATAACAAAGCGCCCAATGCCACGGCCACCAGCCCGCCCGGAATATTGCCGCGAAACCGGAGTTTGCCGAAATAGACCAACAAAATCACGCCCAGCGTCACCAAGCCGACCACCGGGTGTGCATAGGTGCGAAACAAAAAACCCAAGGAAATAAACGTTAAGGCGATGCCCGATAAAGTGGATAACAAGGCCGCGCGCGGCGTCGCCTTTCGTAACCGTTCCACGACAAACGCACCGCCCAATTCAATCAAGCCGGAACCGAAACAGGCTAACAAACCCGCCTGCCAAGCGATCTGCTCAGGATTTGCAGCGCCATTGGCTTCGGCCAGCAACTTTGCAGGCAGCATCACCAGGAAAATATAGGCAAATAAAGAAACCGTATTAATGCCGTAAGGCAAGGCGCAAATATCATCGCGCCCGGAAGCTTCCGCCAGTTTTTTAGCTTGATAAGCGTAATACAAGTTACCGACCAGCAATGAAACCGCAGCGCCGGGCAGAATATGTTGGTAAACCAAGTCATCCGAAAACCCCAAAACCTGCCGGCATAAGCCTACGATAACCAACAATTGCACAAGATTATCCAGGGCCAGGCCAAAAAAGCCGTCAACATCGGCGCGCACAAACCATTTCATGGCGAAATCCTAATCAAAAATAATAAAGCGGAAATTAAACGCTTCCCTCGGCATTAAGGGGATGTCAAAAAAAGCGTAGATTATGTTGCCTTCCTGAACGTAACGCTTGCCATTCACGGCAATCATTTTTATATGGAAATCACTACTCCGCCAACAACCCCCGCAAATTGTTCATAGCCGTAGCAGCTATCTGACCTTGCAGATTGATATTGTCGATAATCTCCAACACGGTACGGGTATCGACAATCGCCTTCACGTTGGGATTAACCGCTTTCAGGTCATAAACCGCCGCGTCAATGTCCGCAGCCTTGGTTTGCGCCTCACGGACGGCTTTTTCCTTGGCTTTGATCGCCTCTTCGATAGCCGATATTTTACCCTTGTCGGCTTTATCCTTTTTCAACGCTTTCAAATCTTCTTTCAGAGGCAGCAATGCTTCGGTGAGATTTTTAACCTCTTCCAAAAACGGCTGCATGTCCGCCTGAGCCTTTGCACGTCGCGCGGTAAAATCTACCGTCCAGGAAAAATCACTGTCCGCTTCAGGCGTTCCGTGTTTGCCGAGCAACCTTGCTATTGAAGGAAAGGGTTTGCCCTGATTACCCTCCTGTTCCAGCCAGTCAGCGACTAATGGCCTCGGCAAATCGGCATCATCTAAAACGCCGCCTTGCTTATCAAAACCAAAATACGCCAAGGTCGTCGGCGTTTTCTTGCCGACTTTAATTTGCGACAAATCGTAATACCAGATACGTTCGGTTTTTTTGCCCCTGGTAAAAAACAGCAGATTGGTTTTAACACCGGCCCCCGCCGTTGAAAACACACCGCCGGGCAAACTGATGATGCACCACAAATCGCATTCATCAACCAGCTTGCGCTTGGTTTCTACAAAAGCGCTTTCATTGGTTCGAAACAACAAGCCTTCATCCAGCACAATGCCGCAACGTCCGCCTGCTTTGCCATCCATCGGCATTTTCAGGTCGGCTAAAATATGTTGCAGGAATAAAACCTGGGTCGAACCGGTCTCAAAACTGTAATTTTTTTGCGCATCCGTGCCTTCCTTGCCGCCGAACGGCGGATTGGTCAGAATCACATCGAACGTGGCCGGGGCTTGCTCAAACAATCCGGCATAAGTAGGCCGGTTGGTCAGCGTATTGCCGTGCCATAAATTCGGCTGGTCTATGCCGTGCAAAATCAAATTGGCTAAAGCGATAGGAAAAACCAGGTTCTCTTTTTCCCTGCCGAAAAAGGTATCGTGTTTCAATACATCCAACATCGTCGCGGCAGGCGCATTGCCCAAATTGCGGCTGATATGTTCGAACGCGACCGCCAAAAAGCCGCCGGTACCGCAACAAGGATCGTAAACCGTTTCCCCGGCCTGCGGATCGAGAATATGCACCATGCCTCGAATCACTTCGCGCGGTGTAAAGAACTGG
The DNA here is from genome assembly GCA_004299305.1 of Methylobacter sp. GTDB lineage: Bacteria > Pseudomonadota > Gammaproteobacteria > Methylococcales > Methylomonadaceae > Methylobacter_A. The sequence goes on from SCPZ01000110.1 coordinate 27,303, forward strand.
CCGCCATCGGAGTTTTTCTCGCCCATTTTCAACAGCAAATCTTCATAGACTTGCGACAAGGTAAAAAAGTGGGTGTCGTCGATATGGTCGATATGGATTTCATGCACCTTGTCGAGAATATCGCGCAGATTGGTTTCGCTATCGACCCGCACTTTTTCCACCGCCGTCATAATCCGGCCGATCACCCGCTGTTTGCGGCTGGCATTGCTATTGGGCAACTGGCTGATAGGATCGACATCCAGACTGTGCAAATGCGGCAGCAGTTCGTTGTTGATAAACTCAAACAGCTTGCCGTCGCCCGCTGCGTACAGTTCCTTACGCTTCCAGCCGATAGCTTGTTCTCCCGTCTCTTCTTGATCGGCAAACGGCGCAGCCCAATCCTGCCAACGGTACGGTGCAGTCAAGGCGGGTGCATAATCGTTACCCAAAGCTTCGGCTTGTTCCCGCGCCTTTTGTTCTTGCGCATCCAGAATGCGCAAAAACAGAATCCAGGTTAATTCCGGCACATACTGCAAGGCGCTGGCGCAATTGGAGCGGCGCATCACGTCGCAAATGGCTTTGACAAATGAGGATAACGATTGCGTGGAAGCGATGGACTTGGGCGGTTTGCCTTTTTTCGTTGATTTTAGTGTGTTGATTGGTTTGTTGTTCATATTTCATTACATTTTGTAGGAGCGGGCCATGCCCGCGAAAAACTTTCTTGCCACCTCAGATAACCTGAAGCCGGGGAGTTAATATCTTGCGCCTGAACCGACTTCAACCATTACGAGGACATCCTCGAAATGGTCTTCAACCACCTGATTACTGTTGCAGCGAACAATCAAACCCAAATCGCATTCCAAAACGGATAATCCCCTACCCGTTGAACCAACCCTGCCCGCAAAGGATTGGCAATAATGTATCGGGCAATATTGAGTAAATCCTCCTCGGCGCGTAAAGCGTGATCGTGATACCCCGGTTCCCATAGCGTCCCGCTACGTTCAAGAATACGATTCGCCAATCTTGAACTGGACGATTTCAGCCGATTGACAACAATGCTCAAGTTATCTTGATTGCCCAAACCAACAAGCCAGTGTGCATGATCCGGCATCAGAACCCAAGCGAGCATTCGGGCATCACCAAGAATTTCGTTGTTTTCAAAGCACCGGGCAGCCGCACAACCAGCGTTAAATTCACCAAAAAAACGTTGCCGGTTAAGCGTTGTAGCGGTTATCAGATAAACGTGGTTGGGTAAAGACACGCGTCCCTTGCGCAAAGCCTGATGTCCGGGGCGATTTTTTTGTAGGAGCGGGCCGTGCCCGCGAATGAGTAACGACATAATTCTAATCGCGGGCACGGCCCGCTCCTACAACGAATTTATTGACACATCGCATTCTTATTTCTGCTCAAAGGCTTGGGCAAGCAAGCGTTCAGGGATTTTATTAAGATCATTCAACTGTTTTTGAATCGCATATTTAACCGGCTTTAACGTGGTCAAAGCTTTAGATGCCCGAAGCTGTGCTTGATAAGACGGCAGCAGAATCGAACCTTCCGCCAGTCGATTGAACAGCATCCGTTCCCGCACCGCGCCGCGCGCCAATGAATTGATGCATTGCTCGCCATAAGGCGACCTGAGCCAATAATAAAACCAGCGCGAATCGACCAGTCCGGCTTTACCTTGCAAAGCGACATAATCCGGGCTGGTGATGCCGGGTTCATCGTCGTCATCGACAAAGGCAATCGAGCCGATCAGAATACGCATCGGGTTATAAAAAACCGTGCCGCAAAATACCGGCTTGTAGCGTTGCGGCTGTTTTCCCGGCGGTTCTTTGGCGGGAGCCAAACCGCCGCGGGTTGCGCCCAATACCGGATAGTCCGCCCAGATTTCGCCTATGCCATTTTTGATTTCATCCAACACCTCACCCAAACGGGTTTCAATGACCGGTGATTGTCCATTTTCGGTAGGAGCGGGCCGCGCCCGCGAACGAGCAACGACCTGACTCAAATCGCGGGCACGGCCCGCTCCTACGGTTTTGGCGGATGCCGGACCGTCATGAGTTTTGGCGCTTGGCGATTGTTCGATGCTTTCGCGGATGTAGGCATTCGCAAGGTTAACGATTTCCTGTTGTTGTAATTCTAAGGCTTTGCGGGCGGTTTCTACTTCGGCGAATTGGGATTTGAGTTTTGCGGCGATTTTGCGTTGTTGATTTAATGGTAGCCAAGGAATTGACTGAATAAATATCTGCTTATCCGTAATGGCAGGATATAACGCGCCTTGAACAAGAGCAGCCAATGAATCAACAAACAACCTTGATTGTGTAAAATAAAACAAATAGTCTGGATCTAATTCTGGGCCAGAACGAAGCACACAAAATCCTGTGCTACAAATCCCATCGTGCAATTCACTGGGTACAATCGCAACCGCATTCAGATTAGGTCTAGTTGTTGAAACAATGACATCATTTTGGCATACCACTTGGCGAGCACGAACAGAAGCAGATTTACCATTTATTCTCTGAGGGGAAGTAATTTGTTTAGTTATATTATCAACAGCAGAAATATCAATGTACCAAAACTCCTTGTCAGGCTGAGCTTTTGGATTGATAAATATAATATTTCGTTCACACAAATCATTTAACGGGCGCAAAACAAATTTCATACCCCAAACAACCTCTGTTTAGCCTCAAGAATCACCGCCGCCGGTTTCCCCCATTTTTTCAAAGCCTCCAAACCGCCCGCCCGACTAATCTCCGGCACTTGCCAAAGCGAATCCGATTCCAGCGCCTCGGTGCCCCCCAAACCAAACTGATGGCCGAAACCTTTCAGCACAACCGCGGTATCGCTCGGCATGTCTTCGAACCAGGGTAGATTCCGGTCGAGATAACCTTGGCCGCGTTCTTGCCGTTTTAAAGCTTGGGCGCGATAACCGTGGTGAGCGAACATGTCGTAATAATCAAAATCCTGCATGTCTTCCAGTTCCCTTAATACTTCCGGCGAGTAGTTTTCGCCGACCAAGTGATCGATTAGTTCGCGGCGTTTTTTGTTTTCTATCCACAGTTGCCGAAAATCCTGCAAGTTGCCCGCCTCGCTGAGCACCCGTTGCAGCATTTCCTGGCGGTATTCCTCTATCGGGATTTTTACATCCCGGCCTTCGCGGCGGCTCAGGATAAAGCGGCCTTCCGAATTGACGGTGACGGTTTGCCCGCCAATTTGAATGACCGGCGGTTCGTCTCCTCCTTTGCCATCATCTCCGCCATCTTCGCCTCCACCGCCGCCGATTTTCTTTTTTCCTGAACTGTGCGCGCTAATAAAATCGGTGCCGAACAAGTCGGTTACGCCGGTGTAATCGTACAGCCAGAATTTGTATTTTTGCGTGACTTCGTCGATACGGGTGCCGCGTCCGACCATTTGGTAAAACAGGATGCTGGATTCCAGGTAGCGGAAAAACACCACGGCATTGAGCCGTTCTATATCGACGCCGGTTGCCAGCAAGTCGACGGTACAGGCGATGAAAGCCCGTTCGCCGGAGCCGCGCATTGGCTCTATCAATTCTCTCCCGCCATTAGCGGTGCCCATGCATTTGAATGCGTAATGTTGTTTGGCGGTGCGGCCCTGTTGCTTGCACCACGCGCTGTAAAGGTTGTTCATCTGCATAGCAACCCGGTCGGCATGGATTTCGCGGGTGCAAAAAATAATCGCTTTCTGCTCGGGACCGCCGTGCTGGCAAAGCTGCTTGAACAAATCCTCGCACATGGCCGCAATGCGTTCCGGCATCAGCAGTTGGCTGTCGAAATGCCGGGACGTGTATTGGTCTTTGATTTCTTCCTGCCTGATTTCTCTGCCGGTTTTGGCATCAATCGGGTTGGCTTTAAGCACCTCTTCGCTGGTAAAGGTTTTGCCGTCTATCGAGGCCTTGCGTTTGACGATTTCGCAAGCGGCGAGGTAGCCGTCTTCCTGGGCTTGGATCAGGTTGTATTCGTAAACCGGTTCGCCAAAGTATTTGAGGTTGTTGGCGGTGATCAGCGCATCTTCTTTGTTTTGCGTTTTGGATTCGCGCAGTTGCCGGGGCGTGGCGGTCAAACCGATCTGCACCGCATTGGGATTGCGCAGCAACACTTCGGACCATCGGCCCCAAGCGGAACGGTGGCATTCATCGATGATAATCACGCTGAAGGCATCGGGCGGATAATGTTCACTGAGAAAGCTGGCGGTGTCGTTCTCTTCATCATCCAGCCCCAAGGTTTGGTAAGTCGCAATATGAATCCGGGCATTTTGGGCGCTGTTTTCGCCTTTGGTATTATTGGTAACGATACGGGCATTGTCGCCGAATACCGCTTTGAGTTTGTTGTGGCCTTGAGTGCGCAATTCATCCCGGTCACAAAGAAACAAAGCGGGCTTGGGTAAACGTTGCGCCTGATGCAAGCGCCACAATAGGTTTGCGGCAATGACGGTTTTACCGGCCCCGGTAGCTAATGCCAACAACACGCGGCTGGGTTGCTGTTGCTGTTCGCAATACAGAATTTTTTCAAAGCAGGCGCGGATCGCGGCATCCTGATAATACCGGGCTTTGGGATAGGCGGGACTGTCGGCCATGAATAACAAGGCCGATTCGGGATTGCCAAGATCAATTCCCGTATCTTTAGCATAACGGATGGTTAACTCGTCATGGCTGGGAAAATGGTCTTTTAGTGAATGCGGCCCGGCCTGCAAACCGCTGGTTTTATCGTATTCAGCGTATAAATGGCCGTTACTGGCAAACACATATTGAACGCTAAAACGGCTGCATTCGGAATAACCTTTGGCTTGCTGCATGCCTTTGAGCGGGTCTTCTCCTTCTTTTTTGGCTTCCAGTACGCCGACCGGTAACGGCTTAGGGCTGTCGCCTGCTTGTACGCAAAGCAGGTAATCGGTGCGACCGCCGCCTGCACGTCTGCGACCTTTATGGCCGATAGCCTCTACCGGCGCAGGAGTTTCCAGTTTGAGTTTGGAATGATGGTCATAGCCTTTTTCGCGAAGCACCGGATCAATCAGGTAATAGCGGGTTTCTTGTTCGTTATAGCTCATGGTATTTCCCTATTGGCGGGGTTCCTTGCGAACTGATTAACACGGGGTAGGCAGACGACTAACCTGCCCGATACACACTATTTATTCGTTTTGAATCGTTTTTTTATGCGCAAAATAAACCAACCCTGCACCGATCAAAATCATCGGCGTTGACAGTATCTGGCCCATGGTCACCCAGTCCAAAGCCAAATAGCCTAATTGCACATCCGGCATCCTGAAAAACTCGACAAAAAACCTGAAGCAGCCGTAAAAAAACAACGCCATGCCGGTAGCGGCCATAGTCGGTCTTGGCTTGCTGGTATATACCCAGAGAATGACGAATAACACCACGCCCTCTAAAAAAGCTTCGTACAATTGCGAAGGATGGCGGGCTAACGGACCGGCGTTTGGAAATACCATGGCCCAAGGCACATCGGTAGGCCTGCCCCATAATTCGGCATTGATGAAATTGCCGATACGGCCCGCGCCCAAACCGATAGGCGCGAGCGGCGCGATAATATCGGTCAATTGCAACATGCTGCATTGCTGTTTTTTGGAGAATAACCACATCGCGATAAATACGCCCAACATGCCGCCGTGAAAAGACATGCCGCCCTGCCAGATTTTAATCAGCACCAGCGGATTATTCAGGAAACCGGCAAAATTATAAAACAGGATATAGCCTATCCTGCCGCCCAGGATGACGCCGAATGCGCCGTAAGTAACCAAGTCTTCTATCGCTTCCGGCTTGATCGGCGACCAGGGCTGTTCTGCGCGTTTTTGTCCTATGAACCAAACGGCGGCAAAACCGATCAGGTACATAAGGCCGTACCAGTGAATCTTTACCGGGCCTAAACTTAAAGCAATGGGATCAATTTGGGGGAAGTTCAGCATAATTGTGGGATGAATGGTTTATTGAAGTGGTGGTTATCTTTATATCCATCGCACATTAAAATTCGGCACCTTCGTTCCCTCTCCTGCTGGACGACTGCACGGATGCAGAAGCAGTTGCCGAGATGGTTAGGGTGAGTAGATTTAATAACCGACAATGATGTGCGAACACTATATTTGCCTTATTGTATCTTTAGCCGCATCTGCCAGCCTAATAAGATTTGTCTCTTAATATCCGTGTTTACATACTCGATTTGCCGCTTGAATCTGTTTACAGCGTTTTCAATTTAAATGAGTTACTAATTATTAGCGGGCTATGTCGGCTTCATTGCCGCTGGAGTGCAGGCTTCGCCTGCGCTGGCAAGCACCAAAAGTAGGCGCTTTAGGCGA
>SCPZ01000111.1 GCA_004299305.1 Methylobacter sp.
TTTTGTCCGTCTCCTGCGTTGTAAAAATGGTTGCATAGCTTGCTATGCGCCCATTTTTACGCCTTGCAGACGAACAAAAATCCTGCGTCATTTGGGTATATTTATTCTTGGCAATCACCTAAAATGGCAACAGTGTGACACAAAAAAGCCGCTATCCAAGTAGCAATTACCTTTAATTATTAAGCGATATGTTTGAGTGCCGCCAAGCAAATACCGACAGAATACGTCAACAGAATTTTACTAACGAAATAATATCAAATGAGTATAAAAACACGTTTTGCCCCGAGTCCAACGGGTTATCTGCATGTAGGCGGCGCTCGCACTGCCTTGTTTTCCTGGCTTTATGCGCGTAAGCATGGCGGAAAGTTTATTTTAAGGATCGAAGATACCGATCTGGAGCGCTCAACGCAGGAATCTGTCGACGCTATTTTGGAAGGCATGACTTGGTTGGGGCTGGAATACGACGAAGGCCCGTTTTATCAAACCCATCATTTCGACCGCTATAAGGAGATTATTCAGCAGTTGCTGGATCAAGGCGACGCCTATTATTGCTATTGCAGCAAAGACGAACTGGAGCAGTTGCGCACCGAGCAAATGGCCAACAAGGAAAAGCCGCGTTATAACGGTAAATGCAGGGATTCTATAGAGCCCAAAAATGACCGGGAAGCGGTGATACGCTTTAAAAATCCTGTTGACGGTGTCGTAACAATTCCTGACTTGATTAAGGGTGACATTGTGGTTGCCAATAAAGAACTGGATGATTTGATTATTGCCAGGGGCGATGGTACGCCGACCTACAATTTAACGGTGGTTGTCGACGATATGGATATGAAAGTCACCCATGTTATTCGCGGCGACGACCATATCAACAACACGCCCAGGCAGATGAATATCCTTAAAGCCTTGGGTGCGGAGCTGCCTAAATACGCGCATCTGCCGATGATACTGGGTTCGGATGGCGCCAGGCTGTCGAAGCGCCACGGTGCAGTCAGTGTGATGCAGTTTCGTGACGACGGCTATTTGCCCGATGCGCTGTTGAATTACTTGGTACGCCTGGGCTGGTCGCATGGCGATCAGGAGATTTTTTCGATTGATGAAATGGTCGAGCATTTCGATTTGGAAAATGTCAATGTGTCGGCGTCGGCATTCAACACCGAAAAACTGTTATGGCTGAATCATCAATACATCATGAATAGCGATCCGGCGCATGTAGCTCGCCATTTAAGCTGGCACATGGGCGAATTGGGTATCGATCCTTCCGAAGGCCCCAGTCTTGTCGATATGGTCAAGGCGCAACGGGAACGCTGCAAAACCCTAGTTGAAATGGCGGCGGCCAGCGTGTATTTCTACAAGGATTTTGATACGTATGATGAAAAAGCGGCTAAAAAGAATTTTACTTTAGGAGCGGAAGAGGTTTTAGCCAAGCTGCATGATGAATTTTCTGCGGTGACCGAATGGGATGGCGATGCACTGCACCAAATTGTACTAAATCTTGCCGAAACCATGGCTCTGGGCCTGGGTAAAGTCGCTCAGCCTTTGCGTGTTGCGGTTTGTGGTTCAGCGGTTTCGCCGGCGATTGATATAACCTTGTCGTTGCTGGGCAAAGAAAAAACCTTGGCTAGAATACAACGCGCCATAAATCATATAAAAAATTAAATTAATATTGGACATAACAGATAATTGCTGTAAAATGCCGGTTCTCAGCTTGGGGGCCATAGCTCAATTGGGAGAGCGCAACACTGGCAGTGTTGAGGTCAGCGGTTCGATCCCGCTTGGCTCCACCAACAAGTTGATTTGATCAGTTCTAGTCCCCATCGTCTAGTGGCCTAGGACACCGCCCTTTCACGGCGGTAACGGGGGTTCGAACCCCCCTGGGGACGCCAGATACAGCTGTTTTTACCATAAAAAGAGCAATTTGTTTTATTGAGTTAGGCTGACTAAACCAGTTTTAGTCCCCATCGTCTAGTGGCCTAGGACACCGCCCTTTCACGGCGGTAACGGGGGTTCGAACCCCCCTGGGGACGCCATTAATAGAAGGGTTATCAGAAATGATAACCCTTTTTTTATGCCCGTCGGTTTGATTTTGGCATTAAAGCTTGCCGAGCAATCTTTATCGAAAAATGTCATTATTCTATAAAATTGGTTTTTCGTGATCCTTGCCTAATAAGCATAGCTATCTACACAACTTTTTTGTATTATAAATACAATGGGTTGCAAGTTGACCTAGCTCCCTCTCCTGTTGGAGAGGGTTGGGGAGAGGAGAATAAAAACAAGCATTTATATCCCCCTCATCCCAACCTTCTCCCTCAAGGGAGAAGGAGCCGGTACTTGTGTAGATACTTATGCCTAATAAGAGAATTTTGTTCAGGGCTTGGCTGTTTTAACGATTAGAAAGAGGGTTAAAAATGCATGCGCGAACATTAAATCTTCTGAAACACGAGCACGATTTTTTAGCTACTAATAAAAAAGGGGAGCGGCGGACCAAGCAGGTTCTTGTTCTCACCTTACTGACCATGATAGCTGAAATAACGGCAGGCGCCTTATTTGGATCGATGGCGCTACTTGCCGATGGCTGGCACATGGGTACGCATGTTGCCGCCTTCATAATTACCCTTATTGCTTATCGCTATTCCCGCGTTCATGCGCATGATCAGACTTTTGCGTTCAGCTCTGCAAAAGTGGGCGTTTTGGGCGGATACACCAGCTCTGTTGTTCTGGGTGTTGTAGCCTTGATAATGTTGATCGAGTCTGGGCAACGCATAGTCAATCCGCACATAATTCATTTTAATGAGGCCATTGCCGTTGCAGGATTCGGCTTATTTATTAATTTTATTTGTGCGCTACTGCTTAAAGAACACCACCATCATGAGCACGCCCATCATCATGACCATAATCTTAAAGCGGCTTATTTTCATGTTCTTGCTGACGCGTTGACGTCGGTGCTGGCCATTATCGCGTTGGTTTTGGGTAAATATTACGGCTGGAACTGGCTGGACCCGGTTATGGGTATTGTAGGTGCGCTGATTATTACGCAATGGTCCTATTCTTTGATGAAAGAGACCAGCCCGGTATTGCTGGATGAAAGCATAGCGTTGAAATATAAATTGGCTATCAAGGAAAAAATAGAAAGTGACGAAGACAATCGTATTTCAGACCTGCATATCTGGCGAGTAAGTCCCGGCCACTTTGCCATCATCATTTCTTTGGTGTCGCATAATCCAAAAGCGCCGGAATATTACAAGGAACTGCTAAAAGAATTTCGTGGTTCCGGGGGGATTGGCATTAATAAACTGTCGCATATTACCGTTGAAGTAAATAAATGCACTGGCGATTTTTGTATTAAGGAATGCCAATAGTCGGAGTGCAGGCTTCGCCTGCATGTGCAAGCACCAACAGTAGGCGCTTTACGACTTGCAAGGATGCAGGTAGAGCAATGCAGGAGCAATTGCCGAGGCGAACCCAGTTGTCCACTTTATTTCATACTCGTTCCTTAGCCACAGATTTACACAGATAATCACTGATAAAACACTTGGTTATGCAATGCGAGTATTTCACCCAATGGGTGTCTCAAAGAATTAATGTAATCCATGGTTTATCTGTCTAAATCCGTGTCCATCCGTGGCTCAACTGCTCTTTTCAGGTTTATCAGTAACGTGATTTTTAGTTGCACGCTTGTTGGCATACATGGCTTCGTCGGCATGTTGTAGCAAGGTTTCCGCCGTATCGCCGTGTTGCGGATAGGTAGCAACACCGATACTGATATTGGTGGCGATTGAGTTGCCCCGGTAGTTAAAACAGGTTGCCGCCAATGTTTCTTTGATACGCTTTGCCACCAGTTCCGCTGCTTCTACGGTGGTGTCCGGCAGTAATACTGTGAATTCATCGCCACCGTAGCGTGCTGCGGAATCGCAGCCTCTTAAGCAGTGACGAAAGTTGTCGGCGATGGATTGCAACAACAGGTTGCCCGCTTCGTGACCGTATCTGTCATTGACGACTTTTAAGTTATCGCAATCTCCCAGTAATAGGCTGAAAGTGTATCCGCCACGTTGGGTTTGTTGTAATTGTTTTCCCAATAGATCCATGAAAGCCCGGCGGTTATAGAGATTAGTTAGTTCATCGGTTTGCGCGCTGGTTTTGATACGGCTGAAAGCATGGTAAATGTCGTTAGACAACATGGTGGTGATGTAACCTACCAGCAACATAGGAAACAGCCAAGTTAGCAGGATGCTGCTTTGGTTTAAGGAAAACGCCTCGCCGGGTATGCCGCTTTTGCCCAAATACAAGTAACAAGCGCCAATCAATACCACTTCCAATAATGTAGTTAGCTTGCCCAAAGCCAGTGCGCTGGTGATGATCGGTAGAAAGTACAGGTTAAGCAATAGGCTGTGTTGGCGGCCAGTGTGCCAAACGAACCAAGTGATCAACAAGATCATGATCCACGTTTCTAAAGCCAGTTTCCAAACATTGGCTTTGGAAAAAAAGTTGATGTAATGGAATACCATGACGAAACCGGCAAAAGCGCAGAGCCCGCCTAGTAAAAAAATTTTAACATTTTCATCAATATGGCTTACTACTAAATAGAACATCATCAAGACCAGCAGTAACCATTCGATTTCCGCTACGGTGCGGGAAAAACCGCTCAGGGCATCGGGTTCTTGATTGAGGCGAAAAAAAGGTTCCTTGGTCATGGCGAATGTTCCTGGCTGATAATGTTGGGCAATAGAGCAGAGGGATAGATTAGTTTTTATTATCTTAACACAATCGCTACGAGACAGGAGTAGGGCTGTCCCAGGAGTAGAGTAAGAGGAAGGATTGTCAAACAGCGTTGAAAAGTGGGTGGGTCTTGTTTTGTTCATCCAGAAAAAGGCCTTGAAATCAATGCCACACCAACCAATCACCTTCATGGCAATAAAAAACAAGTTAGGTCACGTGCAGAAAATAAACTACCGCATCCAAATAATCTTGACACCTTGGCAGCTAGAAAAATGGAACACAGATGCCAAAAGTAGGCGCCTCTAGGCAACACAGATAAGACGGATTTACACGGATTTTTTAGAATATTCTGCGCTTTTTAATCAGTGATTATCCGTTCTATTCTGTGTCATCCGTGTTCTATTGTATTTAATGCGGTATTTTATTTATTGCGAGTTGTCTTATAAACAGTGTACTGCATCAGCACGCCTTAAAAGTTAACCCGGATTTCCTCAAAAAAACTCCGACCCGCAAAGGCAAATCATTGGGAATGACTGCCATGCCGGGAGCTTGTGCGTCGACATCGAACAGATTGCGTACAGAAAATGCCACTTCCCAGTGCTTTGCAATGTGTTGGCGGCGTAGTGTCATGTCCACCCAGGTGTAATCGGCAACCGCTGGCCGATTATCATTGGCTACCCGACTGCGATCAATAATCCACTTGGCTTGGGGAGTTAGCTGCCAATTAGGCATAAATTCCCAATTGGCGCGCAAATAAACCTGATGGTGCGGCGCATTACCAGCATCATGGTTAAGCGCTTCGTCCCTGGATTTTTGAACAGCGTAATTGCCCAAAAACTTCAGCGTGCTGCTGGCTTTCCATTCCATTTCCAACTCTGTGCCGTAACCGGTTTGGGTAATAGAATTACTTTCGGTGTTAGATAAGGATAAGTGCGGATAACTAAGGCGTTGTTCGGCTCAAACCGACTCGGCCTGCCGTTCCATCTACTGTAATCATTTCACCGTTTTTTAACACCTCCAGCACTCCGCGTACACTCATTACCGCAGGCAAGCCGACTTCCCTTGCTGTGACTGCACCGTGCGACAGTGGCCCGCCGCTTTCGGTGATAACGGCGGATGCCTTGTAAAACAACGGGGTCCAGGCCGGGTTGGTGGTGCGGGCAACCAACACCGCACCGGCCGGAAAATCGGCGAAATCGTCTTGGGACAGCACTTTGTATACCGCTCCGCGCGCCATGCCGGGGCTGCCTGGAAGGCCGATAAAATCGCCGTCGCATGAGGCAAACTCCTGCGACTTGCCCAATTCCCATACCGGTGAATTCGAGCGATGTTGTTCGTAAGCCTGTTTTTCCTGGCGGATGGTTTTCGACAGACCGGCCCAAGAGGCTTCGTCGTTCTGTTCGATGGTTTTCGACAAAATTCGGGCTTTGGCGAAAAACACGTCCATGGTTTCCTCTATCACGCCTTTGGCTTGCAGAGCCTCGCCCAAGGCACGCAGCCCTTTACGGAACGGCAAGGTCAGTCGCGTGGTCTGGTAATGCTCGATGTCGTCCAGCGCGGTATAGACGCGCGCCAGCCTCAGCAACTCCTGGACCGGAAAACGCAAATCGTCCGGCAATCCCGCCAGCAATTGTCGCTCGGTTTCCAGCATCTCGATTTTAAGTGCCCGTTCCTTTTCGGCCGGATCTTCCAGCGCAGAATCCAACATCATTTTCAGGTTTTCAATCACCAGCCAAGGCGATTCCAGCCAAGTCGGATGATAAGGATCGAATTCCAGTTCCCGATGGCCGTGATCTTGCAAAAATCGGCGGAATGCGTCGTCGATGTCCGCTTCCCCGGCAAATCCGCCGCCATTCAGGAATTGTTGTCCGCCCATACTCCGCAACGATTGAACCAGGGCAGGACGTTCGGCAATCCGCCGCGCCAAGCGGTAAAGCTCTTTGTTGACGAAACCGGTCTTGGTTTCGCAATAAGCCAGCAAACGGTCGAAAGTAGTCGCCGCTGCCGTTTCGCCGACCGCCGCCGCAACGATGCTGTACACCAGCTTGTAAAGCGTGCGCTGGGTGATGGAGATGGCGATATTGGGCAGAAAATAGTCGGCGCCCAGTTGTTTGACGCGCAACACGTAATCCCATAACTCGGGAATGGTGCGACCGGCCAAAGGCTCGGCCATCAATTCGCCCAGGCCGAGCAAATAGCGGTCCAGATCGCGCGACCAAGTCAACGGCAGTTCCTGAACCCAGGCATAGCGCTTGCGCAGCATCGGCAAGGCCGCCACCAGTTCCGCCACCGAGCGCACATTCAGCGAATTGGCGGTGCCTTCGGCATAGACTTCGACGGCGTTTTGGTTGCCGTAGACGTAGTTGTCGAACAGCGCGAACCACTTGCCGTGAAACGGCGGCAAGCCCATCAGATCGAACGAATGCGATAACGATTGATGGAAACCTTCTTCGACCAGGTCCCAGGCCAGTGGCGTAATGACCGAGGGAAAGCGTTCGGCCGATTCGTCGCGGGTCCAGCGCGGCGGAATGCGAGTGATCGGCCGGGCCTGCAACAGCCACAATTGCTCGCCTTCGAAGCCCCATTCGATGTCCTGCGGATAACCGTAAAATTTCTCGACCCGCCGCATCAGTTCGGACAGGGCGGCCAGTTCCCGTTCGCTCAGACAGGGCGCATCGGCTTGATCGTCCGGCAATAGCTCGTTGCGGGTGCCTTGGCTGTCGGCGACGATGCGCACGGTTTTATGGGCGATGACTGCCTCGACAACCTGGCCGGACGGCTTGTCCAACAACCAGTGGTCGACCGGATATTCGCCGCCGACCACCGACTCGCCCAAGCCGTAGTTGGCATCGACGGATTGTTGCGCCGGATCGCCGCTTACCGGATTAATGCAAAATCCGACACCGGCGACTCGGTTGAATGCCATTTTCTGCACCACCACCGCCATAGTCGTATCCGTTAAGCCGATCCCGGCTTGCAGCCGGTAACCGATGGCGCGGGCGCTCCACAACGAGACCCAGCAATCGCGGATGCGCGAGATAATGTCATCGATGCCGATGCAGTTTAAATAGGTTTCATGCTGACCGGCGAATGCCGCGCCGCCTAAATCCTCGGCTGTGGCTGAACTGCGCACCGAAAAAGCGGTGTTCTCGGGAAATTCGGCAAGCGCCTGTTCGATCGTATTGCGCAATGTTTCAGGCATGGGCCATTGCGACAAACGGTCGCAGAGTTCGCCGCAAGCCTGTTCCAATGCGGCCGGATCGTCCAGCGGCAAATCACGCAACAGGCTGTCAAGGTTATCGCCCTGGGCTATAAAAGCGTGATAACTTTGCGGCGTCAGCACAATGCCGGGCGGAACCGGAAAGCCGCTTTGGGTCATACGGCCCAGATTCGCCCCTTTGCCGCCCGAGACGTTCGAATCGAGGACTTGGGGATGTTTGAAATCAACTAACAGGGACATGGGCATCCTTTTCGAGTGGGTTAATAGCGGGATGAGCGGCGTGGCGGCGGGCTTCGTATAAACCGAAGCAGGCTAGCGCCAAACCGCTGACGACATCGACAAAATAGTGATAGCGCAGATAAAAAGTGGCAAGCCATAGCCCGAGCACCGGCAACAACAATAGCCAAAACTCGAACCGGTGATGCCGCCAGGCGAAGCCCAGCACGTACAGCGTGACCGCTACATGCAGGCTAGGCCAGACATCGACCTTATTACTGCCTTGCTCGACCATCATCCGGTTAAGCGCCGTCACCGCGCTGCCGCTGAGTTGTACGTTGAATAGCTCAGGATACGCCAGCCACGGGCCGACTGCCGGGATCGTCAAATAACCGAGAAAACCCAGGCCGTAGACGGTGAACAGGCCGGTATAAAATTCGCCGAGCAACTCGCGGCGGCGGAAAAAGTAGCGTAACAAGCCGAGCAACAACAGCGGCATCAGCAACAAGTAACAGGCGCTCATCAAATCGGTGAGCCGTGGATTGGCCCACTGTTGCAGCCAGACCGACGGCGTTTCTCCCAGCAACCAGCGGTCCAGGGCCAGCAATTCGGCATCGAAGCGCGCTGTTCTAACAGCAGGAACGGCCCCGGCCATCGCTTGATAGGATATGTTCATGCCGATGGCGAGACTGACGCAAATAGCCGCCAGACCTCTCCAACTGCGCTGCATGAAATGTCTTTGCGCCAGCCCGGCCATGACGGCCAGCATCGGGAAAAATAACAGGCTCCAGATCGTCAATTGTGCCGCTTCGATGCCGGTCAGGGCGGCCAGGTAGATGCTGAAATAACGTAACGGCGGTTCGAGAAGTCTAAACATGCGGCATCCGGGTCAATAAATTGCGATAGGTTTGTAATAAAACCGATTTAACGGCGGGATGAAACAGGCCGTTGCCAAGCGCGACCGATAATTTACGGAAGCGATACCATGCCGTTATTCCGGCCGCGCTGATTGCCCAATAACACCCAAGCCAGATCGGTTCGGTCATCGAAATAAATTCTGCATTAACAATCAGTAGCCAAATTAAAGCGACCGGCAAAGCGATTGCCATGCGCCAGAAGGCAACGACATTCGCGTCGTCCGGCAGCGTTCGCCCGGCGATGTAGCCCGCCGCCAGTACCGGCAAGTTCAATAGGCTAAAGCACAATATGACCGGTGCCAAAATCAGCCAATAAGCCAGGTATAACGGCCACGGCCCGACCGGCACCAAGGGCAGGCCTTGATGAACAAACAAAGCGTTATCCTTGGCGACTTGTTCCAACTCGTGCGCCGCATCGGCCAAATCCGGCGGAATAGGGCGCTCGAATAATTTCAAGCTTCGGGCATAGGAACGGTCGGTGCCCAAGGTGCAAGCATAGGCCAGTTTTTCGGCCAGCCGTTGCGTTTGTGCATCAGCAAAATTAGCGCCAACCGTTTCCAGGGCAGCGCTAATGAGCTGGTGTAACGCCGTTTCGTCAGCGGTTTGCGGACGTATCGGCTCGCCTATCAGCACCTCCGCCCGGCTTTGCCAACAGGTTGGGTCTTCATAATGAACGGCCAGCGGCACGATGCTCGGGGTGATGCCGTTCGCCATCGCCCGGTCGATAATCCGCGCCGCGCCGCGATTAAACGGCAGATGTCGGTGGCCGAGCGTACTGCTGCCTTCCGGCATGATAAACAGCTGCCCGCCCGCCTTCAGCACCTCCACGCATTGCTCTATGGCTTCGAGATTGTTGGCTTTGATGCCGCGCGCCTTATCTTTGGCGCGGGCCACGGCTATGCCCCGGAATAAAAATCGTCCCAGCGGCAAGCGGTGCAATTGCGCCGAGATCATCGGCATGGCATCCGGCACGGCAAGCGCGTAAGGCGCTGCGTCCAGCGCACCGTTACGATGCGTGGCGACAAATAAAACCGGGCCGCCGGTCGGCAGAAGTTCTTTGCCGATTATTTCGATACGATTCAAGGCCAAACGGCCGATGCCGCGCCACAACCAATAGTTTAACGATCCGGCGATTGTTGAACATGGCATGCTAACTTCCTTTTTCAGTAGATGTTATGCTGTGGCGAACTATACCTTTTCAGTCAACGCCAAGCCAGGGCCTTTTTTATGTCAATGCTGTGCTTAAGGCGATTTTCTGCGAAAAATATATCCACCTGACTGGTATTTTTGTCCATCTTCTGCGTTGCAAAAATGGTTGAATAGCTCGCTATGCGCCCATTTTTACGCCTTGAAGACGAACAAAAATCCTGCGCCATTTGGGTGTATTTGTTCTTGTCAATCGCCTAAGTTATCCTGTTTTTCAATGGTTTATTTTCACAACCAGCCCTTCCGTTTAAAAAACCAATAAGGTGCAATGCCTGTGAGCAGCATTAAAAACAGTGCGCCGGGATAACCCAGTTGTAAATTGAGTTCCGGCATGTGTTGGAAATTCATGCCGTAAATACTGGCTACTAGGGTAGGGGGTAGAAAAACCACAGCAGCAATGGAAAAAATTTTAATAATCTTGTTTTGGGTGATGTTGATAAAGCCTTGGGTCGAGTCCATCAAGAAATTGATTTTATCGAACAGGAAGGTGGTGTGCGAC
The DNA here is from genome assembly GCA_004299305.1 of Methylobacter sp. Taxonomy (GTDB): domain Bacteria; phylum Pseudomonadota; class Gammaproteobacteria; order Methylococcales; family Methylomonadaceae; genus Methylobacter_A. The sequence continues at coordinate 10,772 of SCPZ01000111.1, forward strand.
ATCAATGTGTCCACGTCGCGCATGATCTCCCGTGCCGTTTCCTGCAACTCGGGGTGGTTGCGCAAATGCCGTTGCAGAAAGGATATGGAACGTTGCGTATCCATCAGGCATAGCCGAATTTTACCGTTGCTGTCTTCCAATTTGGCCAGTTGATCAATGGCATGTTCAAGATCGGAGTCTATTTCTTCCAGCACCAGATAACTGACATCTTCCAGTTTGCGGTGAATGTCTTCCAGCGCATCGGCGAGATTTTCCACTTTTTGCTCGAATATAAGCACCAGCAATTCCTGCGGCGAATGCGCTGCAACTTGCCCATGCCGGGCGCGCATACGCAGCAGGCGAAAATCGGCTAAGGCGCCTTCGCGCAGGGTAATTAAGCGGTCATTTTGCAAAATGAAGGCGACGGTCGCGGTACTGTGCCGTCCCTCGCTTTGAGCAAGAAACAATGAGCGTACATGAACGCCGGTGTTATCGGTAAAGTAACGCGCCGAAGACTCGATTTCCTCTACATCGTCCGATTCCGGTAGCGCCGTGCGCAAGAATGTTTGTAGCTGTGCGCGTTCGCCATCGCTGGAATCGTGGGCATCGATCCAGGACGCTTTAGCGATTGCCTGTTTGATCTGATCGTCAGGCGGCGTTTGTTCTTTGAGCCGACCTTTGTCGATATTGAATAGTCTTAACATTATTTAAGTTACTCAGGCAAGCTATCAGGGCGAACCAATGTGACTAATTTAGCGCAGCCTTCGGCCAGTTCCGCCCACTCGCTCTCAAAAGCAAGGTGGGCTAAAGCAGCGGTAGATAGGCATTTCCCGTTAGTCGATAATGGAATCGAATGGGGGATTAATTTTAATAACAAATCTTCTAAACCGGGATTGTGCCCAACCAACAGCACGCGCCGTTTATGGCCGCAGGTTTTTAACAGGGTAAGTAATGTTTGGGCGTCTGCTTCATAAATGCGCAGATCACAGATAATAGTCGATTCGTCTATATCTAATTGTCGGCAAACTTTCTGTGCTGTTGTCAGGGCGCGCGTCGCCGGCGAGCTGAGAATGGTGTCGGGTATCAAGCGCTGTTCACTTAACCATTGGCCTACTTGTTTGGCAGCGCGTCGACCGCGTTTTTTTAAGGGGCGGGAAAAATCATCCACATCAACCGGCCAATCCGATTTGGCATGTCGTAATAATAAAAGTTCATGAGTCATAAATTATTTTTGTCAAGAGAGGGTGATGTTTGGACACTTGTGCGCTTGCGGCACTATATCCGTTGATTTTTACAAATTTATTAAATCAAAAAAACAGGCGGAAGTAAAAAGACACCTGAAACGTAGATAATGCGATATGTTTAGCACGTTAGCGGTGAAGCTTGATTGGTACTACTACTGATTGATTGAAGGGATTGATTGCTCTATTCTACAGACGCTTATGCAATATCAACCGGTTTTTTTACAATGAACGATAAAAATGGGGCGAGTCATGTCAATAAAAGACGATTTTGGAAATTTATTAGATAAGTTGCAAGTAGAGCGTGATGAAATTAATTTAAAACTGCATCTGGCTTCAATGGAGGCCAAACAAGAATTTGAAGAAGCCGAAAAAGAATGGGGCAGTTTAAAAATCAAAGCGGCTGAAATAGCTGATGAGTCGGTAGAGACTTCCGAGGAGTTTATAATCAAGGCCAAAATAATCGGTGAAGAACTTAAAGATACCTACTATCGTATTGCCAAGCGCTTGGCCGAGTAAGCTTTTATTGATTAGCGCGTACCGGGCATGGATGCCGGTTTCCCTGCCTGAATGAGGGCTTTTTGATGTTGGCGTAAGGAGAATATTATGAGTTTTTCACGTCAGACTATCCTGCCTGACGCCCTTCGGCTTAATGCAAATCTGTTCCGTACGGATTTGTCACGTTGGGCGCTGTTGTCCGTCATCGCCGTCCTGATCGCGGCGTTTTTCATTTTTGATTTGCAATACTATTTGACCTTGGAAACGCTCAAGGCGCAGCAAGCGGCTATCGAAACTTATCGCGGCAATCATCCGGTTCTGGCGGTTGCAATCTATGCCTTGATTTATGTCGCGGTGACCGGTTTATCGCTGCCGGGTGCTGCAATTCTCACTCTGGCGGGCGGTGCTGTTTTCGGTTTGCTGTGGGGAACGCTGATTGTTTCCTTTGCTTCAAGCATCGGCGCAACACTGGCCTTTCTGTCGGCACGGTTTCTGTTTCGGGACTTGGTTGAATCCCGGTTTGGCGATCGCCTGAACACTATTAATAAAGGGGTGGATAGACAGGGAGCCTTGTATCTTTTTACGCTGAGATTGGTGCCGGTGTTTCCGTTTTTTGTTATTAACCTGATTATGGGTTTAACAAGTCTGAAGATACAAACTTTCTATTGGGTTAGCCAGCTTGGCATGTTGGCCGGTACGGTGGTTTATGTGAATGCCGGGACTCAGCTGGGCAAGCTGGAGTCATTGTCGGGTATTTTGTCTCCTGGACTGATCGGCTCTTTTGCTTTGCTGGGTGTTTTTCCGTTGCTGGCTAATAAAATCGTTGAAGCGATTAAAGCCAACAAGGTCTATGCGCAATGGATAAAGCCGACTCACTTTGACAACAACATCGTGGTGATAGGCGCCGGTTCAGGCGGCTTGGTCAGCGCTTACATTGCCGCCGCCGTTAAAGCCAAAGTCACCTTGATTGAAAAACATAAAATGGGCGGCGATTGCCTGAATACCGGCTGCATACCGTCTAAAGCCTTAATCCGTTCTACGAGGTTGTTGGCTCAGATGCGTCGCTCTGCGGATTTTGGCATCAAAAAAGCTGATGCCGAAGTCGATTTTGTCGATGTGATGAACCGGGTTCAGGCGATTATTAAATCCATCGAGCCGCATGATTCTGTGCAACGTTATACAGATCTTGGCGTGGAAGTCATTGAAGGTGAAGCCAAGATTATTTCACCTTGGGAAGTTCAGGTACAAACAGGCGGTGAATCCCGCATTATCACTACGCGCTCCATTGTTATTGCCGCCGGAGCGCGTCCATTAATTCCGCCGATTCCCGGCATTGAGGCTATTGCTTACCTGACCTCCGATACTATTTGGGATTTGCGCGAATTGCCCAAGCGACTGGTTGTACTCGGTGGCGGGCCTATCGGCTGCGAGCTGGCGCAAAGTTTTGCCCGTTTAGGCAGCGAGGTTACCCAAGTCGAAATGTTGCCGCGCTTATTGATTCGGGAAGACTCCGATGTCTCGGACGCTGTTATGGCGAAGTTTCGTTTGGAAGGTATTAATGTGCTCGTCGGACATACCGCCAAAGGCTTTATTATTGAAAACGGTGAGAAAATTCTGCTGACCGAGCATGACGGTCAAGAGCTGCGTATTCCTTTCGACCAAGTATTGCTGGCTATTGGCAGGGTTGCCAATAGCCAAGGTTATGGTCTTGAACAATTGGGCGTTGAAACCACGGTCAACCGCACCATTGAAATTAATGAATTCCAACAGACCAATTACCCGAACATATTCGCTTGCGGTGATGTATCCGGCCCGTTTCAGTTCACCCATACTGCCGCTCATCAGGCTTGGTACGCCGCTGTGAATGCGTTGTTCGGCGGGTTTATGAAATTTCGTACCGATTATTCGGTGATTCCTTGGGCTACTTTTACCGATCCTGAAGTTGCAAGGCTAGGGCTTAATGAACAGGATGCAAAAATACAGGGCATTAGCTATGAAGTCAGCACTTATAGGATTGACGATCTGGATAGGGCGATTGCCGATGGCGTGGCGCATGGCTTCGTCAAGGTATTAACCGCGCCGGGCAGAGACAGGATTTTGGGGGTAAGTATCGTTGGCGAACAGGCCGGTGATTTAATCGCCGAGTTCGTGCTGGCGATGAAACACAATATCGGTTTGAACAAGTTGTTGGGTACTATCCATATTTATCCGACTCTATCGGAAGCCAACAAATATGCGGCTGGAGTTTGGCGGCGCAACCATGTGCCGAAAGGCTTGCTATGGTGCGCTGCTCGTTATCATGATTGGCGTAGAAGATAGTTGGGCCACGGATTATATCAATTCTTTGTGATACTACTTTCAAGAGGCGGTGCAGGTATAGCGTATCAGTGTTTGTCTGCGTAAATCTGCGAACTAAGGTTTTTAGGTTTATTCAACAAAGGCGCTAACGTGGGCTCAAGGAACTTGATGATTTGTACCGGCAATGAACTGGTAAAATGATACTTCTCGGCATCCGGCCCCGCCACATAAGCGGTAATGACGCCAAAAAAACGGTCGCCGAGAAAAAAGGTAAAGGTGGCCGCACGGCTGATGAAGATCGAGTCAATCAAGTGTCCTCCTGCTCCCCATATTTCGCGGCGATGATCCCCGGTTCCGGTTTTGCCGCCTACCGATAATGGCTTGCCGTCGGCGCTTTTGTAAATACCGCGAAGGCGACCTGCCGTTCCTGCTTCGACCACGCCGATAAGCGCGCCGCGCGCCGCTTTTGCCACTTCGGGAGCGAGCACCTGCTGGCCTTGCTCAGGCTGCTTGTCCAGCACTGTTTCATAAGGCGTTGCTTGGGCGTAATGCAAGCTGTCAAACCGGACTGTCGGCAATTTCATGCCGTCATTGCGTAAAATACCCATTAGCTCGGCCAATGCCGCCGGGCGATCGCCCGATGCTCCAATGGATGTCGCATAAGAAGGCGTTAACGATCCAAACGGATAACCCAAATGATCCCATGCGGTATGAATCTGTTTAAAAGCTTCATCTTCCAGCAGGGTCATGATGCGTCGTTGCTGGGCGTTTTTTCTGCCGCTCTTAAACAGCCAGCGGTAGACATTCTGCCTCTGTTCGGTACTGGCGGCGATAACTTCAGCGCGACCGGCATTGGGATGCTGAACCAGGTAACTGACCAGCCACAATTCCAGGGGATGAACTTTGGTGATATAGCCTTGATCCTGCAAATCAAAATTTGCCGGTGAATACTTCTGATGAAGTTGTTCAATATCTTCGGTATCCAGAGTTGTGGCGGTCAAATGGGCATTCAAATAACTGCTTAGCGCATGGGAATCTGCGTCCGGGTAAACCGCTTGGTAAAGCATAGCCAGACGTGACGGCTTGGCAAAAACTCTCTGGGTTAACAACTCCATGATTTCTTCAGCCGACTTGCCGTGATATTTGTCGTAAAAACGTCTTAAATAAACTTGGCCTTCCTTATCCGCAAAGCGTTCCAGATATTCCATACGACGTGGGTCGTCAGGGATTTCCAGCCATCGCGCTATGCCTTCCGGTTTATAAAGATGATGATAAACCAAGTCACGCATTAACCGTATGAATACCAGATTGACCGAATCGCGCAATGCATCCCGCACCGACATGATTTTAAAGTTTTCATCCGGGGTAAAATTGTTAAAGCTATGGACGCCGCCGCCGGTATAAAAATTTTCGTAGGGACTGGCTGAATAACGTCGATCCAGGGCTTGGTTAAGCAAATCCTCCAGATTTGTTTTTGGATTCATGCGCAACTGGGCAATAACCCATGCCGATAAATAGTCGCGCGGATGTAGTTCAATCCGGTTTAGTTCTTGAATCGGCTGGTCTTTATATTGTTGGTAAATTTCGGTAATCAGTTCCAGGTAATGGACCATAGTCCGCAACTTGGCGGTTGATCCGAGATCAAGCCGTATGCCTTCGTTAATATCGAGAGGCTGATCGTAATTATCGGTCTGGATGCGCAATAAATTGCCTTTTTCGCCGCGCTCAAACAACATTAGGCTGTAGACTATCGGCTTAAGATCGATGTTTTCATTAAGCATCCTAAAACCTACTATACCAGCGGCGCGGGCTTTATCAGGTTCGCTCAACTGGCGTAATGCATGAGTGACCGCCTGCTGGGCGCTGTAGTCGAGGGTGGTGCTGGCGGTTAAATCCAGACGATCCAACTCATAGTTGGACTTTATCCCGACCATCCTGGCAAGACGAGTGCGCAACACATTTTGGGTCTTTTGTCCGGCTATAAATTTAGCCGGTATTTGATCTGCGGCAGGAAGACGAACGGTAGATACCTGTAAGGCCGCATCCCGTAATGATGTTGAAATAACGCCCTGTTCCGCCAACACGCGCAAATAACTGTCAGTAAGATTTTGTAGTGCGTCAAAACCGTTACCCAAAAGATAGGAGGGCCTTCTTTGCGACAACAGGATATTTAACACTTGCCGGTAGGCTTGCGCCTGTTGTTTGGTAACCTGTTTAGTTGAGGTTATACCGGTTGCGACACCTTTACTATCCATGGCGGTCGGTCGCACCGGTTCCCTTCCGGTCGCGACACTTCCACCATCCATGGCGGTCGGACTAAGCAGCATGTTAACCGTGTTAAAATCGGCGCCGAACCATGCAGACAAGCCATCACCTAGACCATGCACCTCGCCTAATTTTGCCGTTGCGGCAAGTGGCATGGAGTTTAAATAAGCAAGCGCGATTTGCCGTCTCATTTCTCGAGTATCCGGTCCTAATAAATAGGAGCGTACTGATGCGCTGCCCATTTGACGAAATTTTTCCAGCATTGACTCGGTATAGCCATCCGGTGAATGTCGGTACTTTTCCAGCTGTGTGGCCAGGGTGCTGCCGCCGGGCACATTAATATCCGCGCCCAGTTTTCGCGCCATCATTTGTAGCGCAGCAAAGCCCAAACGATCCCATTCCACCGCAGGATTAATATTTTTGTGCTTTTCGTCGAGCAATTCCCTGTTTTCTATAAACAGTAATGTGTTCAATATCAGTGGCGGAATAGCATTAAAATCGGGGTAACCGTGAACCGGATAAACAGCGCTAAACAGAGGCTGGTTGGCTTGATCGACAATGCGAAGTCCGGCTTGGGTTTTCTCTTGATAAATGGGAAACAGGCCGTAATCATCGACCAATCGAGTCATCATCGGTGAAATAGAGGCCTGAGTGGTAACGCTGTAACCTGATTTTTCCAGGCGTACAATTTCGTCGGACAGCAATGTGTAACCCAACCGCTGGTCGTAAGGGCCGTGATCTGGATAACGTATTGCCGAACTACGCCCCGGTTTGAGTTCCGAGCTCAATTGTTTGCTTATTGCCGAAAGGTAACGCGCCTGATATTTAGAAGTCTGCACCTCTTTTCTTGCCAGCGTGGTAACAGTTATTCCGATTACCGCGCATCCAGCCAAAATATAAAGCAGCAGCAATCGTGAAAGCACTCGTTTATGTATCTTCATTGCCGGAGGTTAGTCTCAAAACGGATTCCCGACTCTTGCATTACGGAATCACTCAAGTATTCTGCCTTCAGTATTAACATCAAATAATTGCATCTCTTTTTTGTCAGGATTGCAGTACCCGAGAGGGCCATAAAGGACGAGTTTCAAACCTGTCTGTATTTTAAATTAAAAATCGGAGGGTAAAGAGCCCACGCTATTGTGATTAATATTGTGAGCCAGCAATTATAACCACTAGTGAGCAACAATGATAATTGAAAGGAAGTTTATTGATTCGGTAACGCACTCTTTTACTTCAAGCTTCGGAAACAGTGCTCATAAAATTGTCTTTGTTGGTTTCTGTTGATATTTCATTGTTCAAACTAAAGTTTCGAAGTTCGTTTTTTTCGCTGCTCTTTTTCCACGGCTTGCTGGCGGATTATCGCGCCCAGTCGTTTGACATTGCGCGAGTGCTTAGCACCTCAGTTATTCCAATATTTACTCTCCGTTTCACGCATTCCCTGCACTAGCAACGTGTTATTTTTAACTTTAACGGTAATCGCCCCGCTATCGGCGCTACTCAAGTATTTTGCATTGACTTGCCGATAGCGGGCCAAGACATCCTTATGCGGATGGCCGAATTGATTGCGATAGCCTGCCGGAATTAATACGTAGTCAGGCTGTACAGCCTGCAAAAAAACGCTTGTCGATGAAGTCTTGCTGCCGTGATGCGGGGCGACTAACACATCGGCTTTTAACGCATCGCCATAGCTCTCAACCAGCCAGGATTCTGCTGCGGCCTCTATGTCGCCGGTCAATAATACCGTGCCGTGTGCAGACTGGATTTTCAGTACGCAGGAATTATTGTTTTCCGAAACAAAGGCCAGCTGTGGCGCGATCATCGTAAACTGAACTCCATCCCATAACCACGACTGACCGGCTATGCACGCGATGGGCCCATAGCCGCTTAACAACTGCGGAACGCTGGTCAACAGTTTTTCAGTCGGGAGGTCGTGCATTAACGATGCCGAGCCGCCGATATGGTCGTTATCGCCATGACTGATGATTAAGCTGTCGATTTTGCTTGTACCGTGTGAATGCAAAAAAGGCAGTAGAACACTCCGGCCCATGTCGCTTTGCTCTGAGAATTTCGCGCCGGTATCGTAAACCAGCAGGTGATGCGTGGTTTGTACGACAGCCGATAAGCCTTGGCCGACATCCAGCAGGGTCATGTTGATGTCGCCGATTTCAGGCTGTTTTGCATCGGTAAACACCAGCGGTAAGAACATGAGCAAACTCAGCCGCCGCGCCGGAATGCCGACTGGAGCGAGCAGCAGCAATATGCCCGGCACAGCGAAAAGCAATGCCCAATACGAGGGCGGTGCATGATTTATCGACGCCATGGGTATTTCGGCCAAATGTGTTAACAACCCGCATAAACCTTGCAGCATAGCGTCCACCCAATAGAACAGCTTGTCGGCCAGTGTCGATGAAATAAACATGGCAATGACAGCCAACAGCGACAACGGCACTACCAGCAGGCTGATGATAGGCACGGCGACCACATTAGCCAGCGGGGCAATCAGGGAAACTTGCTGGAAAAACAGTAATAGCAAGGGCGACAAGCCCACCGACATGGCCCAGTGTATCTTTATCGCGCCCCAAATAGCCCCAAGCTTGCCTAAGCGCCCGGAAACGCTATAAACAATCAGGCTCACGGCGAGAAACGACAGCCAGAATCCCGGCGCCAATACCGCTAACGGATCGAATATCAACACGGCGAATAGGGCGATAGCCAAGGTATTAAAAGGGCGGCTGTTACGTTGCAGGATAATGGCGAGCATCGCGATAGACAACATGATGACGGAGCGCTGGGTAGGCACCGAGAATCCGGCCAACGCCGAGTAGAAAATTGCAACCAGCACCGCCGAAATTGCCGCAACTCTTTGCGGCGACTGGCTAAGCCATCCCGTCCATGCCCATAATTTAAGCACCAAAAAATAAGCCAGCCCGGCAATAAGCCCGATATGCGAACCGGAAATCACCACTAAATGAGTAGTGCCGGTTTTGCGGAACAGCTCCCATTGCTGTTGTGAAATGCTGTTGCCGTCGCCGATGGTTAATGCCTTTATCAGTGCAAGACTTGGGCTGTCGCCCAAGGTGCTTGAGAGCCGGTCGGTGATATTCTGCCGCCATACGGAAATACTGTGCCAGGCCGAATCGCGGCCCAGCAAAACAGGCTTTGGGGCAGGGCGGATATAGCCTGTCGCAGCTACGCCTTCGGTAAATAACCAGCGTTCGTAATCAAAACCGCCGGGGTTCATGGTGCCGTGGACGCGCTTTAATTTAACGGTAAAAGTCCACCGCTGACCGGCTTTGATTGGCTGGTCCGGGTAATACCAGCTTAATCTGAGTTTGGCGGGTAGTTGTAGCGCCGGTTCGGTGGCAATCGCGGCGCGAGTCGCAATGAAGTCGAAGCGGGCGCGTTTTTCATCCAGTTCCGGCAGGTCGGCTATGACGCCGGTCACTTGAACCTCAGCGCCTTCTAATTGTTCCGGTAATCGTTCGGATAATCGGTACATCGCAAACACGATTGCCCACAGAATGCCAAGCACGAAAAATAGGCACCGCCAATAACGCAACCATGCAATAATGCAGGCCGCTACGCCGCCGACTATCAGCCAGTCCATATTCGGCAATGCCGACAGCTGTTGGACCAGCAACAGCCCGGCTAAAAATGACAGGGCGGAAACAACCATTTAGCACCTTGGTGTTTTTTAGGCTAACTAAAACCTGATAAACTAATTTGAATACTCTGCGTTCCATTGTTTTTGACGGTGCTGAGTAGCTACGTAACTTTAAAATAAGAAATAACGATGCCAAAAGAACTTATACAAAAACTGATCCACAAGTTCATTCCTGATCCTGAGGTGATTAAACAACATAAAAGCCTTCAGTTTCTTGGCGATAAACTGCACGAGCCTAATCTCTGGCATTTAAATCGGCGCTCTGTGGCTATGGCTTTTGCCGTGGGCCTGTTTTGCGCCTGGATTCCGACGCCGACGCAAATGGCCATTGCCGCAGCGGGCGCCATTTACTTCAGGGCTAATTTACCCCTGTCGGTAGGATTGGTCTGGATAACCAACCCTATCACCATGCCGCCGCTGTTTTATTTTGCTTATGAAGTGGGACTCTCGTTCCTGAATCAGCCGACCAGCGCCGATGAATCCGAATTTTCAGTAAGCAATATATTCTCTAGTCTTGGCGATGTCTGGCAGCCTTTTCTGGTCGGCTGCTTGATTATGGGTATAGTTTCGTCTACCGCCGGTTATTTTGGTATTCAATATTACTGGGAATACCATATAACCAAAAAATGGGCGGAAAGAAAGGAGAAAAGGCTTTCTGCACAAGATTTGCAGATTGAAGAGACAAAAACCGAAGTAGATTGATAAATAAACACCGAGGACACTAAGTTTTTTATTCGCGTTCCTGGGGTGTTTAAAACATTCCTTAGGAATGAGCACGAAATAACTTAGGCAAGTTGCCAATAGTCGGAGTGCAGGCTTCGCCTGCATGCGCAAGCACCAACAGTAGGCGCTTTAGGCGAAGCTTGCACTCCTGCCGCACACAGTTGTCCACTTTATTTCATGCTCGTTCCTTA
>SCPZ01000112.1 GCA_004299305.1 Methylobacter sp.
GTCTTTTTGCCCGTCTCCTGCGTTGCAAAAATGGTTGCATAGCTCGCTATGCGCCCATTTTTACGCCTTGTAGACGAACAAAAATCCTGCGCCATTTGGGTATATTTATTCTTGGCAATCGCCTTAGCTATCGCGTGATTCCAACTGCTTCCAGCGGTTGACTATCATACAGAACAATTCCGCTGTCTTTTCGGCGTCATAGAGCGCTGAATGTGCTTTTTCGTTATCCCAATCCAACCCTGCCGTTTGGGCCATTTTCGCCAGTACGGTTTGTTGATAGACCAATCCCCCCAATGTTGCGGTATCAAAAGTACTAAATGGATGAAAAGGACTGCGTTTTATTTGAGTTCTTTGAATGGCGGCATTCAAAAAACTAATGTCAAAAGCGGGGTTGTGACCAACCAGAATTGCACGGGTGCAGTTGTTACGTTTGACCGCGTCTTTAATCGGTTTAAACAACATGTGCAACGCGTCTTTCTCATCAATAGCCATGCGAAACGGGTGGTGCGGATCGATTTTGTTGAACTTGAGCGCAGCTTCGTCCAGTTCGGAATTTTTAAACGGAATAACGTGGGTTGTATAACGCTCGGTGATTTCCAGCTCACTATTACTGTTAAACTCGACAAGCACAGCCGCAATTTCCAATAATGCATTTTTTTTAGGATTAAATCCGGCTGTTTCTATGTCGACGACTACCGGGAGGAAGCCTCGGAAACGTTTGTCTAAGGGAATTACAGGTGTATCCATTTTTTAAAATTTGCCAAGAGGTGTCGAAATGATGGGGAATAAATGCGGCTATTTATGGTATGTTACGCGAAAACTGACCCGTTATAAAAATAATAGCGTTGTGGAGAGAATGTAATGCAACAGAAAAAAATGATGACTCAGCTTGGATGCCTTGTTTTATTAGGTGCCTTGGGAGGATGTGCAACTACCGCGAAAGACTCCCGAGATCCATTGGAAGATTGGAATAGAGGCGTGCAGTCGTTTAACGATAATCTGGATACTTATGCGATGAAGCCTGTCGCTAAAGGGTATCGCTGGATAACGCCCTCGTTCGTCGATCGTGGCGTAACTAATTTCTTCAGTAATATTAATGACATCGGCGTAACAATCAATGACCTGCTACAGTTCAAAATCGCACAAACAGGCATGGATGGATCGCGTTTCATCGTTAATACCATTGCCGGTATTGGCGGTTTGATTGATGTTGCAGAGATGATCGATTTACCTAGGCATAATGAAGATTTTGACCAGACAATGGGGGTTTGGGGCGTGCCGTCAGGCCCTTATCTGGTGTTGCCGTTTTTTGGACCAAGCTCTCCACGAGGCGTGGGCGGACTGATCGGCGATGCGGCGATGAATCCAATTAGCTATGTTGGCGCCGCCGCTATCACCGGCGGGTTATTTGCAGTGAATGCTGCCGACCAGCGTGCAGATAATTTAAGCACTGAAAAAATTGCGACGGAAGCGGCGGTAGACCGCTATGGTTTTTTCAAAAGCGCTTATTTTCAACAGCGTGAATACTTGGTTCGCGATGGCAATATGCCGGAAGGATCAGACCTGTTGGAGAATGACGAAGATTTTAATAAGGATAATTTGGCTCCTGTTCAACCTTATTAAAGTAAGGTTCAAGGCTCAAGGTAACAACGTGTTTTCACCTTGAACCTTGAACCTTTATCCCAACTTCCAGCACAACTCTTCATTCGCCTTGAGCGGCGTGATGGATAGGTTGTCTTCACCGTAAGCGGACGGCACTTTCCAGACGGTTTTTTCCAAGCTGATTGTGCCTGAGTTTCTGGGTAAGCGGTAAAAATCGGCGCCGTAAAAACTGGCGAAACCTTCCAGTTTGTCCAATGCATTCGCACCTTCGAATACTTCCGCATAAAGCTCCAAAGCCGCATGAGCGCTGTAACAACCAGCGCAGCCGCAGGCGGTTTCTTTCAATGAAGTCAGGTGCGGCGCACTGTCCGTACCCAGAAAGAATTTTGGGTTGCCGCTGGTGGCTGCGGCAACTAATGCCAGACGATGCGATTCGCGTTTAATAATCGGCAGGCAGTAATAATGCGGCTTTATGCCGCCCGCCAGAATCGCATTGCGGTTAAACAGCAAATGTTGGGGGGTGATGGTTGCGGCAATATTGGCGTCGGCATCCTGTACAAACTGTACGGCTTCAGTCGTGGTTACATGTTCAAGCACGACGCGTAAAGCAGGAAAATTGCGGGTGATGTCGCTCAGGTAGGCATCGATAAAGACCCGTTCACGATCGAAAATATCGCACGCATCATCGGTGACTTCGCCATGAATCAGTAACGGGATGTCGTGCCGTTCCATTGCCGCGAATAGCGGATAAACCGCCTTGATGTCGGCAACGCCGGAGTCGGAATTGGTGGTCGCACCGGCAGGATATAATTTAAAAGCATGAATATGTTCGGATTCCGCAGCTTTTTTGATTTCATCAGCCGTTGTCGAGCCGGTCAGGTAAAGCGTCATCAACGGCGAAAAATCCAGGCCAGTCGGAACGGCTTGCAGAATTTCTTCCCGGTAAACCAAGGCCTGGGCAACCGTAGTAACCGGCGGTTTGAGGTTCGGCATGATGATCGCGCGGGCAAATCGCCTGGCGGTATGTGGCATAACGGTTTGTAAAACCGCACCGGTTCTGACGTGTAAATGCCAGTCATCCGGCCTTGTGATGGTTAATGTTTTCATTATTGAAGTTAAATTCTGTAAAATAGACGGTTATTTTATAGTAAGTGCCTTGAAAAATTAAATGCAGCACTTATCGTAGCTATTATTTTTTTATTATCGGAGCGATAAATGCCAATATACGAGTATCAATGTCAATCATGCGGCCATGAGCACGAAGCCTTACAAAAACTCAGCGCCGAGCCCCTAGTTGTCTGTCCTGCCTGTAGTAAGCCTGAATTAATGAAAAAGATTTCTGCGGCAGGATTCAGATTAAAAGGCAGCGGCTGGTACGAAACTGATTTTAAGAGCGGCGCCAAGAAAAATGTAGCAGGCGAGGCGAGTTGTTCGAGTTCCGGCGGCTGCCCAGAGGGCGGTTGCAAAAGCTAATCATAAAGCAGGCGAAAGGCAAAAGACGAAAAAACGTGCTTTTGCCTTTCGTCTTTCACCTTAACTTTCATTAACAGGGAAAAATTTATGCGTACTCACAAGTGCGGAGAATTAAACACACAACAGCTAGGCGAAACGGTTTCAATCTGCGGTTGGGTACATAGACGCAGAGACCACGGCGGCGTTATTTTTATCGATTTGAGAGACCGTGCTGGATTAGTCCAGGTCGTGGTCGATCCCGACGTGGCCGAAACCTTCGCGACGGCTGAAAGCGTCCGCAGTGAATATGTATTGCAAATTACCGGTCTGGTTCGCGACCGTCCCGCAGGCACGATTAACGCCAATATGCATTCCGGCGCGATTGAGATACTGGCTAAAAACATCGTCGTGCTGAACGAGTCGGAAACCCCGCCGTTCCCGGTTGAAAGCGAGATCGAGGTCAACGAGGAACTGCGTTTGCGCTACCGTTATATCGACTTGCGCCGTACCGAGATGCAGGAAAAGATGAAAGTGCGCCGCGATGTGACGCGGGTGTTAAGAAACTTCCTGGATGATCACGAGTTTTTCGAGATCGAAACACCTTACTTAACCAAAGCCACTCCCGAAGGCGCGCGCGATTACATCGTACCAAGCCGAACCCACGAAAACTCGTTTTTCGCGCTGCCGCAATCGCCGCAATTGTACAAACAAATCTTGATGGTTGCGGGCATGGATCGCTATTATCAAGTGGTGCGCTGTTTCCGCGATGAAGATTTGCGCGCCGATCGTCAGCCTGAATTCACCCAGCTCGATATCGAGACTTCGTTCATGGATGAACACGAAATCATGCACATCATGGAGGAAATGATCCGCCAGTTGTTTATCAAAGTGATCGGCGTGAACCTGGGCGACAAGTTTCCGTGCATGACTCATCAGGAAGCTATCTCGCGCTACGGCATCGATAGGCCCGATTTGCGGATTCCGCTGGAATTGGTCGATGTAGCCGAGGACATGAAAGACGTCGATTTCCAAGTCTTTTCGGCCCCTGCCAATGATCCGAAAGGCCGCGTCGTTGCGATGCGCGTACCGAATGGCGGCGAATTAAGCCGCAAAGACATCGACGCCTTAACCAAGTATGTCAGCATTTACGGCGCAAGAGGCTTGGCTTATATCAAGGTCAACGACCTGGCCGCCGGTGTCGACGGCTTGCAATCGCCTATCGTCAAATTCGCCCCTGCCGAAGTTTGGGACAGCGTATTGGCTAAAACCGGCGCGCAAAACGGCGATTTAATCTTCTTCGGCGCGGATAAGGCCAATATCGTTAATGAAGCAATGGGCGCATTGCGGGTCAAGTTGGGCCATGACCTTAACCTGCTGCAAGGCGACTGGAAACCGGTTTGGGTGGTTGACTTCCCGATGTTCGATTGGGATGAGAAAACCAACCGCTACAACGCGATCCATCACCCATTCACCGCGCCGAGCTGCTCGGTTGAAGAGCTGGTCGCCAATCCGGGCGCGGCATTATCGCGCGCTTACGATTTGGTATTAAACGGCACCGAAGTCGGCGGCGGATCAATCCGTATCAACCGCAGTGCGATGCAACAAACCGTACTGGAAATTTTGGGCATAGGCGAAGACGAAGCCAGGGAAAAATTCGGCTTCCTGCTGGATGCGTTGAAATACGGCGCGCCTCCGCATGGCGGTTTGGCGTTCGGTCTTGATCGTCTGGTTATGCTGATGACCGGCTCAACGTCTATTCGCGACGTAATCGCTTTCCCTAAAACGCAATCGGCGGCTTGTCCTTTGGTTAGCGCTCCTGCGGTTGTCACCGATGAGCAATTGAAGGAGCTGGGCATTCGCTTGATTAAGCCTGCGGGAAAAGAAAAAGTTAAGGATTAAAAGCTTTTTATTCCCAAGCGAAACGTTGCAAGTTAGACCTTCCAGGTTTTTAAAACCTGGAGGGCCTGTATATCGTGATGATACGCTTTTATTGCTTGAAACTCGCCAAGCCTCTGAAGTGCTTCATTGCCCCGCTTGGTAAGAACAAATATTTACAGAGAAAGCAGATATGGCTAAATGCCCAATATGTGATTCAAGAAAAGGGAAAAGACAGTGTGTAATCGCTAATGGATTAGTCTGTAGTCAGTGCTGTGGAACTATCCGTAAAGAAGATTTATGTTTAGATTGCTCGTATTACCAGAAGCCAAAACGAAAATATAACGAAGTACCGTCTTTTACAACCAATCAAATACACGACAGTGTTGAATTGACGGGATATAGCGACGCTCTTGAAGGCGCTTTTTGCACTTATGATATTGAAAATAACAAGAGCCTAAAGGATGCGGATGTACTTAAAATCCTTGAACTGCTGATTGATAAATATCATTTCAAAGATGCTGAAATAAACTGCGACAGCCCATTTTTATTGGCCGGATTCAATTTTGTCGATGCGGTGATAGGCAAAGATTTAGCCGGTATTGATGAGCTAGTGTTAGTAAAAGTTTTGAGCATTCTTCACGCTGTTGTAAAAAGACTAACCAAGAACGGCAAAGAATACATGAATATTATTCATAGCTATGCAGGCCCAAAAACGGGTTTGGATAAACCGGATTTAAGCCAACTATAGATTTCTTTTATTTATGACCAATACCCCATTTCCAATTCAAGATTACGCCCTACTCAGCGATGAAGAGTGCGATGCCCGAATTATTGCCGCCAAAGCCAAGCTTGGCCGCCGTTGCGTGGTGCTTGGGCATCATTATCAGCGCGATGAAGTATTCAAACATGCCGATTTTTCCGGCGACTCGTTAAAACTGTCCAGGGATGCGGCGAAATCTGACGCCGAATACATCGTGTTTTGCGGTGTACATTTTATGGCCGAAGTCGCTGACATACTGTCCCGCCCCGAGCAAATTTCTATCCTGCCGGATATGGCGGCAGGCTGTTCGATGGCCGATATGGCCAACCTAATCAAAGTTCAAAAGTGTTGGGACGAATTGGCGCAAATAATTGATGTCGAAGCTGAAGTCACACCGGTTACCTATATCAACTCGACTGCCGACCTTAAATCCTTTTGCGGCAAGCATGACGGCATTGTCTGCACTTCGTCCAATGCCCAGAAGATTTTGGAATGGAGTTTTGCAAAAAAGTCGAAAGTGCTATTTTTCCCTGACCAACATCTGGGACGCAATACTGGTTACCGGATGGGCATTCCGTTGGAAGCTTTGGTGACCTGGGACTTTACCAAGCCGATGGGCGGCTTGACCGAGCAGCAAATCCGCAACGCTAAAATCATCTTGTGGAACGGCTATTGCTCGGTGCATCAGGTATTCAAGCCTGAGCATATTGACGATTTCCTGAAACGTTTCCCGGAAACCAAAGTCATTTCGCACCCGGAAGCCTCGTTTGAAGTCTGCCAGAAATCGGAATACATCGGCTCTACCGAATACATTCTAAAAACCGTGCGCGAAGCCGAGCCCAACACCCGTTGGCTGGTGGCGACGGAACTGAATCTGGTCAACCGCCTACATGAAGAATGCAAAGCGCAGGGCAAAAATGTGCATTTCATGTCGCCTACGCTGTGCATGTGTTCGACCATGTTCAGAACCGACCCGCAACATTTGGCCTGGGTGTTGGAAAACCTGGCGGCAGGACAGGTGGTTAACCGGATTACAGTGCCTACGGATGTGGCGGAGTACGCCAAAAAGGCCCTGGATAACATGTTGGGAGTTATGTGATGACAGTAGATTTTAATCGCTTAAAGCATTTTTCAATGACCTATGTGTTCATGGATGGCGACTGTATGGATGCAGGAGGTAGAGCAATGCAGGAGCAATTGCCGACGAAGCATATAGCCTGCGAATACGAACAAACAGAGCAAAGCCCTGTCGTCGCCTCCGCTGGCCTGAGCATTAGTTTTAACTTAAGAAATATCGATCAAAACGAAGATCAAGAGATTTATTCAATCACTCTGGTAAAAGAAAGCGATGACGAGTTTTACATAAAATCCGATTATTTTGCCGATGCTGAGGAGCCTTATCCGCTGGATGTTGAAATTTCCGATGATGACGTAAAGTTCATCTTGGAAGGCGAGGATGAGCTTATGTATTTGTATGGTTTTTTTGAGTAAAACCGTGATTAACGTTATTCCATTGAGAATTTAGCAAGAATTTTGTTTATGAATACCCCGGATATTCGTTGGCAAACGCTTTGCTGACTTTAAAAAAGCCTTAGTGCAGCTTAAAAATGCCGTAGAACTCAGCAAGCAGCGTCCATTGTCTTTACTGGAGAAGCAAAGCAATGCATTTTGATTTTCCAGGCAATCGTATTCACGCTCTTGCCTACATCCATGTAAGCAACACTCAGCTAACGGTATGCTCTTGGCATATTTTCTCGCTATCGATTTGGCTAAGCCGTTCTTTGGTTAATCCACAAACAAAGCCGTCCGAAGTTATGGTGAAATATTTACAGGTTTTACAAAGCCCGAATGATTGGGATTTATTAGCTTTTTGCAACGCAGTCAGTGCATTAACAAAAACGTTTTCCTGGCTTTCATTTTCGTTGAATATTGTCGAAGCCTGACTGTATAAATCTGTCGGACGCGCTTTATTCAAGATAGTATCGCCGTCAACCAGAAGACTGAGATGCACCATGCGCCGATCATTTACATCGGCTGTTTTTTTAATGTAGCCTTTTTTTTCCAACAGCAGCAAAGTCTGGGAAACAGTGCCTCGAGTCATCCCCAAATAATTGGTGAGCGCCGCCGGGGTGTCGCTGTAGCGGTTACAGCGGGACAAATAATCCATTACCTGCAGATGGACCGGTTGCAAGCCTAATTCTGTACACTTTTTACGTTCTTCAGACCGGATCAGCGCGGACATCCGCTCGATCAGATCAAATACATCAACTTTTTCCATAGAGCCTGTAAACATTTATTAATGTTGACAAAAGAGAACATTTTATCACAATCAATTAAGTATCGAATCGATATTGATAACCCTTAAACACCTTTTTCGCCTCCCATTCTGTCGGTTAAATACGCTACAGCCACTGCTGGAGCGCAATCGGCTGTCGTCATATCGGACTGAATTTTATCTACCGGGAACAAATCGGAAAAATCCAGATAAGGACGCCCCAAATTCAATGCAATCTGTTTAACTAAAAACCGCCCTACTCCGGCGCCTATTAATGGGCTATTTTGTGGAAGATCATGCTTGGATAAGCAGGTTTCACAGCCGCGTTGTATCTGTTGTATTTGCTGGGCGCGGATATTTTCGGCGAATTGCTGCCAACGCGGCAATTCGTCGGGATAAAAATCACAGCCTATCATCCTAGATAACCGCCTGGCACTGGCGATAACTGTTTTTTCCGCACCATCTGCGGTGTCGGTTTGATCATGCGCCTCATTGAGTTCGCCGCAGACCCGGTAAACATCGGCCATGGTGGCGAAATACTCGGCCATCAAGCCGATTTTTTTGCCTTTATCCAGCGCTGCTTGCGTGACGGCCATTACCGCAGTCCTGACGATACCTGTATAAATCAACTCTTGAGACAGTAAACGCTGGTAATCGGTGTAACCTTCCGCCGACACTTGTCCGTCATTGAGCAACAGTATGTCGGTGGTGGTACTGCCGCAATCGACAAACAGGCCACAGCCCAACTTTTGCGCAACGAATGAGGCGCTCGCCAACCAGTTGGCGGAGGCGATGGACGCGTAATGCCTGGCTTCGATCTGCGAAGGCTTCAGGAAACCTTGCCGACCGACAAAAACCAGCATTTCAGCTCCCGGCAACAACTCAGTCATAGTTTGAATAATTTGCTTAACGCCATGATCCCGGTTATCAAACAAATCAACCAACTCGCCGGTCATGGTCATGGCATGACAATAAGACGAACCAGCCAGTTCCTGCATAATGACGCTTACAGCGCGTTGCAGCTGATCCAACCCTTTCCATAACGGACACGGTTGCTGATAAACGGCGATAATCTCACTGGCCTTATTGATTAGCGCCGCTTTGACATGGGCGCCTCCTATATCCCAACCAATAATATTAGATTGCATGGATTTCCTGTTTTGTTTGAACGGTAATGGGGCTGTTGCAAGTCGGGCTGAGTATCGGCTCGCCATACAGCATCTGTAAAACAACCTCGGCAATATTGATACCTAAAGCATCGTATATGCCGACAAATGAAGTAGTCAGACGGGGATTTATTTCAAGCACCCATGTTTGTTCGGCGGTTTCTATCAAATCGATACCTACATAGCCCCATAACTCAGGCAAAGCACGGGCTATTTTGGCTATTACAGACTGATACGAACCAAAATCGGGCTGGTGATTCACCACAATTTCCGCCAAATGATATTGCCGATTAACGAATTTAAAGCGCTGCAAATTGGCACACACTAACCAACCACGGCCTTGCTTGAATAAACACGAAAGACTGGTTTTTGTACCTTGAAGATGCGGCTGAATAATATATAAGCCTTTTTGCGTAGCCATCTGATCAAAATCTTGCTGCTGGGTGACAACATAACTATCCGTACAGCCCACGCCATCCACAGGCTTAATCATCCATTCACCGGCAGGATATTGATGCTCAAGCATCCGAGTAGGAACGGCGGCTATATGATGCCGATCAAGCAGTTCATAGGTCTTGAATTTGTTACCGGCAATAGCAACGGCGGTTGCAGGCGATGTCAGCAATACCTTGCTCAATGCTTCGACTGTTTGACACAGGTTTTGCAAAATACCGTCAAATTCCGGCGCTATCGGCCATACCAAATCTGATTGCCGGACTAAGCGCGCAAATTCTTCAGTGACGTCATGTTCCGGCCTGATGATAACATTGCTTACCCCAGTCAATGCGTCAAGCCGCCAATCGAGCATTACCGTGATTTCCAGACTATTTAATCGCACCAAGTTATCGAGCAGTGCGTTAAGCATCAGGCTACCTTCCCGAGCCAGGGAATCAGGCAACTCCTGCTTATTAAAGCCGCCGCCAGCGATATACTCGAACACCAAAATTTTCACAATACGCAATAAACAACTATAAAATATAACGTCATATTGTATCACCAGTTCAACGCCAGCTTTGCCTACATGGATATGTAGGTAAGGGGCGTGAGCAGGAGCGGAAGCTTTGCCTACATGGATGTAGGTAAGAGGCGTGAGCGTTGAGCTCCGGCATTTGTAATTTTTGGAACCCAAAGCTTGCTTTGGCCTCAAACCCTATTTTTATGAAAATAATCCCGGTAATAGATTTAAAAAACGGCGTCGTCGTTCATGCTCGACAAGGCAATCGCGAGCACTATCGACCTATTAACACGGATTTATGCAAATCATCTGATGTTTTTCAAGTTATTGACGCATTCTTGGGTGTTTATGGGTTTGATACCTTTTATATTGCAGACTTGAATGCGATTACCCATCAAGGTGACCATGATCGTTTAATCACTGAGGTACTGACTCGTTTTCCGCAAATAACATTCTGGGTAGACAAGGGTTATCAAACATATGCTGAGGATGTGCCGTTTCCAGAAAACATTCTTCCTGTTTTAGGCAGTGAATCCTACCGGAATGAAACCATTTCTGAAATAAAAGCTTATAAAAACAACTTCATCCTTTCGTTGGATTATTCAAACTCAAATACCTTGGGTGCAGAAAGCCTTTTCTCCGACTCAACTTTGTGGCCGAAAAACATCATTATCATGACCTTGGAACGCGTAGGCAGTGACTATGGCCCCGACTTGGAGAAGTTAACCGAGTTTTGCAAGCAATATCCGAACAAGAATTTTATTGCCGCCGGAGGAATAAGAAATAAACGGGATTTAATGGCCTTGAGTGAGGCGGGAATTCATCAAGCGCTGGTTGCCAGTGCGCTGCACTCCGGCGCCATTAAAACAAAAGATATTAAAACAACAGGCAAAAAAATACCCCGTTAAGCCGGGGTATTTTTAACATTCTTAGTAACTAATTAAATCTTAGTTAGCAGCGAATGGATGTACAGCAGTACCTTTAGCTGCAACAACTTCAGCAGCAGTAGGAGTACCGGCAACAGCACGTTTCAGAGCTTCTTTAGTCGCTTCGTAGTTGTATTGTTGGATTTTAGCATCGTCTTCTGCAGCCCAGTGAATGAATACACCAACTGATACGAATAAATCATCAGCTTCAGCAGCAGGAATTGTGCCGTCTTCAACACAATCAGCAACAGCCATAGCAACACCGCGTTGTGCTGGGCCAAACATTTGAACAGCTTGTTTTGCGCCTTTGATTGTTACTTTGTTGAACATAACAGTAGATGGTTTAACCATCAGGTTAGGTGCAACAACAGCCAACAAGCTTGAAAAGCCGTCTTTGTTGTTAGTCAAGCAGTTTGCGAATGCAGTTTCAGCAGCTGAACCACGTGGTCCAACCATCAAATCGATGTGAGCAACTTCGTTGCCTTCACCAACTAAAGATTCGCCAACGCATAATTTATTGATTTTAGCCATGCTTAATATCCCCTGTGAAGAAAAAAATGAAAAAATTGAATCTACTATCGACATTATTAATGTCCCCTTATTTGTTTTTAACAAATTCCTTTTGAAGCCCTATTAGTAACAGTACACAGTATTGTTACTGATTAAGATCCTCTAGAAATGCGGTGAATACTGTCGCCACAATCATGTCAGCTGTCGTACCCGGATTTATACTACAAAACTTAAGCTCCTGATCCAGAGAAAAAAGCAAGGGCTTTATTTGCTCGGGATTATCAGTTTTAAACAGCTCCTCACTGAGTTGAGCCATTCTTGTTGCTACCATCTCAGAGTACTGATCTCCGTATTTCCTTTCGATATGACTGTCGGGAAACTGGCTCAGCATGTCTGCATACACTGCCACTGCCGCCCAATTCCGGTCACCCCATCGATCAAGTCCAATATTATACCTTAAAAGTAGGAAATTAAAAATATCTTGGTAATCAGTTGTGTATTGAAACGCGATACGGTCTTTTACGCTGGCTATTTTCATTGCCTCAAGCAATGTAACCGACGCTTTTTCATTGACATCTTGCTCGTCCGAGTCACCCAAACCACCTGGGGAGGCAAGTCTTATGGCCTTAAAGACCCAATCGGCATCCTCTATCGTTGATTCGATAAGAACCTTGCTTATCGCCTGCCTTAACGTTAAATCTGAAGACTTATGATTGATTGCCTGAATCAATGGCGCACAAAGCAAAATAATACCCAGGTTGGTGTTACACCCTACCGCCTCGCGCGTTGCCTTAACCGCATAATAGATTTTTTCACCCAAGGAATAATCTGGATTGCAAAGAGGCTCCGCACTGACATTGGCGCTGATCCTGAAATCGGCCACGGTCATGTCATGACCATCCGCATAAACACTGACATTGCCGGGCTTAAATGCCTGCACGTCAACCTCGCAGGCTTGCCGATAAAGTTCGCTGAGTTGCTTTGGGGAAATCATCAGGCGGCGACAGTCTGTTTATGCATCTTACGGGTGATTAAATCATCTACCATCAACTCGGCGATATTTACGTCGCAAACGCTCTCCAAGCCTTTCCATGCCGGGATGCTGTTAACTTCAATGATTGTGCAGCGTCCTTCCCTATCCTTAATAATATCGACTCCGGCATAATCCATCGCCAATGCGGTCGTCGCCTTAACGGCCAAATCAACCATTTCAGGCTCTAAATCAATCAGCTCACAACTCGCGCCACGGGCAACGTTATTCAACCAGAATTTTCCACGCCTGCGCATTGCGGCAACCGCTTTACCGTTAATCACAAAAACGCGATGATCGGAAAAACCGGCACCTTCGCAATGAACGAAGCGTTGCAGGTAATAAACGCCGTGACTGTCGGTCAACCAAAATAAATCGGTAGATTTTTCGATGCGGCGTATACCTTCGCCTTGAGAACCGAACAAAGGCTTGCTGATCAGTAGATTGCCTTGCTTTAACTCGGTTTCGGCAATCCTTAACGCTTCATCCCGGTCACGCAACACCCAAGTCATCGGCGTCGGCAACCCTGCATTATGCAGCAAAAAACTGGTCATCGCCTTATCGACACTGCGCTCTACCGCATGAGCGTCATTGTAGACAGGAATTCCCATCGCCTTTAACGCATGTAAAAAATCCAGGTACAACACGACTTCCTCAAGCGAACCTCCGGGGACGCCGCGCACAAAAGCTGCATCGGGCAGCGCGTATTCAAAGCCCGGAATAAAGACCGGCTGCCGACCGGGCTCGATTACAAACCGGCATTCAGTCAACGAAACATAGTCACAGCTATAGCCACGACCGGCAAAGGCCAAGCTTAATTGTTTGCCATGCCAACCGGGATCATCGGTAAAAATTGCTATACGACCCACGCCTACGCTCTACGCCCCAAACGATTGGTCCAACAAGGCATTATCCAGCTTGCCTGCACGGAAACTCTTGCCGGATTCTACCGCAGTCACAATCACGCTGGCCGGACTGAACAACATCGCGTCGATTTTGAAGAAGTCGTATTCATACTGCTTGAAGATGTCCGCAAACGGTTTGCCGTAATCTTTAGACGTTGAACTCGGCAATTCTTTAGCCAATTTTTCAGCTTCTTCATCGCTACCTTTGACAAAAATATGCACCTGACCGGCAAACAAAATCGCATCATTGGTGCGCCCCATGGCTTTGACAAAATTCGGATGCGGAGGACAAATTGGAGCGCTGCCGCTGCCGTCGATAATATTTTCCAATGGAAAATGCAGGGCGTGAGCCTTGTGCATAGCCACTTCGAGCACCCTGGCAACCACTTGCACGCCACCGGCCAGACTGCTGGTTGGGGTAACGATGATAGTCAGTTTGGATGGATCGACCTTACAGGCGGCGGCGACTTTTTCAACGATTTCAACCGGCGGAACCGCATCGTTTTCAATTACTAAAACAGTGGAGTCATTGCTATCTTGATAATCCAACTCCTTGTATAACTCTTCAACCGGCTCCTGATTGCCGTCCTTCAACTTGGTTGCCATAGCCCGAGCAGGGCCTGAACCTAATGCGTAATATTTCTCATGAGACAGACTCCAGCCCGCATATTGACTGCCTAAGCAGCCCAGCACCGGATTGCCGGTATGGACATTCACAGACAACGGCCAATTATCCGTATAAGAGCTGTGGCTGATGGTTACCGTACCCATGCCGCCTAGACAGATTTCGGCAATAATGCGCCCCGCCTCGATTCCGCCCGGCACTTTAATACCTGCGTCAATGATAGTGCAGCCATTGGCTAACCTTTCCACGCCTAAACGTAGTTTATCGGCATTATCGAGTAAATGCCGCACCAAGGGCTGGGTCAATTTGTTAACGCTGGCTGTATATTCCATGTCGATCAAAACCTTCTAGTTTGTTAATGATAAGTTGTTGTCTAGTCAGCAGCTGTTCCACTACAGACTGTAAGTTTTTTTGGCGGGCAATAATACTGCACAATGGCTGTCCTGCGCGACACATATTGCCGGGTTTGGGCAAATCCATACACCAAAACGGCCATTCGAAATGAGCGGGAATGATTAAATCATGCTCCGCATAAACGACTTGATAGCCCGTAAGGCCCACTAGCAGCTGCGCCTTACCGCGTTGGGCGAGTAAAGCCCCTTCCCCACATGCTTGAATATGCCTGTGCAGCAAATCCTCATCATATAACTGCATACTGGCAGAAGGCCGAGGATTGATTTCCAGCACATAGATACACTCATCCGCCTGGATAAAATCCAAGGAATTTAGACCTCTTAGCGCAAACGCCGCTACCATTTGTTTTAACCAGTCTGTTATCGCTGCTTTGTGGGCATCCGACAGGTCGGCGCTATTAACCACGCCTGAAAAAACAAACTCCTCGGTCTCGCTTAATCGAACCGGCCATTGGCTATTAAAACCGACGACCTGAACCTGCCGCCCGTCGGCTAGAAACAGCGCCGAATGAAGCGTACCGGCTTGAAATTTTTGCCAGTAAACCGATGCGGCTGCGCCGTCACCAGCATGATAACGTTTTATCCCGACACCGCCCTGCCCTTGCATAGGCTTACGCAGCCAATCGCCAACGCAATCCGGCGCGCTAAAAACAACCTCGGGATGGGGAATATTTAACCGGTCCAACGTCGAAAAAAACACCGGCTTATCCTGTTGCCTTGCAAAGACCTCAGGATGATTACCCAGCATAATCAAGCGACTGTCCAGATAACCCAGGCTTTCCAAATAGCCTTCAAAACCGCTGCCGTAAATAACATGAGTAACGGCATAACGTTCGATAAAATAATCTACAGCAGGCGCCAAATCTTGTTCGGACAATGACGCTACCTGACGAAAATCTTCCGCATAGTCTTGCGTGTCGAGATCGGCAAACAAGTCAATAACCAATGGCTTCAAGCCCGCGTTTTTTACGGCCTGCGCCAGCATACGTCCTGAACTGGCGACTATCAATAGCGTTTCCACGCTAATTCTCATCCACGAAAAGCACGAAAGACACGAAAGACACGAAAGACACGAAAGACACGAAAAAAAATCAGTATGTTGTATTGCACAGACATTCGCTCTTTTGATGACGATTTACAACTTGGTATCTCTTTAAATATTTTCGTGCTTTTCGTGTCTTTCGTGGACTAACTGCGGTTTTTAGAATGATCAACAAAAACATCCCCGCCACTGTTCCGAGCACTGGCCACAACAAAACTCAACTTATCAAAATGCGCAAACTTCAGCCGGGCCTGATGAGTGATTGCTTCAGCCAGTTCAACACCATCAATAGCGCAAAAACCGGTCGGCCCCCATGAAGTTTGCCCGACAGCCACCGCACCTTGCCGCTCCAGCCATTGCATAGCTTCCGCAACCTCGGGACTGGTAAAAACGCCGCCTTGAGCCGAAGAGAAATGCTCGCCAACCGAACGTTGCAACTGGGTAATCACATCGCCGAATTTAATGATGTCGTTTTCAGCCACCGCAGGCAGCCCCTGCATCAACAATAAATAACATAAGCGCGAGGCCTCCTGCTCCGGGAAAGGCGGCAGCTCCTTAAAAGCCTGTATTTCCTGCTGACCGTGCAGGCCTTGGCCGCGCTGATCAAACACCAAAATAAACCGCCATTGGTCCGGGACATCCATATGCGCCAGTACCGGTGGGGTAATGGTTTTTTCGCCACGACCGCCATCGACGACCAAGCCGCCCCGCTCAAAAACACCGATACCGATACCTGAGCGCAAGCCCCGATCAGTTACGGCGGCAATTTCACGCACGCTAAGCCCCAAGCCGTAAAACTCATTAAGCGCCGCGCCGATTGCCAGCGACATTTGCGTACCCGAGCCCAAGCCCACGTGTTCCGGGATCGCATTTTCGATGGTTATATTGATTTTATCGGATACTTGTAAGGCCTCACACAGCAGGGATACGCATCTTTCCGCCCGCTGTGCGGCAAAACCGGTAATGGTGAGCTGCTCGGCATCGGTTACAGACAGGCGAGTGCTGATTTCATTAAGCGCAACGCCGATGCTGCCGAAATGTCGGCCTAATGATCCGCTTAAATCAATAAAGCCCATGTGCAATCGGGCGGGGGCAATGACTGAGACTTTAGAATGTTGAACTATCAAAGGTTATGGCTGTGTTTGTGCTGCAAAAAATTCCTGGAAGTATACATGATCGGCCTACCGGCTGCGAGCTAAGGAACGAGCATGAAATAAATTGAACAACTGCTTGCAGCCGGAGTGCAAGCTTTGCTTGCGTATGCAGGCGAAGCCTGCACTCCGGTATTGGCAACTTGCCTAAATTATTTTATACCCCTTCCTAAGCTCGGATCGCATTGCTTAACTGGGCCAAATCACCGACCATCAGTTTGCATAGTTCAAGCGTCAGCGGATCGACCTGCGCTATCGACGGTATCAACACCGAAACGGCTCCCGCCCTGGATGCCGCCACAATACCGGCATGAGAATCCTCAATCACCAAACACCGCTTAATGTCCACTTGCAACAACTCGGCGGCTTTTAAAAAAACATCCGGCTCCGGCTTGCCGTGCTGAACGTGATCGCGACTGACGATGATTGAAAAAACATCCTTGATCCCGGCCAGTTCGAGACATTCCAGCGCATTAACCGTCCGACTGTTAGTCGCCAGGCAATAGGGGATTTTTTGCCGAATCAGCAAGTCCAACAATCCGGTAAAACCGTGTTTGATTGTTATGCCGTGGACATTAACGTAATCACGCCAACAATCGCTGCTTAGTCGCTTAAAGGTTTGCAGGTTAAATTCGGCTCCGCAATACTCAATCAGTTTCAGCTCTATATCCTGGTAATGCAGTCCTGTCAGCGTCAAGCAAAAGTCTGTGGAAAGATCATAGCCCATCGCCCTTGCCGCCTGTTGCCAAGCGATGCTGTAGGTGGTCTCGGTATCTAAAACCAAGCCGTCCATATCGAAAATAACCGCCGAAAAATCAGTTAACTTCAACACTGAACAACCTTGATATATTCCCCATGCGCCTCACGACTGGAGCCGACCACGATGCGTTTAACGCCTTGCGCCGATTGTTCCAGCACCCCTGATACTTCCACTAACTCACCGCTAAGTGCCTGCCCGGTATAAGTCGCCGTAAAACTGACGATAGACCTAATCTGCTGATGGGCTATCTTAAATTCAGCCGGATAATCGAAAGCATGAGTATCGTCGCTTACCCTGCACTGCAAAGTAATCGTCCCGCATTTTTGATATACAACAGCCTCAGGACTTAGATCATGATCGATAAAATTCAAATCGAATTTCCGCCCGTTAATCACGGCCTTGTTACATTTACGCCGTTCATGCCAGACATATTCATCAAAGCTCAAATCGCATAAACGGCGCTGGTAAGATTGCCGCCAATCCAGGGCGTTTAAATTCTGCAAATATCCCAATTCGATAAGCTCGCGGGTAATAACCCTGCATTGGTGAAAAACATCCCTGCCGTAACAAACCAAATCAATATCCGAACCCTGGCTTTGCACGCCGATAAGAATGGAACCCGTGACCCCGGTTTGAGCCAAATCCAACCCATATTGCCCAAACAATTCACACAACCGGAACAAATCCCGCTCGACCGCGTCATGTCGGCTTGATTGCATAAGCTGCTGCAATCTATGTTTAGGCTGGTGATGTTTAACGATTTTGTCTACGGCAACCGCATGCAAATGCGCATCTAAAACCGGGGAATAATGCAGATAATCGGGATACTGTTGCTGTAGGAGGTGATTGGCTTGTTCCGTCGCAACCTTTTTCCAGCCGGAAGGCGTAAACACATAACGTAAAAAACACAGCGCTTTGCCGCCTTCCAGTCCCTGCTCTACTACCGCAAAAATAAGCCCTTCAGCGGTTTCAATAAAATCCTTGGCAAAAAACATGCTAAAACAACCAACCAAGGCGCGGCAGAACCGCGCCATCCTGCCGATTAAGCATATTCCCGCTGTTCTATTAGCTCGGGCGCGGTGAAAAACCGTTTAAATTGCGGCATAAAACTCACCGTGATCGGTATGGAATAAAAACAATACATCGCAGCAGCTTCGCCGGTTGACACGCCGAATACCCACTGAGGCATAAACAGCGTCATGATCGCCATACCGAAATGATAGCTGGCGATGCGCCAGTTATCCTTCCAGACAAAACCGCTGATCGCCAAACCAAACA
This sequence comes from Methylobacter sp., assembly GCA_004299305.1. Classification (GTDB taxonomy): domain Bacteria; phylum Pseudomonadota; class Gammaproteobacteria; order Methylococcales; family Methylomonadaceae; genus Methylobacter_A. The sequence continues at coordinate 18,729 of SCPZ01000112.1, forward strand.
ACGAGCCCCAAGTAACCAGCAAACCATAGGCGCTGGCGATGTGGTAGCCGATATGGTATTTGCCCATAAACAAGCAGGAGATCATATTGCCGATAAAATTCGGCGCAATTTCAGATAGTTGCCATTCCTTGGGCAAAAAGCTGAAAACCAAAAATGACGAGCTTAGCATTACGCCAGTGATGGTCGCCTTCTTCAACGCGGTTTTGTCGGATGAATAAGTCGCCAACGCAGGCATAATCGCCAATGCCTGCAAGCTGATATGGTAGACAGACAGCTCGCTTAACAACTGATTCGTACCGTAACCGCACTGATCCGCAACCGGATAGGCGAAATACTGGATAAATTCCATCAAGGAAAAATGAAAAATGGCGTAAAACCTTGCGACCCTAACCCAAAACGGCTCGCTTTTATCCAAAAAAGTAACACTCGATGCGGCCAGTCCAGCCAGCCCCAACCCAAGAGACATATCAGCACTAAAACACATAAATTATTCCGTAAGTCTTTATTGTTAAAAAAAATTGCACTAAAAAATTATCTGTATATTTTTGCAGCGGTTATTATTTTACAGAACTGGCAGTGTCATGACCACCTTACCCCGGCCTTCCCATAATTGCCCGCTCATTCGTACCTCGAAGCAGTTAAACAGCCCATTAACAGCAACAAGGCCCGCTATCTGCCTTATGTGCAGAACCTTTTGTTTCCGAAACCGCTCTTAACGCCCCCGGATCATGACGCCAATCTTGCGGCGTTTTCTCCTGAATCGGGGCGATGCCGATAAATTGATCCGCATAAGCGGCGCCGGTAAGTAAATTATAACTGCGCTCACATACCGCCATCCGTCGGCCACGTATAAAAACATGGTTTTCGTCATCGTAGACCTTGGAAAAAGGTCCCCGGTAAATCACCGCATGGCCTTTATCGATGCATGGTTCATCATGGGGCTTTACGGCTGTAATAGTCACCGAACGAAATTCAATGCCTTCAACTACCTGCCAAGGTTGGCCTTCCCATTTATCAAAGCCGACCGCAACAAAACCTGCGGCTATAAAAGCCTGCAAGAATTCATGCTCCTGTAAAGCGCCGGAAATACAACCGCTCCACAAATGCGGATCGTCTTTTAGGTGCTGCGGCACCGACTCGTCGCTGACTATATCGGAAATTGCGACACGCCCGCCCGGTTTGACCACCCGGAATATTTCCCGAATCAATTGCCCCTTGTCGCTGTCATGTACCAGATTCAGCACACAATTGGACACCACCAAATCGACGCTATTGTCCTTGATTAAGGGCTGCTCCTTGCACTGCCGCTCCTGCCAGGCGCGCAGGGCAATTACGTCTTCGGCGCAATGCACCGGATATTCGGCTAAATGCCGATTCATCGCGGCTAAATCCAAAGCCAAATTCTGGATTTGCCCTTTGACAAACTCCACCCGATCCGAACCTAATTTTTCGGCCATTTCCGCTTGGTATTTCCTGGCCAGCGCGAGCATGTCGTCATTCATATCGACGCCGATAACCTTGCCTGTTTCGCCTACCAATTGCGCCGCCATGTAGCAGATTTTGCCCGAACCCGAGCCCAAATCCAACACCACATCCCCGCTTTGCACATAGCGCGACGGATCGCCGCAGCCGTAATCCTTGTCGATAATTTCCTGCGGCAATAAAGCCAGTAGTTTCCGGTCGTAATCGACGGGACAACATAAATCCGCTTGTATCGATTCTGCGCCTTGTGAATAACGCTCTAAAACCCCGGTTTCTATAGTCATGTGGTGTGGCCTCCAATAATTGTGGTGTTTTTAATGGAACACGGATGACACCGATTAAACGGATAATCACTGATTAAAAGCAATTTGGTCTTCGCTTTTAAAAATCCGTTTAAATTCGTCCTATCCGCGTCATCCGTGTTCTATTTTTTCCAGTTATCCGTTTTAGTTGATTGCTCCCCCGCAACTGCTGCCCTGGCCTGCCGTACAGCCATAGCAATGTTGCATCGTTGCAATGGTTTTGCCCATTAATTCAGATAGCTGAGTCAGGTGTATTTTCTGCTTGCCGCCTAAAGGCAGTTTCAGCATTTGATTAAAATCACAATCATAAACCTTACCCTGCCAATCCACGCTCAAGGTGTTCCTGCACATGACCTTGTCCAGGTTAGACGCATGAAAATTATCCTTGAGCAATTGCATATACTCATCAAACCGACCGGTACTGAGCAAAACGCCGCCAAAACGCTGTATGGGTAAATTAGTCATCGCAAATAAACGGTTAAACACGATACCGTAATGCTCGTGCAAATGTTGTTTATAACTGCGCTCTAAGGCCTGTTGTTCAGGCGGCAAGGTTGCGCCTTGCGGATTGAAAACCAGGCTCAACGATAGCCCAGTATCCGCTTTACCGTAGCCCAGCTCATTTAATAGCTGCAAAGCCTTGATGCTGGCGTTAAAGGTCCCTTTACCGCGTTGTTTATCGACATTTTCTTTAAGATAGCAGGGTAATGACGCGACGATTTCAACCCGCTTTTCTGCCAGAAATCCGGCCATGTCCTCAAAGCCATTTTTCAGCAAAATAACCAGGTTGCAACGGTCGATAACCGTTAAGCCGCGATTCCTTGCCTGAGTCACCAAATAGCGAAAATGCGGATTCATTTCCGGCGCTCCGCCGGTTAAATCCAGGGTATGAAGCTCATGTTTATCGATAAAACTCAAAACCTGATCCATAGTGGCTTTGTCCATTAACTCAGTTCGTTTAGGCCCGGCATTAACATGACAATGGCTGCAACTCAGGTTACATAAATAACCTAAGTTAACTTGCAAAATTTCCAGTTTGTTGCGGGTAATGACTGGGAAATCTGAGCTTTTTAAATACGGTAGCGAATCGATCATAACATTACAAGTCCACGGCATTTCACCCTATATCCGCCAAGTTCCCCTTGGTTTCCAGCCACACTTTCCGGTCTTGCGAGCGTTTTTTAGCCAGCAATAAATCCAACTGACCGCTGGTATCGTCATCGTCGCTTACCGTTAACTGGACCAGTCTGCGGGTATCCGGGTTCATGGTGGTTTCCCTAAGCTGGCTGGGGTTCATTTCTCCCAGGCCTTTAAAGCGCTGCACATTAATCTGGCCTTTGAGTTTTTCGGCTGCAATACGATCCAATACCCCTAACCTTTCCGCCTCATCCAACGCATAGAACACCCGCTTACCGACATCGATCCGGTACAAAGGCGGCATCGCGACAAAAACGTGACCGGCTTCCACCAGCGCCTTGAAATGTTGGTAAAACAAGGCGCAAATCAGGGTCGCGATATGGTTGCCGTCCGAATCCGCATCGGCCAGGATGCACACCTTGCCGTAACGCAGGTTCTGCAAGTCGGAAGAACCCGGCTCTATACCCAAGGCCACGGCAATGTCATGGACTTCCTGCGAAGCCATCACTTGGCTGGATTCGACTTCCCAGGTATTAAGAATCTTGCCGCGCAACGGCATAATTGCCTGAAAATCCCGTTCCCGCGCCTGCTTGGCCGAACCGCCTGCCGAGTCCCCTTCGACCAGGAACAATTCGGTGCGGGATAAATCCTGCGCCGAGCAATCGGCCAGCTTGCCCGGCAGTGCTGGGCCCGAGGTGATTTTCTTGCGGATGATTTTCTTGTTGGAACGTAAGCGCTTTTGCGCGCTGGAAATAATGATTTCGGCGATTTTCTCGCCCTCGGCGGGATTTTGGTTCAACCACAAACTGAAGCTGTCTTTAGCCACGCCGGACACAAAGGCCACGCATTCACGGGAACTGAGCCGTTCCTTGGTTTGCCCTGAAAACTGTGGGTCTTCCAATTTAACCGACAGCACAAAATGGCAGTTTTCCCAAACATCCTCCGGGGCGACTTTAACGCCGCGCGGCAGGATATTCCTGATGTCGCAAAACTCGCGCATCGCTTCGGTCAGGCCTGCACGCAAGCCATTGACATGGGTTCCGCCTTGCGCCGTCGGCACCAGGTTCACATAACTTTCGGTCAGCACTTCCGCCGGGTTTTCAATCGCCCAGACGATTCCCCATTCAACGGCTTCATGATTAGCCGCCATGCTGCCCATAAACGGCTGTTCCGGGCTGTAGTCAATATCGCCGATACGGTCGAGCAAATATTCCTTGAGGCCGTCCTGGTAACACCAAACATAGTCTTCGTCGGTTTGATCGACTTTCAGCGATATTTTTAAGCCGGGACATAACACCGCCTTGGCCCGCAGCACATGCTTAAGCTTTATGACCGATACCTTGTTGGAATCGAAATATTTTTCATTCGGCCAGAAGCGGACGCTCGTTCCGGTATTATTCTTGCCGACCGTGCCGGTCTCAGTCAGTTCGGTTTGTTTTTCGCCGTCGGCATACGCCATCTGGTAAATTTTGCCGTTTCTTTTGACTTCTATTTCCAGCTTTGCCGACAAGGCGTTGACGACAGAGACGCCCACGCCATGCAAGCCGCCGGAAAACTGGTAGTTCTTATTGGAAAACTTACCGCCCGCATGGAGCTGGGTCAAAATCACCTCGACGCCGGGAATGCCTTGTTCCGGGTGTATATCGACCGGCATCCCCCGGCCATTATCGCTGACCAGCACCGAACCGTCTTTATACAAGACCACATCAATTGACGAAGCATGACCCGCCATCGCCTCGTCAACACTGTTATCAACAACCTCCTGCACCAAATGGTTGGGCCGAGTGGTGTCCGTGTACATACCGGGACGCTTGCGCACCGGCTCCAGTCCGCTTAAAACTTCAATTGCCGACGCGTTATATTCGTTACTCATACTTCCTAATCACTCACAATTCAATTTCATATATAATGCCAAGTCAGCTATACATCGTATCATTAAACATATTTTTATCTCATGCCGAAAAAGAAAACCCCGACTTTATTCGAAGATTCCCTCGCAGAACTTGAGCAGTTGGTTAGCCAGCTTGAACAAGGCGACATTTCCCTGGAAGAATCGTTAAAGTCATTTGAGCGCGGCGTCAACCTGACCCGCACCTGTCAAAAAGCCCTGCAAGAGGCCGAGCAGAAAGTTCAAATCCTGATTGAAAAAAACGGCACTCAAACCCTGGAGCCCTTTACTGATGAGTAATGCGTTAAAAGACTATCTTGATTTTTGTCAAAACCGTGTGGAAAAAGCTTTAGATGCTCGCCTTCCCGGCGACAGCATACTGCCGCAAAAACTGCATCGCGCCATGCGCTACAGCACATTGGACGGCGGCAAAAGGATGCGCCCGATGCTGACCTATTGCACCGGAAAAACGCTGGGCATAGCCCCCGAAGCGCTGGACGGCCCGGCTTGCGCAGTTGAATGCATCCATGTTTACTCCTTGATACATGACGATCTTCCGGCGATGGATGACGACGATCTCAGACGCGGCAAAGCCACCTGCCATGTGGCTTTCGATGAAGCAACCGCTATTTTGACCGGCGACGCTCTACAGGCTTTAGCTTTTGAAATATTGGCTAATGATCCCAGCATCACCGCAAGCGCAGAAGGCCGCTTGAAAATGATCTCCGTTTTAGCCAAAGCCAGCGGTTCCCAAGGCATGGTCGGCGGCCAGGCCATCGACCTGCAATCCGTAGGAACAAGCTTGACCCTGCCCGAACTGGAAAACATGCATATCCATAAAACCGGCGCGTTGATTCGCGCCAGCGTCAACATGGCAACACTGGCGAAAGCGGATATAGATCCGAATATCGCCAAAAAACTGGATAACTATGCCAAGTGCATCGGCTTGTCGTTCCAGGTTAAGGATGACATACTCGACGAAGAAAGCGATACCGCAACCTTAGGCAAAACCCAAGGCAAAGACCAGGATAATAACAAGCCCACCTACCCCGCCCTTTTAGGCCTGGTCGGCGCCAAACAAAAAGCCCAGGAGCTGCATGAGCAAGCGCTGGACAACCTAAGTATTTTCGGCAGCGAAGCCGATTTGTTACGGGATTTGTCGCTTTATATTATTCAACGGGATCATTAATCCTAAAAACCGCAGTTGAGATATGTGGAAATCGCCTAAGCTTGTCGAAGCGCAAACGTTTTTCCACACCTTTGCCCCTTTGGTTTTTAGCATAAAGCACCGAAAGCAACTGTCAAAAATCATTTGACGGTTCACCAAGAAGGCAAGCGACAGGTGAATCCGCCTCTTGATTATTCCCTCATCAGCCTTCTCCCTGAGTAACAAGAGGCATATATTCTTAAGTTAACAACATTGACCTCAAGCTCGCCACCCCGTTATTTACACAACTAATATTCTCGCAATAGCGTTACCAGCCCAGTCGAGGAAACAGTGAAATCCCAATAGTGATGGTAGATACAACCTGCCGGGCAATCGCCCCAATCTTGGGAAAATGTGTAAATGCGGCTGGATGGATTGAAGCTAATGCGATCCCCGTCTCCAAAAATGATATTGGGGTCGCTCTCAACCACGCCGAAGCGGGATCGCAACAGAGTGATCAGCACCATTGGATTGTAAGGGAGAGCAAACCTGACATCATCCAATTCATCAGTCAAATGCTCGACAGTGATAGGACCCAGTTCGCTGGCATTAATCTGTGCGATCTGCTTGGAGGTAATCTTTGCCAACACCTCACCCAGCCGCCAAAGAGGAAAATGATGAATATCTTTCACTACGGGGTAGGCTTGGCGAATAGCCATCAAGTCGTTGCGAAGTTGAAGGTAAAGTGTGCGGGGCGGCAAAAGCGCACCCGATAATTCCAAGGCCATCAATTCGGCATCCCCATCTTCGCTACGTCCGTAAGCCTTGAGCCCCTGATTGTTATTATCATCGGCTTCGTCGGTCGCACATAGGCTATCCACGAAGGCACGTAATGTCTTTTGCCCGCCATCGGCGCCGGCGAAGAGTCCATCCACCGTCAGCGTTTTACGTACACCGGGATTAATCGCGCCCACAGACTTTGATTTACCTCCATCAGCCCGGCAGTTCCGGGAAGTAGGCTTATCGGCCCACACCGTCAGTAGTCCGGCATCTCCGCTGGTCATGCCTTTATTCTTGACAGTCACCTTGGCCTTGAAAGTGGAGCCATTCTTAGGTGACGCTGGGATCAAGGTAATGGCGGTTACCACAAAGTCAGGGTTGCTATCTTCTGTTATTTCAGGCAAAACAGTTGCGCTAGCCTTAGGATTTCCTTCTCGATCATCGTAAAGATATAACCCATTTTGCTCGGCTAAAACAGACGACGATAACAAAGACAATAGCAGTAGGATTGATTTTTCCATCATTATTTCCTTAATTTTAAATTGAAATATATTGTCGTTATAGACTCTTGAGCCGACGCTTTTCCTGCCTGGAATTACCGCTCCTCGAATGTCGGACTGAAAAAAACTGATCGGGTCGAGGTAACGGGATTGCAGCCGTTACCGTCACTATGACGTCTAATAGCTTGAGTAGTGTGCCTAAAAAAGTCGTCGGCGTATACCGGTCGAAGCTTACACTCTTGTAAGTCTACACTTACAAACAACCTAAACCCATGTAGGCGCTTGTATTATTTACGATAATTTTTACAATAAACTTACCGTCATGTTTGATGCAATGTGTTTTATTAGGAATACAAGGATGATAAAGGCGGCACGGAATGCTCAAAAATATCACAAAACAAGGGCTAGAACTCTGCCTCAAAAGTTTTCTCCTGTGAAGTTTTCGTCCGCAACCGGATATGCTGTGTGTACCTTACTTGGCTGTACGCCTACCCTTATACAAGCAGTTTCCAGTGATCGTCTGAAAACAAAACAGCAGCCGCATGGATTTATCATTGTTCATAGCTAACAGATACTCTATTATGAATTCTTAGCGGTTCCCATAAGATGTTTCCATTCGGAATGAATTAGACGAGGAATACGATGATGAAAAACTACCCATTACTATTGGCCGGGCTTTTGCTTTTTTCTACAACAGCACCAGCCCTTGAAAAAGTCGCCTCCACGACGCTTGATGAAGTACGTCAACGCACGCAACAAGTGGCACCCTATACATTGGACCAGGTTCTGCAAACCTTTACCCAAACCGCCCATGGCGGTATTCAACATGTTATCGTCAAATCCGCAGACAATACCCGACAAATAAAATTGATCCAGGCACATCTGCTTGACATCGCCAATGCATTCAGGAAAGGTGACTTTTCTGTGACTGAGCGTATGCACGGCGCTAATATGCCGGGTCTCGCCCAGTTAAAAACGGCAAAAACCGACGACATAAGATTTGAATACCAAGCTTTACCCAATGGCGCCCAAATTCATTATTCATCTGAATACCCCCCGTTTGTCCAAGCGCTTCATGAATGGTTTGATGCCCAAACGGCCGAACATGGCAGCGATGTGATACCGGAACATAGCCAACATCATCTAACACCGGCAGAATAGTAGGACTCTGATTTCTATCTACAGACTAGCTACTACTCCCATCTTACCTTGAAAACGTACAACTTTGAAACAACGGAATACCTTGAAGATCAAGGCCTACCAAGGCTTACAAACGTATACGATTTGTCAATCAGATGGGAGTAAGTAACTAGCCAGGCCCCGACCGTATTTAGACCTTCCAGGTTTTTAAAACCTGGAAGGTCTTGGCGTAACAATATATTTTTCAGTAGGATGTTTAGCTATAAAACTCTAAACGATCCGTTTAATGGCTAAGCCAACCGTATGGAGCTAAGGGGGCTAAATACTTACACTAAATCTTAAAGTTCAAAGTCGGCTTTGCCTACATGGATGTAGGCGGGGCAGTTACATTTAATCTTAATTATCAGCGTCATCAACGTTCCATTTTTCTACTTGCGAGCCGTTCGACCCTGACCAACCTTGCATCGTTAAACAGCAACAATGGAATAACACATTATGCCATTACGTGATCTTGAAACCTGGATGTGGGCGGAAGCTTGCGAAATATTGGATCGGGCTGACCGGCTGCATCGGCAGTTCTTTAGACCGGCGGTTATGAACGCCAAACAACCCACTTGGGAGCCGCCGATCGATGTCTACGAAACCGATTATGAATTCAAAATCATGGTCGCCCTGCCCGGTGTCGCCCCTGATCATTTAAGCGTCATACTGAAAGGCGACCGTCTGATTATTACCGGACAACGGCGTCTGCCGGACAGTACGCAGGCGCATATCCGACGCCTGGAAATTCCCTATGGGCGATTTGAACGGCGTATTGAACTGCCAACCGGGCGATTTGAAATCGGCGCTCGTGAATTTGAAAACGGCTGTCTAGTCATTTTACTGCGAAAAATATAAGGGCTTCTTATGCAAATCAAGGACCTGAAAAACCTATTACTGGGATCGACAACAGATACAAAAGAGTCTTCCTCCGAGGTAACGGAAGAGGCCCTGCTGCAATCACCGCCTGTCCCCAATGATGCGCTTATTATTGTGCCGATGCACGGCACGGTGCTGTTTCCACAAAGCGTCGCGCCGTTGGTGATGGGCCGTAAAGCCTCTATTGCCGCTGTGCAACAGGCGATACGTTCCGAAAAACCGATCGGATTGCTAATGCAGCGACAGGACAAAGACGAAGATCCCAAACCGGATGACCTCTACCCGGTCGGTACAGTGACGGAAGTTTTACGCTACATAACCGCTCCAGACGGCTCTCATCATGTCGTCGGTCAGGGCGTGCAACGCTTTCGCGTACAGGAGTTTTTGCCGGGCTATCCGTTTTTGGTCGCCCGAGTTGAACGCTACGAGGAGCCTGAACTAAGCACCAGGGATGTCGAAGCGCGCGTCATAACACTCAAACAAAAGGCGCTGGAATTGCTGTCTCAGTCGCGGCAAGCGCCCGATGAGCTGGTTAATGCGATTCGATCCATCTCCTCGCCATCGATGTTGTCCGACCTGATTGCCAGTTACCTGATCTCAAAACCTGTCGATAAACAGGAAATACTGGCGCTGTTCGATATACAAGAACGTATCGACAAGATTCTGGAATTACTCAATTACCAAGTCGAAGTATTAAAACTTTCCAACAAGATTAACGAACAAACCCAGGAAACTATGGGACAACGGCAACGCGAATTCGTGTTGCGGGAACAAATGAAGGCTATCCAGAAGGAATTGGGCGAAGAAGAAGGCGGCGCTGCCGAAATTGAAGAAATCAGCAAAGCCATCACTGCCGCCAAGATGCCCGATGAGGTGGAAAAACAGGCGCGCAAGGAACTCGGTCGCTTACGGCACATGTCCGATGCCAGCGGTGAATATTCGATGATCCGCACCTACCTCGATTGGCTGAGCGAACTGCCCTGGTCGATCTCAAGCGAGACTGTTATCGATATAGCAAAAGCCCGCGACATCCTTAACGAAGATCATTACGGCCTGGATAAAATCAAGCAGCGCATCTTGGAGTTTTTGGCGGTGCGCAAGTTGAACCCGAACGGCAAGAGTCCTATTTTATGTTTTGTCGGGCCGCCCGGCGTCGGGAAAACCTCATTGGGACGCAGCATAGCCCGTGCAACCGGGCGTGAATTTATCCGCGCCAGTCTCGGCGGCCTGCATGACGAAGCCGAGATCCGCGGCCACCGGCGCACTTATATCGGCGCACTGCCGGGCAACATTATCCAATCGATCCGCAAAGCGGGTGCCAATAACCCGGTATTTATGCTGGATGAGCTGGACAAGCTCGGCTCGGGATTTCAGGGCGATCCTTCTTCGGCCTTGCTGGAAGTATTGGATCCCGAGCAGAACTCAACTTTCCGCGATAATTACCTGGCGGTGCAGTTTGACCTGAGCCATATCATGTTTATCGGGACCGCCAATGTGTTGGACAACATCCCGGCGCCTTTGCGCGACCGGATGGAAGTCATCGAATTAAGCGGCTATACCTCCGATGAAAAACTCCAAATTGCCAAACGCTACTTGGTGCATAGGCAACTTGAAAATAACGGCTTAAGCGCTGAGCAATGCGCAATCAGCGATAGCGCGATAATGACCATTATTCAGGATTACACCCGCGAGGCCGGTTGCAGGAATCTGGAACGTGAAATCGGCTCGGTATTTCGTCGTGTTGCGATGCGTATTGCCGAGGGTATTGCCGATAGTGAGCAGATCGACAGCGAACATATTCCGGGCATTCTGGGGCCGAAAAAGTTCGATAGCGATGTCGCGATGCGCACCAGCGTTCCCGGCGTTGCGACGGGACTTGCCTGGACACCGGTCGGCGGCGATATTCTTTTTATTGAAGCCACTCGCTTGCCCGGCAACGGCAAACTGATTCTTACCGGCCAGTTGGGCGAAGTCATGAAAGAAAGCGCCCAGGCTGCATTAAGCTTGGTAAAATCGCACGCCCATGAACTGGGCTTAGCACCGGAAATATTCGAAAAAAGCGACATTCATGTCCATGTCCCCGCAGGCGCTATCCCTAAAGACGGCCCCAGCGCCGGAGTCGCTATGTTTACCGCGCTGTATTCCGCTTTTTCTGAAAAAATTGTAAAAAACGATGTCGCGATGACCGGGGAAATCAGTCTGCGCGGATTGGTATTGCCGGTCGGCGGTATTAAAGAGAAAGTCATTGCCGCCGCCAGGGCCGGAATAAAAACAGTCATGCTGCCTGCACGCAACAAAAGAGATTTTGAAGAAATACCCGAAGCGGTAAGAAACCAACTCCAGTTTATCTGGCTGGAAAAGGTGGATGACGCGTTAACAAATGGCATAGAAAACCATGACAGTTAAGGGCGTTATTTCATCTTGGAAGACAGATGGATCATCTTTCCGGCGACCATAAACCTAGAAAAAACAGTTGAGCCACGGATGAACACGGATATTCACAGATGAGCAACGGGTTACATCAATTCTTTACGGGTAACTACTCGCCCCCAATTATTTTCATTACAAAATCAAAAAACCAGGTAGGGTACGCTTCGCGTACCATTGAATGCAGAAAGGTACGCACAGCGTATACCCTACATAACTACAGCCTCCTAATAATCTTGACACCTTGGCAGCTAGAAAAATGGAACACGAATGCCAAAAGTAGGCGACTCAGCATCATCAAATACAATGGGACGCAGATGACAGCGCTCAAATCTCAAAACGATTAATCCCCCGGAATACATAAGCCGGGTTAATGCCAAAGTTATCGCGAAAACTATGGCTAAAATGGGTCGCATCGGCAAACCCGGCGTCTATGGCGGCAACAGTCATATTATCCACAGCGTTTAAACTGTCCAAGGCTAAAAACAAGCGCTTCCAGGTCCTAAAGCGCCGATAAGGGACATCGGTGTGCTCTTTAAACAAATGCAAAAATCGGGAAGGTGATAAATCAGCCCTATCGGCCAGGTATTGTTGCGAGAAATTACAATCCGGTTCCTCGCAAATCAAGTCGATAGCGGTCTGTACGCGCGGGTCGATCTCTAAATTCAACTCCCCGTCGCACTGCAACAGCTTATCCAGGCAGCTTTCAATAACGGTTTTATCGGGATCCAGTTCATAAATCCAGCGCAATTGATCGACCAGCTCATCATCATGAAAAAATACCGACGCTTGCCCCGGCCAAGCAAACCGGCGCTTAAAATACAAAAAATCGGAACTATCCCTTTCTATAAATAACTTGCCGTGTATGCCGCCTTCAAAATCAAGCTCATGCCGGATACCGGCAGGAACAATCGCACAACGGCAACGTTGCCATGCACCGTTAGCGATTTTTATCCTGAAAGGCCGATAGACGCCTACATGTAATGCCACCGTTGCATAAGAATGCGCATTCAACTGTACGGACGGACCGAAATAAAGCGATCGGCCTCGCCAGATAAACAAACGCATATAAGCGGGATAAAGTTTCAGCATAGCCAGTTCATACAAGATTTTATGGTGGTGGCCTGATTATAATCGTTCCAGCTGTTTTTTCATGCGCTTTACCAACAAGGAATCTACCATGAATGTTATTGAATTTAAGTCGCGCTTTACCCAATTGTTAAGTCATGTTGCAAAAGACGTTATTTGCGAACATCACTTTTTTGAAATCCCATCCGAGCAAAAACCCTGGTTTGATACCGGCCTTAATGTTGAAGCCGGTGAGCAATTAACGTCTTTCGCAGCCGGTAAAACCCAGTTTAAAGACCTGCCCATCACCCTGGAACCCAACTTCCAACTTTGGTTTCGTATCGGTCCTGAGGGCGAAATATTCCGCGGCACCCGCGACAGCCATAGCTTTACCATAAAACAACCGGGACGGCTTTATCTGGCCAGCTATTTTCCGGGAGAATGGGCCGACAAGACCGGCAAACTGGTCACCCCGGATGAAGTGTACAGCATGGTAACAGGCACTCTAGCCGTGCTGCTTATACACTGGCAAAGCGATACGCTGGACGGCTTAAAAAATCTTGCCGAGCACGGCGACGCAAATAACCTGATCGCAATGGAAATCGACCGTTTGGTTTCGCCTGTTATTACACCGAAAGACTGGGATTACCTATGGTTTACAGGTCCTGCCGAAATTTACCAATCCTGTGCGGCGCCAGCCAAAAACTCGGCAATCTGCTGTCATACGCACAATGACGGCGGCCTGCTGCAAAAAACAGTTCTACTACCCTTCAAACCGAATACCCGCTTGCTCTGGTCATGGAAAATAGACGCCCTGCCCTCCTCTGTACGTGAAGATACCTTGCCTACCCATGACTATTTAAGTATCGCGGTTGAATTCGATAACGGCCAGGATATTACCTACTACTGGAGCGCCGAACTGCCGCCCGAAACGGTATATCGCTGCCCAATCCCGACCTGGACTGCGCGTGAGACTCATGTCGTGATTCGCTCTGGAGCGCAAGGCTTGGGTGAATGGTTTAATGAAGATAGGGATATTTATCAGGATTACATCAACGCGGTAGGAGGAGCGCTGCCGGGCAACATCGTCAAAGTCTGGCTGATTGCGGTCAGTCTGTTTCAGCATGAACAAGGCATGTGCCAGTACGCAGACATCAGCTTTTTGAGCGATGATCAGGTAGTGCAGGTGCAATAATTATATTTTAATGACTAGTGGGTACGCCTCTGGCCTACCCACTACTATGCAAGTCAATCTCAGCGGAGAAAACGCGTCCTACTCTGCTGATCTCGTCAATGAAGTACCGAGTCCAAAACAGCCAGCAGCTTAGGTATATCCAATGGCTTGGTCAAATAATCGCTAAATCCGGCGGCCACGCCTTTTTTTATATCCCGCTCCATCGCATTGGCGGAGATAGCAATCACCGGGATATCGGACGTAAACGGATCATCCTGCAAACGACGCAAGGCTTCAAATCCGCTCATGCCCGGCAGATTGATGTCGAGCAAAATAAGCGCGGGATGATGGGTTCTGGCAATATCCAAGCCCTGCTCGGCAGTGCGGGCGTCAAGCAGCAACAAACGGGTATGCGTAGAAATGATTTTTTGCACCAAACGCAGATTGGCCGGGTTATCTTCGATATAAAGCACGGTGTGCGCGGCAACATAGCTGTTCTGCGTCAGTACGCCTGCACCGGAATCCGCTGGCGCGTAATCTTTCGCCTCAGCTGCGGGCAGCTCAATCCAGAAAGTGCTGCCAACACCGGCGACACTTTCCACACCGATAGTCCCGTTCATCGCTTCAGTCAGGCGTTTAGACAGCGCCAATCCGATACCGCTACCCTCAATACCATCATAGGCCGATTCTATACGTTCGAAAGCTTTAAACAGGCTCGGCAACGCATCAGCCGCAATACCCCGCCCGTTATCGCGCACCGCAATCCTGACCCGGCTCTCCGCTACCAGTCGGCAGGTAATATAGACGCTACCTTGCTCGCGATTGTATTTGACCGCATTGGACAGCAGATTAAGCAAAACCTGACGTAACCGTAACCGGTCGGCCTGCACGGTATCGACGCCGTCTACATCCAGGTTTAAGCCAATCTGGCGCTCAGCAGTCAAGGGCTGCAACAATGCTATGCATTCCCCGATCAGCGACGGCAGTTCTACCGGCTCCAGCGATAACTCAATCCGGCCGGTCTCGATGCGCGCTAAATCCAGCACCTCATTAATCAAGTCCAATAAATGCCGCCCGGCATGGAGAATCTCACGAACATTGTCAACCTGATCGGGAACCAGCGGAGTTTCATGATCGGTCTCCAGTAATTGCGCAAAACCCATAATCGCATTCATCGGCGTGCGCAATTCGTGACTCATGCGCGATAAAAATTCAGACTTGGCATTATTGGCTCGATCGGCGTCTTCTTTCGCTTGCAGCAATAACTCGGTGCGCTGTTGTACTCGCTGTTCGAGTTCATCATTAAGACGCTTAAGCGCCAGTTCCACCTGCTTAAGCTCACTTACATCCTGCACCGTCCCCACCGACCGAATCGGTTTGCCCTCGCCGTCAAAGTACGATACACACCGTTCGGTCACGTATTTAACTCGTCCGTCCGGCATTAACAAACGGTGGGTAATCTCGTACGCTTCCCTAGTCTGCAAAGACCGGCTGTAGGCCTCGTTCACCGCGTCCCGATCTTCCGGGTGTATCGCGTTAAGAAAGGCCTGATAGGTCGCGCCGAACTGATTTTTGTCGATTTCGAACAGGTGGTAGATTTCATCGGACCAAATCAATAGCCCGTCGCTCAAATCCAGCTCCCAGCTCCCTACCTGGGCAATATGCTGCGCATCATTCAACTGCGCCATAGCCAGCCTGATATCGGCGGTGCGCTGCTCGACCTGACGTTCAAGATCCGCATACTGAAATTGCAAATGTTCGGTCATGGTGTTGAAGGATACAGCCAGTTGCCGGAATTCATCACAGCCGACCAACGGCGCGCGACGATTCAAGTCCCCTGCTGCAATCCGTTCTGTGGCGATCAGTAACTGCCGGATCGGGCTTACCAAGGCACGACCAAACAACAACGCAACCAGGCCTGCAACCAGCGCCAAAAAACCCAGCGCAATCACACTGAGTTGCTGCAAGCGGTAAAGCGGCGCGAAAGCCTCGACCGCATCCATCTTCACCACCATGCCCCAGCGCAACGCGGGCAAGTAACGCCAAACACCGATAATGTCTACACCCGCATAATCACGGCTAATCCCCTTACCATGCTCACCGGCAAGGGCCGCCCTCATAGGCTTGGCTACCTTATCGCCCAGCGGGACGCGGTAATGAAAAGCCGCATTCTGGACATGCCGCAAAGTGCCGACAAAAAGCGCGTCATTACCGTCAAGTTGCGCTAAGACTGTTTCGCCGGTCTTGCCCAAGCCGGTGGTGTCGCTGGTAACAGAGGTGAGCTTATCCAGGTCCATTTGCAGCGCCAGAGTGCCGATCACCTTGCCAGCCTTAAACATCGGGGCGACGATAAAAATAGCCGCCTTGCCGTAGGATGGCGCGTAGGGTTGAGCCAGCGTGATTTGCGTGTCGAGCAGTGCGATGGCTTCCCGATGAGCGCCAGCCAGGGCCGTATCTCGATAAGGGCCGGTGTTGAGATTACTGCCAAAATCAGCTTCGTGCAGGACCGTAAACACCACATTACCGGCCGTGTCGGTGAGCAACAAATCGTAGTAGCCCACACTCTCAAGCAGGGTGCGAAAATAATCGCGATAAACCTGTTCCTCGGCGCTGTTATACGTCGAGACTATGCCTTGATCCCTGTGAGCTTGCAGGATGTTGAGCGCGGCAAATGATTTTGCCAGCAACCGGATGTCAGTCAGACGCTCGTTAATATAGGTGTTAATCTGGTCCGCTTTTTTGTCGGCGAGGGACGACAGGTTTTCCAGTTCCAGCTGTTGCAGGGTACGTTCAAAAGCCTGCACATAAAGCCAAGCCAAGCCCGCCAGAGGCAACGGCGAGAGCAGAAAAAAACCCAGCATCAGGCGCGGAATAATCTTGAACATCATGGCCGAGCTCCTTCCAGCAAGGCTTGCCAGCCCTCTCGGGTACGATAACCCGGCCAGGGGCTTGGCCTTATCGGCGAGTTGGAAGCAAACACCTGCTCGAACTGTCCGTCGGGGCGCACTTTGCCTACCCGCATCATCTTCCATAAATGGCGGGTGTCCGCATCGACCGCCGCTATTCCCGAGGGGCTCTTGATGCTCTGCCGTAACAAAGCCGAATTGACCCGGCCCGGCTCACTGGAGTTCACATCCTGCACCGCTTGCGCCCATAAATTCACCCCCACATAGGCGGCTTCCACCGGGTCGCTGGTGACCCGGTCAGCGCCAAAACGAGCCTGGTACGCGCTGACAAAACGATGATTTTCCGCCCCCGGTAAGGACTGAAAGTAACTCCAGACCCCGTAATGCCGGAGCAATTGCCCGCCATTCCAAGCCAGCATTCCGCTTTCTTCCACGCTGAAAGAAATCAACGGCAAATCGCCAAGCCCCGCCTTAACCAAAGCGGAAAAAAATACGGCATTGCTGTCGCCGTTAAGCGTGTTGAGCACTACGTCAGGCTTTTTCAGGGTAATATCTTCAATGATTGCGGCCAGATCGTCTCCACCCAGAGGCAGATAGCGTTCGCCAAGGATTTCCCCCCCGGCGGCATTGATCAGGTCGGTTATGATGATATTAGCGGTATGGGGAAAAATATAATCCGAACCCACTAAATAAATACGCGACCCAAATTCCTGCGTGGCCCAACGGGTTCCCGGCACGATTTGCTGATTGGGTGCGGCGCCGGTGTACAGGATATTGGCCGATTGTTCAATGCCTTCATACTGCACCGGATAAAACAACAGGTGCCGGTGTTTTTCGACCACCGGTTTCACAGCCTTGCGGCAGGCCGATGTCCAACAACCGAACAGGGCGCTGACCTGCTCTTGTTCAATCAGCCGTTCGGCTTCTGCGGCAAATACTTCCGGGTCCGACTTGCCGTCGGCCACTAGCATTTCAACCGGCAGCCCAAGCAATCCGCCCTGCGCATTGATTTCATCGACCGCCAAGCGCACCGCATCCACCAGCGGTTTCTCGCTGACCGCCATAGTGCCGGTCAGCGAATGCAATACGCCGATTTTGATCGGCGTTACCGCAATCGGGTAATGCTGCCTGACCATGAACACGGCCATCATCAGGAAGCCGGCTAGCCCCAGTACCGTAATGACTTTAAGGTGGTTTTTCATCGTGCAGCCCTTCTAATGTTCAAGCAACTAAATTCGTAACCCTATTCAGCCACAGATTCACACTGAAGCAAGCAGCCTATGAGAAGAATTGCAATCCAAGTAAAGCAGCAAAAACAATCTATTAGGATCTGTGACTGAATAGTTACAACAGTTCATCCTAGAAAAATCATTTCGTCCACGAAAACCAACAGTAGGCGCTTTAGGCGACACGAAAAGCACGAAAAACTTCAAAAGGTTATCAAACCGTAGGCCGTTACCCAAAGGGTGAGTGACTAA
>SCPZ01000113.1 GCA_004299305.1 Methylobacter sp.
GGGATATAAATGCTTGTTTTTATTCTCCTCACCCCAACCCTCTCCAGCAGGAGAGGGAGTCAGGCCAACTTGCAACTCATTGTATTTATGATGTAAAAAAGTTGTGTAGATAGTTATGCCCTCCGGGAGAAGATGGGATGAGGGGATACAAATAAGCTTTTCTCCTTATTTTGATTTCCCCTCACCCAACCCTCTCCCTCTGGAGAGGGCTTTGTACCGCTTAAGTCAACAGTATTGGGTATGGCCCTACCCAGCCTGCTGCCTGAGTTTGTTTTCCGCCTTTTTGATCAACTTGATCTCGCCCTCCCCTTTGACCACATCGGCATCGACAATGCATTGCTCAACATCATCAATAGATGGAATATCGAACATGGTCTTTCGCAAGATTTGCTCCATGATGCTGCGTAAACCGCGCGCGCCGGTTTCGCGTTCTATGGCTTTTTTGGCGATTTCAACCAAGGCATCCTGTTCGAATTTCAACTCCACGCCTTCGTAAGAAAACAGTTGCTGATACTGCCGAACCAACGCATTTTTAGGTTCGGTCAACACCTGAATCAATGCATCGACATCCAAGGGTTCCAATGGCGCCAATACCGGGAAGCGCCCGATAAACTCAGGAATCAAGCCGAACTTGCGCAAATCGCTGGGCTGGGTCGCATTCAGCATGTCTTCCAATGCCGGTTTTTTATCGGGATTGTTCACTTCGGCATGAAAGCCGATCGCGGAATTGCCCGGCACCAAGCGTTTTTCGACATGTTTTTCCAGGCCCGGAAACGAACCGCCGGCAATAAACAAGATATTGCGCGTATCCATCGTGGTCTCGCCATCCTTGTTGCGTCCTTTGGCAGGAATCTTAACATGGGAACCTTCGACCAGTCTGAGTAATGCCTGTTGCACGCCTTCGCCGGACACATCGCGGGTTCCGGTTTGCTGCTCGGGACTGCGGGCGATCTTGTCGATCTCATCCAGGTAAACGATGCCCCATTCCGCATTAGTCATATTGCCTTCCGCGACATCCAGCAGCCTGACCAGGATATTTTCCACATCGTCGCCGACATAACCCGCCTGCGTCAGCGTAGTCGCGTCGGCAATTACAAACGGTACGCCGACGACTTTTGCCAAGGTGCTGGCTAACAGCGTCTTCCCGGTACCGGATGGGCCTATTAACAGGATATTGGACTTACCGATTTCGACATCCTTGTCAAAATCGCCCAAGCCGACATCGCCGCTTTCGTGCTTCAGGCGTTTGTAATGGTTGTAAACAGCAACCGCCAATATTTCCTTGGCCAGATGCTGGCCGATAATGTATCGGTCGAGATGTTCTTTTATTTTTGCCGGAATCGGCAAGGCGCCCTGCATTTCGGACAGCTCTTTTTTGCGGCTCCAATTGCTGACGACCTGATTGGCCAATAACACACACGCCCCGCAAATATAACCCTCAGCCCCTGCAATCAAGGGAACCGATGCGGATTGATCGATACCGCAAAAAGAACAGTGTTTGATTTCTTTATCGCTCATTATTGCTCTCCCCTGATTCAGGACTCGCTAAACCGGCTATCCAGGCGCGCTGACAAGTACGCCGGGCACGGTCGTTCATTAGTTGGCGTATTTTCGGTGTCGCTTTTGCCAGCGACAGGGTTTCAGGCCTTTGTATGCTCTTGCACAACAGCAGATGAAAACCGATTTCCGACTTGACGACAGCACTAACCTCACCCGCTTTTAACTCGAACAGCACTGCATCCAATTCCGGGTAAAGCGTACCGCGCGGCACGGTACCCAGAACCCCGCCTTGCAATGCAGTAGGGCATTCGGAATGCCTTAAAGCCAAATCGGCGAACTTGTGCGGTTTTTTACGCAGTTTCTCGGCGAGTTCCTCAGCGCGACTTAAAGCCGCCTCAAGAGTATTCTCGGCATAATCCGGGTTAATGCTGATGAAGATATGACAGGCCTCGCGCCGCTCGGGACGATGGAATTGCTCGGCATGGAGCTGGTAATAAATGCCGATGTCGGCGTCGCTGATAGCGGGCGCACGACCGGCAACCAACTCCAACACCCTATTAACCCTGCATTGACGATGCAATGCCGCCTGCAAACTGTCTTTACTGAGCTGGTTTTTTTCCAGGTCGCCCAAAAAAACAGCCTCATCCTCATAACGGTCACGGATTTCCTGGTAGGCCTGTTGCAATTCTTGCTCGGTAATAATCACCGCCGCCGCTTCAGGCGTATTCAGCACCCTGCTCTCAATCCTGAATTCATTCAAGGCTTGCGTTTTTGCCTGCTGTAACTCGGCTTCCGCTAATTCGTTGGGTGATTTTTTGAATAAACTTAAAGCCGCCCGCAATAAATTATAAGTTTCCAGCTGGATAGGTTTTTCAATTACAGCCATATCAAACCTCGGGTTCGTTAAATGACTCAGGATGCGCCGGAGCGAGCGCCGACTCAGGCACTTGCAGGACCCTGCCCTGAAAAGCGACGTGATATTGAATCAACTCGTTATCCCTGATCACCTTAAACACTTCGCCTTCCGTGCCTTTGCTAAACAATATATTACCCTGTATGCCCAAATCAATAGTGCAAACCACCTTGTCCCTGAACTCAAAGCGGCTCGGATTCCAAGGCTCGTCAGCGCCTATCAATTCTTCCAGGCGGCAACCGACCATCCGCCCCTGATTCAGGAAATGTACGGTAAAAATAACCTGGTCTTGAAGAAAAGTGCCTACTTCAATGACATTGCCGACACTGCCGCGCCGGATCAACAGCGTACCGACGTCCATGCCGGGATAAGTGCCGTCATTACGGACATTTCGGGTAACCCGGACCGATTCGCCGAATTCAAACCGGCCTTCGTCGAAGCGCTCGGGTTTCATGTTTTTATATCGCTTAAAGAAACGAACGCTGTTTGCGACAACTCGCCCATGGCAAACACCTTAAACACTTTTTCGGTTTGCGCGTTGGATTCGACAAAATCCTGGTAGGCGCGTTGCAATAACTTGCTGTAAACCGCTCTTTTCGGCGCGTCGTCGTCCGGCATATCATCGGCGGCTTTTTGTAAATAATCATGAAAACGTTGCAAAATATGCAAGCGGTTGACATGCACCACGCTAGGCTCATAGTCCAGCTGGAAATATTGCAGGAAATCTTCAGCCGATTCCAGCTCTTCCATTTCTTCTTCAAAACTCATGGGATTTCTCCGGTAATTAAAGTGGGCCGACTGACGAGGCATCCTGAATTAAAAGGTAGAGCGCCAGAACAATAAATGCCAGCACAGGCATGATGGTTAGTAATGAATCGGTTATCTCTTTTTTCAACATAATCTTGCTCCAGTTAATAAATTGGATTACGACTGCATGGACAGATTTTTGCTCCATGCAAAATCTGCATTCCCCACATCCCTGTGGGTTATGCAGCTGTGTAGGGTACGCTGTGCGTACCTTTCGACATTCAATGGTACGCACAGCGTACCCTACACAGCGACATCCGTTTTACGCTTGAGCACTAACTCCAATAATCCCTGTGCGCCGATTCTGTCCTTGCTGTCGAGTTCAACCAGTTTTTCAAACACGCTCTGACTCAAATCCAGGTTCTCCAAACGCATATTTAAAAAACCGACAGCTTTCAGGGTAAACAAGTACATCCTGACCTGGGTTAATGAATCGGCCGGTGCATTATTAATATGACTCAGTTGCAGTTCTCGCCAATCTTCGGGAAAAGCAATCGTCGGCCTGATCACAACCAAGGCTTTGGTCGTTGCACTTAAAGCCTCTTCCAGCCGATGCTGGTAATAATAAAAACGGTTTAATGCAACCAATACATTCAACGATTCAGGGGCGAGAAAATACGCTTTCAGCAAAAATAACTCGGCATCGCCGGTCGCATAATTTTCTGCCGCAGTTGCAATCAACTCCTCAACGCCTGCAACATCCGCTTGTTCGAAATACAAACCTTGCGCTTCAAAATCCAATAAATCCATACTACATCCTCGCCGCCAGTTTTACAGGACTGTCTTTTTTGGGAGCGCAAATACTTTCGGCGTCGCACACATCACAGCTATCCTCAACCAATACCTTATGCGCCTGCTTTTGCAAGGCTTCAAGCTCATCAATCCGTTCTATCAAACAGGCAATCGCCTTGCCGACCGGATCGGGAATCAGGTGATGATCCAAATCAATGCCGTGCCGGTTTTGTATTTGCGTGCCTTTAGTTTGGATAACGCGGCCCGGAATCCCCACCACCGTACAACAAGGTGGTACGTCTTTAATCACGACCGAATTAGCGCCGACGCGGACATTGTTGCCTAAAGTAATCGCCCCGAGAATCTTGGCTCCAGAACCCACCATCACGTTATTGCCCAAGGTCGGATGGCGTTTTTCCTTGTTCCAGGTGGTGCCGCCCAAAGTGACGCCGTGATACAGCGTGACATCATTGCCAATCTCAGCCGTCTCGCCGATCACCACCCCCAAGGCATGATCGATAAACAAACGCCGCCCGATCGTTGCCGCCGGATGAATATCGACGCTGGTAATCATTTTGCTGAACGAGGCCAGGATTCTGGCGGTTAATTTCCAGTTCGCTTTCCATAAACGATGACTGATCCGATGCATCAGCACCGCATGAACACCCGAATAAGTCAGCAATATTTCCCAAACGCTATGCGCAGCAGGATCGCGGCCAAAAACACAGTGGACATCTTCATGCCATTGGGCCAGAAAGCCCTGCGGCTGTTGCGCTTTACTTATAATGTTATCTGACATGGACATAACCATTTTTAGCTCCTGTTGAGTACGGAGGTGTTCAGCCTCGTTCCCACGCAGCGCGTGGGAACGAGGAAACGAAGAACAATTAATTTAAACTCCACCCCGTCTTACCCAATCTGGGCGGAGCAGGTATCCTGAAAAAAGAACCGGGATTACGATCATCCTGATCCGGTGCATCCAAAGTCTCTTTAACTTCCGGCTCGCATGACTGCTGTTCAATATGTTCGTTCATGATGAATCGCCCTCTAAAGATTTTGATGAAACAGATTAAGGTCTTCGGTTTTAGGTGACCTTTTGGTATCACTGACAAAGCGCCTAACCTGCGTTAATAACGCTTGCGCCTGTATCCGGCTTACCGCTATGCCTATTTGTTTGTAGGCATGAATCACACCCTGAGTCCCCGAATGTTTACCAAGCACCAGCTGATGGCTGCGCCCGACAATAGCGGGATCGACGCCTTGATAATTATTCGGGTCTTTTAACAGACCATCGACATGAATGCCCGCTTCATGGCTGAATACGCTTTTGCCGATCAGGCTTTTCCGGCTGCCGATCGCATCGCCCGATGCTGTTGCAACCTGCTCGGATAAGCTTGGAAACAATTGCAAATTAATACCCGTTTCAATGCCGTATAACTGTTTTAAGCCCACCACCACTTCTTCCAATGCCGCATTGCCCGCACGTTCGCCCAGCCCGTTAACCGTAGTATTGACATGAGTCGCACCGGCCAACGCCGCCGCCAGCGTATTGGCGGTCGCAAGCCCTAAATCGTCATGGGCGTGCATTTCAATTTCCAAATCGCTTGCCGCCCTTAACTTTTTGATCGTTTCAAATACGCCGAACGGCTCCATAATACCGACTGTATCGGCGAAACGAATCCGGCTCGCCCCGGCCCGTTGCGCGGTTTCGGCCATGCGTATCAAAAAATCCACATCCGCTCGCGAGGCATCTTCCATACCGACGCAGACTTCCATATTCAAACTTCGCGCTTCCTGCACACAGTCGGTAATAGTGTTTAAAACCCACTGCCGACTTTGTTTAAGCTTGTGCTGAATGTGTTGGTCCGAAGCCGATATGGACAAATCGACCGTATGTACATTCAAGCCCAAACAGGCGTGCAAATCATCGCGACGCATCCTCGACCAGACCAGCAGTTTCGAAGGCAAACCTAAATCCGCAATCGCCTTTATTTCTTCCCGTTCCACCGCGCCCATCGCCGGAATGCCGATTTCCAGTTCCGGTACGCCCAAGCCCGCTAGTTGCGTTGCAATCGCCAGCTTTTCGTCCAGCGAAAAAGCGACTCCGGCCGATTGCTCCCCATCCCTGAGCGTGGTGTCGTCAATGATGATAGTGCGGGGCTGTGTTTTCATGGCTAAACTCAAGCTACTTGGCGTAATGACTTTAATCTTGATACAGCAAAATACTTGCCAACTGTTTATTTAGCGGAAATCGTGGGGTGTAACCCTTGGTTGGCGTAATACCGACAGAACAATGCAACGCCAAAACAAAGAAATTGTCGTAAAGCCGACAAAGTAGAATGATTACAAAAGCCGAGTAATAGGTCTTGTCCCCTATAAGCCATTGGCTTACACTGACAACCATGCTGACCACCATTACCGAATTACCCGAATACATCCGCCGCGCCAACGAACTACTCTCTAAGGCAGAGCGTAAGGCCGTCATAGACTATTTGGCGGCACATCCGCTAAACGGCGACATCATGGAAGGTACTGGCGGTATCCGTAAACTTCGTTGGGCGAGCGGAGGGAAAGGAAAAAGCAGAGGCGTCCGAATTATTTACTATTACCATGACCCGCGCATTCCACTGTATTTGCTCACCGTTTTCGGGAAAAATGAAAAATCAAACGTCACAAAATCAGAACGTAATGAACTTGCCAAGCTGGTTAAACTACTCGTACATAGCGCATTAGAGAGGAAAACATGACTAAGGCATTTGCAAGCATTGCCCAAGGTTTAACCGAGGCAATCGCCCTTAACGAAGGCAAAGACATTGCCGCGAAAACACACCGCCCCGAAGAAATTGACGTGGCGCAATTGCGCCGCAGCTTAGGGCTGACGCAAACTGACTTTGCCGCTAAATTTTGTATCAGTATCGGCACTCTTCGCCATTGGGAACGCGGCGACCGCAAACCTCACGGCCCTGCATTGGCGTTACTTCATGTTGTAGCAAAAGAACCTCAAGCTGTGTTGCGGGCTTTGGGATAGTGGGTAACTTAACCTGAATACCATCAATGGTCATTAAGCCCATCCGTAACGATAACGAATTGAAAGACGCGTTCCAGCGTCTGGAAACGGTTTTTCAAGCGGAACCCGGCACGCCCGAAGCCGACGAAATGGAAGCGTTAGTCACTTTAATTGAAGCCTACGAAAACAAACACTATGCAATAACCCCATTGTCGAACAAATCCTGATCTAATTTTTTGTGTAATATTGTGTATAATTCAACCATGAATAGCAAAGACGTCATCAAAAGATTAACTGACGAAGGCTGGCTTAACGTAGGCGGCAAAGGCGATCATTACAAATTCAAACACCCTGATAAACAAGGCCATGTCGTTGTTCCGCATCCGCGAAAAGACGTGGCAATAGGCACATTAAGAAATATTTACCGGCAAGCCGGTTGGGAGTGGAAATAATGTTATATCCCGTTTATGTACATTTGGGCGATGAAAATCACGCTCATGGCGTGACCATTCCAGATTTCCCCGGTTGCTTCTCGGCAACGGACGATTGGGATTTGTTACCCAATGCCATCCAGGAAGCGATTGAATTATATTGCGAAGGTGAAGACATGGACATACCCGCACCAAGCCCTGTGGAAAAACTCATCGCCAACCCGGATTATGAAGGCGGCGTATGGATGCTTATAGATGTCGATGTATCCCGATTATCAACTAAACCTATGCGCATCAATATTTCCTTACCCGAAAATCTGGTGCAAAGCATTGACCGTTATGCCAAGACACACCATCTAACCCGCTCCGGTTTTTTGGCGAAAGCGGCGTTGGCGGAGATACAGAAAACTGGGGTTTTGTGATTTGTGAGAAACTTACAGTTACTTCATGCTTGCAAGAGAAATTTATAACGATGAACTCATATCTGAAAGCCCATCAAAACCGATAAGAAATCTCACAGCCGGATGGGGCATGTTGCCCAGTCCGAAACGTTTTGAGTTGGTTAAGCGTAGCTACTTAATTCAGGCATCTAAAAACTTTAGGGACGGGGTTGCAACCCCCGTCCCGCTGGGATGCAAGCAGCTACTCACTCCCCACGAATATTAATACTGATAAATCATAACCAGATGACAAATACTTACAGTAGCACCAAGAAACGATTAATCGAATTACTTAACAATCAAGATCACAAGGTAATTGTACTAAAAGGCAAATGGGGTACTGGAAAGACTCGGCTTTGGGATGATGTTAATAGTGAACTTTATCAAAATAATAAGGAATCAATTTACGTTTCATTGTTTGGTGTGAAAACAGTTAACGAATTGAAGTTACGTATTTTTAAAAATGTTTGCTCAACTGAGGAAACGACTACGAGTAAATTATTCGATACTGGAAGTGGGGTTTTAAAGGGATTTCTTAAGCGATTTTCTGGTTATTCGATTGAAGATGGTGTCCTGCTATGGCTGCCTGATGTTGTGAAGAATAAATTGATTGTTATTGATGACATCGAACGAAAACACAAATCTCTCGATATTGATGAGCTAATGGGTATGCTCGACGAATATTCAGAAAATCATAAAACTCGATTCCTGATTCTTCTAAATACCGATAAGTTAAACGAAGGCGATGTTTGGGCTTCACTGCACGAAAAAGTTGTTGATGTAGAGCTTACTTTGGACCCTTTGCCATCTGAATCTTTTGATATTGCCGCCGACGGGAATACAGAGACATATTTAACTGAAACAAAAAATGCAGTTGCAATATTAAAGATCAACAACATTCGCGTCATCAGAAAAATTATTAATACGATAGCTTATGTTATAAAAGAAGGTGGCATTGAGGATGTGCCAACTTCAAATTGGATACCTAGTACTGTATTGTTAACGGCATCCCATTATCGAGCCATAAATAATCCCCCACCGTTCGAATACATAAAATCTTACAATTCTTGGCGCGAAGTGCTCCCAAAAAAAGAAGAACAACCAAATCCGAATGAGCTAAGTTGGAATAAATTACTAAGGGATTTGGGTATAAATAACCCAGATGAATTTGAAAATATACTGTTTGAATACTTACAGTCGGGTTTACTTAATACAGCCGAATTGAAAGCTAAATTCGAAGAATATAAAACAAACGACTATAGTGGAGTGATCAGTAACCAAATTCGGAGTTTTTTCGAAAATGTATACTGGAATCCACACAAAAGCGAAGATGAGCTGCTTGACATGGCTAAAGAGCTACTTCCAATAGTTAGCAAGCTAAAGTACCGAACAGTCACCAGTATAATATCTACGATTGAAGAAGAGCTTGGTAATTTTGCTCTTGCTCAACAATTTCTTGAAAATTGCCTAGATTCAATTGGAAATAGCTTTGAACAAAAAAAGCTAAAAATTATTGCCTATGGTGATAAATGTCATCCAGAAATTAGCAGAAAATTACATGAAATAGAAAACCTAATAAATCCGCCACTTACTCTTGTAGAAACAGTTGAGCGAATTATTGTTAATTCAAGTTGGGGGGAGAAGGAAAGGTTTGCCTTACAAAATTCAACAATTGAACAATACGAAAACACGCTTAAACAAATGGAAAATTATCCGCTAAGTAGATTTATGACTCAACATAAACAATGGATAATAAATCCCTATGACGAGAATTTTAGAAAAGGAGTGGATAACTTTATCGCCGCATGTTCCAAAATCTGCCTTGATGAACCCAATAGTCGGCTTTCAAAAATTATCCGTAGATTTTTTGATGACAATGAATTAGCCGAGAAACTTTGTGGAGATGTATCTTAAATCATTAAGAGTTTAGCCTCGACTAAGGGTGTGAACACACTTAACGTTTTGAGACTCTGACAATCAATTGAAACGTTATGGAACGGGTAACAAACAGGTTCCAAACCCTGAGAAATAAGTGACGAGGTTAACCCGATAGCGCTCCTATCAAACGCTTTTTGATGATTTTAAAAATAGGTAAATTATGAATTCCACAGTACTAGCTAAAGAATTTGTCCAAAAAACCCTAGACGAAATGCCTGATGATGTCAGTGTTGAAGAGATTATTAAGGAATTAGCCTTTAAACGCATGGTAGAACGTGGCTTACAGGATTCTTTAAATGATCGCGTCATTTCACAAGAACAGCTGGAAAAACAGATCGCTTCATGGTGACGATCAATTGGACTGACGAGGCAGTTTGGATGGCTACAGGAAATTTATGCCTATATCGCCAATGACAATCCGAAAACAGCGCGGAACACGGTTAACAAGATTCTCGAAAAAGCCAAATTGCTGGGAGCATTTCCTGAGTTAGGCGGCATCTATCCTATTGATGTACCGTATAAAATCCGCGTGATTTACTATAGCCATTACCGTATCGCCTATAAGATCGTAGATGAAAATCGCATTGATATTTTAGGCGTTTTTCATGGGGCAATGGAAATCAAGAATTACCTCAAGTGATTATTTCTTTAATATAAAAAAACATTGGGCATGAAAAAAAGCGATATGTACCACAAGTGGGTAGAGTGGAGCGAACAAGATCAAATATATATTGGTAAATGCCCGGATTTGATTACTGGAATTCATGGAGAAAATCCAGTACAGCTGTATAGCGAATTATGCGAAGTTGTCGAAGAAGTTATACAGCATTTTGAAAAGGAAGGACGCTCATTCCCTAATCCCCGCATTCGTCCAATGCAGGATGTAGCCTGAAAAAACTACATCACTCCTACGCTCCGGGGCTCATCTTTTGCGCTAGTTCCCAATCTCCAGATTGGGAAGCTAGAAGGCGAAGCTCTCGGCAACCGCTCCTGCATCCAAGTCGTAGCTTCGCGAGACGGAAAACTAGAGTCCTTCGACAAGGCTCAGGACAGGCTTCCAACACCGAATTCCCAAACTGGAGCTCTCGTTTTTATACACAAGTGTTCAAGTACACCTCGTTCCCACGTGCTACGTGGGAATGCAGTGCTGGACGCGCTGCGTCCCGTATACGCGACGTTGCCCGTGACTCGCGGCGCAACGCGCCTTGACTGCATTCCCACGCGGCGCGCTCATCTTTATACACAAGTGTCTGGGAGACACCGTCATCCCGGCAGGGATTGCCGGGATCCAGAGCACAGGGATGTGAATGCTTGATTTCATTGAGCAATTCCTGTGGCGAGACTTGTTGCCTACTT
>SCPZ01000114.1 GCA_004299305.1 Methylobacter sp.
GCCATGCGGCGTTGAACATGATGCGACAGGTCCAAAAGAAACGGGTGTCCATCAAACGTATGCGCAAGGCGGCTGGCTGGGATGATTCGGTCTTAACTGATATTTTGGCTCAGGTTTTTTCATGAGGTAGCCCTGCTTAAACTCTGTTTAGACGTTGTATTTTTGTTAATTTTTTTTACTTAGGCTGTTTTTATTCGTTTTTTATTTCATTCCGGGCTTGTACTTTATTTTGGAACTAAACGCGGTTTAGAGGTTTAGCCTAATGCTGTAACTTTAAATTTGCGGTAACATAAACACCTCAACAAAACGAGGCGATGTCATGATTGATTTACCAACACCTACCGAAACCCGCATTATTCAAGCTGCCAATGATTCCGGCTTAAGTATTGCCGCTTTTCTTGATCGATTGCTTGAGCAATACCAATTTGATAAACAAGAAATAGATCAGGCTGAAGCCGCTTTAAAAGAAGAGGGGGGTATTTCCCTTGAAGCTTTCCGGGCTTATCATGGCGTATAGCATCATTATTAAGCCTAGCGCAAATAAATCGTTACTGAAATTACCTAAAACTATTCAAACTCGCATTCTTAACGCACTTCAACACCTGGCCGTCAATCCTCGTCCACCAGGTGTTTTAAAATTGCAATCATCCTTTGATCTTTATCGTATACGAATAGGCGATTATCGCGTTATTTATTCCATTGATGAACAACAAATTCAAGTTCTTATTGCTAGTGTTGGTCATCGTAAAGATATTTACGATTATCTTTAAGTCGCTTTAAGTTAGAATTTTTAGGCATCGTCATAATCTTTTTTTAATTGAATGCATTTTTTTTGAAAGTAGCTTTTTTGTGATTCGTACTAATCCCGAGACGCTGTAAAGTTGTTTTAATTCAGTTTCAAGTTGATCTACTTTTTCCATATCTTTACGCATTTGTAGCAGGGTTTCGGGTCGCCATCGCTTATTTTTGTGTATCAAAGCGCCACGACTAAATAACCAGCCGTCCCAACCAGGGCAAGCGATATATGTCCTATCCCAAAAACGTAAAAGGCGCTCAGCCATAACAGGAGCGCCTTCCTTATCCATGCGTTCGATTTCTGTTTCATCAACGCCAAGCAGCTCGGCTGCTTGTTTTTTGTTTGGGCAAATTTTATTGCGAGTGTGGTAAAAATCGGTTTTCTTTTTCGCCGCCATGTTTATGACTCCAAATAATTAAAAATTTGACTAACGCAAGAAGTATGCCGACCAGGGATATAATTATAATGCATCCAATTTGACATAATATACATTATGCGAAGTCTTTGGGGCTGTGTGGTGCAGTTCTTGCGTTAGTCTGAGTCCTATCCACTACGAGTTAAAATCATGACCAAATACCACGAAGCCCCGCAAACGTTTAAAGAATGGCGACAATTTGCTTTTTAGTGGCATCACTTACAACACAAAATCCTCAGCCGCCAGGCTACTTACACCAGTCAACTTGATGGAAAAATCCGCAGCACTATCCGCATCGTTGTTGCCGTAAAGAATGCTCTCGCTTTGGTCGAAATACAACGCGCCCGGATTGGCAAAGGTTCCTGAAAAAGCGCCGCCTACCGTGGGCTCGGTAAAAGCATTGTTGCCTGCAAACGCGGTGTTCGCATCGATAGCCCGCAGGTCAATTTTATCGCCTTGGTCATGGCTAAAATCGACGATGGTGTCGCGGGTAGTTGCGGTGATGCCGGATTCCGCTTCCGTGTTGAATTTAAATTTGTCTGCGCCTGATCCGCCGATAAGGCTGTCAGCCCCCAAACCGCCCTGCAAGTTATCATTACCATATTCACCATAGAGCCAATCGTTATCTGCTCCACCATACAGCCTATCGTTACCGCCCCTCCCATTGAGGTAGTCATTCCCGGCAAAACCGTAGATTTTATTAGCTTGAGCCCCCCCCCACGCACCCAAGTTGTCATTTTTGGTGCTGCCGCAAATCTCGCCGAAATTTTGGACAATATTAATCCTACTTGAACCGGTCGCAGTCAGGGTATCGCCTGTTCCTTGTTCGCCGGTATTGCCGTCGTTAAACATCCAGTCAACTTGCACAGAGTGTACGGCTGATCGGCCATCGCTCGGACTGGGTGGATTGTCGGTGGCGTTGCTATAAGCTATCGAAGATAAAACCGCATCGACTCGCGCTTGGGTGGCATCGCTATTGAAATTAATCGTCAGTGTGCCGTTACTGCTGCTCACGGCGCCAATAATAACACCCGATAAAACCGCATCACCGCCGCTAAAACTTAATGGACCGCTGCCTGAAAATACGTCTTCGGCATTTGCCCCGCCTTGACGCGCCAAGGTAATGGAAGCACCGTTGTAATTATCTTGGGCGGCTAATTCGGCATCGTAGATTTGCACTGTTTGGTCTAAACCGACTGCTGCGCCGTTTTCGCTGTAAATGGTATTGCCGTTAATGGTACTGCCGGCGGTAAAACTGGTGTCCAGCGAGCCGTCGCTGTTGTAGCGGGCCAAGGCAAAATCGTACTTGCCGTCGCTGTAGCGAGTCCCGCCCAGCAGGATCTTGCCATCGACTTGTACGGCGACTGAAGCGACTGAATAGCCTAAGCCGGTGACTTTTCCGTCACCGTCAAAGCTATTGTCCAATGAGCCATCGGTATTGTAGCGGACTACGCCGTAACTCCCCGCCAGCAAAATCTTGCCATCGGCTTGCACGACAACTGAGTTGGCTTCGCCACCCAAGTCGGTGGTGACCTTACCGTCACCGCCAAAGCTGGTATCCAACGAACCGTCGGAATTGTAACGCACTAAGGCGATGTCGCCGTTGACGTTGTTGTAGCTGTACCCGCCCAGCAGAATCTTACCATCGGCTTGCACGGCGACTGATGAACCATAGTCAGTGCCACCCAAGTCGGTGGTAACCTTGCCGTCACCGTCAAATCCGGTATCCAATGAGCCGTCGCTGTTGTAGCGCACCAGAGCGAAGTCGACGCCGTTGTAACTATATCCGCACAGCAAAATTTTGCCATCGGCTTGCACGCTGACTGAGTGGCCATAGCCCTTCATATCGGTGGTAACTTTGCCGTCTCTGTCAAAACTTGTGTCCAGTGAGCCGTCGGAGTTGTAGCGCACCAAGGCAAAGTCGAAGTAGCTGCTGTAGTTTGTGCTTAGCCCGCCCAGAATGATCTTTCCATCGGCTTGCACGGCGACTGATTGACCAACGTCAGCTGTGCCTCCCAAGTTGGTGGTAACTTTGCCATCTTTGTCAAAGCCGGTATCCAACGAGCCATCGGAGTTGTAGCGCACCAAAGCAAAGTCATTGCCGCTTCCTCCCAGCAGAATTTTGCCATCGGCTTGCACGGTGACTGAGTTGCCACTGCCCGAGTCGGTGGTGATCTTGCCGTCACCGTCAAAACCGGTATCTAGCGAGCCGTCGCTATTGTAGCGCACCAGGGCAAAGCCCCAGCCGTACCAACAGCTGTAGCTGTACCCGCCCAGCAGAATCTTACCATCGACTTGCACGACAACTGAGTTGCCCCTGTCAGTACCGCCTACGTCGGTGGCTAGCTTGTCGCCCACAGCAAAAGTAGGAGCAGTATTAGCGGCAATAGTATCTGTAGAGTTATTCAATTTTGCTGTTGGTACGGTTGTTTGACTCATGTTGGGTTGCTCTTTTGTTAGGTTATAGACAGGAAGATCTTTTTAGAACGGTTAATGCTAGATGCTAGTTAAGCTTGAACTATACCTTGATACCGATGCATTTCCCACTTTTAAATCACCATTAATCAGGAGCAACAACCGTTATATTGGCATCCAGTACGTCCTACACTTAGCTCCATATTCACACAGATAGACGCTGATAAAACATTCTGTTATTCGAAGTTGGCGCTTGCTCTCGTTCCCACGCGTTGCGATGATCTTTATACACAAGTCGGCGGGAGACCGTGATTTCGGCAGAAATGCCGGAATGCAACGGCGCGCCTTTACCCTGTCTCTCTAACGTTAGGCTGGAAACATGCCGATATGCAGACCTTCCAGGTTTTTAAAACCTGGAAGGTCTAACTTGCTTAAACCCCCCAACGAACCGCGTACACAGAAACAAAGCCAATTCCGTAACTGCTCAACGAGTGTTTTGCTGCTATTATCTTTAACACCGCTACAAACTAACAACGCAATGAAACCCTATACCAAGGATTAACCCCATGTCAGACCATAAAATTTATGACCTAAAGCCGGAAATAGCGGCCCAAGCGCACATTAGCGCCGAAACCTACCAAACCTTGTACCAGCGTTCCATAGCCGAACCGGAAGCTTTTTGGGCTGAACAGGCCGGACAATTCCTGGACTGGAGCAAACCTTGGGATAAGGTCATGGACTGCGATTTCAAGACCGGCCATATCCGCTGGTTTGAAGGCGGAAAACTCAACGTCAGCGTCAATTGCGTGGATCGCCATCTTGCCGCACGCGCCGATCAAGTCGCCATTATCTGGGAAGGCGACAATCCGGCGCAGGACAAAAAAATCACTTACCGGCAATTGCACGAACAAGTCTGCAAGTTCGCCAATGTCTTAAAAGCCCAAGGCGCCAAAAAAGGCGACCGCGTTTGCATCTACCTGCCGATGCTCAGCGAGGCGGCGGCGGTGATGCTGGCCTGCACCCGCATCGGCGCGGTGCATTCGATCGTATTCGGAGGATTTTCCGCCGAGGCGTTAAAAGACCGGATTTTGGATGCCGATTGCCGGTTTCTGGTCTGCGCCGACGAAGGCTACCGTGGCGGCAAAACCATCCCCATTAAAGCCAACGCCGATAAGGCGGCTGCGGCCTGCCCCGGCCTTGAAAAAGTCATTATGATAAAAAATACCGGCAATACTGTTGACTGGCACGAACAACGCGACATCTGGTATCACGAGGCGATGGCAAGCGCATCTGCCGACTGCCTCCCCGAAGCCATGGATGCCGAAGACCCGTTATTCATCCTGTACACCTCAGGTTCCACCGGCAAACCTAAAGGCGTGTTGCACACGACCGGCGGTTATTTGCTGTACGCCGCGATGACCCACAAATATGTGTTCGATTACCACGACGGCGATATTTATTGGTGTACCGCCGATATAGGCTGGGTGACTGGCCATTCCTATATGATCTACGGCCCGTTATGCAACGGAGCCACTACCTTGATGTTTGAAGGCGTGCCGACTTATCCCGATGCCAGCCGCTTTTGGCAGGTGATAGACAAGCATCAAGTTAATATCTTCTATACCGCGCCAACCGCGATCCGCGCACTGATGGCGCAAGGCGATGAATTTGTCGAACGCTGTTCTCGGCAGAGTTTAAGGATACTCGGCAGCGTTGGCGAACCGATTAACCCGGAAGCCTGGGAATGGTATTACCATAAGGTTGGGGACAGTCGCTGCCCGGTCGTCGATACCTGGTGGCAAACCGAAACCGGCGGCATCTTAATCACTCCGTTGCCCGGCGCGATAAGCTTAAAGCCGGGTTCAGCCACCCTGCCCTTTTTCGGCATCAAGCCTGAAATCATGGACAACAGCGGCCAAATTATGGAGGGCGCAGCCGAAGGCATTTTGGTCATCAGCCGTTCCTGGCCGGGACAGGCGCGTTCCGTTTTCGGCGACCATCAGCGTTTTGTCGACACCTATTTTAAAAATTACCCCGGTTATTATTTTACCGGAGACGGCGCGCGCCGCGACCAGGACGGCTATTTCTGGATTACCGGCCGGGTTGACGATGTGATCAATGTCTCCGGCCATCGCATGGGTACAGCGGAAATCGAAAGCGCACTGGTGTTGCACGAACATGTCGCCGAAGCGGCGGTGGTCGGTTATCCGCATGATATTAAGGGGCAAGGCATCTACGCCTATGTGACTTTAAATGTCGGCATCGAGCCTTCCGAAGAGTTGCGTAAAGAACTGATCGACCTAGTCAGGCAAGAAATCGGCCCGATTGCCAACCCGGATATTATCCAGTGGGCGCCGGGACTGCCCAAAACCCGTTCAGGTAAAATCATGCGCCGCATTTTGCGTAAAGTGG
Organism: Methylobacter sp.; assembly: GCA_004299305.1. Taxonomy (GTDB): domain Bacteria; phylum Pseudomonadota; class Gammaproteobacteria; order Methylococcales; family Methylomonadaceae; genus Methylobacter_A. Next base: position 6,039 of record SCPZ01000114.1, read on the forward strand.
CCTCCAATGAAATCGGCAGCCTGGGCGATACCTCAACCCTGGCCGATCCGGCTGTGGTTGACGATATTATTGAGCATAGGGCTAATAAATAACTGCCTACAGCCCATAACTGCAAGCGAGAGGGCGTGCCGTGCGCGCCCTACGATAGAGTAAACCCACCCTTCGCTCTTACAGTCGCAACTATTCGGTAGTTACCAAAAAAAGGCTATCCACTTAAGCCGGGACAGATAACATCCCTTCAAGGGATGTTATCTGTAAAATCGTCCCGCTTTAAATTGGAAGCCTTTCTTCGTGTCCTTCGTGGTGAATTTTTGCAACTGTTCTCGGCCCTTGTTAAAGACTTGAAAGCGACCAAAGCCAGCTCTCCAATAAATTTCTCTGCTGGAGTTCAAAGTCGGCTTCGAATTTTGCATATATTTTGTGACGCGCCGGAGTGCGCGTCAGGCAGAGCGAGTAGTTACGAATTTTTTTAAGTTTTTTAACCGGCTTCTTCTGGATTTAGCCGTTATTAATCAGAACTCACCTGATTTCATCGTAACTGTTTGGTTTCGAACGGTGTTTTTATTCTCTCGCCAAAACACTATATATTGTGCTATCCTGAAAATATAAACACTATATATCGATTACCAAGCTTAATCCGGCTAATCTTTAAATTTCCACTACTACCCGAGACATCCCAATGCCGACAAAGCTACATGTCATCCCGAACACCGTGACCGAAATACCTTTTCAAGACGCTTCAATGGATATTTGGGATACCAAATACCGTTTAAAAACCAAAGATGGCGAACCTATTGACGGCGCCATTGATGACACCTACCAACGGGTTGCCAAAGCGCTTTCCGAGGTAGAAAAAGGCAAAACCAAGCAAGAGCAATGCTACAAAGACTTTCTGTGGGCATTGCGTCAGGGCGCTATTCCCGCCGGGCGTATTACCTCCAATGCCGGGGCATTAGAGCACAAACCGGCCACATCGACGATTAACTGCACGGTATCCGGCACCATCGCCGATTCCATGGATGATATTCTGCACAAGGTGCATGAAGCAGGACTAACGCTAAAAGCCGGTTGCGGAATCGGTTATGAATTTTCGACCCTACGGCCTAAAAACGCTTACGTTTCCGGTGCAGGCGCTTACACCTCAGGTCCGTTATCGTTCATGGACATCTATGACAAGATGTGTTTTACCGTGTCGTCCGCAGGCGGCAGACGCGGCGCACAAATGGCGACTTTCGATGTCGGCCATCCCGATGTCGTCGAATTTATCCGCGCCAAACGCGAAGACGGACGGCTGCGCCAGTTTAACCTGTCGCTGCTGATCACCGCCGAATTTGTCGAAGCGGTAAAAAACGACCTGCCTTGGTCGCTGTCATTTCCGGTCACCGAAAAAGAAGTCAATCTTGATAACCTGGATTTGACTGACGACAAACAAATCATCTGGCGCGACCTGCCCTATATAGACGGTTATATCCTTAACGAAGACGGCATGGTCGCCTGCAAAGTCAGCAAAACCATGCCTGCACGGCGTTTGTGGGACATCATCATGAGTTCGACTTACGACTATGCCGAACCGGGATTCATCCTGATCGACAAGGTTAACGAGATGAACAACAATTGGTTTTGCGAGAAGATCAGGGCGACAAATCCTTGCGGAGAGCAGCCGCTTCCGCCTTACGGGTCCTGCCTTCTAGGTTCGATCAACCTGACCCGCTTCGTTAAAAAGCCATTCACCGGCGATGCGCATTTCGACTGGGACAGCTACCGCAAAGCCATCAAAATTTTCACCCGTATGCTGGACAACGTGGTTGAAATCAACGGCCTGCCCCTGCCCCAACAACGTGAAGAAATTCTCAGCAAACGCCGTCACGGCATGGGTTACCTGGGTTTGGGCTCGACCGTCACCATGATGGGCATGAGATACGGCGATGAACAGTCGCTGCAATTTACCGAAGAAGTCACCAAAGTCCTGGCCGTCGAAGGCTGGAAAGCCGGACTTGCGCTTGCCAAAGAAAAAGGCCCGGCGCCGATTATGGAGCAAATGTTTAACGTTACCGGCGAAATGCTGCATAAGCGCCCTGAAATGATTACCGACGGACATAAAATCGGCGACCGGATACCCGGCAAGCTGCTGCATAGCAAATACAGCCGTTATATGCAGCAACTGGGCCGGGAAGAACCCGAACTGGTCGCCGAGCTGATCGAAACCGGCTCCCGCTTCACTCATCACAGTTCTATTGCGCCGACCGGCACTATTTCCCTATCGCTGGCCAATAACGCCAGCAACGGCATAGAACCGAGCTTTGCGCATCATTATTCGCGCAACGTAATCCGCGCCGGTAAAAAATCAAAGGAAAAAATCGACGTATTTTCCTTTGAATTGTTGGCCTACCGCGCTTTGATCAATAGCGATGCGATGCCATACAGCGAAGATCCTGCCCGGCAATTACCGGATTATTTCATCTCGGCGGATGACGTGACCCCGACACAGCATGTCGATATTCAGGCTGCCGCGCAAAAATGGATAGATTCGTCGATCTCGAAAACCGCCAACGTGCCGACCGATTATCCGTATGAAGATTTTAAGTTTATCTATGAATATGCCTACGACAAAGGTCTGAAAGGTTGCACCACATTCCGCTTTAACCCTGAAGTGTTCCAGGGCGTCTTGGTTAAGGAATCGGATCTTGAAAACACCACCTACCAGTTCACGCTGGAAGACGGTCATGTGGTGGAATTTAAAGGCAATGAGGAAGTGGAATACGACGGCGAAACCCACAGCGCCGCTAACTTGTTCGATGCCTTGAAAGAAGGCTATTACGGCAAATTTTAAATGACCAATGGGTTCTCGGAATACATCGTTTATGTTGATGAAAGCGGCGACCATGGTTTGAATACCATAGATCCCAGCTACCCCATATTTGTGCTGGTTTTTTGTATCTTTAAAAAACGGGACTATGTGCAAAGAGCAGTCCCGTTATTGCAAGAATTTAAACTAAAGCATTTTGGGCATGATCAAGTCGTTTTGCATGAAACCGATATTCGTCGCGACCGAGGCAGCTTTTCGTTTTTAAAAAGCAGACAACTCAAAACGGATTTTTTAGATGAGTTAACCGGAATTATCCAAGAAACACCTTTCACACTCATCAGCACCGTAATAAAAAAAGAAGCGTATCGCCAAGGCCATCATGAACCGGAAAACCCCTACCATATCGCCTTGCGTTTCGGTTTGGAGCGTATTTTTTATTATTTACGGCAACAGTCCTCTGTTACACATATCGTTGTCGAGCAACGCGGCAAGGTCGAAGATAACGAGTTAGAGCTTGAGTTCCGCCGAATTTGCGCAGGAAATAATTACCCACGACAAGCACTGCCTTTTGAGCTGGTGTTTGCGGATAAAAAAAGCAATTCGGCTGGTTTACAATTGGCTGACTTAGTTGCACGTCCAATCGGATTGCACATACTAAAGCCGGAGCAAAGCAATAGGGCTTTTGAGATTATTAGCGAGAAGTTTTACAAGAACGGTCAAGGTGACAAAATCGGCTACGGACTAAAATGCTACCCGTAAAAAACAAAAAGCCCCGATGTAACCACCGAGGCTTTTGGTCGACCGAGAATCCTCAATCCTTGGCCTCATTATCGTTAAGTTACTACCAGCAGTCAAGTAAAGTATAACTACTGGTAGTAATCGGCAAGGCATTAAAGGGATAAAGTACAATCCACTAACATATTTCATGTAATCCAAAGTAATGGCTTTCAAATTGATTACATCTTTAACACCTATCAAGGCAGACATCATGACACTACATAAAATCAGCAAAAAAATCGTCAGCTACAAAGTCCTGACCAAAGACGATGTAGAACCAGTTAAGCAAGAGCCGACACAGCCGTCGCTGGAAAGCATGAACGAAAACCTTGCGCGCCCGGAAGTGCTGCTCGGTTCCACCTATAAAATCAAAACCCCGCAGTCGGAACATGCGCTGTATATCACGATCAATGACATCATCCTGAACCATGGCACCGCCCACGAAGAACGTCGGCCTTACGAAATCTTCATCAACTCCAAAAACATGGAGCATTTCCAATGGGTGTTGGCGCTGACCCGGCTGATTTCGGCGGTGTTCCGCAAAGGCGGCGACGCCTGCTTTTTGGTCGAAGAGATGAAAGCGGTATTCGACCCACACGGCGGCTATTTTAAAAAAGGCGGCGTGTTCATGCCGTCGCTGGTCGCCGAAATCGGCTATGCGATTGAATCGCATATGAAACACATCGGCATGATCAAGCCGGAAAAAATGACCGATCACCAAAAAAAATTTCTTGATGAAAAACGTAAAGAGTTTGAAGCGCAGCATGGGGAGTCGGAGGGACAGGCGTTTCCTGAAAAAGCCGTACTTTGTAACAAATGCAGCACTAAGGCGATGGTGCTGATGGACGGTTGTATGACTTGTTTGAATTGTGGGGAGAGTAAGTGTGGGTGATGTCCACTTTTTTCATCTGCCCGAATATCCGACGATGCCAATTCATCAGGTAGATTTCCTGATGATCAAAATTATATTTTTATAAAAGGACAGAAAGATGGATAACTACCACATTACAAAAGACGAAGATAAATGGAAGTTGACTAAAGAGGGGAATCAACGCCCGTCAAAGACAGCGGATACCAAACAAGAAATTATTGAAAAAACACGAGATTTTATGGCCGATAAAATTGGATCGGTAAAAATCCATAAAGTAAAGAACGGAATCCAAGAGGAACGTACATATCATAGGAAAGATGATCCCCGTAAAAGCAGAGGATAAAAATAATATTTTGTTGCATCCAACCATTAATATCAGAGCAGTGCAATTTATACAAATCAAGGAAGCTAAATGGAAGAAGGGCTATTACGACAGCGCAGGAATTTAATGATTACCTGTGCAATTTTATGGATTATGAAGTCAGGTGAAGTCGAGTTTTCAAAAATTAGCTTTGCCGGATTTGATGTTACTTTTAAGGATCCTAATGCGTTGACCTTGTCTATGTGGATTACATTCGCGTATTTTTTGTGCAGGTACTACCAATATTTTTTAAATGAAGGAATTTCTAAGTTAGAGCATATATTTAGAGATTCGTTTAACCAAAAATGCGAGTCTCGCATTCGCCAATTGGTAGAAGAGAGATACCCCCAAAATACTGAAAAACATTTATATAACTATGGATTTCTGAAAAACAATCACTGGATATATAAGGGCGGCATTCAACATCCATATGATCCGTCATTATCAGAGTCGAAATTTGAGCAATTCGAGATCGCAATCAGCCGATGGAAATTATGGAAGGGCATCTTGTCTGCCATTATGGATTCTATTTTTAGGAACAGTGTTGTCACAGACTATCTACTGCCTTTCATTCTTGCTGATTTCATACTTTACTATTGTGGTAAAAATGATTGGAATGGTAGTTTTCTTCATTTAATCATGCCATAGGATATGCAGCTCGTAGGTTGGGCTAACCTAGCGTTAGACGAGCAACATTCCGATATGCAAACCTTCCAGTCAGGGTACGCTGCGCGTACCTTTATTTATATTTCGTGGCGATTAAGAAGCAACGTTCTAAACAGGTGAGACGCTACAGGATGTAAGCCGAAATAAGCCATCTCTCGCTACGCCCTTCGGCTTTGCTCAGAAGAGCTACTTCGACAAGCTTTAGCACTACCAACAACATGAAGAAGCATAGGCAAAAATAATTGAAAATAGCCATAAGTCGTTAAGCTCAATTAAGCCCAAACTTATCTTATCGATTCAAGTGCTCTTTTAAAAGGTAGTTGGTCCATTCCAGTCATTATGAGCACGGTGTGTTGCTCTCGCCAAGGCGCTCTCAGCATCACGCCAACCTTCACAGCAGTTGTTCCCCTTGTTGCCCCTTATTAGATTGAGCAGGCTTTTGGCCTTCGCGTAAATTATAAAAAACAGAACAATCAGTTGTTGTTTCCATGGGGAAATGGGTGCCAAACTACATATTAGTTTGTCGTCATGCAAGCCTTGGTCGATCATTCCAACAGCGCCCCAAGCATGAACCCTTACCGTTGTCCCCAAGGGGAGTCGCGGGCCTAGCACTACCGCATCCAGCAGATCGCCGTCCAATCCGATGAATGCGGGAATAGAGCCATAATTGAACGGACAAGGTAAGGGAGAAATAAAATCCAACTTTCCGGTAGAACCTCGCTTCAAAAAACTACCACGCGGTATCTCAATGACGACGTCGACCAAATGTGCCGCTTTATGTATATCCACTGAATTCATTGAGCTATATTGAGTTTTCGTTAGTTTTGAAATTGATATTCCAGCGGTAAGACATGCATCCCAAAGGGTACAGAAAATGCCGCGGCAATCGCCTTAGGTCAATTAAGCCCTAAATAATACCGTCTGGCATCACAGGCTAAACCAAAGCCAACGCTTGATAATCGATTACCATCTGAAATTTCAGCGTTTGGAAATAGGTGGCGGGTGATTTTTTGAACCATCGGAATAGCAGTGCCGCCACCGGTTAGAATGACGAGAGCAATATCATCTTGTTTTACCCCGGCCATTCCAATGCAATCATTAATGGTTTTTTGGATGCTCTGAAGATTCCCATATAGACTGTCCTCAAATTGTGTTCGGTCAATATGCGCTTTTAAATCGGCTTCAATAAAAGACAGATCAGCCGTTGTTTGTGCGCATGAGCTAAGCTGAATTTTGCTTTCTTCAACGACAGACATCAAGGTGTGCCCCTGCTCTTCCTCTACAATTGACAGCAACCTGTTAGTTAGCGCTTTATCATTCGATTGGCTGATTAACTCCTTCAAATCCCTTTTATATTTTTGCGTATACATGTACTGAATTTTACTTAATTCAGAAAGGTCAAAGAAAGGCGTTATTGGAAACCCCAGTCCTTTGGAACCCCAAAGGGAACCCAGTCCTAATAGCGGCATAAAACATTTCATGCTCAATGCTCGATCAAAATCATTACCGCCCATTCTAACCCCTGCATTAGACAGAATGTCCTCCTGGCGATCAGGCTTGTCGATATAGCGTTGCGATAAGCGCATGACCGTAAAGTCCGACGTACCGCCGCCAATGTCCATAACGACCGCTAAACGTTCGGCATCGCCCATATTAAATTCATGAGCAAATGCGGCGGCAATGGGCTCATATTGAAAGCGAATATGTTTAAATCCGGCAGCTGAAAAGATGTCTTCCAGCTGCCTTTCCGCCTCTTTGTCGGCTTTATCGTTGCCGTCGATAAAATGAACGGGCCTGCCGGCAACGACATTTTTGATTTCCCTCTCCGCCGATAGCTCGGCTTTATTTTTTATATCTTCAATAAAATGGCCAATAATGTTCTCGAATTTTGTTTTTCTTCCGCTGATATGGGTGCCTTCTTTCATGAGAGACGTTCCCAGTACACGTTTAAAACTTCTCATAAATCGGCCATCCTCTTGAGCGACATGGGCATTAATCGCTTTACGGCCAAAAACAACCGTTGAACTTTCTGTCGGAAAAAAAATGGTCGAAGGTATGGTTAAATGTTCCTCTTCTACTGGAACCAGGGTTATTTGATCATCATTACCCTGAGCAATGGCCACAGTTGTGTTAGAGGTTCCAAAATCGATTCCACAGGCAATTTCATTCGATTCATACATTTTAAGTGTTTTCATTCTAAATTTTATCGTAAACAAGACAGTCGCTGCTCATAAACAGCAATCTCGGAAAAGGGCTAAGGGAGAATAAAATGCTCAAGTTATTTCATACACATTTCTAAGCATTGTAGAATGCAATGAAGCCACATTTCCAACAAAAACCCCGCCAACAACATTAGGCGATTTCCGGCGAAAAATAAGCGTTAAGAAAAAACCCCGCTTAAGAAGAAAGGTATCGTACATTATGAGTAAAATTGTCATTATTGACTTTGAAACGACCGGATTATCACCAGAACTGGGTGACAGGGCCACTGAGGTTGCCGCTGTTATCATTGATGGCGATAAAGTAATCGATAAATTCCAGAGTCTTATGAATGCCGGAGTGGCAATTCCCAGCTATATCCAACAGTTAACAGGCATATCGAATGCCATGCTTCGTAAAGCGCCATCCTGCCAACAGGTAATGCAGGAGCTTGCTGATTTTATCGGCGATAGTCCTCTTTTGGCGCACAACGCTTCTTTCGACACCAAGTTTCTTGATGCGGAATGGGCTCGCATTCATTATAAACGCCGCCAAGCGTTTGCTTGCTCAATGTTGTTATCACGTCGTATTTACCCGCACTTTCCAGATCATAAGCTAGGCACTCTGGTACGTCATTTAAAACTTCCCACTACCGGAGAATATCATCGCGCCCTAGCCGATGCTGAAATGACAGCAAGTCTAATCATCAAAATTAAATATGATATTCAGGAAAAGTATAATCTGTCATCAGTACCCCATGAATTGCTGTGCCTTTTGCAAAAAACACCGAAAGCCGGAATAGACAACGCTATTAAAAAGGCACAAATAAAATTAGGATTATGACTATGCCATTATAAAATGGCACCAATAAAACCGGACCTTGCGCATAAAACCGCGCTGGGGCGATTACCTCTTGAGCTCCACATGCTGAAACGATTACTGTCGATTGCCTTGCTCGCCCTGCCTATTACCGCATGGGCATTTTTTAAACCTGTACGGGTCCTTATCCCCGAGTTGGCTGGCGTCTCATGCATCGGTAAAGTCATTTGCACCGACGATCCATCACGCTATGCCCAGGCTTCAAGCCTATACGAAAACGCCATCCAGTTTGTCGGCACATCCGTTGGTGAGATAGGACATAAGCCCCTGGTAATCTTTTGCGCAACCGACGGATGCTTCCAATCGTTTGGTCTCGGTAAACGTTCAGCTGCAACCATCGGAACCTTCGGCATCGTTGTTAGCCCGCGTGCATGGAAGCCGCACTATGTCCAGCATGAAATGATCCACCATCTCCAGAAGGAAAGACTGGGCAATCTTAATGCATGGATCAGCACGCCTGAATGGTTTATTGAGGGCATGGCTTACTCTCTTAGCAAAGACCCGCGACCTGTTCTTGCCGAGCCCTGGCAGCAGTATCGTTCTCGCTTTGAGGCTTGGTATCAACAGGTGGGGAAGGCGCAGCTCTGGACGGAGGCTGCCAAGCTATGAATACATATAATCCTGCGGCGTAGTAATAAGATGGACAATCGAAATAAAATGAATGTCGTAATAAAATCAAAAGGCTCGTAATATCCAGCTTTGCCTGATGACATTGCGCCCACTCGCCACCTTGTCATCGTTGTTGCTAGTTAGCCCCTACACAACTTCCAGGAGATTTAATATGAAGATACCGTTTGCCCTTATTCTTGCCGTATTGATTACCGGATGCACTCAAGTTACCACAGAGCCGGGATACGAAACCGTTATCATCGATAACCCCTGGTTCTTTGGTCATGGCGGGGTGCGCGATGAAACGCAGAAACCGGGATTGTCATGGTATTGGTGGTCCACTCGCGGGGTATCCGTCGCTTTGACGCCGATAAAATATAATGAACCACTTGAGCATTTGGCGACTAATGACAACAATTTCATCAACTATGCCAGTTACATCGTGCTGCAATGGAAAAATCCGGCTGACCTCGTTAAGAAATTCGGCTATGAAAACTGGTATGAGCACAACCTGAAAGAGCAATACCGCACCATCGTGCGCGACGTAACGAAAAAATACCAGATGACTCCGATCATGACCGATCCTGATACTCTTGCCAGCATAGAAAAGGAAATTGCCGAGCAGTTTAGGAAACATATCGAAAAAACAGGACTTCACGTATCACTTATCAACGTCAACATGGGCAAAGCGCTTCCTGATCCGGCAGTCATTGCTGAAATGAACAATACTGCCGTTCAACAGCAGCGCGTCAAGACTGAAGGGCAGCGCAAGTTATCGGAAGATTCAAGATTTCAAGCCGAGCAGAGTCGAGCTCACGCCGACAATGCCTACCGTGAACAAATGAAGCTTGATGCGGCGCAGTTCGTGCAACTGGAATCCATCAAACGGTATTCCGACGCGTGCAAAGAAAGTAAAAACTGCGTGATAGTGCAAGGTAACGCACCTGTGCTGGTGGGGTCGGTGAATTCCCGTTAGCGCTAAGCGCTCATCATGTAGTTCTCATGCGCTGGAGAATTAAGTTAAGCCCAAATGGAGTACAAGGCTGGCCTTGTACTAACCGCTCCATAGTGCAAGGCCAGCCTTGCACTCCACCCGCTAGGAATGCGCAACCATTAACTTAATGGCAGCGCAGAACAAACTAATTAATGATTAGCCCCAAGCACAGGAAATCCTAATCGGTCAAGACGCCTTTGCGTACGCACTGAACGCGGCAAAATGTGTCCCAGCCGAAGCATTTCCCGGACATCCTTTAATTGCGCCACACCCACAGAACCAAACAGAATATCCGTAAAAGGAAAGACAACATTAAAGTTTTTTCTGGCGTTCTGGTGATGGAGGAAATGATGTCTGGCGAGAAATCGGTATGCGCCCCAATTCCGAAAGATCACATCTTCGGGGATATGCATCTGTCTATGTATCGTATTCCACAAGAAACGATGCATAAAGAAAACACTAATAAAAATAATCCCGCCCCATGGGTTAAACCACATCAATGTCCCCCATACCGGCATGGTAAGTAAAAGCATCGCAAAAATATCGATGAGAAGAATTTCCAAATTCTCCTCACGACCTACTGAGTCGGGTTCGTAATCGAATTTACGGTACCACTTTGCATGATGACGAACGGCATGGGATTCAAAAACTTCAATAAGGTAAGGTAAAAAACTATATACCCCCTTAGCAAAGCGCTTTTGGTGCATGAAGTGTTTATGTATAAGATATTCAAATACTGAGATAAGTAGATAGCTGAATACAAGCCAGAGAAGAATTTCTCCGAGCGAAAAAAGAACGGATTGGAAAGATAAGAATTTCATTTTACTCTACGGTTGTGACTAATCTGGACGGAAGTTTGCTAAAAGTCACACAGAGAAATCATGGATTAATATGGCGAGCCAAACAGAACAGCTCGAACCGGCTCCATTATAAACCATTTAATCATTGTATATTTTTTACCCTATCGTCCAATCTCAATATTGCAGCATAGAACATGCTGCGTCCTACGTTTATAGGCTCTTGTATTTCGCACATTGAGTCCAGCGTAGCGCGTAGAAACATGAAATAAAGTAGACAACTGTGTGCAGCAGGAGTGCAAGCTTTGCTTGCATATGCAGGCGAAGCCTGCACTCCGACTATTGGCAACTTGCCTAAGTTATTCCATGCTCATTCCTAACTCCAATGAGCCAGCTGGGCATGAAGTAGTGGACGCGCTAGGTTCTATGTTGTATGGTCGGTATTTAGACGCGCCGACCCCAACTCGTTGCGTAGCGCGCCTTGGCCGCTTTTCCGAGCGCCTCGTGCATCGTTATAGCAAGTCAGGGGAAAACCGGGAGCAAAGGTGAACCGACAAATGAGAATTCAAGCTCCAACACAGAAGAAAAAAGAATTTAAAGCTTTTGTGACGCCAAAAATAAAGAGCTTTAAAGCGCTAAATAGCCCGGAAGCGTGGCTAGCGTTACTTAAATTGTTTGCACCCGGCTCTTGAGAGCCCTACCTAAAATCCTCCAACAGACCACGATGAGCTTTCTACGGCCCTGATTATGTGTTGTCACCGACAATCAGCCGGAATACACACTATTTTTTAGCAACTCTGGTATCCTAGACCTTGCTCTTTGGCACACCTCCCGTCCAAACGGAATTTCAAGGTGGCCCCCGCGAGTGCCTTTTCGGCTTGTATGCCTCTTCTTGCGAAGTTTTGTGCCCGTTCGATCAGAACATTTTCCTGATGCACAACCCCTTCCCCATGAGAAGAAAACGCTATGCCCAATTACCATGTCAAATACGAAACCGCTACTGTTGGCGGCACCGACTACTTGATCCGTTCCCTGTTAAACCTTCAGCAATATTCCGATCCCCACGGCGAAGCCGAACTCGTAGGCATTTCGCCCGCCAGCTGGTCGCTGTTCGGGCACATTTGGCCGTCAGCCCGGATACTTGCCGAGGCCATGCATACCTTTGATCTGGCCGGGAAACGCATCCTTGAAATCGGCGCAGGTCTCGCCCTGGCGAGTTTGGTCATCCATCGCCGGGCGGGAAATATGACCGTCAGCGATTGGCATCCCTTGAGCCAGGCTTTCCTGAAAGAAAACCTGCTGCTAAACAAGCTGGGACCGATGAAATACCAAACCGGCAACTGGGAGGGCAGCAACCCCGACCTGGGCCAGTTCGACCTGATCATCGGCAGCGATGTGCTTTATGAGCGACAACAGCCCGGCCAGCTTGCCGGGTTCATTGATCGTCATGCTGCGCCGTCCGCCCAAATCATTATTGTTGATCCCGATCGCGGCAACCGTGTCGGTTTCTGCCGGGAAATGACCTGCCTGGGTTATGGCTACACGACTCGACGCGCCAACCGTTTCATCGAAAACGGCGACCCGTTTAAAGGACGTTTCCTGACCTTTACCCGTCCACCGGCGTTGGTGCCCTGATGACCGGACGCGACAACGTCCTTTGGTTGCAATGCTGGCGCGATAGGCAAACCGGTTTTCACCAGAAAGCGGTAAACCAACTTCTTGCCAAGTTTTGGCCCAACCTCGCACTGGCTCGAGGAAGCCGCGTGTTCGTACCCCTCTGCGGCAAGAGCCTGGACATGATATGGCTTGCCAATCAAGGGCATGAAGTTATCGGCGTTGAGTTGAGTCCGATTGCGGTTCGGGCCTTTTTCAGGGAGAACAACTTGCGGCCTAGCCGACGGCAGGTTGGCAAGTTCACTCTATGGAAACATGACAGACTCAGTATTCTCTGTGGCGATTATTTCTCACTGAGCGAACACGACCTGGGACAAATCGATACGGTTTACGACCGGGCAGCGCTCACCGCACTGCCGGAAGATCTTCGCCAGCGCTATGTCGCCCACTTGAAACTGATTGTGCAGGAAACCACCAATATTTTTCTGCTAACCACTGAGGATGCGGAAGAAAACCAGACTCCAAGCCAAGTCCTTGGCGTTGCCGAAGAGATCAAAACACTGTACTCGGAGGATTTCAAAATCGATTTGGCTCATGTTGAAAGCGTGTTCGAGGTCGATCCGACATCGCAAAATAAGCTCGCAGAGCGTACCGAGTACAAGGTCTACCGACTTTCCACTCGATCGGGGTAGCCTTATTTCGGCACTAATTCCGTCGCCCTAAAAAAAATCAGTCAGTCACGGATTTACACAGATAAACACTGATAAACCTAGAAAAATCATTTCGTCCACGAAAACCAACAGTAGGCGCTTTAGGCGACACGAAAAGCACGAAAAATTTCAAAAGGTATCAAAGCGTAGGCCGTTACCCAAAGGGTAACGCAAAGAATTGATGTAAGCCGTTGTAATCTGTGAATATCCGCGTTCATCCGTGGCTCAATTGCATTTTTTATGGGTCATCAATATGCCCCCAAAACCCCGTTCAAAACCAGCCAAGACGCTTGCAAGCGCCATACACAAGATACCCGCCAAGAACGCAGACAAAGAGACCGAAAATAAGACGAAGCTGCGGCCCCTGCATTTGGTTGGCAAAATAGGCGCCAATCCATGAGCCTAGGAACATAGTTGCGGCCAAAATGACAGCCGCCTTCACATTTACATTTCCGTGCCGGTAATATTCGAATGCCGCCGCAAGACCGACGGGCGGGAGCAGCAACGCAAGCGTGGTTCCGGTTGCCATGTGTTGAGAGAAACCGGCCCAATAAATAAGCGCCGGTACAATGATAATACCTCCGCCAATGCCGAAGAAACCCGCAGCGATACCGCCGAAAACACCGATAATCACAAAGATGAGCCATAACGGCATTTGGCTTCTCCTTACATCCTGTCTTTAGGAACGACCAGCCTGTTTAGCCTGATACATACCTTGATCGGCTCGGTGAATCAGGGCATTGATTTCTGTTGCATCGTCAGGATAAAGACTGATGCCGATGCTCGCGCCAATGGTGACAACTTGATCCTTAACCGTACAAGGTTGGCAAATCAAATCCTGCAACTTATCGACAACCCTTTGCGCGTTTTTAAGCGAGCTTATATCTTGCAGAACAATCAGGAACTCGTCGCCGGCAAGCCTGCCGACATAGTCGCACTCACGGATGGCTTGCTGGAGACGTTGCGCAACGGTCAGCAACAGTATATCTCCCGATTCGTGTCCCAGACTGTCGTTAATCGCCTTAAAACCGTTTAAATCGAGAAACAGGATTGCCAGCTTGGTTTGTTGCCGCGCGGCAGTCGCCAGCGATTGTTTCAGCAGGTCGAGAATCAACGCCCGATTCGGCAGCGAAGTCAGGTTGTCGTAATGCGCGGCTTGTTCGAGCTGTTGCTCCAAACGCTTTTTTTCCGTGATGTCACGCGCCATGCAAATGATGAAACTCGATTGATCGTGCTTGTCCTTGAAAGGCGCATTCAGCCATTCGCATAGAATTTCACTACCGTCTTGTTTGATATTGATATTCTCGGAGTGGGTGACGGTGTGTTCTTTATGTACGCCAGCCAGGACTTTTTCCAATTCATGGCGATTTTCCGGCGGAACAATTGTCGAAGCATTTTTGCCCAGGATGTCTTTAGCACGCCACAGAAAAGTTTTTTCAGCTTCGGCATTCCAGCTTTGAATGCGGTTTTTATCGTCCAACACAATCAAACTCAGCGGTGCATGATCGAACATGGTGTTGAGTCTGGCTTCATTGATACGCGCCGTCCGATAGAAGCGGAACAGCATTACGGTTAATACCGTTAATAACGACAGGCCTGCCGCCGCGTAATAAAGCTTGATCCTGAGTTTTTTCAGGTCGGTTGCCGAGTTGGGGAAATACAGCATCGCCTCGACATCAAAATGCTCCGGCAACAGTCCGAGCTGACGGTAGGTTTGGGCGATATGCTGCCAGCGACCGGCATTCATATAACCGGGATCGATCAGTTCCGGCTGCATTAAATCGTGCATTGCTTTCGCCTCAAACTGCAAATGCTCAATGCTGTGGCGTTGCGAATAGCGCTGGTAAATCAATTGCACGATTTCGTCGGGATTTTGCATCGCATAGCGCCAACCGCGCAACGTAGCGTCTCTAAACGCCTTGACCTGTTGCGGGTGCTGTTCCAATTCGGATTCCAGCGTAAAAAAGTTATCGCCGTAAAAATCGATGCCGCTCATGCGCGGACTGAATTGGCTGTAAGCACGTCCCTGTTGCTTGAGCAGATAGAGTTCGTCGGTCACATAGGTCGACATCGCATCGGTTTTACCGGAGAGTAAATCGTTTAAATCGAAGCTGTGATGCTGTAGGTTGAAGGCTTTTTGGGTAAAGCCTTCCTGAAACAGATAGGCAAATAACTCCGCCGAGCTCGGTTCTATCATTACCTTGCGATCGATCAGTTTATGGATATTATCGATCCCCGAATCGGCCAGGACAACCAAGCTGAGCGGTGAATGCTGAAAAATCACCCCCAGCACAACCACCGCATCGCCGCGATAACGGTTCAGGATCAGCTCGCTGGTGCCGACGCCGAACTGAGCGCGTCCGGCAATCACTTCCTGGGCGGGATCTACGCCGGGAGCCGCTTCGACAATGCTGACATCAAGCCCCGCGTCCCGGTAAAAGCCCTTCTCCTTGGCCGCGTAATAGCCTGCAAATTGAAATTGATGTTTCCATTTCAATTGCAGGGTGACCGGCTCCAGCTCGACCGACCAAGCCGAATTGGCGCTAAATAGCAAACAAACTAACGGCAGGATTTTAATAAAGTATTTAGGCGATTGCCAAGAATAAATATACCCCAAATGACGCAGGATTTTTGTTCGTCTGCAAGGCGTAAAAATGGGCGCATAGCAAGCTATGCAACCATTTTTACAACGCAGCAGACGGGCAAAAAGACCAGTCAGGTGGGTATATTTTTCGCAGGAAATCGCCTTAAGCACAATCACATTCGCCAATGTCTTCAAACCAAAGCTGCGGCGATTGCTCGATAAAACGCTTCATCAACACGATACAATCGGCATCGTGCATTTCAATGACCTTTACCCCGGCGTCTTTGAGCCAATCCAAGTGGCCTTCGAAATTGAGCGATTCGCCGACCACCACCGTGCCGATATTAAATTGCCGGATTAAGCCTGAGCAATACCAACAGGGCGCCAAAGTCGTCACCAGAATTTTGTCGCGATAATTAGTTTGGCGACCGGCTTTACGGAAGGCATCGGTTTCGCCGTGAACGGACGGATCGTTATCCTGCACCCTGCGATTGCGCCCGCGTCCGAGCAAATTGCCATGCGCGTCGAACAGCGCCGCACCGACCGGCACGCCGCCTTCATCAAAACCGGCTTGGGCCTCGGCAAACGCCACAGCCAACATATTTGTATAGTTCATCGTGAATTCTCCAGAGTGGATATATACTGCGAGCAGTCATGATTTGCGCTTTTTTGAATCCCCCTCGGCAACTACTTCCTGCGTCTCCTAGAGTGCCTACTGTTGGCTTAGCCATTAAACGGTCGTTTAGAGTTTTATGGCTAGATTAGCCTATTGAAAAATATATTGTAAGACCTTCCAGATTTTAAAAGCCTGGAAGGTCTAAATACCGGTCGGGGTCTGAATAGTTACCCCTGTCTTAAGTTAAATAAACGTAGCTGTTGTCAACGATGTGATTATTGAGCCGGTGACCTCAATCACAAAATCAGTAGCGGTAAAGGTATCGGTACGATCTAAATCGACAGCGAGAAATGCCCTTGTTGTCAGGTCGCCGCTACTAGCCGTTACTATTGCAGCATCAATACCTCCCGAACTATTTTTAAATCCTGTAGACGATGATAACAAGGCATTCATATTATCAACAAATGTAAGCTCGTTAAGCTCTCCCGCCAAAGGATTAGCGACAACTGCCGTCACCTTAACTTTTAAATTAATCCTGTCCTCGCTGCCATTATTCAGGCTTAAATCCCCGTATAAATCAACTCCCGCGATGGATGTTGTCGTACATGCCGTATCAGCGATGCCGACAAACTTTATAATGTCATTGCCGGCGCCGGTTGTTACGCTGTCCTGACCGGCGCCGCCTATGATGACATCATCGCCCTCGCCGCCATCGAGAAGGTCATTACCTAGTCCGCCATCCAGCGTATCATTGCCTAATACGCCGGTTAGACTGTCCTTACCCTCGCCGCCTGTCAGCTTGTTGTTTCTTAAATCACCCGTCAAAGCATCCTCGTAATGACTGCCAATCAAGTTCTCGAAAGCATAGATCGTATCATTACCGGAACCGCCTGTGGTTTGTGGAGAAGCGTCGTCGAGCTTGACGGTAACGCCGCTAATTGCGCCAAATTGATAGGATAGCGTGTCTTCTCCAATATCGCCGTTTAAAATATTACTGCCGCTATTGGCATAAATTGTGTTGTTTAACGCATTACCGCTACCGTTAATATCCGCTGTACCTGTCAGGCGCAGTTCTTCGACATTATTAACGCCCGTTCCATTTAAGCTAAAAGTAACGGTTGAATACACCATGTCCCTACCTGCGCCTTTTTCAAGGATCGTATCATTAGGATCATCGACCATATAAATATCATTACCCGCTAAACCAACCAGGACATCTGCACCTGCGCCGCCATCCAGAACATTATCACTGCTGTTACCGGTCAGCTTATTAACTGCGCTATTGCCAATACCGACTAATGCGCCTGTGCGTAAAATTAAGTTCTCCAGGCCCGTAGCCAGCACATAGTCAATATTGCTGATCACCGTATCAATACCACCGCTATCAGTAACTACATCACCCGCCGTAATCAAATAGGTGTCATTACCCCCTGCTCCGGTTAAGGTATCAATACCCATGCCGCCATCGAGTCTACTGCCGGTGCCGACTCCGGTCAGATTATCGTTAAAGTTAGAACCAATGACATTTTCGATATTTTTTAATACATCGGTCCCCGCTCCGCCTGTAGCCGTTTGCGCAGCCAAGTTAACTTTTACCGCCGACCAGGCTTTGGCATAAGAAACCGTATCAATGCCCTTCATACCGTCCATATAATCATCGAAATTAGTGCCTATCAACATATTGCCAACAACCAGTGAATCATCATTAGTCGTCGCTTCTTTATTATCCCCAATAATTAATTTGCTGCTGTCTGCAAAGGTAAAATTAGCGCTAGTAATTTTGCTTTGGGTAAAACCCCTTAAGGTGATAGTTTTTGCCCCGGCTTTTATTTCAAGACCGGCGCCGACGATGGTTAATGTAAGCTCGGAAGCGCTTATGGATGTATCATCAAAAATTAATTGATCGCTAGTTGAAAAAATTTCCGCCGTCGGAGGAGGCAGCGTGACGACAGCATCAGATAGTGAAGAATAGGTATAAGTGGTCATAAGATTATTTTATTAAGATGAGAGTGGATACATTAAGATGTCAATTGCCCAAACTAATTCATGTCAGTAAAACTTTTCCATTCACCGATACAAATAGTACGAGGGCATAAAGACTGACAATAAAGCTGTTTTCATGGCTTTTCGGACCCAGATTCTATAATAGCAACCGCAATTAGCAAAAAAACTGAGTATCTTTTTTTGAGAAAATGCCAAACCACCTACCGAAAAATCGTGCCCTCTTCCAGATAGAATAAAATTTTATACTTCGAACTCAGAACGCTCATGTCCGGCACTCTGTAATTCCTGCATCCATTTTGGCGCAACCCCACGACCTGTCCATGTTTTATTGGGGTCATCGGGATGACGATATTTAATGGCAACTTTTATACCCTTGCGAACAGACATTTTGTCGGGCTCGTGAATCTCCACAATAACGCCAATAGAAGCGGCCAATTCTTTAATTTGTGCGATAACTTCTTTATGCTTCTGAGCCAGTTTGTTTTTTAATACTTTTCTTGCATTTTCAATAACTACTTGCAACTCATGTTCAGAAAGATCTTGATATTCGTTCATATTTAACCCTTAAAATAAAAAAAACGGTATGTTCATTGGTAACTATTCAGGCCCCGACCGTATTTAGACCTTCCAGGTTTTTAAAACCTGGAAGGTCTTAGCGTAACAATATATTTTTCAATAGGCTAATCTAGCCATAAAACTCTAAACGACCGCTTAATGGCTAAGCCAATCGTATGGAGCTAAGGGGACTGAATACTTACGTTCATTGTAGCATCAATTAAAATCATAATTATATTGCCTTATATCAAGTATACATCATTATTATAAAACATGCTGTTTTCATCTCCTATACCCAGATAATAAATGCAATTGGAAGCACATAATATGAACAATGCTTTCCTAAAAAATAATACACAACTACCATCGCTATATTATCAAAACCAGTCGTTCATATCATTATCCATTGTACAGATACCGAATATCTAAATTTAATTACACTATTCCCTATTTTCCGTATCGACCTACTACCTAATTTATATTGCCTATATTAAAACCATATTGACTCTATTTTAGATCAAAACATCTTAATCGCCTTTCTTGGCTAAATACCGCATATTTTAATCAGCGAATGCGTTAAATTTTGATAAGATATTTCTTAAAGAGCTCAGACAAAGACAAAATCCTTACAGAATAAATCGGACATTCATAATGAGTAAGCTGCTTAAACTTTTTCAAGATTCTTCTTCCCTCTATGGCAGCAACGCCGGCTTTATTGAAAACCTATATGAACGCTTTCTGGAAGACCCTGACTCGGTTGAACCCAGCTGGCAAGCAAAATTCAAGGATATTCACAACGGCGCCGATTTTGAGACACCGCACAGCCCCGTCATAGAACGCTTTGCGCAACTTGCACTTAAATCGCAAGGCAGGCTGGCGAAATTACAGGATTTTACCGAAGAAAGCGTCAAAAAACAGTCGGCTGTTGCCCGGCTGATTAATCATTACCGGGTTCGCGGACATCAGATTGCCAACAATAACCCGCTGGGGAAAACCTTGCCGCCGCCTGCCGACATGGATCCCGCTTATTACGGTCTTTCCGAGCCGGACATGGACACCTTGTTCGATACCGGCGCGCTTTATGGTGTTGACCGATTGCCGTTACGCGACATTATTGCCAATCTGCAAGAGATTTACTGCGGCAGCATCGGCGCTGAGTACATGCATATAGTCGATACTCAAATCAGGCGCTGGATAATAAACCGCCTGGAAAGCTCTAAAGCCAACTTAGAACTGGAGCCTGAAAAAAAATACTGGTTACTACAATTACTGACCGCCGCCGAGGGCATAGAAAGCCATTTGCACAATCGCTTTGTCGGCCAAAAACGTTTTTCCCTGGAGGGCGGAGAATCGCTGATCCCGATTCTGGATGAATTAATTCAAGGGCTCGGAGCAAAAGGCGTTAACGAAATCGTGATCGGCATGGCGCATCGAGGCCGGTTAAATGTATTGGTCAACATCCTGGGTAAAAGCCCCGCCAGCCTATTTAATGAATTTGCCGGCACCTCGCCGCTTTCGCCGGGCGTCAGCACCGGCGATGTAAAATACCACATGGGTTTTTCATCCGACCTTAGCACCCCCGGCGGGCCGACTCATATAACATTGGCATTCAATCCATCGCATCTGGAGATCATTAACCCGGTTGTCGAAGGTTCGGTCAAGGCTCGCCAGGACAGGGCCGGAGAAAACGGCATAAACACGGTGATCCCGATATTAATCCACGGCGATGCGGCCTTTTCAGGCCAGGGCATCATCATGGAAACCTTGAATATGTCGCAAACCCGCGCTTTTTCCACCGGCGGAACCGTACATATAGTCATCAATAATCAAATCGGCTTTACCACCAGCAATCCGCAGGATGCACGCTCCACGCTGTATTGCACCGATGTGGCCAGCATGATCCAGGCGCCGGTTTTTCATGTCAACGGCGATGACCCCGACGCCGTTATATTTGTCACCAAGCTGGCGATAGATTACCGGATGACCTTTAATAAGGATGTGGTCATCGATCTTATTTGCTATCGGAGGCTAGGACATAATGAAGCTGACGAACCGTCGACCACTCAACCTTTGATGTATAAAAAAATCCGCAAACTGAAGACGACGCGGAAAATTTACGCAGAAAAACTCATTAAAGCCGGTCTTATCACCGCCGAACAAGCGACAGAGTTGGAGCAAAATTACCAAAAACTGCTCGAAGCCGGTGAAGTCGTTTCCAGACCGGTCCTGACCGACGGCCCCTACCCTTACACCAATCAATGGAATAAATTCCTGGGCAGCGACTGGAAGTCACCCTGCAATACCTCGGTTTCCATAGACCGCCTGCGTTTTTGTAACGACAGAATGCAGCGTTTGCCGACCGGTTTTGAATTACACCCCAGAGTCGCCAAAGTCATGGAGAACCGCCGTAAAATGGCGGCGGGAGCCATGCCGCTGGATTGGGGATTTGCCGAAAACATGGCCTATGCGACACTGCTGATAAAAAAATACCATGTGCGTTTGATCGGGCAAGATGTCGGTCGCGGCACCTTTGTACATCGCCATGCTGTTTTTCATAATCAACTCAATAATAAAACCTATACGCCGCTTAAGCACCTGGATAAAGATCAGGGCAATGCACAGATTTTCGATTCCCTGCTTTCCGAGGCGGGCGTGTTAGGTTTCGAATACGGCTACAGCACCACGATGCCGAATACCCTAGTTATCTGGGAAGCGCAATTCGGCGATTTTGCCAATGGTGCGCAAGTGGTTATCGATCAATTTATCAGTTCCGGCGAAACCAAATGGGGCCGCATGTGCCACTTGGTCATGTTGTTGCCGCACGGCTTTGAAGGCCAAGGACCGGAACACTCCTCCGCCCGGCTGGAACGCTACCTGCAACTGTGCGCCGAACATAACATCCAGGTTTGCTGTCCGACTACGCCTGCGCAAATTTTTCATTTGCTGCGCCGCCAGATGTTGCGCCCTTATCGAAAACCATTGATAGTCATGAGCCCCAAGAGCTTGCTGCGGCATAAACTTGCGGTTTCCACACTGGAAGATTTGACTGGCGGTCAGTTCCTGCCCGTCATCGGAGAGCAAGATGACATCAACCCCAAAAAAGTGACGCGCCTTGTCTTATGTGCAGGCAAAGTCTACTACGACCTGCTGGAAGTACGGCGTCAGGACCAGCTTAAGCATGTCGCCATTGCCCGTATAGAACAGCTCTACCCTTTCCCCGATGAATTATTTAAAGCGGAAGTCGCCAGATACCCCTTGCTGAAAGAGTTCATCTGGTGCCAGGAAGAACCCCAGAATCAAGGCGTCTGGTATCAGTCCAAACATCACTTTAGCGACAACCTCGACCCCAAAATCAACATGACTTATGCCGGTCGCGAAGCATCGGCCGCGCCCGCCGTCGGCAATTTTCGCGTCCATATCGAACAACAAAAAGCAGTCGTCCAATCGGCCCTTTACGGCAAACCTTCAGGAAAATAATAATGAGCATTGAAGTCCTAGTTCCCAACCTCCCCGAATCCGTTTCCGATGCGACGCTGATTACTTGGCACAAGCAACCCGGCGACACCGTTATCAAGAACGAAAATCTCGTCGACCTTGAAACGGACAAAGTAGTGCTCGAAGTTCCGGCCCCGGAATCCGGCATCCTCGGCAAAATACTCAAGAATGACGGCGCCATTGTAGTCGGCGGCGATGTATTGGCCTTGCTGGAACCCCAAGCCATTCAACTGCCTTCCGGGCAAACTGTAAAGACGCCTCCTGAACCCGAAGACGATGAATCGGACATACCGCTAAGCCCTTCGGTGCGCCGATTAATTGCCGAAAATGCGCTGAACCCTTCCCTGATCAAAGGTTCAGGAAAAGATGGCCGCCTAACCAAGACCGATGTATTGGATTACCTGCATAAAAAAACCTTGCAGGAAGCCCAGCTCATAATACCGGCTAGCAAAGTCGAAATCCCCCTCGACACCCCCTTAGCAAAAGGGGGAGCAGAAAGCCCTCCGTTGATGAAGAAAGACACCGAAGACAGGGGAATTTCAAACCTGCGCCCGGAACAGCGCGTCCCGATGACCCGGCTAAGAGCCAAGGTCGCCGAACGCCTGTTACAAGCACAGCAAAATGCGGCAATGCTGACCACATTCAACGAAGTCAACATGCAAAACGTGATTGATCTTCGCAACCAGTACAAAGCCCGATTCGAGCAAAAACACCATGTCAAACTCGGCTTCATGTCGTTTTTTGTCAAGGCCTCTATCGAAGCGTTAAAACGCTTCCCGGCCATCAACGCCTCCATTGACGATAACGATATTATCTATCACGGCTACTACGACATAGGCATCGCCGTCAGCACCGAGCGCGGCCTGATCGTACCGGTATTACGCGACGCAGATCAGCTCGATTTTGCCGGCATCGAACAAAGCATCGTCGACTTCGGCGCAAAAACCAAAGCCGGCACCCTAACCTACGACGACTTGAAAGGCGGCACCTTCACCATTACCAACGGCGGCATTTTCGGCTCGATGCTGTCCACGCCGATACTCAATCCGCCGCAGTGCGCCATCTTGGGTATGCATGCGATCAAGGAGCGGCCTGTTGTTGAGAACGGGCAGATTGTTATCAGGCCGATTATGTATCTGGCCTTATCCTACGATCATCGCCTGGTTGACGGGCGCGAAGCCGTGCAATTTTTAGTCACCATCAAAGAATGCCTGGAAGCGCCCGCTCACCTATTGCTTAATATATAGCGGCTACTCTATGCGCTGAATAATTACCCGACTTTTAGGATAACTCATGCCAAACAAGCAAACGCAAGCGTTCGACGTAATCGTGATCGGCGCAGGGCCGGCAGGCTATTCAGGCGCCATACGGTGCGCCCAACTCGGCTTGAAAACAGCCTGTATTGATAACTGGTACGACAAAAAAGGCTTAGTCAGCCTGGGCGGCACCTACCTCAATGCGGGGTGCGTTGCGTCTATCGCCTTGCTGGAATCGGCGAAAAATTATCACTCGTTGATCCATAACCTAAAAGAACACGGCATCCATACCAAAGCGGTTTCCCTGGATATTCCGCTAATGATGCAGCGCAAAAACAACATTATCGACACACTCAGTCAACAAATTGCCGACTCGTTTACAGATCACAAAATTACCTACATACAGGCGGAAGCCAAACTGCTCAATGAGCGACTGGTGAAAATTACGCCGCTTGATCAATCGGCGGCATCAATACTCGAAGCTAAGCATATTATCCTGGCCTCGGGCTCTTCCCCGATCGACTTATCCTGCGCACCGATAGACAACGAATTTATTATCGATTCGACAATGGCTTTAAACCTCGACGCGGTACCCAAGCGTTTAGCCATTATCGGTGCGGGTGTCATCGGCCTTGAATTAGCCAGCATCTGGAACAGGCTTGGCGCTGAAACGATTTTGCTGGAAGCGCAGGAAACATTTTTAAGCATGACCGACCAGCAAATTGCGCGGGAAGCTTATCGTATTTATAGCGAACAGGGATTGGAACTGCGCTTGGGGGCACGGGTCATTTCAGCCAAAAAAGGCAGTAAAAAGGTCACCGTAGAATATCAGGACAGTGACGGCACACATGCCCTGCGGGTCGATAAACTCATTGTCGCATCCGGTCGAAAACCCAATACCGAAAACCTGGCCGCCGCCGAAGCCAACTTACTGCTCGACGAAAACGGCTATGTCCACGTCGATGAAAATTGCCGCACCACCCTGCCCGGCGTTTACGCCATCGGCGACCTGACCTTGCTCGGTCCGATGATTGCCCATAAAGGCATAGAAGAAGGCCTATTTGTTGCCGAGCAAATCGCCGGTATTCACAACGCCGTCAACTATGGACTCCTGCCCAGCGTTGTTTTTACCGATCCTGAAATCGCCTGGGTAGGTCAAACCGAACAAGCCTTAAGAGCCATGGGCGAATCCATCAAAATCGGCACATTCCCGTTAAATGCCACAGCTCGGGCTCAAGCCATGGGCCAAACTGAAGGCATAGTTAAAATCATCGCTGACGCAAATACCGACACCATACTCGGCGTTCATATTATTGGCACGCAAGCCTCAGAAATGATTGCCGAAGCCGTACTGGCTATGGAGTTCTCCGCCAGCAGCGAAGACTTGGCCAGAACCATACACGCCCACCCCACCCTTGCAAAAGCCCTGCATGGCGCGGCGCTTGCTCTTAAAAACAAGAAATAAGGGAGCGCTGTGGATAACTGGGGTCAGGGATAACTGGGGTCAGAGTAAACTTAGATTAACTTTACTCTGACCCCAGTTATTCCAGCTGTAGTTGGCGGTTTTGCCACGGGCATCGATGCGGGTGGCGAGGTTTCCGGCGGCATCGTGGTTGGCATCGGTGCTGCCGGTGTCGGGGCTGGTTTGTTTGCGCAGGTTGCCCAAGCTGTCCATGGCGTAATGGGTGCTGAGGTTGCGCGGGTCGGTGATACTGGTGACTTGTCCCTGGCTGTCGTAGGCGGTGTCGATTTGTCCCAGGGTGCTGCCGATGATGCTTGGATGGGGTTCAAGTTGACGAACCGCTTGGTTCAGGGTGTCGTACTGGGTCTGACGGATGCGCCCGAGCGGGTCGGTGATTTGGGTCAGGTTGCCGTTGGCGTTATATTGGTAGCTGGTGATTGCCGGAGCCGAGAAGCTGGCGTTCACTGATCGCGCTTGGCTCAGAGTAACGGTGCAGGTGGTTGCGGTGCCGGTACATGCGCCGAACCAGCCGCCGAAGGTCGAGCCGGTTGTCGGTATCGCGGTTAGGGTGACGACGCTGCCGGGTGTGAAGGTTGCGCTACAGGTTGCACCGCAGTCGATTCCGGCTGGTGAGCTGGTGAGGGTGCCGGTTCCTGATCCGGTTTTGGCGAGATTGAACCTTCTTGGCCGGACGACAGTTTTTCGTTGCCCAAAATTCCGGTGTTCGGTTGTGGAACGGCGGCGAATAGGTTGATAACCGTTTTTATATTTAAGCATCAAAATATTGGGCATGAATATTGTTGGAATGTTAAACCCCGAGGTTCACGAACAATCCATTTCGAGTATCAAGATTTACAGCATAGCTAGACATCGAAAAGGGGCGCGATGCGCCCCCTACCCGGCTTAAGCACCCATTGCAGATAAAAGTATTGCTTTAAGGTTTTCCACATCATCACCCATTACAAAATCTATCGCAGAATCACCATAATCATTTCTAATCGTTGGATTGGCTCCAGCGTTTAAAAGAGCTAAAACGATTTCCTTATGCTTTTTAAGAGCCGCATTATGTAACGGTGTATTTCCGATATCCCCTCTAACGTTTACATCAACATTCGTACCTAACATAGTTATTAAGTCGTCTATATCACCTCTATAACTTGCAATATGCAACGGGGTTTCTTCATCAATGCCAGCTTGATCAAATCTAAAGAGATCAACATTTTCAAAGGAATCCATCTTTTTATACTTTTCCAAGAGAATCTCTTTATACGTCATTTGTGATGCACCTTTTATGGGCATTTTTTAGGGCACATCTCGTCATATTGTTTTTTCCACTCTGCAATTTCTTGTCTTTTCAATTGAATTTCATTGAAATGGCGACCGCTTGGAAACTTTGGATGCGGCCAATTTTTATCCCACTGTTCTTTCATATCATAAAGTTGCTCATGGTGGTCAATTTTATTTCTTAGATCTTTACATGGATCGCCAGTTTTTGAATATCCTTGGTCTGCAAAGTCTTTATATGCTTGATGCTCCTGATTCCTTCTGACCTTATCACTTAATGAATCAGCAATCATTCCCCCTCCAAGCCCAAAGGTCAAACCATCTACAATAGCCTGACCCGCAGTGATAAGGATTGTCCCTTCAATAATACAAGCGTCTTCCAAACATAATCCCTTTGAATCAGCCCACCTAATTGGATTCCCTCTGACATAGGTATAAGTATTAACCCCACCGCTTTGCCCAATCGGATCACTTTCAATATATCTACCCGTCTTCGAGTCATAATCCCTAAAATAGTTATAAAACAGCCCGGTTTCCGCATCGTAATATTGCCCCGGAAAGCGCAGGTTAAAGACAAAGTCGCCTAGGCCTGAAGGGTTTTGATCCGGTAGGCTGTTGCCGAAAGCTTCGGACTCCCAAGTCCACACGATTTTGCTGTCATTTGGCCGAGTAATTTTTCTCGGCGTCCCCAGATGATCGGCATGGATGTAGTAGATGTCGGTTGTGGCACTTGCGGGGATTGTCGGTTTCAGCACCGCCACCGGCAAGTCGCCCAGCCAGATGATTTCCTGAATCAGTTGGCCGGTGGCGTCATATTCGCCGGTCAGATGGCCTTGCTCGTCATAGAAATATTGGGTGGTATTGCCTCCGTTGGTTTTAGTCACGCGCTGGCCGATGGCGTCGTAGCCGTAGTTGACTGTTTGCCCGGTTGCTGTGTCGGTGGTTGCGATGCGCCGTCCTGCTGAGTTATAGCTGTGGGTGAACCTGCCGTCGCCGGTCAGGTTGCCCATTAGATCGTAACTGTAACTGACGGTTTGCGCTCCGCTCTGGCTTTGCAGCCGGTTGCTGTTGGCATCGGTGCTGTAGCTGTACTGGGTGGTATTGTCCTTTATTTTGCCGGTGCGGTTACCGCTCAGATCGTAACTGTAGTCGATGCGGCTTAGGGCCGGTTCGCCGCGTTGGCTGCCGGTCAATCGATCGAGTTGGTCGTATTCGTGGCGTTTTTATCGTTCCTACGCTCCGGCGTGGGAATGCATCCTACAACGCTCCAGCGTTGCTAACCGCGACGCTAGAGCGTCACTAACTGCATTCCCACGCCGGAGCGTGGGAACGATGCGAAATCCTGTTTTCTCGTTTCCATGCGTAAGGCCATAAGATGCGCAAAAGTTATAGGATGTGCTGAGGTACGAAGCGCATCATTCGCGACAGATGCGCCTCCTATCGTCGGCACATCCTATGGCCCTCCCAAAATTTTCTCTCGCTTAACTCTATCTCCCAAAGAATCGGCGAAATCGATAAACACTACGCCGTCTTTATGAGCAAAAATTCTAACGGCAAATGCCCTTTTTACGGAATCAACGATGTAAAAGGCGATTATCACACTAAGCGGGAGGCTTATGACCATTATTTACCTAAAGGGACATATCCGTTTAACTCGATCAACTTTCGTAACTTGGCGCCCGCTTGCCATGAATGCAACAGCTCTTACAAATTAGCCCAAGACCCGCTTTATAAGGCTAAAGACCCTCTCTTGGCACAAACTGGAGGCAGACGAAAATCGTTTTACCCTTATCAGGTCAACAAATACACCATTGAATTCAAAATTACACTGAATGGTCATGACTGGACTAATATTCAGCCCACCGATATTGAATTGCACACAGGGCCAAACGAATATCGTGAGGAATTAGATACTTGGCTGGATATATATGGAATTGACGAGCGTTATAAAGCCAAATGTTGCGGAGAAAACGATGGCAAAGGTTGGATCAGGGAAATCGTTGATGAATCCCAGAACTTTAACCTAACGCCACAGCAATATTTGCAAGGCAAACTAAAAACAGCAATAAACGCCCCTTGGGTAGATGTTAATTTTTTAAAGAAACCTTTTCTTGAAGCCTGCCGTAACGCCGGGTTATTTGATGACGCGTAATAGGACAGATGTTAATTGATGAGGCGAAATACGAGGCCTCTTCAGGCTCATTCAGTATTGGAATAGGCTAAAACTTAAAGATCGAATAACAATACAATTAAGTAGCGAATTAGTGGATGTCATAGACTTGAATGGGATATTATCAAACTGAAGAAAGTACGGTGCTAGGGTTAGGCGTTTACAAAAGTACGCGATGCTCACTTTAAAATAGAATTAATTCCAATGATCAAAAAAATCACTATCCAGCAGCTCAAACCCGGCATGTTCATTCATGATATAAATTGCGCCTGGATAGAGCATCCGTTTCTAGTGGGAATGCTCAAAATTAAGGACGATAAAACAATCAAAAAAATCACCGACCTCGGTGTCCGTGAACTGTATATTGATACGCTGAAAGGGCTGGATGTGCTTGACGCGCCCACCGAAACTGAAGTCAAGGCCGAGATTGAGCATAAAATGATAAAAATGGTTCAACAAGCTAAGCCGATTGCCACTACATCCACATTGTCGGAAGAGCTTAAGAGATCCAGGAAAATACACAGTGAAGCTAATAAAATCATATCTAACATTATGAACGATGTGCGCATCGGTAAGCAGATTGAACTGGAGCGGATTGATCCTGTGGTCGAGAAAATGGCCAATTCGATACTGCGCAACAAGGACGCCATGCTTAGCTTGTGCAGGATCAAGAACAAGGACGACTACACTTTTCTTCACTCTGTCAGCGTTGGCGCGTTGCTGATCTCTTTCGCCTATGCACTGGATTTTAATCGTAATGTAATAAAACAACTCGGCATCGGCGGCATGTTACACGACATTGGTAAAACCAAGGTGCCGAATGAAATATTGAATAAGCCTGGCAAGTTGACCGAAGATGAATTCGTTATTATGAAGTCACATGTGGTGCATGGCTGTAGCATCCTGAGAAAGTCGCCCGGCATTTCCCAGGTGTCTTTCGATGTGACCTCCCAACACCATGAGCGCTTTGATGGCAGCGGCTACCCGCTAAGACTGAAGAATGCGGAAATGTCGGTTTACGGACAAATGGCAGCTATCGTCGATGTTTACGATGCAATTACTGCCGATCGCTGTTACCACAAGGGCATGGAGCCTACCGTTGCAGTCAGGAAATTGTTTGAATGGAGCAAATTTCACTTTAATCCCAAGCTGCTCCGCACTTTCATCCGCACTGTCGGCATCTATCCGGTCGGCACTCTGGTAATGCTGGAAAGCGGCAAGATCGGCATCGTCATCGAACAATGCGAAACGGATATGACCCGGCCCCAGGTGCGCATTATCTTTGATGCCAAGAAAGATTATTTCATCACTCCGCATGACATCGATTTGGCAAAGCCATTAGGACATGGCGGGGGCGACAGGATTGTTAACTATGAATCTCCAGCCAAATGGAACATAGACCCTGATAAATTTATGTAGAGCAACAACGCTTCATTTTCGGGCCATAGTCGAAACGGTGATCGGTCAATTTTACAGCGTTTTCAATTTAAATTAGTTGCTAACAATTAAAAAGCTATGTCGTTATCATAGTCGCTGGAGTGCAGGCTTCGCCTGCGCTGGCAAGCAAAGCTTGCACTCCTGCGTCCCATGATTTCAATAAGCATCGTAGCTTTTTTAGTAATTAACTGAATTTAAAACGCTGTAATATCGAAAAATTTATCGTTGGCAAGCATTACAAAATACTGTTGAACGATTAGCTATCCTGATTTCTGTTAAGGGCTGATTACAATTAATACACGGCAATCCGGTACGGCCATAAACTTTAAGTTGCTGCTGAAAATAACCGGGTTTTCCGGCTTCATTGACAAAATCTCTCAGTGTTGTACCGCCTTGCGTAATGGCATGTTGTAAAACCACGCGAATACATTCGGCCAGTTTTTGATAACGCGCTAAAGAAATTTTTCCGGCTTGCCGCGTAGGCTGTATGCCGGCCATAAACAGGGCTTCGTTAGCATAAATATTGCCAACGCCCACTACTATGTGGCTGTCCATAATGAATGACTTTACCGCTATTTTGCGATGTTTGGACAATGCGTAAAGTAGTTCACCGTTAAACTCGGGTAACAGCGGCTCCGGGCCCAAGTCTTTTAGCAATTTATGTTCCGCTACGGGATTTGTTGTCCATAACACCGCGCCAAATCGGCGTGGGTCGTTATAGCGCAGCACTGTGCCGTCGTTAAAAACAAAATCAAGATGATCGTGCTTACCGACCGTTTGGTCTGTAGACATAATCCTTAAACTGCCGGACATGCCTAAATGTAACAGCACTGTGCCTGATACGGTAGAAAACAGCAGGTACTTCGCTCTTCTGGAGACCGACTGGATGCTGAGTCCGGCTAAAGTTTGATTAAGCGTTTCAGGCACAGGCCAGCGCAGTTTGGGCTGGCGAATGATAACCTGTCTGACGGTTTGCCCTTCAATATAGGGCGCGATGCCTCGACAGGTTGTTTCTACTTCGGGTAATTCAGGCATAAAATCCGGGTTCGAAGGGGCTGAACCATGATATGCCGTGTGCTGTACTCGGTAGTTTAGTTGTTTTCATAAGCAGAAATCAGTTGCTCCATTACTTTTTCATTGTTTAAGCATTGATCTATTTTTGCACTTATCATTGTTTCGTAATGACGGCATAAAACAGAGTCTGTAGGCCGTGGGGGAGCAAGCGCTTCAATCATGGTGCATAAATGGGTCAGGTAATGCCGTCTCAGTATTGAATCTTGAGGAAGGCTGCTGTTTTTTTCTGCGGGACAAATCACCGACTCATTTTCCTGTGGCGTTGCAAAAGCTTTAGTTTTACCTGAGTCCTTATTGTTTTCATATTCAGAAATCAGTTGCTCCATTACTTTTTCATCACTCAGGCACTGCGCTATTTTTGCAGCTATCATCGTCTCGTAATGGCGACATAAAACGGAATCTGTAGGCCGAGGTGGAGCAAGCGTTTCAATTACGGTACATAAATGGGTCAGGTAATGCCGTTTTAGTATTGAATCTTGAGGAAGGCTGCTGTTGTTTTCTGATGGAACAACTGTCACCTCATTTGTTTGAGGCTTCGCTGAAGGCTCGACAAGCTTAGGTTCCAGAGAAGCATCTACTGCTACTTCATTTGCTTGAGGCTCCGCTAAAGGCTCGACAAGCTTAGCTTCCAAAGAAGAATCCACGGATATTTCATTTGCTTGGAGCTCCAGCTCCGTAGAAGGTTCGGCATTATTTATGGGGGTGTCCGTTGAGCTAAGTTCTTGCTGTTCTGGAACTTTAGGTTCATTTATGAGTGTTTCTTTAGATTCGCTTTGTATACGTGATTTTAAAAAAAACCGTACTGCTATTATCAAAACGATAAGTACTACTATTATTTCAAGTGCATCCATAATGGCTCTCCATATTTAAAAATGTTATCAGATGTTAAAAGTTCGTAACTATTCAGCGTATGCTAAAAATGATTAATGGAACACGGATGACACTGATTAAACGGATAATCACCGATTAAAAACCCAGAATATTTTGAAAAAAATCTGTGTAAATCCGTCCTATC
>SCPZ01000115.1 GCA_004299305.1 Methylobacter sp.
ACTATCTACACAACTTTTTTACACTATAAATACAATGGGTTGCAAGTTGACCTGGCTCCCTCTCCTGTTGGAGAGGGTTGGGGTGAGGAGAATAAAAACAAGCATTTATATCCCCTCATCAACCTTCTCCCTCATGGGAGAAGGAGCCGGTACTTGTGTAGATACTTATGGGATAAGGGCTAAGGAACGAGCATGAAATAAAGTGGACAACTATGTGCGGCAGGAGTGCAAGCTTCGCCTAAAGCGCCTACTGTTGGTGCTTGCGCATGCAGGCGAAGCCTGCACTCCGACTATTGGCAACTTGCCTAAGTTATTGCGTGCTCATTCCTAAGTAGTTGTTCAATGGTCTTCCAAAGCTCTCCTGAGCAAAGCCGAAGGGGCGCGTAGCGAGAATCGGCTTATTCCGGCAAGGCTATTAATATGAACCCAGATAAAGAGCCTGAATGTTAAAAAATCCTTTTATTAAACAACTGTTCAGCAGTTTTCTGGACTTGGCGCCTATCTTCGCGGTTGTTTTGGTGTTCCAGGTTTTGGTTATTCGGCAACCTATCCCCGATGTCGATAGTGTAATCGTCGGCACGCTGTTTGTTATTTTGGGACTTACCTTGTTTATTCAGGGGCTTGAGCAAAGCTTGTTCCCGATTGGCGAGTCGATGGCTTATGCCTTTGCCCGCAAAGGCAGTTTGTTCTGGCTGCTGGGGTTTGTATTTTGTCTGGGTTTTGGCGCTGCAATCGCCGAGCCGGGACTGATTTCGGTTGTTGAAAAAGCCGCAAACATTGCCAGTAATAGCAAGCTGATAGAACCAACCGAGGCCGCAAAAGCCGATTATGCGCTGGAGCTGCGCATTACCGTCGCCGTGTCTATCGGTCTTGCCATTCTGGTTGGCGTATTGAGGCTTCTCCGAGGCTGGCCCGTGTATTATCCGGTTTTCTTCGCTTATCTGTGTATTGCCGTCATGACGCCTTTCGCGCCTGTCGAGATTATTGGCATTGCCTACGATTCCGGTGTTATCGCTACATCCAGCATTACCGCTCCGGTACTCACCGTTTTGGGTGTCGGCCTGGCTACCTCAATAAAAGGCCGTAATCCGTTGGCCGACGGTTTCGGGCTTATTGTGCTGGCGTCATTGATGTCGACGATTTTTGTCATGGCTTACGGGATGAGCAGATGATCGAGTGGTTAAGTCATTTTGCATTGAAGCTATTAGAAACCAGCCAAAATATTTTACCGATAGTTGTGATTATTATCGGTTTCCAACTGCTGGTTATTCGAAAACCTTTGCTACACCCCAAAAAAACTATTATCGGCTTCCTCTATCTGTTGCTGGGTATTGTTTTCCTGTTGGAAGGACTGGATCTGGCATTGTTCCCGCTAGGCAGCTTGATGGCATCGCAATTGACCACGCCTGAATTTTTGGGGGTTCATCCTGTTGTGTCCTGGCAAGCCTATTCTTGGGTGTATATTTTTGCCGCCAGCATCGGGCTTGCAACGGCATTGGCTGAGCCCGCCTTGCTCGCCGTGGCCCTTAAAGCCGAACAAATTTCAGGCGGCACCATCCGGGCTTGGGGCTTAAGAATGTCTGTCGCGATTGGCGTGAGTTTAGGTGTCGCTCTCGGAACCTTTAGGATCGTTACCGGCTCGGAACTCTATTTATACATTGTCGGGGGCTATGTTATCGTCATGATACAAACCCGGTTCGCCCCTAAATTGATGATCGGTCTGGCTTACGATTCGGGCGGAGTAACGACGTCAATGGTTACCGTGCCGTTGGTTACCTCATTGGGTGTGGGGCTGGCTTCTAGCATTCCCGGTCGCAACCCGCTACTGGATGGCTTCGGCTTGGTCGCTTTCGCTAATTTATTTCCCATTATAACTGTCTTGGGTTACGCGCAAATCGCAAGGTGGCGTAACAAAGGCAGTTTTTCATCAAACCCCTGAGGCTTACCATGCATTTCAAATTAATTATCGTCTTTGTCGAAGACGACAAAACTGACTTAGTGCTTGAGACGGCGCGTGAAAACGGCGCAAAAGGCGCAACCGTTGTCAACAATGCGCGCGGCGAAGGCATGAAGCAATCGAAAACTTTTTTCGGCCTGGCCCTGGAAACCCAGCGCGATGTGCTGATGTTGCTGGTCGAGGAGCATCTTAGCCGACATATTTTGGAAGCCATCGCCAAGGCCGCGCAATTCGACAGCCAACCCGGCACCGGCATTGCCATTCAGATTGATGTTGAAGATGCCGTGGGCGTCATGCATCAGGTTGAATTATTAACCCAGGAAATTGAGGACAAAATATGATTGCGCCACGCATTGTAATTCGTGTCAAAGATGTGATGAAAACCGACTTCGGGACTATCGACGGTATTGCGACCATAGAAGATGCGTTGAAAAAGATGAAGTCGCTTAAGACCTCGGTGCTGGTCGTTAATAAACGCCATGAGGATGACGAATACGGCCTGATTAATTCCGGCGATATTGCCCGCCATGTGTTGGCTAAAGACCGTGCGCCGGATCGGGTTAACGTTTATGAAGTCATGAGTAAGCCGGTGATTTCGGTGCATCCCGATATGGACATTCGCTATTGCTCAAGGTTATTTGCCGACTATAATTTGGTCAGGGCGCCGGTGATTGAGAATAACAAGATTATCGGCATGGTCAGCCCGAATTCATTGGTGCTGGATGGGATGTACAAGGCTTGTCAATGAGATTGAGGTTCAAGGTTCAAGGTTCAAGGTTCAAGGTTTCTCGTTCCCACGCGCCGCGTGGGAATGCAGTCAAGGCGCGCTGCGCCGCGAGTCGCGGGCAACGTCGCAAAATTAGCCCTGAGTAGTTATCAAACCGAATTCCCAAGCTGGAGCTTGGGAACTAGCGAAATAAAAGGCAGTTGATTATGTTGAAGTTGTTGAAATTTAATTCGAGAATCTGGTTTTTTCTAGGTTTCCTAGGATGTGTGTTTTTGCTGGCTATGGGCGCTTATTTCCAATTTGTTCAGGGTCTTGATCCTTGCCCCTTGTGTATTTCCCAGCGCATTGCCATTTTGCTGACCGGCTTGGTTTTTTTAAGCGCGGCTATCCACAATCCGGGGCAGAGCGGCATGACGGCTTATGCCATTTCAGGAACGGTAACGGCTTTGTGCGGTGCGGCGATTTCAACCCGGCATATCTGGATACAGCATTTGCCGCCCGATAAAGTGCCTGAATGCGGCCCCGGCCTGGAATACGTGCTGCAAAACTTCCCTTTATTTGAAACGGTCAAATTAATGCTCAGCGGCACCGGCGATTGTGCCAAGGTGGATTGGACGATGTTGGGTTTCAGTATGCCAGCCTGGACCTTGCTGGCTTTTTTAATGTTGGCAACTTTAAGCTTGTTACAAATTTGGAATTATAAACAGGTAGGACACTGAGGCAGCTCGCAGGAAATCGCCTTACCCAACATAAGAGAATTTTCAGATGACCACAAGTCCAGATATTACCGATGTCCTGGAAGCGCATGTTTCTATTGCCCTGACTGCTCCTATAGAGGTTTTGTCTGTTACTGATAGCATTGAGGATCTTCTAGGCTTCGAGGCAGGTGATTTTCTTACGGGGCGGGCGTCCTTAAAAGACCGGATTCATGCTCACGACCGGGACATAGCCGACGACCTGTTTTCAATCGGTATCGATAATAGCTCCGGCGCTTTCAATGTCAGGATAAGACAGGCCAATGGCCGTATCCGCTGTATCAAAGCGCATTACAGCAAAGCGCCGGATACTGCTAATGCGGATGTTGTTATCCTTGAATTATTGCTGCAAGATGCCAAAAGCTTGAGTAAGAGTCAGTGCCGGATTCAGGGTATTGCCGAACAAGCCATGATGTTCAACTTCAAGGCTATGATGGAAAACACCGATGATTATATTTACTTTAAGGATAGCAACCATGTATTTACCGGGGCCAGCCAGACGTTGGTCAGCATTACCGAGCCGACTGAACATTGGACAGACCTGCTCGGCTTAACCGATTATGATGTGTTTGCCGAAGCATACGCCGATATTTATTATAGCTTGGAAAAACAGGTATTTTCCGGCGCCCCGCTTGCCCAGGAAGAGCAGGAGACCTTGGATAACAAGGGCAATAAAGGTTGGGTCGATAACCGCAAATATCCGATAAAAAACGAGGCGGGTGACATTGTCGGTTTGTTTGGGATTGCCCGCGATATTACCGAGCGCAAGCAGGCGGAACTGGCAAAGCATCGCAGCGAAGAGCAGTTGCAGGCATTTTACGAGTTGGACTTGGTCGGTTTAGCGATTACCTCGCCCGAAAAAGGCTGGATTCGCACTAATGAATGCCTGTGCAAAATGCTGGAATATTCGGAACAAACCTTGCGTCAAATGAGCTGGGAGCAACTGACGTATCCTGACGATTTAGACGCCGATGTTGAGCAGTTTGACCGCTTGTTGGCTAATGAAATTAATGGCTATGCCTTGGAAAAACGCTTTGTCAGTCGCACCGGCAAAGTCATTTCCACTAAATTGGTGGTGCGCAGCGTCCGTAACTCCGATGGCGAGCTTGATTATGTCGTGGCGATGCTCGAAGACATTTCCGAATACAAACAAGCCGAAGCCGAACTAAAACGTTCTAATGCCGAGTTGGAACAATTCGCTTATGCGGTATCGCACGATATGCGTCAGCCGTTACGCATGGTAACCAGTTATTTAGCCCTGATTGAAAATGCCTTGGGCGGCCTGCTGAATGAAGAAACGCAACAGTTTCTCGCTTTTGCTATGGATGGCGCGAAACGTATGGATGCGATGATTTTATCGTTGCTGGATTATTCCAGGGTAGGGCGTAAAACCGAAGCCAAAACATTGA
The DNA here is from genome assembly GCA_004299305.1 of Methylobacter sp. GTDB lineage: Bacteria > Pseudomonadota > Gammaproteobacteria > Methylococcales > Methylomonadaceae > Methylobacter_A. The sequence goes on from SCPZ01000115.1 coordinate 4,849, forward strand.
TCAGCAGCAAGGCCTCTTTAGATGAAGCATTGGCTTTTCTTTATCCCGAGCTTAGCGCTTGCGGCGGCGAAATTAAACTCAGCGGCGATTGGCCGGAATTGTTTGCCAGCCGTGATGAATTGACCAGGCTGCTGCAAAACCTGATCGGCAATGCCGTAAAATATCACGAACAAAACCAGCCGCCGCAAGTCCATGTTCATGGCGCGATATGCGCCGGATCATTGCGGGTAGAAGTGCGCGATCAGGGTATAGGCATCAACCCGAAGCAAATGGATCGGCTGTTTAAAGTGTTTTCGCGCTTACAGGCGCGCAGCCGTTTTGACGGCGCCGGCGTCGGTTTGGCTTTGTGCCGGAAAATTGTCGAACATCATGGCGGCGCGATCGGGGTAGAATCTGCGGGCGAGGGACAGGGCTGTGTGTTCTGGTTTGAATTGCCGCTGCAAATGAACATGATTTTATCAGCTTAAGGAGGGGCGTCTATGCCCGAAATATCGCGGTTTCTAGGTATTGTGATTTATATGTATTGGAGTGAGCATAATCCGCCTCACTTCCATGCTGTCTACGGTGATTACGAAGTGATTGTAACTATTAGCGGCGGCGTCGTGCGGTGGTGAATTTCCCAAACGCGCATTGCGCGCCGTACTTGATTGGCTGGATTTGCATCAAGCGGAATTACTGGAAAACTGGCAACTGGCAACTGGCTCAACAGGATAAACCGCTCAATTCGATTGAGCCTTTGGAGTAAAGACATGATATTGCATACAACTAATCTAAAATATTTAAGTGAGTATCGCTTATTTTTAACATTCAATAACGGGGTTTCGGGGGAAGTTGACCTCACTAGCCGTTTAACCGGCGAGATGTTTGAACCCCTGCGCGATAAAGATTTATTTGCTACTGCCTACCACCATCCTACGATGCGCACTGTGGCATGGGCTAATGGCGCCGATCTTGCCCCTGAGTTTTTATTGGAATTACTCAATACTCAGCAACAAGCAGCGTAGTGATTTTACTCATTCCCACGCCTCGCATCACCTAAAGCCACGGTATGCTGTCATACCGTGCCGCTCTAAATTTGGAGAATAGGCTTATGATTCTTTTCGCTTGGGAACGGCATACACTGCAAGCTATCACCTTCATGTTGATTGCGGCGCTCATGGGCTGCCAAAAATCATCGTCCGACAACGCTGAACAACGGGTCGCAGGGCCGCTACAGAAAATCACTGCGGCTTATACCAATCAGCCGCAAAGCACCTTGGTTCACGTTGCAACGGCGAAAGGATATTTCGTCGAGGAGGGGCTTGATGTCCAAGCGTTGATGCACACCTACGGTAAGGCGGCGCTGCAATCGGTCATCGACAATAAGGCCGACTTTGCGACGGTGGCGGAAACCCCGGTCATGTTCAATGTGCTCAAAGGCGAAAAAATCTTCGTAATCGCCAATATAGAAGCCAGTTCCATGAACAACGCGATTGTTGCGCGAAAGGATGTCGGCATTGCCTCGCCCGGCGATTTGAAAGGAAAACGTATAGGCTACACGCCCGGCACCACATCCGATTTCTTCCTGGATTCGCTGTTGACGGCAAACGGCTTAACCAGAAAGGAAATCCAGCCGGTTGCCTTAAAACCCGAGGAGCTTCAAGATGCCATCATGGCGAAGCAGGTCGATGCGGTTTCCACCTGGAACTATCCGCTGACACAAATCAGTCGGCTGCTTGGGGCTGACGGAACGATTTTTTACGATAGGGAAATTTATACCGAAACATTCAATATTGCCGCACGCCAAGATTTTGTCCTTAAAAATCCGGAAACGGTTAAGCGTTTTCTTCGCGCCTTGATCAAAGCGGAGGTTTTCGTGGCCCATAACCCGGACGAAGCGCAGACCATCATGTCCGCAGCAACGAAAATAGACAAAGACCTCATTCATGAGGTCTGGGACGTTTTTAATTATCACGTCGTACTCGACCAAATACTCCTGATCACGCTGGAGGATGAAACAAGATGGGCGATACAAAATAAACTGACCGACCGCACCGATATGCCGGATTACCTGAGTTTTATTCATCTCGATAGCCTTAAGGCTATCGCCCCTGAAGCGATAAGAATGAATCGCTAAATAACCATGCGCATCGCTACCCGATTAAGGATCACGTCAACGGTTACGATATTTTCTCTTATCGTGTTGGCGTCGGTTCTTACCTGGTCATTGCTCGAATTTAAGAGCGCAAAAAACGACTATGTTCTTGCCGATGCGATAAAGGTTAATTTTTTCGAAAGCGCGTCATTTCGGGATCAGTATTTCCTGTATCGTGAAGATCGTGCGCGCGTGTTGTGGGATGAGAGTAAAGACACAGCCGAGCAGCTGTTATTGCAGGCGGATCAGCAATTCTATGGCGCACTCAATCGGCAGGCTCTGGAGCGGCTACACAGGAATATTGAGGACAGTTCGGCTATTTTTCATCGCATCGTCAGCAACACCGTGACCTTGAAAACAGCCGCGAGCAACCGCCATGTGTATGAAGAGCTCGACAAAAGGCTGTTTAGCCAACTACTGCTGAAGGCGGCTACGATCCGTGATGTGGCGACGGTGTTGAAGGATTCAAGCGCACAACGTGTTGAGCAGACCTACAAACACCTGGCTATTATTATCGGCTTATTTGCGGTGACTCTGGCGCTCGCTACCGTGGTGACCTCAATACAACTCGGCAGGTTGATCCGCAAGCGCTTGGCGCCGTTACACGATGGCGCAAGAAGGGTTGCCGACGGTGATATGGGTTATAGGATTCGGTGTGACGGTTCCGATGAATTTACCGAACTTGCCCTGTCCATCAATGCCATGACTGAAAGTCTGCAAATGTCCACCCGGCAGCTTGAGGCGGAAATCAGTGCGCACAATTCGGTGGAAATGGCGTTAAGCAACAGTGAGGAACGTTTCCAGATGGCGTTGTCCGGGGCCGACATGGCCACTTGGGATTGGCATATCCCAAGCGGCGTGCTGATTTTCAATGACCGCTGGGCTGAAATACAAGGCTATTCGCCGGAAGCGCTAGCCCAAAGCGTCGAAAGCTGGGAAATGTGCGTATGCCCGGATGACATGCCTCAAATAAGGGAAAAATTTGACCGTCATTTCAAAAGGGAAACATCCATCTACGAATCCGAGCATCGGGTGCGTCATAAAGACGGCCACTGGGTTTGGGTGCAAAGCCGGGGTAAGGTTATTGAATGGGATAGCGAGGGAAAACCCTTACATGCCATGGGCACCTCCCTCGACATCACGGAACGTAAACGAATTGAGGATAAACTGCTACGCGCTCACGCCGAATTGGAGCAGTTTACTCGCATTGCCGCGCACCATTTGCAAGAACCGACTCGACGCCTGGTAAGCTTTACCCAACGCTTGCGGACTCAAATTCCGGATGAACAGTTAACCGAGGAAGCCAAAGCCTCGTTGCATTTTATCGAACAAGGCGCGACCCGGCAAAGCGCCTTGGTGCGCGATATTCAACTGTATATGAGCGCCGACCAGCCACGCAGCACGATGGAGAAAGTCGCTGTTGTTGATGTTCTTACTAAGCTGCTGGAACAGAAGGCATCGCTGTTGCGCGAAACGGGCGCGCAAGTGGATTACGACACGCTCCCCGCCGTTTTCATCGACCGCCCGCGCCTGCAAGATATTCTCAGTATTTTGCTGGACAACGCTCTGCGCTACCGTCATCCTACGCTTACAACGCATATACGGATTAGTGGCGAGTTGAACGCGGGCCGGGTGGTTTACCGCGTTGCAGATAATGGCGTCGGCATTCCTGTGGAATACCGGGAACGTGTTTTTGGGGTATTCGAGCGTTTGCAGGTGCATGAAGATCAAAACTCCACCGGCATCGGCTTGGCAATTGTCCGGCGCATCATTGAAAGTTGCGGCGGGTCGGTATCCTTGCATGAAACGCCGGGTGGCGGCACGACTGTTTTATTTGACTTGCCCGGCTAAATACTGAACAAGAGATTTAAGGTAACTCGCAAAAAAATAAACAACAAATACAATGGAACACGGATGACACGGATGACACGGATGACACGGATGACACGGATGACACGGATGACACGGATTAGACTGATAAACACAGATAAAACCAATGAATGGGCTATTCATCAACTTTTTAAAATCCGTTTAAATCCGTCCAATCCGTGTCATCCGTGTTCTATTATAAAATTAGCCCTGAGTAGTTACGTGTATTTTATTTATTACGAGTTGCCTAATGATGAACAAACTCCATAACTCTAACTTCGTTGAAATTTTGCTGTTGGAAGATGAGCCCTCGGATGCCTATTTAGTAAAAATGGCGTTAAAAGAAGGCAGGGTGCTTGCGCACTTGCATCATGTGGTTGACGGGCGGGAGGGGCTGGATTTTTTAAACAAGACCGAAAAATATGCCGATGCGCCGCGGCCCGATTTGATTTTTCTCGACCTTAACATGCCGCGCATGAGCGGTTGCGAGTTTTTAGTCGCAATCAAAGCCGACGAACGCTTTAAAGCCATTCCGGTCGTGGTGCTGACAACGTCCGACGTAGAAAAAGACGTAGTTCGTTCTTATCAGCTGGGCGCGACCAGTTATATTACCAAGCCGGTGGATATGCCGCAGTTCATTAAAGCCATTCAGCAGATTGGCGAGTATTGGTTCAGCTTGGTACGCTTGCCGAAAGATTATAAGTTATGAATCCAGTCGCAACGATACGGGTGTTGCTGGTTGAAGACGAAGCCGGCGATGCGCACCTGGTAAGAATGAAATTAGGACAAAGCCAGAGCGAGCATTTTGACCTATGCTGGGCTCAATCGCTGACTGAAGCGCAGCAATGTTTAGCGGCCTCGTCTTTCGATGTGATGCTGTTGGACTTGTCCTTACCCGATTCGGAAGGATTGGCAACCGTTCACAGCGCCCGCGCCATGGCGATGGCTATTCCTATTGTTGTGCTCAGCGGTCGCGGCGATACCGATTTTGCCTTGACTGCGCTGGAAGCCGGGGCCGTGGATTACATGGTCAAAGGCGACTTCGGTTATGACGGCTTGGCGCGGGTGATACGTTACGCGCTGTTGCGAACCGAAATGGAGGCGCGGAACAATTTGCTGGTAGCCGCGTTGGAAGCGGCGGCAAACGGAATTGTTATTACCGATAAAGATGCTGTTGTTATTTGGACTAATCCCGCTTTCAGCCGGTTAACCGGTTACAGTCGGGAAGAAGCGGTGGGGCATAAGCCGAGCGACTTGATCAAATCCGGCTTACAGGATGAGGCATTTTACCAGGATATGTGGGCCAATCTTCTGGACGGTCGCCATTGGCGGGGAGAACTGATCAACAAACGCAAAAACGGCAGCTTGTATTACGAGGAACTTAATATTGCGCCGGTAAAGAACAGCGCCGGAGAAATTACCCATTTTATCGGCATTAAGGAAGATATTTCCGTGCGCAAGGAGATGGAAGCGCAATTGCAAAAACTTGCCAGCACCGATCCGTTGACCGGATTATTTAACCGACGCGTATTTTTAGAGAGACTGGAGCAAGAACAAGCAAAAGTAGCGCGTTTGCGGCGTTATTCAGCCGTGTTGTTAATGTTGGATTTGGATTTCTTTAAACGGGTTAATGACACATACGGACATGCCACCGGAGATACCGTGTTAAAGGCGTTTGCCGAAATAGCGCGCAATAATTCACGCGCAACTGATATTCCGGCGCGCCTGGGCGGCGAAGAATTTGCTATTTTGTTGGCCGGGGCTGACAAAAGCGATGCCCTGACTATGGCGGAACGCTTGCGCCAACAAGTTGCCGAAATCGTTATCGATCATGAGGCCGGTCCGGTACGAATCACCGTCAGTATCGGTGCAGCGATCTTATTGGCTGACGATGTTAATAGCGAAGCCGTATTGCATCGCGCCGATGCGGCTTTGTATGAAGCTAAAGACAGGGGGCGTAATCGGACGTATTGGTCTTGTTTTTAGCTGCCGGGACAAATTGCGCCCGGCCGGATGATAAAATGGAGCGCCGCTCCCCTACAAAAAACGCATTGGAATGAATAGCATGAAAAATATTTTATGGGTGGTTTTGTTGGCAAGCAGTTTTTTGTCGCCGCAAACTTTAGCAAAATCAAGCGTTTTACAGCAGGTAATCGCAGGAAAGCAGCGTTCGGCAGAGCATAAGCAGCGGGATAAATATAGGCATCCGCAGCAAACCTTGGCGTTTTTCGATGTTAAGGACAACATGACGGTCGTCGAAATCTGGCCGGGCGAAGGCTGGTATACGGAAATTCTTGCGCCGTATTTAAAAGACCACGGCAAACTGTATGCGGCCCATTTTTCAGCCGAGGCTGAGCAGCCTTATTTTAAAAAGAACCTGCATGAGTTTGTTGAAAAGCTAAAAAGTCAGCCGAAAGTTTACGAAAAAGTCGAGTTAACGGTATTGCAGCCGCCAAAATTTTTGCAGATAGCCCCGGAGGCTTCAGTTGACCGGGTTTTAACCTTTCGTAATGTGCATAATTGGATGAAAAACGATCAGGCCGCAGCGGTATTTAAGGCCATGTATAAGGCATTAAAGCCGGGTGGGATTTTAGGCGTTGTGGAGCATAGAAATTCGGTCTTAAAGCCGCAGGATGCCCAAGCCACATCCGGCTACGTCAGTGAGGACTATGTGATTGCGTTGGCAAGAAATGCGGGTTTTGAGTTTCTGGATAAATCTGAAATCAATGCCAACAGCAAAGATACCAAGGATTATCCCGAAGGCGTCTGGACTTTGCCGCCTGCTTTAAAGCTTAAGGATAAAGACAGAAAGAAATATTTGGCTATCGGTGAAAGTGACCGGATGACGATTAAATTTATCAAGCCTCGGTAATAAGCTGCGATCGGCTTTACCTTCCGATTTTTGGCTACCAACTAAGCCGGGACAGATAACATCCCTTCAAGGGATGTTATCTGTAAAATCGTCCCGCTTTAAATTGGAAGCCCGATTTTTCGACGAATTCCGCACCGGTGCGGGCTATCTATGCACATTAGCTTGGAGGTGGTGCAAACAGGGAGCATAAAAGCTTTTTACTGTCATGTATTATTTATCAACCTATTGAAAAACAAGTAAATATAATTGTCGGCTTAAATGTGTTCAATGTAACAAAAATGTAATAAAAACCGCAAGTAAGGACGGTTAAAAACTATTTTTCCACAGAGTTATCCACAGCTTCTGTGGGTAACTCAAATAGTCTAAACCGTATAATGACTTAGTCTTAAAATATCAAAAATAATTCAAATATCATGGTCAAGTTGCAAAGCGGCAATGAACTTATTTTTAGGGTTGCCATTGCCGTTCCTGTTTATCGACTCTTTGATTATCTTCCCCCTGAACAGGTTGGTTTGACCCCTGTTAAACCGGGCATTCGCCTGGAAGTGCCATTTGGTAAGACTAAAAAAATCGCCTTTCTGGTCGAGTGCGTCCCGCATAGCGACATCGACATTGCCAAATTAAAGCGCGTCGAGCGGATACTGGACGAAAAGCCGTTATTATCAAAAAAAGACCTGGCGCTATTACACTGGGCCGGTCGATATTACCATCATCCCTTGGGCGAAGTTTTCAGCGCCGCCTTTCCTGTGGCGCTACGTCAGGGTAAATCGGTCGTTATTCAAACGGAAAAACGCTATGCCCTGACCGCGTCGGGCAGGGCGATTGATAGCGAGCTATTGAAGCGGACGCCCAAACAAAAAAGCGTACTGGAAAAATTCCAGGCGCATCAAAACAGCCTGTCCGAAGCGGAACTTTCCGCATGGAATCACAACTGGCGCTCTTCGGTAAAGCAACTGGCAGATCGGCAATTGTTACAACTTGCCGGATCGGAGGTCGGGACAAGTTCTACGCCGAGCGTAGTCGAACCGATAATCAGGAACACTGCCTTGCACTGCAATGCGCCGCAGCAAGCGGCGGTAACTGCGGTGTGCGACAGTCTGGAGCAATTTGGCGTTTTTTTACTGGAAGGCGTGACCGGCAGCGGTAAAACCGAAGTGTATATGCAGATCATCCGCGCGGTGCTGGAGCAAGGCCGACAGGTGTTGGTGTTGTTGCCGGAAATCACCCTGACGCCCCAGCTTGAAGAGCGGTTCAGGCAACGATTTACCGTCAGCATAGCCATTTCACATTCAAAATTAACCGACCGGCAGCGGGCTTGTGCCTGGCTTAACATGCAGCGGGGCGAATGTGCAATTTTATTGGGTACCCGATCCGCGCTGTTTACGCCGTTAAAAAATCCCGGCCTGATTATTCTCGATGAAGAGCATGACGCCTCGTTCAAGCAGCAGGAAGGTTTTCGTTTTTCCGCCCGCGATGTCGCCGTAGTGCGCGGCAAGCTGTTAAATATCCCGGTATTGTTGGGTTCTGCGACGCCTGCTCTGGAAACCCTGCATAACGTCGAGAACGGGCGTTATCGCTTGCTGCATCTGCCGGAAAGGGCAGGGAATGCAACAGCGCCGATTTTACAGCTGTTGGACATCAGGAATAAGAAGATGCAGGAAGGGCTGTCCGAAGCGCTGATTGCGGAGATACGCCTTACCCTGGCAAAAAACGAGCAGGTCTTGTTGTTTCTAAACCGGCGCGGCTTTGCGCCTACCCTGATATGTCATAGTTGCGGCTGGGTTGCGCGTTGTCGGCGCTGCGACGCCAATATGGTGATTCATTACGATGAAGGGGTGTTGCGTTGCCATCATTGCGGACAGGAACAGCGCCTGATCAGGCAATGTCCCGCCTGCACAACCGGTGAGCTGACGCCGCTGGGCTTGGGCACCGAACGGGTGGAAAAAGTGTTGGCGGAATTATTTGCCAATAAGACCATTGTTCGCCTGGACCGGGATTCAACCCAGCGCAAAGGGGCATTGGAAAACTATTTGCAGCAAATCAACCAGGGGGCGGTGGATATTATCCTGGGTACGCAAATGCTGGCGAAGGGTCATCATTTCCCCAATGTGACGCTGGTGGCGATACTGGATGTGGATAGCGGCCTGTTCAGCATTGATTTTCATGCCCCGGAAAAACTGGCGCAAATGATAGTGCAGGTTTCAGGGCGCGCCGGGCGTGCGGAAAAACCCGGCCGGGTCATCATGCAAACCCGGCAGCCGGAGCATCCTTTATTAACGACGCTAATCAGGCAAGGTTATAACAGTTTTGCCAAAACCGCGTTGGCGGAGCGCAAAGAGGCGTCATTGCCGCCGTTCAGTTATCAGGCCCTGTTAAGAGCGCAGGCTGTAGACGCCCAGATGCCGAAGTTGTTTCTGGGAGAGGTCGCTCAGTTGGGGCAGGAATTCAGCAAAGGTCATATCGATATTTTAGGGCCGGTTGCGGCGCCGATGGCCAGGCGCGCAGGGCTTTACCGTTATCAATTGCTGTTTCAGAGCAGTAGGCGCCCGGAGTTGCATAGCTTGCTTGATGCGCTGATGCCGCTTATTGAAAAACTCAAGCTGGCGAAGAAAGTGCGCTGGTCGCTGGATGTCGATCCGGTGGATTTGTATTGAAGTACGAGGTTCAAGGTTCAAGGTTCAAGGATGTTGTTTTGAACCTTGAACCTTAAATCTATTTTTCCAGCCCGATAAAATCCCAAACCTTATGCGAAAAAGTTGAATCTTTATGTTCTTGTACCGGCGGGCCGTTCGGATAGTTGAGTTCATAGACCCGGTCGGTGTCTTTGGCAATATCGGGCAGGTCAAGTTTAGCGTAGGCTTCTTGCATGATTTGCAAGGCAAAAGGAACGGCCGGTGTGCGCTGGTATTTGTCAACGACGGTAGACGCCCTGTTGATTGCGGCAACATAAGCTTTGCGCTTCATGTAAAAACGGGCGACATGGACTTCGTACATAGCCAGATTGTTTTTAAGCGCAATCATGCGCTGTTGGGCGTCGGCTACGTATTTGCTTTGTGGGAATCTATTGATCAAATCGGCAAAATTGTCGTAGGCATCTCGCGCATTGCCAGGGTCGCGTTGCGAAGTATCGGTCGGCAGGAAGCGGTCAATAAAGCCTATGCCGCGATTGTAATTAACCAGGCCTTTTAAATAATAAGCATAATCAACGCTGGAGCTGCGCGGGTTGATTTTGATAAAGCGGTCTGCTGCGGCGATGGCGGCTTCAGGATCGCCATTTTTGTAATAAGCGTAAGCAACATCGAGCTGGGTTTGAGCGGATTCGTCGCCGAAAGGATAGCGGGATTCAAGCGCTTCAAAGAGTTTGATGGCCTTGTCGTAATTGCCGCTATCCAGCGCTGTTTTGGCTTGGTTGCGAAATTTTTCGGCATTCCAGTCGGCATATTCGTCTTCGGTGTCAGAATCGCTGGAGGCGAGGCTTTTAAGCGTTTCACAGCCTTGAATAGACAGGCCTAAACAACAGATAAATAAAAATTTAATTAAAATTAATCGCATAGTGTTAACGACACGCTGTAATATAAGGGGTTTTTCTCGCTGGATTTAACTGCGATACTTGAGATGGCTTGAGAATCCGGCGAGTATAACTTAACAATGGGTTAATCAGAAGAACTTGTTATGACAAGATTGACGGAAGAAGTGCCTTATGAAATGGCCGGTATGCGTTTGGATCAGGTGCTTGCGGAATTGTTTACGGATTATTCACGCAGCAAGTTGCAAACTTGGGTCAAAGCCGGGCGGGTGCAAGTCAACGGCTTGACTCTTAAGCCCAAAGACAAGCTGGACGGCGGTGAGCTGATAACGTTGGATGCCGAGCCGGAAGTCGTGGTGACATCGGAAGCCGAAGAAATCCCTTTGGATATTATTTTTGAAGATGAAAGCATCCTGATTGTGAATAAACCGGCAGGCTTGGTGGTGCATCCGGCGGTAGGAAACTGGCACGGTACGCTGTTAAATGCTTTGCTGAATCATGATCCAAATTTGGAGACTTTGCCCAGGGCGGGCATCGTGCATAGGATAGATAAGGAAACCAGCGGGCTGCTGATGATTGCAAAGACTTTGCAGGCCCATAACAGCCTGACAGGGCAGTTACAGGATCGGGCTATTACCCGGGAATATCTGGCCATTACCCGAGGCAGGATGACCGCCGGCGGTACGGTCGATGAGCCTATCGGCAGGCACCCAACGGATCGTAAGCGCTACGCGGTCAGGGAAAACGGCAAGGTCGCGGTGACCCATTACCGGGTTGCCCAGCGTTTTACTCGTCATACGCTGGTTCAGGTTAAGCTGGAAACCGGTCGCACCCACCAGATCAGGGTACATATGGCGCATATCCGTTTTCCGCTGTTGGGTGACCAAGTCTATGGCGGGCGCTTTCAAATGCCGCCGGATTGCAGCGAGCGGCTGGAAAAAGAGTTGCGCAGCTTTAAGCGTCAGGCCTTGCACGCGGCAAAATTGGGTTTGCAGCATCCGGTTACCGATGAATATTGTGAGTGGGAACAAGCTATGCCTGAGGATATGGCTCGATTACTGGAAGCATTGGCGGAAAATGAGCGGGATTAAACATTGGCTGAGCCCGGACTGGCCTGCGCCAGCCAATGTTCACGCCGCGACTACCTTGCGTAGCGGCGGTGTCAGTTGCGGCGCTTACGCCAGTCTTAATCCGGCCATGCATGTGGGCGATGACGCCGACTTGGTCAAGCAAAACCGGCGGATTGTTAAAGAATGGCTGGGTTTGCCTGACGATCCGGTTTGGTTGGAGCAAATCCACAGTAATCGGGCGGTACAGGCGGTAAAAACCGGACCTTTGCAACAAGCCGATGCCGCTTATACGACGGAGGCCGGGGTGGTCTGTGCGGTGTTGACGGCGGATTGTTTGCCGCTGCTGGTGTGCTCGACTGACGGAAGCCGAGTGGCCGCCATTCATGCCGGTTGGCGGGGGCTGCTGGCAGGGGTGATTGGCAATACGATAACTGCGATGAAAATCCCCCTCGATTCCCCTTTTTCAAAGGGGGAGGCCAGTGGTCGGCCTACCAATATCGAACCCAATTCCCCCCTTTGCAAAAGGGGGGCTAGGGGGGATTTTCTGGTTTGGCTGGGCCCTGCAATCGGCCCGGACTGTTTTGAAGTAGGCGCTGAAGTGCGGGATGCTTTTTTGCAGAAATCGGCAGCATTTATGACGGCTTTTAAAGCCCAAGGCAACGGTCAGTGGTTGGCGGACATTTATCAGCTGGCCCGAATCGATCTGGCTATGCTGGGTATAGACAAGGTTTACGGCGGCGGTTTTTGCACCGTTACCGAACAGGAACGGTTTTATTCTTACCGTCGGGATAAACAAACAGGGCGTATGGCTACGCTAATATGGAGAGCATAACAGAGTGAGTTTATTGGTATTAATTATCATCTTTACGGCGATTGGCGGCGTGCTAAGCGTGATGGCAGCTGCTATTTTCCTGTTGTTGCCGGATCAGCGCAGGAATGCGGTGTTGCCGCATGGGATCAGTTTTGCGATAGGCGCGTTATTGGCGGTTGCCTTCTGGGGCTTGATTCCCGAAGCGTTTGCAGAAATTAAGCCGGAGCAGTTTCAATCATTATCGGGGACAATTTTAGCGGGCATACTCGGCTTTTTTGTACTGGAAAAGTTGCTGATTTGGCGGCATTGTCATTTCGGCAGTTGTGAGGCGCACGGCGATGAGGCGGAACATGATCATGGACACAGCCACAGCCACAGTCATGGCGCGGCTAAGTCGGCTGGCACGTTGATTATTTTGGGCGACAGCATCCACAATTTTGTCGATGGCGTTTTAATTGCTGCGGCGTTTTTGACCGATGCGCAATTGGGGATTGTTACCAGTCTGGCGGTGGCGGCGCATGAAATTCCCCAGGAAGTCGGTGATTTTGCGATTTTGTTGCACAGCGGTTATTCCAAGAGCAAAGCGCTTTTTTACAATATACTCGCTAGTTTGACGACTGTTTTGGGCGGTGTGTTGGCGTATTTCGGCTTGGAAGATTTGCATGACAGTTTGCCCTATTTTCTGGCGCTGGCAGCTTCAAGTTTTATTTATATTGCGGTAGCCGATTTGATACCGTCATTGCACAAAAAGACCGATATGAAAACATCGTTGCAGCAGATCGCTTTGATTGCTATGGGGGTATTGTTGATTTGTTCGTTGCACGGCATCGCTCATAATATGGAGGTTTAGGCGGCTCTATGCAGGTTCAGTGCGCCATCACATCGGGTTGCTTTCTTCATACAAGGTTTCCGGCGCGATGTCGGCCCCATTGGGCCAGGATATTGACCAGCCATCAACAAAGAACCGCTGAAAATAGCCTATGTCTTTGAGGGGCTCAAACAGATCGCCTCTCAGCCATTTTGCGCAATCCGCGATTTTTTCTTCGCCATTGTCAAAAATAATTTTGATTTTGTAATCGAACAGGTATGTGGCCTGCACGACCACGGGCATATAATCCCTAGTATTCACCTTTCTCTATATTCTCCTCATCATCATCAACCCTCTCCAACAGGAGGGGCGCTAGTTGTCGAAGTTATTTCGTGCTCATTCCTAAGCTCAACATCCAAAACAATCGACCATGGAAAACGGCTTGGATTAGACTATCCTTCCTGAGTATTGATATCAAGTAGGCGAGCAGGGAAGCCGGGACAAGATCGATTTATAAACAATTGTATTAAATTGTATGGAGGGCTATTGGGTATAATGGCGCGCTGTATATCACAATAATAAAGGGGAGAACAATGCCGGTCGATATTTTACTTACTGTTGTTGCCACGTCCGTGGTTCAGTCTATTTTTGGTGTAGGGGTATTGTTATTTGGTACGCCCCTGTTACTTCTACTCGGTTATGGCTTTGTCGACGCATTAGGGGTGTTATTGCCTGTTTCTATTGCTATAAGCGCTTTACAAGTGTTAAGGCACTATGAAGATGTTGATGCCGGGTTTTATAAAAATGTACTGATTTACAGTATTCCGTTGGTGGTGCTGTTTTTAGCGGTGGTTACCACGGTTAAAATCAATATAAGCTTGGTGATTGGACCGGTACTGATTTTTGTCGCGTTAAAAAACTTTTCAACAGTCATTGAAAGAACCTTACTGTACGTCGTCAAGTATGAAAGAATTTACTTGATGGCGATGGGCTTGGTTCATGGTGTCAGCAATTTAGGCGGCTCAATGTTAACGGTGATAATTTACAGCAAGCACTACCCGAAAAACAAAACGCGGGTGACGGCTGCGGCAAGCTATGCGACGGTGGCGGCGTGTCAGTTGGCAACGTTGTTGTCGCTCGGCAGTGAATTTTCGGTGTCATTTGCAGACAAGATAAGCTTCATTCAGGTTGCTGTGGTGATGTTCTTATTGACTGAGGAAATACTTTATAACGGGATCGATAATGAAAAATACAGCAAGATATTTGCGGTGTTTTTGTTCGCATCAGGCATTCTATTAATAATGAAATCTTTATAAAACTGGAGAGAAAAATGAAAGAGTTGATTAAAAAGCTGTTTAATTATTTCCTGATCGGCATTCTTGCGGTTATCCCCATTGTCGTTATTTTGCAAATTATGATTTTTGTAAAAGACCGGGTTTCCGATTTGTTTCAATTGGTTTACGGTTATTCGGATAATTATCTTTATACGATCCTGTTTTTTGCGCTCAGTTTTAGCATTCTGATCTATATCGGCCATAAATTAGTCCAAGAAGGCCGCTCCTGGGTTATTGCCGCGTTTGATCATGTTATCGACCGGATTCCATTGATGAATACGCTTTACCGGGTGCTTAAAAAGGTTATCAATATGTTTTCAACTCATGACCGGACCATTGCGAAGGAAGTGGTTTATGTCGAGTATCCCAAAGATGACATGTGGATGACTGCTTACGTTACTAACCGGAGCGAAGATAAATATGTGTTGTTTATTCCTACATCGCCTAATCCGACCTCCGGCTTTACGGTGATTGTCGACAAATCGAAGGTCATTAAATCAGCCATGAATATCGAAGAGGCCAGCAGTTTTGTGATTAGTGTTGGCGTTGATTACGGTAAGGTTTCGGAAATGAGTAAATTGCCTTAAAGCTGTTAGGTATTCTGTTCAATGATCGATCCAGCTAACTCGCAAAAAATACCTCCTGCCAAGGTTGTCACAGATTTACTGGTTATAAATTAAGTTTAATTTGTGAATCTGGGGGTGATTTATTTTTGCGAGTTAGCTTAAATCAACAGTATTGGCCCTAGCGTGCGCTTATGATTTTGTTGACTTTAATGAGCTAGTTTGTTATGAATGATCCCGCTTACCAGCAAAAATAATAATAAATATAAACAATTACATAAGAGGGGTGAGGCGGTATGAAATCTGGCAATGGCACCAAAACGGGCAAGTTGGCTAAATTAACTCAGCTGGAAAAAGAGGTCGCTAGGCTTTCTGAGCAGCTGAAAGCCGATAAGCAAACGATTAGTTTGTTGAAAGAATCTTTAACTGAGCGCGATTTAAAGATTCATGAATTAGAATCAAAACTGAATTACGCTCAACAATCGCTGTTGAAAAAAACGACATTTACAATTCATCAATGCAGGGATCAAATTAAAAGCGGAATTGACGAAAAAATAATCAATCCCGCTTTAGCGCAAATTCAACAGCAGATTGAGGTCATTCAGGGTATTGTCTACGAAGCTAAGATCCTAATAAACAAGAAAAAGATGCTGCTTCACGAAAATATTTATATAGCTTCAAATAGAGTTCATCAATACCCCTATCAAGCGCTAAGGTATTTTGAAAAATCACTTATTGAACCGGCCAGATTATGGGTTGGATTGGCCGAGAAAAGTGTAAAAAACGGTCGCGACTTGGTCGAGCAAAAAATCATATATCCAGGCAAAGTGTGGTTCGACAATATCATTGTCGTTGCGCTGGCGCTGCCAACGCAAAGTCAGCTTGCTTTTCAAGTGTGGTTGGCGGAACCGGTTGTGCGGAAAATAGAGGCATTACCTGTCATTGGCAAGGGACTTGCCGATAGTTTGATGAGGCAATTAAAATCAGGAACGAAGCAGGCATTGGCACATGTTGTCGATGCTGTAAAAAAATCACCCTTTTGGGATGGTAAACGCAAGATGGAGGCGGCTTGAGCCGGTAGTTGTATAGGCGTGGTTGTTCCTGTTATATAGCGGGAGTGCCGGTAGTATGAGGGATCAATCCCCTATTCAATGGTTTTCATGGGTAAACAACGTAGGCTTCCAATTTAAAGCGGGACGATTTGACAGATAACATCCCTTCAAGGGATGTTATCTGTCCCGGCTTAAGTGGCGTGTCAATGTTACGTGACTACGTCAGGTTCGATTCTGCCGGTACGTTTTTTAACCTCACAAAACTGTTCAGCAAGGCTGATTAGCTCTGCCAATGCCGCTTGGGCGTCCTGATCATGCTTGGAGGCATCCGCTTCAAAGCGTTCCAAGTAGATTCTTAAGGTTGCGCCGACGGTTCCTGTGCCCGATAAACGAAAAATAATGCGTGAACCATTTTCAAAACCGATGCGTATGCCCTGATTGCTGCTGACGCTGCCGTCTACCGAGTCGGCGTAACTGAATTCATCGGCATAGCTAATTGTATATTCGCCGAAAGTTTGTCCTTGTAATGCGGGCAACTGGCTTCTCAAGTGCTCAACAATACCGTTGGCAATATCCATTTCTACGGCTTCATAATCGTGCCTGCAATAAATATCCCGACCGAATTTTTGCCAGTGCTCATGCACAATATCGGCAACGGACTGGCGTTTTATGGCGATTAAATTCAGCCAGAACAGCACTGCCCATAAACCGTCTTTTTCCCGTACATGATTTGAACCGGTGCCGAAACTTTCTTCGCCGCACAGGGTGATTTTTCCTGCATCAAGGAGATTGCCGAAAAATTTCCAACCGGTCGGCGTTTCGTAGCAGGGGATATTGAGGTGGGCGGCGACGCGGTCAACGGCTTGGCTGGTGGGCATGGAGCGGGCAACGCCGAGCAATCCTTGGGCGTAAGCCGGAATTAAATGCGCGTTGGCTGCCAAAATAGCTAAGCTGTCGCTGGGCGTTACGAAAATATTGCTGCCGGTGATCATGTTACGGTCGCCATCGCCATCGGATGCTGCGCCAAAAACCGGTGCTGCTGAGCCGAACATGCGCTCGGCTAGTTCTTTGGCGTGCGCTAAATTGGGGTCCGGGTGATGACCGCCGAAATCTTCGAGAGGTTCGGCATTAATGACCGACCCCGGCGTTGCTCCCAATATGTCTTCCAGTATTCTTTTGGCATAAGGGCCGGTAATGGCATGCATCGCATCGAAGAGCAGGGTGATATAGCCGGAACCAATGCTTTGTTTGAGTAAATTAAAATCGAAAATAGACTGCATCAGTTCGGCGTAATCAGTCACCGGGTCGATGATGGTGATACTGAAGTTCTCTATTTTTTGAGTGCCTATGCAATCCAGGTCTATATCGTCGATGTGGGCTGTTTTATAACTGTCGAGGCCTAAGCTGCGTTGATAAAATGCGTTGGTGTCTTTTTCCGGGGCAGGGCCGCCGTTGCCGACATTGTATTTAATACCGAAATCTTCGTTAGGGCCGCCGGGATTGTGGCTGGCGGAAAGAATCAGGCCGCCGAATGCGTTATTCTTCCTGATGATATGCGATGCCGCAGGAGTAGACAGCAGCCCGCCTTGACCTATAATAAGACTACCGAAACCGTTGGCTGCCGCCATCTTAATGATGATTTGTATGGCCGGTCTGTTAAAATATCGGCCATCTCCGCCTAGAACCAGCGTTTTTCCGGTAAAGTCATGTAACGAGTCGAAAATTGATTGAACAAAATTTTCCAGGTAACCGGGCTGCTGAAATACGTTAACTTTTTTTCTGAGTCCTGATGTTCCTGGATTTTGGTCGTTGTAGGGATGCGTCGTGATAGTTTCTATTTGCATGCGGGATCCTTAATTCAACAATTAACTTGGTGGTCTAAAGCACACCAAAATTCTTATTCTAGTGTAGATCATTTATGTTACGAATCTATTTATTACTGTGTTGTAGTTTTTTTTCTTTTGCGGTTATCGCAGATGACGATGTTTGGCTCTTGGTTGATACTAAAGCGCTCACTATCGAGGTAAAAAAAGGTCAACAGACACTTGAAACCCTAAATGATATTGCCATTGGTCGAGGTGGCGCCGGCTTTAAAAGTCACCGGGGCGATAATGTCACGCCTTTTGGCAGTTATAGGATAGGCTGGGTTGGCGAAAAAAGTTCGTTCAGAAAGTTTTTCGGTTTAACTTATCCGTCCACAGAGGATGCCCAAAAGGCCTTGGAGCAGGGGGTTATTAATCAGGTGGCCTACAATAGTATTGTGAATGCGCATCGGTCTAATCAAATACCGCCGCAAGATACGCCTTTAGGTGGGCGAATAGGCATTCACGGCTTGGGACGAGCGGATGAAAAAATCCATAAATCAATGAATTGGACGCACGGATGTATTGCATTAACTAACGGCCAAATTGACCATTTAAGTCAATGGTTGGACAAGGGAATGGTGGTGAAAATAAAATAAAACTGGAAAACAATTTAAAAACAGTGCAAAATTAAAGCTAGTAAGCGTTTTTTTGTAGTATTAACTTTAAGAAGGAAAATGAGATGAAAACAGTAATGAAATTATCAATGGTTGCTCTGGTTGCTAGCTTGGCTGTTGGTTGTGCAAGCACTTCAGATATCGAAAACTTACAATCACAAGTTGACGGCTTGAAAACTTCTGTTGCACAAGCATCTGCTGATGCTGCTAGCGCTAGAAGCGCTGCTGATTCTGCTTCTTCACAAGCGGCTTCTGCTGAAGCAGCGGCTAACCGTGCAGCTCAGTATGCTCAAGATACAAACAGCAAACTGGACAGCATGTTCAAAAAATCAATGATGAAATAAATCATCTCTGATTTGAAAACAAAAAGCCCGGTGGGATTCCACCGGGCTTTTTTTTTGAGTAGTTGATTCAGTTATGATGATTTGAATCCAAGCCATGTTTAGCCATGGTAGAATAAAATCTTTTTGAATTCATCATATTCATGCGTTTAATTAGAGGATTGTCTCATTTAGAGCCGTTAAAAAACGGTTGTGTGCTGACTATTGGAAATTTTGACGGCTTGCATTTAGGGCATAAGGCCGTGATAAAAAAACTGGCTGAGCGGGGCGATGCATTAGCCTTGCCTGTTGTTGTCATGACCTTTGAACCGCAGCCATTGGAGTATTTCCTGGGGAAAAATGCTCCGTCACGGTTGATGCGCTTGCGGGAGAAGGTGATCCGGTTTTCTACATTGCCTGTTGATGATTTATTAATAGTACGATTTAATCAATACTTTGCCGATTGCGACGCTGAGCGGTTTATTGAGGATGTTTTGGTAAAAAAACTGAATGTAAAGCATCTAGTCGTCGGGGATGATTTTCATTTTGGTAAGGCCAGACGCGGTAATTTCGCGCTGCTCAAGGACAAGGGTAATATCTTCGGTTTTGATGTCGAAGGTACCGGATCTTATCAAATCGCCGGGCTTCGGGTCAGCAGTACCCTGATTAGGGATGCGTTGGGCGATGGCGATTTGGCGTTGGCTGAAAAATTACTCGGTTACCGTTATACTGTTTGCGGGCGTGTTGCGCATGGTGACAAGCGAGGAAGAACTATTGGCTATCCCACTGCGAATATACAGATGTTTAGAAAAAATACCCCTGTTAACGGTGTATTTGCCGTCACCATGACCGGTATTGATGGGCGCGAATTTGACGGTGTTGCCAATGTAGGCACCAGGCCCACGGTTGATGGCGGCTCAAAGGTCATACTGGAAGCGCATTTATTCGATTTTGATAAGGAAATTTACGGGCGCTATGTGGAAGTGCATTTTAAACAAAAAATTAGGGATGAAATACGTTTTCAGTCGCTGGATGAACTTAAAGCCCAGATTATAAAAGATGTAACCGAGGCCAAAGCCGCGCTTAGCTCTCGGCACGCTTGCGACAAACACACCATCCCTGGTGATAAAGATTTTGCACGATGTAAAAAGGAGGCCGAACGATGAATCAGACAACACAAGTTAATGAGATATTAAACAGTATTGCCAAATTATCTTTGGATGATCAGGGTTATATTGTCGATATTGTTAATCATCGTTTCCATGAAATGCAAAGAAACCGACTCATTGATAGGACTGAGGAAGCCGAATTGGCACTCACGCAGAGTAAAGTTACAACGGGTAGCGTAAATGATTTTTTTGCGGCATTAGAAAATGATTGAATTGATTTGGGATGAGGCTTTTATTCGCGCAGTAAAAAAATGGCAAAAAAAGCACCCTGAGTTAATGCATCACTTTAAAGAGCGATTGCGCTTATTTTCTGAACAGCCTTTTCATCCTTCTTTAAAAACACACAGTTTGAGCGGCGGCTTAAAGACATTCTCGGCGTTCAGTATTACTTATGAGTATCGACTGGTTTTCAAATTTATCGCCTTAAGCATTGTTGATCGCTATCGGCACCCATGATGATGTTTATTAAAAAGCAAAAGCTCAAAACGAAAAAGATCAGCGCGATAACAAAAAGTTTTCCTAAGAGTTAAAAAATTATGACGATGGATTATAAAAAAACACTGAATTTACCGAACACTGCGTTTCCGATGAAAGGCAATCTGGCCCAACGGGAGCCGGAGCGTCTTAAAAAATGGAACGAAGCGGACTTGTATAACAAAATCAGGCAGGACTTTGCCGGAAGGCCGAAATTTATTCTGCATGACGGCCCTCCATACGCGAATGGCGAAATTCATATCGGCCATGCGGTCAATAAGGTGTTGAAAGACATCATTGTTAAATCCAAATCGTTAAGCGGTTTCGATGCGCCTTATGTGCCGGGCTGGGATTGTCACGGATTGCCGATTGAGTTGCAGGTGGAAAAGAAAATCGGTAAAGCCGGGGTTAAAGTTTCCCCCGCCGTGTTCCGCAAAGCCTGCCGCGAATATGCCGGAAAGCAGGTCAATATCCAAAAAGAGGCCTTTATTCGGCTGGGTATTTTAGGTGATTGGGAGCATCCGTATCTAACCATGGATTTTGCCTTTGAAGCCGACATCGTGCGCTCGCTGGGCAAAATCAGCCAAAACGGACACATAGCCAAAGGCGCCAAGCCCGTGCATTGGTGTACCGATTGCGGTTCGGCGCTGGCGGAGGCGGAAGTCGAATACGAAGACAAGCATTCGCCTGCGGTCGATGTGCGTTTTCAGGTCGTTGATGAAGCCGGATTTTTGAGTCAGTGCCATCATGTGCCTGAGCATGAAGGTTCCGGGCCGTTATCCGTAGTCATTTGGACAACCACGCCGTGGACCTTGCCAGCAAATCAGGGCGTTGCGTTAAACGCCGATTTGGAATATGCCGTAGTGCAATGCGAAAAAGACGGTAACAAAGAGCGCTTGGTCGTTGCCGAAGCCCTGCTTAAAGATGCGATGCTGCGTTATGACATCGAAAACTACCATGTCATTGCCTACTGTAAAGGCGTAGCGCTGGAGCATCAGTTATTGCAACACCCTTTTTATGACCGGCAAGTGCCTGTCATTCTCGGTGATCATGTCACCACCGAAGCCGGTACCGGAGCGGTACATACGGCGCCCGGACACGGCCAGGACGATTATGTGGTCGGCTTGAAATACGGTTTACCGGTCGACAACCCGGTCGGCAACGACGGCGTGTTCCTGCCGAACACGGAAATCTTTGCCGGTGAACATGTATTCAACGCCAATGCCCATGTCTTGGAAGTGCTTGAGCAACAAGGTAAATTACTGCATCACGAAGCGATTTTGCACAGCTATCCGCATTGCTGGCGGCACAAAACCCCGATTATTTTCCGGGCTACGCCGCAGTGGTTTATCTCGATGAACAAAAACAAGCTGCGTGAGCAGGCGCTGAATGAAGTCAAGCGCGTTGCCTGGATTCCCGAATGGGGCCAAGCGCGCATCGAAAGCATGATGGAAGGCCGACCCGACTGGTGCGTTTCCCGTCAGCGCACTTGGGGCGTGCCGATCACGTTTTTTGTTCATAAGGAAAGCGGCGACTTGCATCCGCGCACCGCTGAATTGATTGAGCAGGTGGCTAAGCGCATCGAACAACAAGGCATAGAAGCCTGGTTCGAGCTGGAAGCGGCTGAACTGTTGGGTGATGAAGCCGAGCACTACGAAAAAATGAGCGATACGCTGGATGTCTGGTTCGACTCCGGCGTGACCCACGCCTGTGTCTTAGAAAAACGCGAACAGCTGCATTTTCCGGCCGATTTGTATCTGGAAGGTTCCGACCAACATCGCGGTTGGTTCCAGTCATCGTTGCTGGCCTCGGTCGCAATGAATGAGGTGGCGCCCTACAAGGCGGTGTTGACGCACGGCTTTACCGTCGATGCCGACGGTAAGAAAATGTCCAAGTCGAAGGGCAATGTGGTCGCCCCGCAATCGGTCATGAAGGACCTGGGCGCAGATGTGTTGCGTTTATGGGTTGCATCGACCGATTATCGCGGCGAAATGAGCGTTTCGGATGAAATTTTAAGACGCACCTCTGACGGCTACCGGCGCCTTAGAAATACCGCGCGGTTTTTGCTGTCCAATCTGGATGATTTCGATCCGGCGAAAGATATGGTCGAGGATAAAGATTTGCTGGCGCTGGATCGCTGGGTTGTAGATAGGGCATCCGAGTTGCAGGAAGAGGTTAAAACCGCTTACGAAACGTACCAATTTCAGCATATCTACCAAAAAGTGCATCATTTTTGCGTAATCGATCTGGGCGGGTTTTACCTGGATATCATCAAGGACCGTCAATACACCGCAAAAGCCGACGGTTTGGCGCGGCGTTCGGCGCAAACCGCGATGTATCATGTGCTTGAAGCCCTGACCCGCTGGCTGGCGCCGATTATCAGCTATACCGCCGATGAGATCTGGCAATACCTGCCGGGCGAACGTAGCGAGTCGGTGTTTTTGGAAACCTGGTATCAGGGGCTGGTCAAGCTGGATGACGATTCCGCGTTGAATCGTGAGTTCTGGCAAAAAATCATGGCCGTCCGGGCCGCTGTCGGAAAGGAACTGGAAAAAAGCAGGGCCAAAGGCGATATAGGTTCCTCGCTGAATGCTGAAATCGAACTGTATTGTAATGCCGAGTTTTTTGATTCGTTAAGCCGGTTGTCGGATGAACTGCGCTTTATCTTCATTACCTCCAACGCCACCGTCATGGCTGAACAAAATGCGCCTGAAGACGCCATTCAGACTGAAATTGAAGGCATTAAATTGAAAGTCGTCGTTTCCGAACATGAAAAATGCGTACGCTGCTGGCATCAACGGCCTGATGTGGGGGCGACAGAAGAACACCCAGAACTGTGTGTTCGTTGCGTGGAAAACGTGGCGGGCGATGGCGAGCACCGGCAATATGCGTGATAAGGTTATGTTGAAATGGTTATGGCTGTCATTGCTGGCGGTAATTCTCGACCAAGCCAGTAAGCTTGCGATAGCGGGTTCCATGCAGCTGTATGAATCCATTCAGATTATGCCGTTTTTTAAGCTGACCTATGTGCATAATCCCGGTGCGGCGTTCAGTTTCCTCAGCGAAGCGGGCGGCTGGCAGCGCTGGTTTTTTGCCGGATTGGCCTTGGTGATCGGCGCTGTCATAGCGGTTTGGCTGGCCCGGTTGAAGAAACATGAGACTTTGTTGGCCGTGGCTTTGGCACTGGTTCTGGGCGGAGCCGTCGGCAATTTGATCGATCGCTTGGCTTACGGCTATGTGATCGATTTTCTGGATGTTTATTACGAGTCTTGGCACTGGCCCGCCTTTAATATCGCAGACTCCGCGATTACCTTGGGCGTGATGTTAATGCTGGCGGAGTCGTTCGGCGTCGGGCGCCCGAAACAGTCGGATTCAGTGTAGAGGCAAAGTCTTATAATAGAACACGGATGGTACGGATTTAACTGATAGTCACAGATGAAAGAATAGTTATTTTGTAACTATTCAGCGAAAAAAGAAATGGAACACGGATGGCACGGATAGGACGGATTTACACGGATTTTTTAAAATATTCTGTGCTTTTAATCAGTGATTATCCGTTTAATCAGTGTCATCCGTGTTCCATTAATCATTTTTAGCATACGCTGAATAGTTACGTTATTTTTTGGCCTCTTAAAAAGCCGTTTAAATCGGGCTGATCAGTGTCATCCGTGTTCTATTTTCCTGCTAATTCAACAGCTCCAAAAGCCTTTGCCAGTCAAAAGATGCGCCCGGATCGGTTTTTCGCCCAGGCGCAATATCACTATGCCCTACCATGCGCTTTGTCGATAGTTTAGGGTAAGTTTCAAGCAGGGTGCGAAGCACTGTAGCGAGTTGCACATATTGCCGGTCGGTATAATCGACCTGTTCGGTACCTTCAAGCTCTATACCGATAGAAAAATCATTACACCGTTCCCTGCCTTCATAGATCGACTTTCCCGCATGCCAAGCGCGCTTGTCAAACGGCACGTATTGAACACACACGCCATCGCGCTTAATCAGTAAATGCGCAGATACGGTAAGTTGATAAACATCTTTAAAATAGGGATGATCATCAGGATTAAGCTGGTTGGAAAACAGTTGATCTATATAATGATTGCCAAATTCGCCGGGCGGCAGGCTGATACAGTGGATAACCAGCAATGAAATATCCGTTGGCTCAGGCCTTTCATCAAAGTTGGGTGTAGGCGTTCGGGTAACCTTAGTTAACCAGTGCTGGTCTATTTTCATGGGTAGGCAAAGAAGTAAAAACGGAAATAAAACACAGTATTCAGGATGGATGTGCATATTATTAGTCAAAACACTATGGGGGACTAGGTTATGACTAATTTTTTTTTAAATGACAACAGAACTATTGCTATGGACAACCGGCAGCAAATAAATCCAGGTTTGAGTAAAACGAATAGGGCTGAGATCTTAGGCAAAGTTAAGCCGGTTTTTTTTCAGCATTTTGAACAATTGGTTGATGATTGTTGTATGCGGGTTGATCTTGAATTCGGCTTACAGTTGGGCAAGAATCGCGAAAAAATAACGAAAGATCAATATATAAAATTGCTGGAATACCTGCATTCAGTTCGTAGAGAGATTAAGCAAAATTATTTGTTAAAAGTGAGTGATATTTTCGACGAGAACTATCAAAAAACAGCAAATAACCGGAATGAACAAGTAGATTTTTCTAAAGTCTCGTTAACCAGTAACGATGAGGTAAAAGAAAATCGCCTGATTGCCCTGATTATCCGCGATTGTGAGCATTCATGTTATGAAGAATTGATCGCTCTTAATAAGCAGCTGGCACTCCAGCAGGGTAAGCAAACGATTGCCGACAGTCAAAACCCGATATTCCCGGAAAAATTAATTAATGCCTTGGTTGAGGTCGTTAAGCCGCTGAAATTAAATACAGACGGTCGGATTGCGCTGTATAAGGCATTTGAAGTTAATGTCTTTAACCAGTTGGGATTTATTTATCGTGAACTAATTAAATGGTGCGAAACCTACAAGCCGAGGCAATTGTTCGTTGAGCTTGAGCAGAGTAAGGACGAGCGACCGCTCCTGCCTACTGCAAGCGTTGAACAGCCAAGTGTAGAGTTTAGTCTTTTACAGGAAAAACTGGAGCTATGGCGTTTGGCGCATTTTCCATCCGCCTATGATTTAATTTCAGTTAGCGGAAACGCATTTTATGAACAGGCTGAAATAAAAAATGCATTGCAAATTCTTCGGAAGTTTAATGATGGCTTGGAGCCGGGAGAAAAGAAGCAGCCGTTAAAATGGCGAGTGCTGAAAAAACTGGAGGAGCTGAGTTTTAGTATCGATGTCAAAGTCTTAAGCAGGCATGATGAAGACGTACTGGATTTAGTGGCGTTAATTTTCAGCGAAATAGAGCGGGATGAATTGCTTCAGGACGCTATAAAAAAAGCTATCCTACAGTTGGAAATCCCTTGGGCAGAGGCCGCTTTGGGACAATACGGCGTTTTTACCAGCCAGGACAATCCTGTCAGACAGTTACTCGATGAGTTGTTTGCCGCCGGGTTATTTTTAAATAGGGATGAGCACGACGACCGGTTAATCCAGGAGCGTATTGCAAGCGCAGTTAAGAAAATAACCCAAGATAGTGGCGTTGAACTGTCCGGCTGGACGGCAGAGGCAGGTGAATTTGTTAACTACATGAGCAAGCAAAAACAGCGCACCCGGAATATCGAACAGAACGCCAAACAGTTTATGGTCAATAAACAAGCCTTGGCATCGAGCAGGAAAATAGTTCTTGCCGCCATCGAAAACAGCATGAAGGGTAAAATGCTGCCGACAGCGATAGTTGAGTTTCTACGTGGTGTTTGGTCTGAGGTCTTGTTGGATGCTTATACACGTAAGGATGATCAGCCGGAGCCGTGGGACAAATCGGTACGGGCTATGGATGAGCTGATTATAAGCGTTACACCGCCTGCCGATGACAATGAAAGAAAGCAGATATTAAAATTATTGCCGGGATTGATTGCGGAATTGAGAAAGGGCTTGAAGCAAATTTCATACGATAAATCTGCACAGTCACGTTTCTTTAAAGATCTTGCCGTATGGCATATTATTTTGATGGATAAAAAGGAAAAAACGGCGGGCGATATTGCTACAGCTGTTGAGGGCGAGAAAATAGCAGCCGTAGCGATAACAGGAGACAACCTGGATCAGGCCGGAAATCTTGCTTTAGATAGCTGGGTTGCATTCAACTCAGAATCAGGCCGACAATGGGGCAAACTTCTTTGGAAGGATGCGGAGACAGGAACTATGCTGTTTGTCGGAAAAAACGGCGTTAAAATACTTGAAATTCAAACGGACGCGTTGGCAAAAAAACTAGGGCTAGGGCAGGCCGACATTGTTAAGAATAACGAAAAAAAGATTACCGAACGGGTGCTTTCAGAATTAATGGGCTTATGACAGAACAAGTGAATATAAAATCCTTCCTCGAAGAAGACATCGGGTCCGGCGATATAACCGCAGCCATCATTCCTGAAGCGATGACAGCCGAAGCTGAAGTTGTAACGCGGGAAGACATGGTGCTTTGTGGTCAGGCGTGGTTTGATGCGGTATTTAAGTATTTGGATGCAAACGTTAGTATCGAGTGGTTGGCGTCGGAAGGCGAGGCGGTCGGTAAAAATACGGTCTTATGTAAACTCAGCGGCGCGGCTAGAGGCTTGCTGACCGGTGAGCGTAGCGCACTGAATTTGTTGCAAACCTTGTCCGCCACGGCAAGCGTTGCCAGGCAATATGCCGATGCAGTTTCCGGCACGGCTTGTAAAGTATTGGATACCCGGAAAACCATTCCGGGCCTTAGAAATGCGCAAAAATATGCGGTAGCCTGCGGAGGCTGTTATAACCATCGGATCGGCTTATATGACGGGGTTTTAATTAAGGAAAACCACATCATAGCGGCCGGGTCCATAGCCCAAGCAGTCCGGTCTGCGCGGACACTGAGCTCGGTTCCTGTCGAAGTGGAGGTCGAAACCATGCAGGAGTTTTTGGAAGCGGTCGCGGCAGAGCCCGACCGGATTATGCTCGACAATTTCAGCCTTGAAGCGATGGCCGAAGCGGTAAAAATAAATTCCGGCGCCATAGAGCTTGAGGCTTCCGGCAATATCGAACTGGACAATATCAGGGGGGTTGCCGAGACAGGCGTTGATTACATTTCGATCGGCGCATTGACCAAGCACGTCAAGGCGGTCGATTTATCGATGCGCATTAAGCTGGTGCATTAACATGATTGAAAATGTAGCGGAATTGGTCAAACAGGTCAGTCACGGTGTTTATGTGATCGGCGTCGGCGCCGGGGATCGTCAAAATGCTTTTACTGCGGCCTGGGTGATGCAGGTGTCTTTCGATCCTTTATTGTTGGCGATCAGCATTAATCCCGAGCATTATTCCTATCAATTGATGCAGGAAAGCGGTGTTTGTACGGTTAACGTGCTGGGGCAGGATCAATATGCGCTAGCAGAGCACTTTGGCCGTTCCGCGCCGGACAAGATGGCCGGATTTCAATGGCGGCAAGCCGAAACCGGTGCGCCGGTTTTATCCGAAAGTTTGGCTTATTTTGATTGCCAAGTCAGCCATTATGCCGATGCCGGGGATCATAAAATCGCCGTCTGCAAAGTGCTTGCAGCGGCAACGCTTAATCAGGGGCGGCCATTGTTGTACAGCCAGACTGGTGATATGGACGGCAGCAGCGAGCTCTATTCAGCAGCTGAAAAATAGCACACGGATTAGACGGGTTTAAACGGATTTAATTTGTTTATCCGTGTCATCCGTGTTCTATTGCAAAGCCAGCATCTTTTGAGTAGCTAAACCAGCGGAAACATTTTATCGGGATTGAGTATGCCGTTCGGGTCAAACTGGCGCTTAATGTCCCGCATCAATGCCAAAGAATTCGTATCCAGTTCCCGATCGACAAAATCCCGTTTCTCCAGGCCGACGCCATGCTCGCCGGATAATGTGCCGTTTAGCGCTAATACCAAGGAAAATATTTCATCCAGGCAGGCGTGGGCTTTTTTGCCTTGCTCAGGCTCATCGGGATCGAGCAATAAATTGACATGAATATTGCCGTTGCCCGCGTGACCAAAATTAATAATGGGTAGATCGTATTTTTTTGACAGCTCGCCCAGTCCCGCTATCAGCGTCGGCATTTCGGTAACCGGAACCGCCACATCTTCATTGATTTTTTTCGGCGCCACTTTGCGCAAGGCCGGAGACAGCGCTTTCCGGGTTTGCCATAGCGCTTTAACTTCCGTCTCGGTTTGGGCCAGGCGGATGTCCAAAAGACCATCGTTTTTGGCTGCGGCCGCCACTTTTTCAGCGGCCTTGTCCAAGCCTTCCAACTGTCCGTCGACTTCGATCATCAGCATAGCGCCCGCATGTTCGGGCAGGTCGGATTCCGAGTATTGCCGGATCATGTTGATTGCATTGCCGTCGATAAATTCCAGCGCACAGGGAATGACCGGCTGCGACATGATCGCGGAAACGGCCTTGGCCGCATCAAAGACGGTGTTGTATATCGCCCTGAGCGTTTTGGTCGCTTCCGGCAGCGGCGTCAGTTTTAACGTCGCCTGGGTAATAATCGCCAGCGTACCTTCCGAACCTAGGATCAGCCGGGTCAGGTCATAGCCGACCACGCCTTTGCTGGTATGAACGCCGACGCGGATTTCCTTGCCCGCACCGGTGACAGCGCGTAGCCCCAAGGTATTTTCCCTGGGCGTGCCGTATTTTACCGCCCTGGGGCCTGCGGAGTTATAAGCCAAGTTGCCGCCTATGCTGCAAAAAGCCGCGCTGGTAGGATCCGGCGGCCAAAAAAAGCCCTTCTCTTTGGCGATGTCCTGCACCTGCTGGTTAGTCATGCCCGGTTCGACGATGATGTAGCGATTATCGGGAGAAAATTCGACCAGCTTGTTCATACGCTCCAGCGACATGACCAGTCCGCCTTTCAGTGGCGTGGTGGCGCCGGTTGTGCCGGTGCCGCGTCCCCTGGCGGTCAGGGCGATGTTGAAACGGTTACAGGCAGTAACAGCGCCGACGACTTGTTCATGCGTGGTCGGAAAAACCACGGCTTGAGGCAATACATGGCGACGGCTGTTGTCGTAGCCGTAAGTCCAGCAGTCTTCAGGGGCGGTCAGAATGTCTTCGCGGGCAAAAATCTCAGCCAGCAAGCGTAGAAAGTCGGTGGGTAAGGGGGCAATATTAGTCAAGGTATTCAAAAACCGTAATGATTTGTTTTATGTCGGGTTGGCGTCTGGCCGCTTCGATGGCGGCGGCGCCCTCGTTTCTATGCACCAGCCCCATCAGGTAAACCGTTCTTTGTTCGGTAATGACTTTTACCCAGGAAGCATCGAATTCGGGTATTTGAGTCAGCGCGGTTTTTACTTTGCCGGTAATCAGCGCATCATTGGCGCGGAAATTAAACGGGCTGGGTTTGGCGATAAGCAGTTTGTTATGCACCCCTTTTACATTGGGGATGACGCGAACGATGTCGATAATCCGGTCGCGAAACTCCTCCTTGGGCGTTTCGCCGGTAACCAGCACTGCGCCGTTATAGGCGGTTATATTAAAGTGGCATTTGTCGCGTAAGTCGTAATAGGCATTCAGTTTGGCGGCTGCATGATCTTCAATCGTCTCGTCAGCCAAAATCGCGTCACGGCTGCGGCGGTCGTTTAATAATGATAAGCCGGTTATTTCCGCCCCGCCCGACTTAATCGTCGAACATCCGGTAATAAAAAGGCCATGTGCTAGCATCAATAACAACAGTATTTTCATAGCTCAGCCGCCAAATAATTGATGGTCGATTAAGTCGCACAGGCAATGGGTAATCAAGGCATGGACTTCCTGGATATGTGCGCTGGCGTTTGACGGTACGCGAATTTCTATGTCGGTTTCATTGAGCAACGGCGCAATCATGCCGCCATTATTGCCGGTCAGCGCGATGACCGTGATGTCTTTATCGTGAGCCGTGCTGACGGCTTTGGCGATATTGGCCGAATTATTGCCATCGGTGTAGGCGACCAATATATCGCCGCTTTGCCCTAATGCCCTGAGCTGTTTGGCAAAAACATCGTCAAAATGATAGTCGTTGGCTATTGCGGTGAGGGTGGCGGTGTCGGTGGTTAAGGCAATAGCGGGTAAAGAAGGCCGGTCGCGTTCGTATTGGTTAAGCATTGCCGATGACAGTAACTGGGCGACGGTCGCCGAACGGCCATTGCCGCAAGTGACTATTTTCTTGTCATTCAGCAAGGTCGCGACCAGCCGTTGCGAGGCAAACTCGATTAGTTCACTAAGGCTGGTCAGCGTATCTTGCTGGGTTTGAATACTGGTGGTGAAATGGTTGATTATGCGATTTTGTAGGTTCATGGCAAACGATTATAAAGGCTATCATCTGAGTCTGCGACACTTTAAAGAATTGTCCACGAAAATCATGAAAATAGTCGAACAGATATAAAACAGGGCTTCCATTGATAGGCAGTACGCCCTAATACAACAGGATGATTTATTCGCTCGTTCCGTTACAAAAGTTTTACATTGCGGCGTATAGCAGGCGGTCGTTTCCGGTTTTATTTAAACCGAAACGTTCCATTTTTTTATAAAGCGTGGTGCGGGTAATTCCCAATTTTTTGGCGGCCAGGGAAATATTGCCGTCGCAATCCTTTAGCGCGGTTTTGATGCCGTGTAATTCCCAGTCCGATAGGCTCATAACGGGAAAATTATCCTGTAGGTCAGGAAGTTCCGAGCGAGTCATCTCAAGACATTTTTGCTGTTTTAATTCAGCGATAAAATCAATCGGTAAATCCTGTGTGCTGATAAACGGGCTGCCGGCGGTATATAGCGTCGCCCGGATAACATTAATCAATTGGCGAATATTGCCGGGCCAAGGGTGGTGTTCAAACAAGCCGACGACTTCCCGGCAAATTTCAATCGGCGCTTCTTCGGTTGAAATGGCATTTAATTCCCGGCGCAGGATATGATGAATAATGGCTTTTTTATCGTCGCGGTCGCGCAGGGGAGGCAAATGGATTTGCGCGCCGTTCAGGCGATAGTAAAGGTCGCGCCGGAAACGACCGGCTTCAACGGCTTCCAATAATTGCACATTGGTTGCCGCAACCACTTGCACGTCTACCTGTATCGGTTTATTGCCGCCGACCGGCGTAAATTCCGAGGTTTCCAACACCCGGAGTAAGGTCGATTGCAAATCGAAACTCATATCGCCGATTTCATCGAGAAACAAGATGCCCGTATCGGCCAGCATAAACTTACCGGGTTTGCCGGTGCTTTTCGCGCCGGTAAAACTCCCCGATTCGTAACCGAAGAGTTCGCTTTCTATCAAGTCGTGGGGAATGGATGCGCAATTGATAGCGATTAAAGGGGCGTTGTTCCTGGGGCCCGCCTTTTTAATGAGATTCACAAAATGGTCTTTACCTACCCCAGACTCTCCGGTAATTAAAATAGGGATTTTGTATTGTTGTAATTTGACAGCCTTTTTTACCAGTTCTTCCAGGGTAGGTGAAACTGCAGCATCGCGGAATTCGGCAGGTGTTTTCGGGGCGGGGCGGAAGGGAATTTTTTCCAATACCCGCTGCTGCGCCAAGGCGTTTTTGGCTAATGGAAAATCCGTGTTGACCAATACGCAGATAAGATGCAAAAAGGCAAACAATGAGTTCATGCTTTCCTGATGCTGACTGCTGACCAGGCCGATAACTACCAGCAAGTGGCCGGACTCGTCAAGCAGCGGGTAACCGGCTGTAGTGAAGGGGTGCAGTACGCTTAAGAAATGCTCCATGCCTTGGAAAACGACCGGCTTTTTCAACTCGATCGCGGTGCCGATGCCGTTATTGCCCAACACCGATTCCAGCCAATTAGCGCCTCGTTCACTCGCTCGCGACATGAATGAACCCGGCTGTTGCAGCTGTTCTCCGAGCGTGTATAGCAATTTGCCGTCTGCGGCGGTCAGCATCAGCATAACGCCGGCTTCTTTAAGAAAAACGTGGAAGTTGTGGTTGAGTTGTTTAATGAGTGTTTCTATTTTTTGAGATGGGTTATCCATCTGAACAGGTTGGCTGATGATTGGGTAATAATCCCAATTGGAATAATTACCTAATGGCAATCGGTATTCTTCAAGACAGCGTTGCCATGATTCGGTGACTTCAGGGCGCGCCCAGTCATATTGATCGGGGACTGAACGGGTTTGCGTCATCCATTGCCAAGCCTGCATGGGCCGATAAATCCGATAGTCAATGGTCTGTCTCAGCAAGAAGGAGTCCTGTGTTAAAGCGGCTTGCGGAGGGATGTTCAGATCTATGGGCATTCAGTTCTCTTGATTATTGGCAAAACATCCAAGCCAAGATAACAAAATCAAAAAAAGAGGCAATGTGGCATAGTGTCGCATTGCCTTTATTCTATAAAAGAATAGAAGTGCCCCTTTGGAGGGGTAGGTAGACATGGATCAGGTAGCGCGTCACTGCCATTAAAGTTAAGATACCAGTCCCTTCTCCCACCGGGAGAAGGTTAGGATGAGGGGGATATAAATGCTTGTTTTTATTCTCCTCTCCCCAACCCTCTCCAACAGGATGCCTACATGGATGTAGGTAGTAGAGCAATGCAGGGAGCAATTGCCGAGAGGGAGTCAGGTCAACTTGCAACCCATTGTATTTATGGTGCAAAAAAGTTATGTAGATACTTATGCTCCAGCAGGAGAGGGGGATTTTTTCTTAACTTAGGAATGAAAACTAAATAACTTGAACAGATAACATCCCTTGAAGGGATGTTATCTGTAAATCGGCTGTATGAGTTATTTAATTTTCATCCTTTAATGGCAGTGACACAGAGCGTGAGAACGATAAAGGCTTAGCCTTAAACTATCCCGGCGTAAACAGGAAGCCAATTAATTCATGCCCTAGGATCTTCGCGCGTTGCCGCAGCCCATTCGGGTGAATAGCCCGCCATAATCGACAAATCCGGCACATCCATTATCACGGTTTCTGTGCTGATCAGTGTTGTTATTACGCCAACTGCATTGCGTAGCGCCAGGCGCATGACTTTAACTGGGTCGATAATGCCGATTTCCAGGAAATTGCCGTAACGTTGCCGTTGCGTATCGACGGTTAAATGATCGTCATCGGCAGCATTCAGCCGGGCAATAACCGCTTCTGAATTCAACCCGGCATTACGCGTTAAACTTTGCAATGGTGCTGCCAGCGCCAGCTTCAGGATGGCAATGCCTTGCTGTTGACCGGCATTTTCGGTAATCACGCCGTCCAGGGTTTTTATGCAGCGAAACAGGGCGGCGCCGCCTCCCGGCAAAACACCTTCTTCAAGCGCTGCTTTGGCTGACATATAGGCATTTTCTATACGAACCAAGCGCTCCTTGATTTCAAAATCGGTGCTGCCGCCCACGCTGAACACGCCGGTTTTTCCGGACAATAACGCAATACGCTCTTCTAATTCTTCAAAATCGTGTTTATTGCCGGTTGCCGAACCTTGCCCCGGCTTTTTTGCCAGAATGAAGTCGGCTTGGGTTCGCAATGTGTCAATAAACTGCATGACAGCTTGCCGGTCGCCTTTAGCCCCGATGATAGTGGTCGCGCCTTCGGTAACGACCACACGTTGAGCCTGGCCCAGCATATCCAAACTAACCTGTTCGAGTTTTGGGCTGCTGTAATCGTCCAAAATAGCCTTGCCTCCGGTTAGCAAGGCCAAGTCCTTAAGGCGGTCGACGCGTTTATCTCCGAAGCCTGGCGCTTTAACGGCAATGACTTTAAAAATGCCCCGCACATGATTCAACAATAAACCGGTCAGGGCTTTATCGACCACATCATCAGCAATGACCAGCAAGCAACGGCCTTCTACCTTGACCTCTTCCAAAATCGGTATCAAATCCATCAAGTCATTGATTTCCCTGTCGTATAACAGAATATACGGGTTGTCGAGTACGGCTTCTGCGCGCGTTTTATCGGTTACAAAATAAGGCGATAAATAACCTTGTTCGTAGTGAATGCCCTCGACGATGTCGAGTTCATCCTCCCGCCCGTTGCCGAGTTGAAAGCTTAGTCGGCCTTCGCTGCCCAGTTCTTCCAAGGCTTGAGCCAACAATTTACCTACTCCCGGTTCGTCCTTGGTGGCAA
Organism: Methylobacter sp.; assembly: GCA_004299305.1. Taxonomy (GTDB): domain Bacteria; phylum Pseudomonadota; class Gammaproteobacteria; order Methylococcales; family Methylomonadaceae; genus Methylobacter_A. The sequence goes on from SCPZ01000115.1 coordinate 39,465, forward strand.
CCGCAGTGATTTTTTCAATCCAGTCGGCCGTCACGCCGGTTACCGCTTTTTCCAATAAGTTTTTTTCAACTAAGGCCAGGCCCAAATCCAGGCCTTTTTTCAACTGCAATGGATGAAAGCCCGCAGCGACACTCTTCATGCTTTCCTGGGCAATTTTTTGCGCCAGTACAATAGCTGTCGTGGTGCCGTCTCCTACCTGCCGGGATACCGCACCCGCCACATCGCGCAACATGCGGCCGCCCAAATCGGCAATACGGTCTTCAAAGCCGATTGACCTTGCGACCGTCACGCCGTCGCGGGTAAAGACCGGCATCATGCCGTCCGTGCGGTGTTGGATCATCACCGCAGGGCCAGAGCCGCCCATAGTTATAACGGCGGCACGAGCGACACTATCAACGCCGTGCATCATTCTTGACCGGGCTTCCGGGTTATAAATAATTTGTTTGGTCATATTTTTATGTCTATGCCTCTTTATTAAAATTCAATTTCATGAAGGTATGTCCAACCTCTGCCCTGGTATGATGAGCGCGTTTTGATCGAGCCCAGATACGGATCAGTATTTTGTCCCAGTGATCCAGCGTCATCCTGAAAAACTTTTCTTCTTCCTCCGATAACTCCTGTTTCCAGAACTCTCTTAACTCCTCCACGCGACCGGCTCCAATTTTGATGGAGACTTCCCTTTCTTCAATGACCAACTTTTTAATCGTTTCATCCAGCTGCGCGACCATGCCATGAAGAAATTCCTGATCCGCCTGTTGCATACCCCCCCCTTTTTTTTAAGACCCGTTGGGCAGGAATTTTTCCAGGTAAATCCGCTCTTTTGGAATGCCCATGGCCTCGCAGACCTGGAAAGTCGCGTCAACCATGCCCGGAGGACCGCATAAGTAAAGATCGGGTTTGGCGCCGGTTTCCTGTAAATCGCGGCGTAAAATATCCACTACGCTGCCTTTTTCACAGTGCCAATCGTCGGAACATTTCCAAACGCAGTTTCTCAGCGCCAGCGTTTTCATGTCCGCCGCTAATCGATCAAGTTCGTCCAGGTAAAAAATCTCTTCCTCGGTATTAACGCCGAAATAAATGACGCACTTTTGCGGTTCGTCCCATTCATGCATGTGCCTGACCATAGACAGTATGGGGGCCAGGCCGGTGCCGCCGGCGACAAAATAGCGCGGCGTAAAGCCGTTTTCTTTTAAGCCGAAGATGCCGGACGGGCCTTTGACGGTTATTTTTTGGCCGACTTTGGCGTCATGTTGCAAATACCTTGAAAATTGGCCGCCGTCGACGATGCGGATTAAAAACTCCAAATCGCCCTGTTGATTGGCGGTGTTAGCCGGTGAATAGGATCGCGTGGTTTCGGTGCCGGGGATTTCCAGGTCGAAAAACTGCCCGGAAGCAAAGTTGACCTGTTTGTCGTCACCGGTGCGTTTGAGCTGGAATTTAACCACGTTGCTGGAGATCTGCGACAGCTCGACTACTTCCGCTTCAAACGCCAAGCCTTCGGGCGAAAATGAAATGCGGTCGTAGGTATAAGGCACCTCGACTTCTATATCGGTGGTCGGGTAACAACGGCATAGCAACACTTCCCCGGCTTCCTCTTCTTCGTAAGGCAGCGCTTGGGAACTGAATTTACCCAAAACGTAATCGCCTTCCGAGCAATAGCCTTTACAAGTGGCGCAGCCGCCTTCGCGGCAGGAGGCCATTAAATAAATATCCTGGCGCAAGCCTGCGCTGATGACATCTTCATCGGAACGGCATTCGAATGTTACCGATTCGTCATCCTGGGTAATAATTTTTACCTGATGTGTGCTCGCCATTAATTACAACTCCTGTTCTGCTTTCGTGTCCCGGCCATTCATGCTGAAAAATGCCAACACATGTTGAACGGCGCGTCTTGACGCTTCTAATGTCAATGAACAGCCTTCCTGGACCAGCTTGTTGTCTTGGTAAATGGTCCAGCGCCACATGAACTCCAGGTCTTCCGTGTAGGCGGTGTAGGGTTGCGAATCATAGAGTTTGGTAAGATCGGCGTTTTGATTCAGCATTCCGCTGTCTTGTTGATACGACACTGCATTTGATGGTTCTAGCATGGTTCACCGTGTTAGTTATGGATTCCGGGAAGCGCCCGCATAAGTACCTGAATATAAGTTTTTAGCTTTTTTTTAAAGCCGGAGTGCAGGCTTTGCCTGCGTTGCAAGCAGAGCTTGCACTCCAAAATACCGGAAAACTTTAGCTCAATTACTTAGTACACTATGCGGGCGCTCCAATAAGCTATCAGGTCATGCACTTGACCTGACTTCCAACATCGCTCAAATCACGACTGCAAGGCGATGACTTTTACGCCGCGCTCTTTACGCAATTGTTCCAGCGACAATGCGTAATAATCGGTATTTCTAAGCTCCATGAGTTTGGTGCCGAGAATCCGGTCGGTGTCCATAAACACATTCACAGGCATGATCGGCGGTTTGTTTTCTATCCTGAACGTGATATGAAGTTTTTCGGCTTCATATTTATCGGTGCAGGCGGCCATTTTAGCCACTACCGCATCAGCCACTTGTTGCGCATTCGTGCCGCAAGTGTTGTTGTTAAGGAACTGCTGATCGTTGAGTTCGTGATGCTTAAGCATCGCCACTTTTTCTTCGATCTTGATTTCAATCCAGCCCCAATCGAGCTCCAGCGAATAATCGTCGCGCAATGGCGTGGTGTGTTTTTTGCGGAAATCGACCAAAAAAGCAACGCCTTGGGCCAGTGTTCTCAGTCCGTCGATTTTCTGCATCCACTCGTCGCGTACCGGGTTGTCATGAATTTTGTAATTAGCCATAGTGAACTCCTAAGATTGCAAGTCTTTCAGTTTGGTATCGAGACCCATCAATTCTGATGTGATGGTAAAGGTGTCGCCCAGTGTGTAAGCGCGGCCGATGGTCGAGCTTACGTCCACCAGGAAGTCGTACACCGAAAAGCTTTTTCCCAGTATTTCTGCGACTTCGGCGCAATCCACCTCGATTTTGCCGGTTGCTTTCAGCCACCAATACCCGGCGCGGTCTTCAACGACCAAGGTTGGATTTTCATCGGCATGGTCGCCCAACAAATATTCATCAACGATGACGTTAATTTCGTCGGATTTTTTTAATACCAACACCACTTCATTGCTTTCGTGGAACACCTGGTTTTCTTCGGCAAAATACTCGTCGGAAAAAGCTTTTCCGGTTTTCGCCATGATCCCTGCGCCGTATGCATTTGAACTTTTAGACATTGTTTGTTCCTTTTATTTAAGGCCGGTTAGGACTGTTTTAACGAGCGCTGCGGTATCGACTTTGTAGCTGATAGGATCGGCGCAGTCGCGTTTCCAGTCGTCAAAAACACGCTCAAGCGCGGCTTCGACCGCATCCTTGCTGGTGACGCCCTTGATTTCAGGGATTTTGGCGAAAATGCCCATGAAGTCTTTCAATGAATCGACCGTCCTTGGCAACCATTTATCAGTCCAGGCGCGTAACAGGCGTTTGTTGTAATCGCCAAACTCTGCGTCATCGGCCAGGCAGTGAAAGAACATGTCGCCGGTGATGCCTTTGGTTTGCGAATGGTACAACTGCATTTGGTTGATAAAGAACGGCGTCAGGTTATCGCCGAAATAGGACGACAGTCTCAAGAAGAATTCCCGGCGCACAAATTGGCCGAATAATGCGTCGTAGACCATGTGCCCTGACCACAGGATTTCATTCCAGTCATAAGTGGCTTGCCAGATGTCTTCAACCGTTTCCCTGGCGCTTTTATAAATAGCGCCTTGCGTCCACTCTTTTTTGGGCTCATCCGTGGATTCGGGGAAGCCTGGAACCAGTTTTGCCAGGAAAGTCCTTTCCAACTGGATCATTTGGGCGTTATCGACCTTATCCAGACCGATCATTGCGATACTCATACGCAGGGTGTCGCCCAGGCAATCGCGCGAAGCCGAGGAATGCGAGTTGAACAAGCCGTATTCACTAAAGCAGAATGCGCCCAGATAATCGTTCAATACTTCATCGCGCCAGGTAGGATCGATGGAACGCACTTGGCCGTCTGCCGAATAGGCTTTCAGGAAGCGATCGGTATAACGCCATTCTTCGGCTTTGTCTTTTACATACAGTGCGTGCCAGCGCAGGGCCGGGTCGCGATGTTTGTGCCAGTCGGTGGTGTGCAGCTCAGTTGTTTCGTTACCCCAGGACGGACGGCCGCCGTGGAATTTTTGCGTCCAGTCGCCCCAATCCAAACCGCCGGGAATCCAGTCCGGGGTAGGTTGCGCGTAGCAGCACAAAATTTCGTATTCGGTTAAACGGCGTCCGCGCGGTTTAACAAAATAATTCATCTTGTTTTGTGTATCTAAAGGTTGAGCAGGTACGGCATCGGCAATTACTTTTGCCATCGCCGGATCTGTCAAGCCTCGTTTTCCAGTTTCTACTTGAATCGACATAGGTGTCTCCCGTGTTGTTTGTTTTCAGTCATCGCCGGTTTTATGCGCGGTTGCGGGTGCCAACTACCCGCAAGGCCCAAGCAACCGGACATTGCCGATGTGTTTGAACGTTAAAGTGCTTTCAGCGGATCGGCAAAAACACAGTTGAGTTTTTTGATGTCGTCCAATGTCCACAGCTTGCCGTCTTTATCGGTATGCGGCTGTGCAATCAGGGTTTTACCGTCGCTACGCACACCGTGCAATTCGGCGATAACTTCGGACAATTCGCGTCCTTCGTATTGTTCAAAGATGTTTTGGCATTCATAACGTTCAGGCTCGGATAGCCACATGCGCTCGCCCCAGTCGTCGCTGAAGGAATGCTTTTTGCCGTTCAATTCATGCACGCGCAGGGTGCTTGCGCCTTTGCACAGGCTAGGGCAAAACGGCACTTGGGAGACGCGGTCGATGTAGATGGGGTGATTGTTTTCGATGAACCACATCAACGGAATAAAGCCGCTGCTTGGATCTTCGCAACCGCGCGCACGCCATTCTTCATAGATTTTGCCGTAGTGCTCGTGCCAGCCGGGGTAGTTAAATTCAAACCATTCCGCCTCTTCGGCAGTCGGCAGCGTCAAGCGGAAGAATCCGGTCGGCCATAAGGCATAAGCAATCAGGAATAAGTCGTGATGCGCCCAGTAGGCGTCTTTTTTGGCGTCGCGCAAGCTGGCGGGCGACTGGACGCCGTATTTGCCCAAACGGCCGATCCAGATGCCGCCCCAATCTTCATATACCCAACGGTTCCAGGTTTTAACCCATGGCTCGACTTTGAAGTGGCTGCCGTACTCGAATGCCATGCCCAATACCGGGGTAAAGTATTTTTGCTGAGTCCAGAACGCATTGTTCAGGTCGGTATTCAGGTATTTTGAAGCCGCTTCGTCGTTGGCGATAGACACCACGGTTTGATAACCGTTAGCCATGTGTCGTAACTCATCGGTTTCGATAGACAGGAACACCGTCGGGGTAATTTCATCGCCGTTTGCAGCCGCCCATTCGGTAACCGCAACGATCAACGGATTGGTAAAGCACGCTTCGCCGACCAACTGCAAGTTAATCGAACACTCAACCGCGTCGCCGGAAATAAAGCCGTCCGAGAACACCCGTTTCATGCCTTTCCACAGCGGCCCGATAGTGCGGGTGCGGCGAGCGTCGTTGTGACCGGCCGGATCCTGGCCGTTTTTGGAGAAATAATAGTTCACATAACCGCATTGGTTGGTATGACGGATCTCATCCAGTGTTTGCGCCAGGTAACCGTTTTTTTGCTCAGGCGCGGTTGCCGAATCCCATAACATCCCTGTTGCGGCAATCGCGTTGTATTCGCCCACTTCCAGGAAGTTGGACACCACTTTCATGGTTTCGTTCCATTTCGGATGTACGCGTTTAGCAGCATCCACGCGAGCCAAAACGTCTTGCAAGCTGCCGAATTGGCGCTCATCTTTAACCGATTCCATACGCGCATATTCTTTAGCGATCAGCTTGAATTGCTCTTTGGTATCGTTGGCCATTTTGTATTTGGTCGGATACTTGGTCCGGTTTTTCTCAAAATCCCAGGTGAAACTTTGCAACCATCTATGCACTTCCTGTGCATTGACACTAACGGGTGCGCGATTGGCCGCCAGGGCATCCGTCGCTGCTTTTGTTGCTGTACTTATAGCCATATAGACTACTCCTCATGTTTTTGTTTTAGATAAAATCAAAGTAACTATTCAGCGCGAAGCACAACATCCCTCTCCAGCGGGAGAGGGCAGGGTGAGGAGGAATCAATAAGGACTTTTTCCTATTTAAATTCTCCTCACCCCGACCCTCTCCATCAGGAGAGGGGGAGTTCTTTCAGCAATTTGCGGTTTTTTCAGACACACGCTGAATAGTTACAAATCAAATAGGCCATCGTTACTATGCAAATGAAGAAATACGACACGTCTTAATGCGAAGTCCCAAGCCGAACGATGACCTGTAACGCTAAAAGCAATCGCCGTGCCAATTTCTTATTTTGATTAAATAGTAATATAAAACAACAGGATGGGATGTGTTGGCGGTAATGGGAAGGGGATTGAAAACTGTCCAGTTAGTAGACACTGTCCAGTTATAAGGCGTACAGATTGAGCTACCAACTAAGCAGGGACAGATAACATCCCTTGAAGGGATGTTATCTGTAAAATCGTCCCGCTTTAAATTGGAAGTCACAGTTTGTATGGATAGGCGGCGTCCGGTCGACCGTTAACAATCTACCTGCGACAACCTGTCGCGCGACAAAATGTCATATTTACTAAGGGGATAGAGCTGACTAGAATGGCCCCACTCTTAATCATTATTACCTCCTAAAGGGTTTTAAGAGCCTTTGTGCGGTCAATATCTGTTGACCGCATTTTTTTTGCGTGCTGATTCGCCTTTCGCTTTTCTTGAGATGCTTTTTTGAGGCAAGTTATCGCGTGGCAACATGCCACAATCTAATTTTCCCCATTCAAGCCAAGGATCAAGCCGTTATTGTTTAGCGTTTTGTTATACAGACTCATTGAGGAAATTATGCCCATTTTTAACCAACCGGATTTTTTTACCATTCGCCAGCTTGACCTGGAAAACAAGCTGATTTTGCCGACGACACAACTGTACGGCCAAGTCAGTTTTCAGCTTAATGCCTTGTACCAGGATATTCGTAGCGTATTGATAGATGCTCACAGCGTTGTGGCAGCCGCTGCCAAGCAGGTTTACGCGCATCCTGTGGAAACGTTGACCGCCTGGTACGACCAAGCCGCATATACAGGCGGCGCCCTTTATGCCCAAGTTCAGACCGCTGTATTGCCTGTTTACCGGGATTGGCAAGTCCAGGTGAATACGGGCAAGGAAGCAACAGGCCGGTATTTACAAGCTTTTTGGGATAACCCCGAGCAGGTGGCTGCGGCGACTTTTGAGCCTGTGACTCAGTATGTGACAAGCGTTGCGACCCAATCCGGGCAGTATTGGCAGATGTTTATCGATAATCCCGAACAATTTACGGCATCCGCGCTCTCTCCGGTAAGCTCTTATCTGGCCTCGCTTAGCGAAGATGCCGAAGCAGTATTGATCAGCAGTTACTATGCCCTAGCGGATTTGTTTAGCGTGTTGATGGCGCAGCCTTCAGCGACCTTGCAGGCTTTGTATCGCAACACCTTGTCGGCTTTGCTCGATGTTTATTTCGATGTTATTTCGTCGCTATTGGTTATGGCGTGAAATAGGTGATTTTTGGGGCTTCCCGTTTAAGCCGGGATAGCTTAAGGTTAAGCCATGGGAAGCCCTTAACTCGAAACACGCCAATGAATAGAAGATCCTTTCTTAAATCAGCCTTTTCCAGCGCTGCACTTGCTCTCGCAGGAAGTTACCCGATTTTAATCGAGAGAAATATCGTGCAGGTAAATCGGTATAAGGTTCCCATTCATAATTTGCCGCATTCGTTTCACGGGTTTACGCTTGCGCATCTGACGGATGTACATTTGGGCTTTCTTGTCTCGCAATCGTTTGTCGAAGATATAGTTCATCGGACAAACAGGCTAAACGCCGACGCCATCGTATGTACGGGCGATTATGTCCATGAAAGCAATACGATTGAAGAGATCGACAAAGTGTGGCCCATTTTATCTAAGCTAAGCGCAAAGTACGGCGTCTATTCGGTATTGGGCAATCATGACCATTGGGCCGACACCGATAGGTCCCTGTATTGGCTGGAAAGATCGGGGCAGAATATTCGTCATCAATGCAAGCCGATTTACAAGGGGCGAGAAAGAATTTTGATTGGCGGAGCAGGCGACTTTTGGGGGGACGAGCTAAAGATCAATAAAGCTTTTTCCAGCTCAGACCCGGACGACTGTAGAATACTCTTGTCGCATAACCCGGATTCAGTGGATACGGAGTTTGAAACGCCTTTGTCTTTAGTGCTAAGCGGTCATACTCATGGGGGACAGGTCGTGATACCTTTTTTGGGCGCGCCTAGATTGCCGGTAAGAAACAAAGCCTATTCCAGCGGCCTTATAGCTACACCTAGAACCCCGCTTTTTATAAGTCGGGGAATCGGCTGGGCAATTTTGCCGGTGAGGTTCAATTGCTACCCTGAAATTGCGGTATTGGAACTGGTAAACCCAAAACTAGCGGCTTAACTGTGAAGTCGGCTCAGTTCCACGCGTTACGCTACATTCCGTCTGTTTAGAACGTTGCCAGTTTCTCGTTCCCACGCGCTGCGCTCATCGTTATACACAAGTGTCTGCGGGCTAGCGTCATACCGATATGCAGACCTTCCAGGTTTTTAAAACCTGGAAGGTCTAACTTGCGTCGTTCTGAAC
>SCPZ01000116.1 GCA_004299305.1 Methylobacter sp.
ATTTAAATGAGTTACTAATTATTAGCGGGCTATGTCGGCTTCATTGCCGCTGGAGTGCAGGCTTCGCCTGCGCTGGCAAGCACCAAAAGTAGGCGCTTTAGGCGAAGCTTGCACTCCAGCTACGCCATAGCTTTATTATTTTTAGTCATTAACTGAGTTTGAAAACGCTGTAACTGTTGTAATATCCGTGATTCATAACCCAGCTACTCCTTAATCGAGGTATTTCATGTCCGCCGTACTCACACAAACTCACTACACCGATGAAGAATATTTAACGCTGGAACGTAACGCGTCTTATAAAAGCGAATTCCACGACGGCCAAATCTATGCGATGACCGGCGCAAGTCGAAAGCACAATCTGATAACGGTTAATATTGCCGGAGAATTACGAAGCCAACTCAAGAAACGCCCCTGCGAAGCCTATATCAACGATATGCGGGTCAAGTCAGCCGAAGCGCGCAACTACCATTACCCTGACATCGCTGTTGTATGCGGCACGCCGCACTTTGAAGACGCACAGGTCGATACCTTGCTGAACCCCACGCTACTGATAGAAGTGCTGTCGCCGTCCACCGAAGCTTATGACCGGGGCGGCAAGTTCGCCCATTACCGTAAAATCCCCACGCTGCGCGAATACCTGTTGGTAACGCAAGACCAGCCGAGTATCGAACGCTATATGCGGCAAGGCGATGTTTGGATATTAAGCGAAGCGATAGGGCTTGAAGCTTCGATGCCGCTGGAAAGCATAGACTGCGTACTCAGCCTGCGCGAGGTTTACGACAAAGTCCTGGATGATACGGATAATAATTAGCCCTGTACTGTTAAACGCTATAATCCCCGTGGTTCATAACAAGCCACTCCTTAATCGAGGTGTTTCATGTCCGCCGTACTCACACAAACTCACTACACCGATGAAGAATATTTAACCCTGGAACGTAGCGCGTCTTATAAAAGCGAATTCCACGACGGTCAAATCTATGCGATGACCGGCGCAAGCCGGAAGCATAATCTGGTTTCTGGAAACATTTACCGGGAATTAAGTCAACAACTCAAAAAGCGCCCCTGCGAAGCCTATATTAACGATATGCGGGTCAAGTCAGCCGAAGCGCGCAACTACCATTACCCTGACATCGCTGTTGTATGCGGCACGCCGCAATTTGAGGATGCACAGGTCGATACCTTACTGAACCCTACGCTACTGGTAGAAGTGCTGTCGCCGTCCACCGAAGCTTATGACCGGGGCGGCAAGTTCGCCCATTACCGTAAAATCCCCACTCTGCGTGAATACCTGTTGGTAACGCAAGACCAGCCGAGTATCGAACGCTATATGCGGCAAGGCGATGTTTGGATATTGAGCGAAGCGATAGGGCTTGAGGCTTCGATGCCGCTGGAAAGCATAGACTGCGTACTCAGCCTGCGCGAGGTTTACGACAAAGTCCTGGATGACAACATTCCAAACGAATGAAGCCGCCCATGCTTCGACAGCACGAACGGCTTCCGCACGCGCCGATTTATTTAATCAGGAAATCCCGCATCATGCCCATATCCTCATGTTCCAGATTATGGCAGTGATACATAAACAGGCCTTTAAAATCATTAAACGGTTTTAATATCGTGACCTTCTCGCCCGGCATCACCAGAACCGTATCTTTCCATCCGCTGCTTACAAACCCGGAAGAAACGGTGGCGTAGTTGTCGCTAAAACGCGGATTTACTTCCCGCTTGACGACTTGGTATTGTTCGCCATGCAAATGCATCGGATGCGGCATAGCCATCATGCTGTGCATCCCGCCGTCAAAACCGTTATCGAACTCTATTAATTGCAGGCTGTTAACCGGGATAATTTCGTCCGGCTGAACATCGTCCATTTTATAAGAACGACCGTTTAGCAAAGCTGACATGTGCCGCATGGATAAGGCGATAGTTCTGGGATTGGCTGCATTTGCAGCATTCTTGACCTGTAGTGCGGTAATAGGGGTCAGCGTTTTCGGCAAGGCATGATGGCCTTGCTCCTTTTTAGCGACACGGATTTTCAAGATCGGGTAGTCCGATCCTGAAGGCAAGGTGCTGACCGACATCATTCCGCCCATCATGCCTCGTCCGCGTCCGCCCATCATGCCCATGCCGCCATGCGAAGCGGCATCAAATTTAAGACTGCGCATGGTCAGCTCAGTGCCTACCGCCCGTTCGCTAAAATCCATCCATAATTCCAGTCTTTCCCCCGGCGACAGCATCACATAAGGATGTTGCTCGGGACTTTCCAGCAAGCCGCCGTCCACGCCGATTACAGTGATGGGAGTGCCGTCATCCCAGGCGAGTTTATAGATACGGGAATTAGAACCGTTGACCAAGCGGAGCCGATAGGCGCGCGTCGCCACCGGCAATACAAAATCGGGCTGACCGTTAACCAGGATCCGGTCGCCCAGAAAGCCCTGCATCCGTTGCATCATGTGCGCCGAATAAACCAATTGGTTTTGCCCGTCGAAACTGCGATCCTGAATCGCCAGCGGGATGTCAAACTCGCCGCTGGGTAAATCCAGGGCCTGCTCCTGATCGTCGCTGACAATTAACAGGCCCGCCAAGCCGGAATAGACCTGTCTGGCCGTGACGCCGTGGGCGTGAGAGTGATAAAAATAAGTGCCCGCCCGGTTCAGTATCTCGAATTCATAAACATAGGTTTCGCCATGATTGATCGCATACATAGGATTGCCGTCCATGTTGGCGGGTACATGCAGGCCATGCCAATGCAAAATCGATTGCGCCGGTAAATTATTATTAAGAATCAGCCTGACCTTCTGGCCTTTTTTAAAGCGTAGCGTGGGAGCCAGATAAGTGCCTTCATTATTATCAAGCACATTTGAAGGACCTGTTATGACCTTGCCGGTGATCTTCCAGACGCGGGTTTTTTCCCCATTTAGAATGGCCACATCGGCCGTGTTCATGGTCAGTTCAATCTCGACGTCGGGAAGAAAATCGTTGGACATCGAGTTGACTTTGACAAACTCGCCTGTTTTTGCCCAACTCGGGTAAGTGATCGCGCCTGCGATGCCTATTGCGGCATATTTTAATAGTTTGCGGCGTTGTAAATTTGTTGTCATTTTCATTATAGCCTTCCTCGATTTAATTATTATCAGCATATTGGAATATGCGGTTTTGAATCACAACTTGCACAATACGATAAGACTACACAAGTAATGATTAGTCAATGCTGTTGATGTAAGAGAATTGGGGGAACGAGGTTTAACAAAGAATATAGAAAACGGGTCAACCGTTAAATGGGTAGAAGCACGTAACTGATGGTTTTTGCATGATTACCGATACTTTGTTAGTATTTACTTTAGGCTAAAGGGGTGAACCATGAACGAAATTTTCTTTATTGTAGAAGACGCCCCGGAAGGCGGGTATACGGCTAAGGCGCTCGGTGAATCTATTTTCATAGATGCGGATACCCATGAAGAACTCCATGCCAATGTCCAGGACGCTGTTCGCTGCCACTTCGATGAAGACAAAGCGCCAAAGATGATTCGCTTGCATTTCGTTCACGAAGAAGTCCTTGCCGTTTGAAACTCCCTCGCGACATCACCGGAACCGAACTCGCAAAAGCACTTGCGGAACTCGGTTTCCATGTTACTCGTCAGACCGGCAGTCACATACGACTGACAACCTTTGAAAGCGGGGAACATCACATAACTATTCCTGCGCACAATCCTTTAAAAATAGGTACATTAGCGGCTATTCTTACGGATATTGAGACACACTTTAAACTTACGCGGCATGAATTACTCAAACGCCTTTTTTCTTGATTTTTTCTGATCCTCATTTTCAAGTCGCATAGGGTTGGGTGACAGCTTTTCGTTGCCCAACATTTCGGCTACAAAACTGCCTGTGTCGGGTGATTCTAAAATAATACATAAAACACAGTGCAAGAGACTCAATTGACAGACATAGAAACATTTTTTGGCAGCAACGGCGGTTTAGCCGAAGTCATACCGGGCTACCAACCGCGGGCGGCCCAGCTTGAAATGGCCGAGGCCATCGCCCATGCCATTGAAGCCAACCAAAACTTAATCGCCGAAGCCGGAACCGGAACCGGCAAGACTTTTGCCTATTTAGTACCCGCCATTTTATCCGGCAAAAAAGTCATTATTTCGACCGGCACCAAAAATCTTCAGGACCAGCTGTTTAACAAAGATTTGCCGGTGATCCGCAAGGCGCTGAAAACACCGTTCATCGCCGCGCTGTTAAAAGGCCGCAGCAATTATCTATGCAGCTATCGACTGAAAAACGCACTGACTTCCACGCTGGGTTTCAGCAAAGAAGATGCCGCCGCTCTGGCAAAAATAAAATCCTGGTCGAAGCGCACTAAAATAGGCGATGTATCGGAAATGTCCGACGTGGCCGAAGCCGACCCGGTCTGGTATCAGGCGACCTCATCATTGGATAATTGTCTGGGACAGGATTGCCCTGATTACGCCGAGTGTTTCCTGGTCAAGGCCAGGAAAAAAGCCCAAGAAAGCGAGATCCTGGTGGTTAATCATCATTTACTGTGCGCGGACTGGTCGATACGCGACAGCGGTTTCGGCGAGCTGCTGCCCGATGCCGAAGTGGTCATCATCGACGAAGCGCACCAACTGGCCGATACCGCGTCCAATTTTTTAGGCATTAGCGTCAGCGCCAAGCAGCTGAACGACTTGGCTAAAGATGCATTGATGGAATATTTCAAGGACGCAACCGACATGCCCGCGTTGCGCACCGCCTGCGAAGACATGGAACATGAGGTCAAAGACATGCGGCTGGCGTTCGGCATCGAGCTTAAACGCGGCGACTGGCAGGACATCGAAAATAATCCCAAAATAGCCGCGAGCTTGACGGCGGTAAAAGACCAGTTGCAGCGCTTGGCCGATCAACTGGAGCTGGCCTCGGTTAAAACCAAAGGCCTGGAATCGTGCTTCAAGCGTGCCGACGAACTGATGCAGCAGCTAAAGATTATCCTCGAAGACAACAGCGGTAAATGGATACGCTGGTACGAAACCTATAAAAACACCTTCACCTTAAGCCGAACGCCATTGGATATTGCCGCGGAATTCCGCTCCTTTATGCAGCAACATCAGGCGGCGTGGATTTTTACCTCGGCGACCTTAAGCGTGGCCAACAAGTTCGACCATTTCGCCAATAATCTGGGGCTGAGCAATGCGGCCAGCGAAAGTTGGGGCAGCCCTTTCGATTACGCCCATCAATCCTTGTTTTATCATCCGAAAGGCTTACCTCAGCCTAATGATCCCTCGTTTATCCCGTTGATCATCGAGTTTGCGGTGCCGGTATTGCAGGCCAGCAAGGGCCGGGCGTTTTTCCTGTTTACCAGCCACCGCGCACTGAAACAGGCGGCTGAATTGCTGGAGAAAAAAGTCGATTTTCCGTTGCTGATTCAAGGCAGCCGCCCCAAGGCCTTGCTGCTGGAGCAGTTTAAAGACGCGGGCAATGCCGTGTTGCTCGGCACATCTAGCTTTTGGGAGGGAGTTGATGTCCGGGGCGAAGCCTTATCCTGCGTCATTATCGACAAACTGCCGTTCGCATCGCCCGGCGACCCGGTGTTAAAAGCGCGCTTGGACGCTATGACCCAACAGGGTCGGAACCCGTTTTTCGAATACCAACTGCCCACCGCCGTGATTGCGCTAAGGCAAGGCATAGGCCGATTGATCCGCGACGTGACAGACCGGGGCGTACTGATGGTCTGCGACCCTAGGTTGTTAAAAAAATCATACGGCCAGATATTTTTAGACAGCGTACCGGCCATGAAGCGCACCCGCGATATAGACGATGTACGAGCGTTTTTTCAGGATGAGACAATAGAAGAATAGAACACGGATGACACAGATTTGGCTGATAAACGCGGATAAAAAATATATCTAGCGCACATCAAAATTCGACGTCTTTGTTCCCTCTCCTGTTGGACGACTGCAAGGACAGATATGTTGCTCCTGCAATATCTGCATTCCCCACATCCCTGTGGGTTATGCAGGAGGTAGAGCAACGCAGGAGCAGTTGCCGAGAGGGTTAGGGAGAGGGGATAAAAACAAATCCATCTGTGTTTCCGCGCCCTATATAAAAATCCAGCATCCGCTAAGTTAATTACCACAGAGAAAGAGCAATGAAATTACTGGCAGTAGAAACATCGACCGAAGCCTGCTCGGCTGCATTGTTTATTGACGGCGAAATAGCCGAGCGTTACGAGCTGGCCCCAAAAACACATACCCAACTGATTTTGCCGATGATCGATTCATTAATGGCGGATGCGGGCTTAAAGCCGCAACAGCTGGATGCGCTGGCATTCAGTCGCGGCCCCGGCTCGTTTACCGGGGTGCGTATCGCCACCGGCGTGATTCATGGTATCGCGTTGGGCGCCGATTTGCCGGTAGTCCCCGTCTCCACCTTGTCGGCCATCGCCCAGGACTTT
Source organism: Methylobacter sp. (assembly GCA_004299305.1). Classification (GTDB taxonomy): domain Bacteria; phylum Pseudomonadota; class Gammaproteobacteria; order Methylococcales; family Methylomonadaceae; genus Methylobacter_A. The sequence continues at coordinate 6,455 of SCPZ01000116.1, forward strand.
TTCGATCACAATGACGATGACGTCGCCTTTGTCGCGATGGATGCGCGGATGGACGAGATATTCTGGGGCGTTTATAGGCGCGATGCCCAAGGCTATGCCGAACTGATCGGCGATGAAGCAGTGACTCCGGCCGATTCGGTTGAGTTCCCCGAGCTGACCGGCGTAGGCGTCGGTTCAGGCTGGGGCGTTTACAATCAGGAATTGACGGCCCGCTTGGCAGGGCGCGCCAGTCGCTATCAAGCCGAACTGCTGCCCAGAGCCGGAGCGATTGCCCGTTTAGGCGCGCGAGGCTTTGAGCAAGGCTTGGCCGTTGCGGTCGAACAGGCCATGCCGGTTTATTTGCGGGATAAGGTTGCAAAAAAAGAATCGGAACGATGATGGACTTAGGCGATTTCCTGCGAAAAATATACCCACCTGTCTGGTCTTTTTGTCCGTCTGCTGCGTTGTAAAAATGGTTGCATAGCTCGCTATGCGCCCATTTTTACGCCTCGGCAACTGCTCCATGCGTTGCCTAAAGCGACTACTGTTGGTGCTCTACCTCCTGCATCCATGCAAGTCGTTGCAGACGAACAAAAATCCTGCGTCATTTGGGTATATTTATTCTTGGCAATCGCCTTAAGCTGTTAATAGTTCAAAAGTCTTTTAACACTTTTAGGAATAAGCCTTAAAGCTCAATCCGAATACCCAATTCAATGACATGTTCGACGGGAATTTTGAAAAACTCTATCGCACTTGAAGCATTGTGGAATAAAAATCTGAATAAAGGTCTGCGCCATTTAGGCATGGGACTTTTTCTCCGAAAAGAAATCCGCTCACTACCGAGAAAAAATGATGTCTGCTTGTAATCGATTTTTAATCCTTCCTGGACACACTGTTCTAATGCTTGTCTTACATCAGGACTTTGCTGAAAACCATAGTAAAGCTTAACCCGGTAAAAATTATTATCTTTACCAAATGTACGAATTTTGATTCGGTGCGCCACATCAACATAAGGCTCGTCCTTAGTGACTATGGTTAACACAATAATTTGTTCGTGCAATACATGATTATGCTCGAAATTGTGTAAGAAAACCTGAGGCACGCCATGTAGGCTTTTAGCCAGATAAATAGCTGAACCGGGAGCGGTTACCGCTTGATGACTGATTATCTTATCTTCCAAATCCTCAAACAGCATGCGTCTCTCGTCCATATATTCCGCCAATAAGGCACGGCCTTGAATCCAGGTGGTCATAACCAGAAACAACACGGCGCCCACCGTTAACGGCAACCAGCCGCCTTCGGGTATTTTCAGGCTATTGGCAAGAAAAAATAAAATATCGAAGGTCAAAAAGAGGGAGAGGAACCCGATACTGGTGGCTTTATTCCATTTCCACAGTTCCTGAATCACGATAAATGCCAATATCGTCGTTGAAATCATGGTGCCGGTCACCGCCAGTCCATAGGCCGAAGCCAGCGCCGTCGACGATTTAAAACTTAGCACCAGGATAAATACCGCAACCATTAACAGCCAGTTCACAGCTGGAATATAGATCTGGCCCATTTCATCGCCGGAAGTATGGAGAATATTCATCCGTGGCGAATAACCAAGCTGAATAGCCTGCCGGGTCAGGGAAAAAGCGCCGGAAATCACTGCTTGCGAGGCAATAACGGTTGCCAACGTAGACAGGATTAACAGCGGATACAGCGCCCAAGTCGGCGCCAGCAAATAGAACGGATTTTCTATCGCTTCAGGATGGCTGAGCAACAACGCGCCTTGACCGAAGTAATTAAGCAGCAAGGCCGGAAATACAAAGCTGAACCAGGCGTAGCGTATCGGTTTTAAACCGAAATGGCCCATATCGGCATACAATGCTTCGGCGCCTGTGATCGTTAACACGACCGCCCCCATGACTAAAAAGCCTTTCCAGCCTAGTTCAACCAACATATGTACAGCGTAATAGGGATTGATAGCCATTAATACGCCGGGTTGTTGAATAATGTTGACCGTCCCCATGATAGCCAACACTACGAACCAGATACACATGATCGGCCAAAACAACTTACCCATGGTCTCTGTGCCCCTGGCTTGCAAAAGAAACAGCCCTCCCAATACCGCAATAGTTATCGGTAATACATAATGTTCCAATTTGGGGGCAATGACTTGCAGCCCCTCAACGGCGCTGAGCACCGAAATAGCTGGCGTAATAATGCTATCGCCGTAGAACAGCACGGCTCCGATCAAACCGGTGGTAATGATGAACCGGGATTTCTTCGTGTCAAATTTGGCGCCTTGTAAAGCCAATGCCAGCAAAGCCATGATTCCACCTTCGCCCTTGTTATCGGCCCGCATGATGAAAATCGCGTATTTGATGGTTACAACCAGAGTCAACGACCAAAATATCAGCGAAAGCACTCCAAGGACATGAACGGAATCCGTAGTTAATCCGCCATGGAAGACTTCCTTGACGGCATATAACGGGCTTGTGCCAATATCGCCGAACACGACACCTATAGCGCCGAGGGATAATTTGGTTAATTGTTGTTTGGAATGATTCTGTGAATTTGTGATCATTGTAAATAGTGATTTAGGTGAAAAGTTAGCCACAGATTTACACAGATAATCACTTGGTTATGCAATATAAGTATTTCACCCAATGGGTGTCTCAAGAAATTAATGTAACCCATTGTTTATCTATCTAAATCTGTTTCCATCCGTGGCTCAACTGCCCTTTTCAGGATGACGCTTCGTCTACAGGATGCTCCGGGCGGCTACTATAGCGTGATTGATATAAAAAAATTGTAAAAATTTGGGGGTATACCGATCATGATTGTCGGCAATTGGCCGAACTACGGCATTCGCGAGAATCCGCACATAACCCAACAAGCTATTAGATCAGCCCCTTAATCAGTAAATGCCGGTTTAGAACCTTATTTCGGTCATTCGAAATTTCAGTTCCATTACGACTTAACCCATAATAAAGGCTTTTTTAAGCGCCGTTAAAAAGGCCGGAACGAAGATGAACACACTTACCCAACTCCATGCCAATATCGAAGCGCGCGTACAAGCTATCAGTGCTGACAATCCCGATTGGCTATGCCGCCTGGGCTGCGACGGCTGTTGCCGACGGCTCGCCGAAATCCCCCGCCTCACGGCGGCGGAATGGGATTGGCTGCGGGACGGCCTGGCCGCACTGCCACCTGAGCTACTTCGGGAAATTGGCCGAGGCATCGCCGCGCTGGCCGAGCAGACATCACGGCCCATCATCTGTCCGTTGTTGGACCAGTCGGCAGGGGCCTGCATGGTCTACGCCCATCGCCCGGTGGCTTGCCGCACCTACGGCTTCTATATCCAGCGTGACCTGGGGCTTTACTGTAAGGACATCGAATCTCGCGTGGCAGGTGGCGCCTTGGTCGGGGTGGTGTGGGGCAACCATGATGCCATTGATCACCGTCTCCTCGGTCTGGGCGACAGCCGCGATTTGACCGAGTGGTTCGCGTGCTGGAAGCAGGATAGGGACACGGCTTGAAGGGTTGGGGAGAGGAGAATAAAAACAAGCATTTATATCCCTCTCATCCTAACCTTCTCCCTCAAGGGAGAAGGAGCCGGTACTTGTGTAGATACTTATGGTTCAGAACAGACCGTTGCAAGTTAGAGACCTTCCAGGTTTTAAAAACCTGGAAGGTCTCTATATCGGCATGTTTTCTCGTTCCCTGGCGCTGCCATTAAAGTTAAGGATTTTAGTGAGCTTGGGAACCCGCACAACCAAGCACAAATTACTGCTTACGAACCGACGCAAGAATCAAGTCTTGGTTCAATACAATAAGCATTTTCCCTGTCGTGTTGCTTTCAGGGATGTTAACTAATGATTTCACATAACCGCCGTCACCACGTAATAGTTCATTAACCGGTTGAACTTGCGACTTTTCAAAGCTGGGAATGGCATCCAGGCCATCGACCAATAGGCCGATCGGGCCTACTTGGGTTCGGACAACGACGATTGCTCCGGTATTTTTCTCAGAACCATCAGGATCAACCGGCGTGTTGGTCAGAATCCGACCGCTAATCACGATAATTGGGATTTTTTCGTTGATGCCGTCGGGGCTGTTATCGCAATACATGACGCTGCCGACAACGTAGGATTTTACGCCGGGCAGGGTGTTGATCATGGTAACGTCCATGGCTTCGAGCACATCGGCGGCATAAAATGCGTAAATCTCCGAGCCGATATAAAACGTTGCCAAATCGACAACATCACCGGTTATCGGCTCTTGCGGATAGGTAATCGCTACGCGTTGTTCGGAATCTGTCGCTTCAGCTTTTTCGCCGATTGGGATAAATACGAAGGCGGCCACGTCATTATGATAGTCCCCGGTGGTTTTAAACTCGCGGTATCCGCGTGACGAGTAACAGCCGACGGCATAGTACTTTTTGTTATAAAGCACGATTTTGGATTTTCCTGTGCCTTCTTGCAGCTCAAAAAACTCGGGGTCTATCCAAAGAATCTCACCGCTCTGGTAATTGGAAGCGTCGGTCGCTGCAATAATGCGACCGCTGGGCCGTTCCACAAACAGGCCGAAAGCGCCGGGTTTATCGGGCAGGCAATCTTCTAGCATGTGCTTAAATTCGGGCGTGGAATCAAAAACGATGCCGATGCCGCCGACCACTTTGTTCATATCGTCAATATGGCGGATCGCGGCATTGTAAACATAGGTTGGATTGCTTCCATACAGCCACGATTCTTCAAAATGCGAGACCCGGTATTCCTGCGGCGAACGCAAGGAAAATGTCTCCTGCGCATAAGAGGCATGCACCTGTCTGCCGACGGCATCCATGGGGTCGTTATGCAAATTCGATTCGGCTACGATGGTCCCTTTGATGTCGTAAATAAAAAGGCGGGTGTAGACAGTGTAAAGCTTGTTGATGTAGAGCAGAATATCGGTGATTTTCGCTTTATCATTGGAGCTCAAGCGGCCTTCGGAGAGAATGCGCCGGATTTCCGAAGTCAACGCCCACCACCGGCAATCATTGCTGCGCTCGTACAGGTTGCGATCCATAATATCGATCATCAGCCGCGCGATGGATTCGGCATTGCGCAGTTCGGAGGTAATCATCGTGGTATGCAGCTTGCTGCTGGAGTCGGCCAGCGCTTGGGCAGTGCGCGCGCCCATCGAACGCAGCTGTTTCAGGATCGCTTTCAGCGATAACAGGTTGCCGTGCTCGTTAGTCGCCATGACCTGACCATTCCAGATCACTCGGTGCAGGAACAGATTGATGTCTTCGGCGGCGTCAGCAATGAGGCTGGACAGTTCGGTAGACAGCGAGTCGCCATGACGGAGGATTTCGGCGTTGATCTCTTTGTCGGACGCGGAAAAACCGAATGCCGAGTGCAATGGAATCATCGCATGTCCGTACCATTCCTGTCCGGCATAACCCTGGTAGGGACGGCCCCGGTGCGTTACCGACAGGTATTCGCGCCCGGCAAAGTCGGCCATGCCGTAGGCATCGCCTTCAGGAACGGCTTCAATGACGCGGCCGATCGGTATATGGTCGTAGTCGCTGGTGGCGATGACTACCGAGTCGGCATTCAGCAGCAACATGACGGCTTTGTCGCCTTTCTTTTGCAGGCTGCGGAATATGCCTTCCATCTCATTATCGAAACGAAACGAGAGACACAAAACGCCAATCACCGAGTCATCGACCGGATCGACGATGCGTTTTGAGTAAATCAGGGCTCGGTCTGTGCCGGGGCGGAGCTTGGTTTTGCCAAAGGTTTCGACGTAGTCCTCTATTGAATCCAAGGTCTTGCGGATAATCGGGTCGGAAATGCTTTGGGCGACTGCGGCTGTGTTACGGTCAAGCCTAGCCAGTATGCGGCTGTCGGTATTCAGGATGATGATGTCGTCGTAGACGGTATATTTTAAGCCGTATTCGTCAAGCAGTTGGTTGATCGAATCTCTATCGATTTTTTCGCCGTTTACGGAGGCTTGCACAAAGTTGCATATATCGGCGTTGGTCGCCAGAAAGCCGATGTCTGCGGTGCGCTCATACAGGTTGCGCACCAGAATATCGACCGACACCTGGGCTTTAGATTCCAGTTCGAGACAGGTTTTTTTGATTTCTTCGGATACCAGCTGACTGGTCAGTTTGCTTTCAAGATCGGCAAAACCTTTTTTTGTGGCTTCCATTGCCGGCAGGATGGTAGCGGCTTCTGTGGGGCAGCTGATTTCTGCGATGGCGGAAACCAGCCCCCAGGTTCCGTTCAAATCGCGGAGAATTTCCTTGCACTGGGACACGCTCCGAATGTAAGGAGAAAAAGTTTCGAAACGTTCAGCTTCTGACAGCATGTGATTTATCCTTAAGTTTACGCGTTAAAAATGAGACAAGCCATTGATGACAATATCTAATTTAAAATAAAGCAAGATGCGAGCCATATATCTGTTACGGTACGCGAATAAGACTTGAACTGCTAGACATTGAAGTTGACGCACTAGGAATGCACAAAAATAGTGCATAAAACGAATGTTAATTACTAATGTTGTGCGGACAGCCTGGATGACCTCTCCGACGGTTATACCTATGCCGACTTAGGATCATCATGAGGAGGGTTATTTAACACCGATCAACAATGATAGAATCAACCACTTCTACATCCCTACTTAGGTGAAAGCCATGCTTTATATCGAACCCAATCAGCCAGGCGGTAAGGTTAACTTTAAATCCCGCTACCAAAATTTTATCGGCGGCCGTTGGGTCGATCCAGTCAACGGACGGTATTTTGAAAATTCAAGCCCGATTAACGGCAAGGTTTTCTGTGAAATCCCCCGCTCCTCCGCCGAGGATATTGAGCTGGCCCTGGATGCGGCCCATGCAGTTCGAGCGGCCTGGGGAGAAACGTCGGTTACCGAACGCTCGAATATACTGCTAAAAATAGCCGACCGGATTGAAGCGAATCTTGAGATGCTGGCGGTTACCGAAACCTGGGATAACGGTAAGGCCGTGCGCGAAACGCTGGCAGCGGACATTCCGCTGTGCGTCGATCATTTTCGTTACTTTGCAGGCTGCATTCGCGCTCAGGAAGGCAGCATCGGCGACATCGATAAAAATACCGTCGCTTACCATTTCCACGAGCCGCTGGGCGTGGTCGGACAGATTATTCCGTGGAATTTTCCATTGTTGATGGCCTGCTGGAAATTGGCCCCCGCTTTGGCCGCAGGCAATTGTGTGGTCATGAAACCGGCCGAACAAACACCCGCATCTATCTTGGTGCTGATGGAAGTCATCGGCGATTTATTGCCTGCTGGTGTCATCAATATCGTCAACGGCTATGGCGCGGAAGCCGGGCAAGCGTTGGCAACCAGCACCCGGATTGCAAAAATAGCCTTTACCGGCTCAACCCCGGTCGGCTCGCATATTTTAAAATGCGCCGCAGAAAATATTATTCCTTCAACGGTTGAGCTGGGCGGCAAATCACCGAATATCTTTTTTGCCGATGTCATGGATCAGGAAGATGAGTTTATCAGCAAATGCGTAGAAGGCGCGGTGCTGGCGTTTTTCAACCAGGGTGAAGTATGTACCTGCCCTTCGCGGCTGTTGGTGCAGGAATCCATCTATGACGCATTTATCGCCAAAGTCATTGCGCGCGCCAAACAGATTAAACGCGGTAACCCATTGGACACCGAAACGATGGTCGGCGCGCAGGCTTCTAAGCAACAGTTCGATAAGATTCTGGGTTATTTACAAATCGGCAAGGATGAAGGCGCTGAAGTTTTAATCGGCGGCAAGGCAGAGTCTTTAAGCGGTGGATTCTCCGAGGGCTATTATATTGAACCGACGATTATGAAAGGCGGCAATAAGATGCGCATCTTTCAGGAAGAAATCTTCGGCCCAGTCATATCGGTTACCACGTTTAAAGATGAGGCCGAAGCGCTAGAGATTGCCAACGACACGCAATTCGGCCTGGGCGCGGGCTTGTGGACCCGCGATATGAATCGCGCCTATCGTATGGGCCGGGGCATTCAGGCGGGCCGGGTATGGATTAACTGTTACCACCATTACCCTGCTCATGCAGCTTTCGGCGGCTATAAGAAATCGGGCGTAGGCCGTGAAACCCATAAGATGATGTTAAATCATTATCAACAAACTAAAAACATGCTGGTCAGCTACGATATTAGTCCGTTGGGCTTTTTCTAGGCTTGGCGAGCACGATCAATTACCGGACTACTACTAAGTTAAATTACTGCCAAAACTTCAGTTTCTTGTACAATAGCCTTGCTATTGAAATAGTAATTTATACATCCGGTTTCTTAACCCAGGAAAAAAACCATGAAAAAAACAAATATATTACTTGCATTATCCTTGTTGTTTGGCTTATTGAGTGCGACTGCATTTGCCGCCCCCCTCACTTCCGATAAGGACCTCATCGGCAGTTGGTTTCTGGAATATACAAAAAAATCGCCGGAAGACACTGAAAAGAAACCTATGGGCATGACCTGGGTTATTAATAACAATCAGCTGGTTCAAAAAGATATTCCTCAAGTTAGAGGCAACCCTTATGATGCGCCCGCAGTTGACTATATTGTCGAAGAAGGTAACTTAAAAGTCAGTATTCTTGGCAGAGCGGGAAAATTTGATGTTTACTCGTTAGTGGAAAAAACTGATACGGCGATGGTGCTTAAAGACAATAAGTACGGAACCTATATGTATTTTACTAAAAAGTAAGGTAACTATTCAGCGTATGCTAAAAATGATTAATGGAACACGGATGACACTGATTAAACGGATAATCACCGATTAAAAATCCAGAATATTTTGAAAAAAATCTGTGTAAATCCGTCTTATCCGTGTCATCCGTGTTCTATTTCTTTTTTCGCTGAATAGTTACAAAGTAAGTGCGTTCGGCGGAGTCCTCAGCAATACTGTTGACTTTAAGCTTTAAGCCAACAGTTACCGCCCCGCACCATCAAAAGATTTTTCACTACGCTACGGCGTAGTGAAATCTTCAACCACGCCCGCATGATTTCTTGAATAATGTTTAGGCGCTTTAGCATCTATACCCGCCCCCCGTTTAGCAAATGCTTGCCAGAACAGCGCATAGTCGGCAGGATCGCGCGCCTTTGCTACAACCAATAGAGCATCGCGCGCTTCTAAAAACGTAGGATTGGCGGGCGTCATTTTCAACGAGGCAACCAAATAATCGAGCATTCGGTTTTGCGCCTCGCTAAAAGACAATCTGGCGGTATCGTTCAACAATGCAGTGTACGCTTCCCACAACATTGACGCCCACACTTCACCGCTATTATGCAGCTCTGAATTAGCGCTACCTGTCATATCCGTACCGACTGCGGTCGGCACATCGGCAGGCAAGGCAACGCCATTGCTGATGTATTTAAAAGTCAGCGGGTTCTTGCTAAGGTCGGTGGAATACGGATAACGGCGAATTCCAGACAGGTAAGATGCAGGCTGCGGGGATGACACATACTGAGATACTGCATAAGGCGCCTGGAATTGTTCATTACCGACGATGCTGCGATCCTGTTCTTTGACTATCGCTAACAGTGCAAGAAAATCACTCCAACCCTCGCCCAGCGAGTTACCTTGATTATTGTTCAGCCATACCAGACGCTGACTCAAAAAGTGCCCCCACTCATGAATGACTATGGTGTTATCCAAGGCGCTGTTATAAGGCGGCTCCGGTTTACGCACCATCATCGCCGTTACCGTAGTCTGAGCAAGAGCTTGTTTCAGCGCAGTTCCGGTATCTTGATTAATACCTAAGACGGGAATGGATATTGTGTCGTCAATCGCCGGATCACCGGTCCCGGCCATATATGTCATTGCATCCGGCTTATTGTTGGCAATAAGCACGGCTATGGCGCCGACGTCTTGGGCATTCTTCGCCTTCGCGACAAATTTACAATCGCCCCTATCGATCAAGGCAATGGCTCCAGCCAAATCAGCAGCATTGACTATAGGTGTTTGACAGGCATCGTAAACAGAACCTGCCGCGTCACCACTGGTTGTTATCGTCACCCCATCATCGATCAAGACAATTTTTTTATCACTCAAACTGAAATTGGACGGGCCAAAATCGGCTGACGTCGTTGTATAGGAATATTTTTTACCATTGACATCTACGACTAATTTCTTTTCTCCTTCGTGCGTCCAGAGAAAAAGCTGCATAGTTGCCGAGGCGCCGTCCAACGGCGTCGTCATATTAGCGTTATCAGTTCCGCTATAATCGTTGACTTCAACCAGCATACGGTCGCCGTCTATGCCGCCCCGCCTGTAATTATTATTCTGGCCATTGCCTGCTAACTCATCAAAACCATGATCATACAACCAGTCATGCATGAAGTTGGTCGTATAAAAAGCTTGTACGATAGCTGCCTGTAATTGTCCAGTATGGTCAAAATCATCAGGCACAGAAAAATCGTATCCATAATCAAAGGTATATGGAGCTGTTCTGTTGGCATGTATATCGCCCTTGCTAAAACCGTCGGGCTTGGTCAAATCAACATAAGCCTCAACGTTGTTACCGCGGGTTTTTGTTGCTGTATCGGGCAGCCATGGGTCGCAAGTGCTGATCGGACCACAGCTTAAGGTTACCAAATTGGAAACGATGGGGCTAACAGGCTGGGCTAAAGCCGCCTGAAAAGGCGTCAGCGCATCATCACCATAAGGGCTGTCATAAGGCATCAGGGTGGCGTCATCCGCCCAAACACGATAAGTGAAAGCTCTGTCGTTATGCGTCATGTTACTGCGCAATAACAATGCGCCATTTGCAGCCGAAATAACATAAGCATAATTGGCTCTATCCCTGTCCGTAGCTGTGCCCTTGGTGCTAAGTTCGATGTAGTACGACGGCTCCAAGCCCTTTGCCAACGGATACAATACTTTCTTGATACGCACCGGCTTGCTCAGGTCGTGTTCTACCGTAGCGGGTAATGGGGCTTGCAGTGCATACCATTGATAAGCGCCTTGCTGTTTATGCAATTTTAATTGCTTGGTCGGCAAATCTTGCTGATGCAGGTCATGAAACGCGGCGGCAATAGCTTGCGTAGCAGTCCACCGAAACGAGCTGGACGATGATTTAGCTGTAGTCACTTGAGGCGCTAAATGCCCCGAAATTGCACTCAGTTGCAATGATCGATCCAGCAATAAATTCATGCGCGAGGCAAATACTTCAATGCCGTTCACTTGTTGATCAAGACGCACGATATAAGCGCTATCGCCGATATGATGGACATGCTGTAGCTTGGCGCTCGCTTGTGCGGTTTTGCCAAGCTGATAAAGTGTGGCGTAACGGGCTAAATGTTTACGCGCAGCTTGTTCTATAAGCGTATCAGTTACGATTTTTGACCTGGAATGTCGCGGCCTGTTTGCGCTGTCCGATGCAGCCCAAAGAAAAGTGGGTAATTGAGTGCTGCTGTCGATATGTAATGGATGACTGCCGTCAATCAGTGCGGCGCTTTCTGCCGACAACGCCATTGAGTCGAGAGTGGTATTATCAAGTACATTATAGTCGGCAGGTAAGGCGCTTGCCGATGGCGATGTACAGGCAAAAACCAAGCTGATAGATAGTGCGAGAAGGGGGGGCGTCTTGTGCATGGGTCATTTAATATCAAAAATTAAAAAACGCTGTAACTATTCAGCGTATGCTAAAAATGATTAATGGAACACGGATGACACTGATTAAACGGATAATCACTGATTAAAAGCACAGAATATCTTAAAAAATCCGTGCAAATCCGTCCTATCCGTGTTCCATTTCTTTTTTCGCTGAATAGTTACAAAACGCTTAAGCATTGTCTTCGCCAGCGACCAAGCGCAGCTTGGAAACCAGCAAACAAAAGCAATCCGTTTTGCCGTGACTGGATTGTTATTTTTTATTTAGTGCGTGTTTTAAAAGTCCGGCGGAGGTGAAAATCGAGGGTTTTTAGATCAAATTCATCTTGAAACAAGGTGATTTCATCCAACTTTCCTTTGTTACGTTCGGACAACCCTGTTAATTGCGACCGATTTTTACTACATCGAGACTTTTAAAACACGCACTTAGGATGCGCATGAAATAACTTAGGCATTTTATTCTCCTCACCCCGGCCCTCTCCAGCAGGAGAGGGCGCTAGTTATCGACGTTATTTCGTGCGCATTAGAGAAATGAGCCGCTTCAACTCAACTCGTCAAGCAATGCCTGGGCTATCTTCTTTTGCTCCACCGTACCTTGCTCAAGCACTTCTCTGGCTATATCCTTAGCGGCATCTGCATCTCCCATATCGACATACGCTTTTGCCAAATCCAGTTTCGTTTCCAACTCATCCATATCGGTAAGATCGGAAACCCCAAACTCGTCAAGTTGCTCTAAGCCCTGTCCGCCGGTTGTTGGGAGCGCGTCAAAGTTGAAGTCAAAATCTTCATCCAATTCTAATGATTCATCTACAGAAAATTCAACATCCTGTTGAGTTTTATCGCTACTTCCAAAAGCGCTAAAATCAAGATCATCGATTTCTTCTGTTTCATTATTGGACTCAAATACATAGGATTCAAACTCCTGGTCTTTATTAGCTACCGGTGCAGCTGAGGGTATATCCAATGAAATATCGGACATTGCAACATCCTCATCCTGTTCATCGGATTGTGTAGCATCCATTGAGAATGAACTTAGCTCGAAATCAATATCGTTTGTCGACGCTCCCGATGACTTGCCCAAAACAGTGTTGGATGCGATTACACCTTGATCCGTTTCATCCGATTCCATGGAAAATGAACTTAGCTCGAAATCAATATCGTTTGTCGACGCTCCCGATGACTTACCCAAAACAGTGTTGGATGCGATTACACCTTGATCCGTTTCATCCGATTCCATGGAAAATGAACTTAGCTCGAAATCAATATCGTTGGTCGGCGTTCCCGATGACTTGCCCAAAACAGTGTTGGATGCAATTACACCTTGATCCGTTTCATCCGATTCCATGGAAAATGAACTTAGCTCGAAATCAATATCGTTGGTCGGCGCTCCCGATGACTTGCCCAAAACAGTGTTGGATGCGATTACACCTTGATCCGTTTCATCCGATTCCATGGAAAATGAACTTAGCTCGAAATCAATATCGTTGGTCGGCGTTCCCGATGACTTGCCCAAAACAGTATTGGATGCGATTACACCATCATCCGACTCCTTGGTATCCATTGAAAATGAACTTAAATCAAAATCAATGTCTTCGTTATTCCGTTGTTCATCCTCAAACAAATTATTTTTAACTTCAGATGAAGTTAAATCAAGGTCATCAGACTCGGTTGTTTCCAATCCGCCACCAGCTGACTCCTCGAAAGCAGCCGCTTCAACATTTGCACTCACCGTGCTGAATGCAACATCGCCAAAAGAGAACAATGGCGAGTCAGGACAAATTTCACGCCCCATTTCGGCCGCTTTTTCCCAAAATTCTGCCTCATCCCGCTTGCCCGCCTCTGCCAGTTCATTGGCATAGGCTTCAAAAGCCGTTTTGTTTTCGTTAGCGTAAAAAACTTCCAACAACTTTAGTTTGCATTCATCACGATTCGGCTGATCTTCAATCGCCTGCCGTATTAATTCTTCGGCCTGCTGATAACGGCCATAAGCAAGATACACGTCGGCCTCGGATATCGGATCGATTTCTCCCTGATCGGTATCGAATGAATCAAAATCACTCGGTGTAAATTCACTTAAGAAAGAACTTTCACCGACTGTACCCACATCATGAACCGCAGCATCTTCGACAACCGGCACCGAAAGACTTTCATCGACTTCAGGTGTTTTAATCACAATGGAAGAAGCAAACATACTCTCTGTATTCGTTTCTTCATCAACCTTGCGTTTCCGCCACCAAAGCCAGCCAAGTAGCGCCAAAACTGCGGCTCCAACGCCACCTACACCCAGATAATACGAATCGAGTAAACTGCTTTCAGGCTTCGGCGAAGCCACCGGCTGTACTGGCTTCACTGGCTGAACGGCAGTTTTTGGGGGAGCAGGCATTGCTTTATCCGCCGGTTTGGCTGCCACAACCGCCTCCGGCACTGCCTGTTGTTGAGCAACAGCAGCATTTGCTTGGGGCTGCTTCTGCAAGACGGCAAGCTGCTGATCCTTTAAAGCAATCAACTCCTGCATCATCGCCAGTTGTTTTTCCAGCTCCGCCACCTTATCTTGTGCCACACCATCCGCCGACGCGACACCACCTGCCCCCTCTTCAGCCCCTTCCGTTCCTTCGGCTACATTCGGGGCGGCTTTATCCTTAACTACCTCCGAAGTTACAGGCGCTTTCTTTTCAGCGCTTACCTGCTCACCCACCGGCGCTACAACTGCCCGGCCTTCCACCGTCGCTTCGCTAGGAGCTGCCAATGTTAACTGGTTATCAGCCGACACTTCGGCTTTGCTCGGGACAGGCTTTTCCTTGGCACCTTCAGCATGAGCGGGAGCCGAAGATTTTTTCCAGGCTTTTTTATGCTGATTGAATGCCGCTAAGGCCTGGTTTCGTGATAATTTCAGAATAGCCGCTCTTTCAGGAATCTTCAGCGTTTTGCCAGCCATTAATGCGTAAACATTTTCCTTATAAAACGCATGAGGATTAGCTTCATAAAGCGCAATCATCATTTGTTCGACAGAAACATCGCCCTGTTCCCTTACACGCTCAGCCACGCTCCACAACGTATCATTTTCAAGTGTAGGCCCATATTCGCCATTACTGCTTAGTCCGCCATTTGCATGCAATTGACGTTGCGACGTAGCGATAGGCGGTTGCACATAACTTTCAGCGCTGGTTGAAACGGGGATGGTTGCTTGGTTATAAACCGATGGGGGGTCTACCAAGACAGTAAACTCACGATACAAATTACCTTTTGGCCAGCTGACTTCGAGCAGGAAATCTAAAAAAGGTTCCTTTAACGCCTCCCTCGAAGTCAGCTTAATGATTGCAGCGCCATTGGAATGAGTAATAGTTTCAAACTTAATTTTTGAGAGAAAATACGTCCATGGCACTCCCGCCTCATCAAATTTTTCGGGTGCCGCCAAATTTACCTTAATGTCAGATAAACTCTCGCCTGACAAGGTTAGCGAAATCTCCGCATCCAGATTTTGATTAAGGGCCGAATGCAATTTAATCTCGCCTATCCCTAACGTATAACCACTAGTCGATGCCAGTAACGATACAACCGCTAAAGTTTTAGTTAAATTGCGCACGCTACTCTTCTTCACAATAGTTACCACAGTCTCTTACCGCGTCCAGTCAAATATGTAGACAAGCTTAGCCTAGATGTATTTTTTTACCAGCACTTCTGCTATTTGCACACTGTTTAATGCCGCGCCTTTTCGAACATTATCACCCACCACCCATAAATCAATTCCTTGAGGATGCGATATATCCTCCCGAATACGACCTACAAATACCTCATCATGGCCCGACGACTCGGTCACCGCCGTCGGATAGCCGCCATCTTTGCGCTCATCCATAAGCGTCACACCGGGTGCTTGCTCAAGCAAGGATCTTACTGTCGCTGCATCAATTTTTTTACGAGTCTCAATATGCACAGCCTCAGAATGCCCGTAAAAAACCGGCACCCGCACTGCGGTCGCATTAACCAATACACTGTCATCACCGAGAATTTTTTGGGTTTCCCAAACCATCTTCATTTCTTCTTTGGTATAGCCGTTGTCCATGAACACGTCAATCTGCGGCAACACGTTAAATGCAATCTGTTTAGGATAGACGTTTGTGATAATGGGCTGCATATTCAACAGACTGGTCGTTTGCTTGGCCAGTTCTTCTATAGCTTCTTTACCGGTACCCGAAACAGCCTGATAGGTACATACATTGATTCGCGCTATCCCCACTGCGTCATAAATAGGCTTTAACGCTACCAACATCTGAATGGTCGAACAATTCGGATTAGCGATAATGCCGCGATTCTTATAATCGGCGATTTTTTCAGGATTGACCTCAGGCACCACCAGCGGAATATCGTCGTCATAACGAAACTGTGAGGTGTTATCAATAACGACACAGCCCGCAGCAGCGGCCTTTGGCGCATACTCTGCCGAAACCGATGCACCCGGCGAAAACAAACCGATTTGCGCCTTTGAAAAATCAAAGGTCGCCAAATCTTGTACAACTAAGGATCCGCCTTTAAAAGGGATTCTTTTACCTACCGAATTGCTGCTGGCCAACGCATAAACCTCGGCGACCGGGAAGTTTCGCTCTTCCAAAATAGACAGCATCGCTTCACCTACCGCACCGGTAGCGCCAACTACTGCAACATTATATAGTTTGGTCACTTAAGCACCCTTCCTTACAACTAAAACCTTCTTTGTCATTAACTTTAAAACCTTTTATTCTGAAATTTGAATACCGCTGATCTCGAAATAGTGTAAATCAAGTCGTCCTTTTTGCATCGTCATAAGCATCAACGTAGCTAACTCGCAAAAAATGTCCCCTGCCACAGTTGCCGCATATTCACAGGAGTAGGCCGGAATAAGCCCATCCAAAGCCAGTTCTCGCTTGTTGCTCGAACAGGCTCATTTCGGCCTACACGGCTGCTCCATGCGTGCTCTACCTCCGACATCCAGGTCGCAAGCTACCCTAAAACAGCAAAAACTTTTTTGGTGATGTCATCAACGCTACCGACACCTGCTATCGAACTGAACTTAACCTGCTGTCCCGGCGCTGAATAAAACCCAACCAAGGGCTTAGTCTGTTCGTGATAAACGCTGAGTCGTTTACGCACGGTTTCTTCTTTATCATCATCGCGCTGAATTAAAGGCTCGCCGGTCACATCATCAATGCCCTCAGCTTTAGGCGGATTAAACTCAATATGATAAGTGCGCCCGGATTGTAAATGCACTCGTCTGCCGGCCATGCGTTTTACAATTTCCTCATCCTCGACCACGATTTCAATAACCGTATCGATGCTAACCCCCATATCGTTCAGGCCTTCAGCCTGGGCAATAGTGCGGGGAAAGCCGTCCAGCAAATAGCCGTTAGCGCAATCGGCTTGTGCAATACGCTCCTTGATCAAGCCTAAAATAATATCATCGGAAACCAAACCACCGGCATCCATCACCTTTTTAGCCTCAATACCCAATGGTGTTCCCTCACGCACGGCGGCCCGCAACATATCTCCCGTTGAAATTTGTGGAATGGCGTACTTTTCAGTAATAAATTGAGCTTGAGTTCCTTTGCCGGAACCGGGACTCCCTAACAGGATAATGCGCATAACTAACTCCATTGTGTCGCTAAGACAGGTTTAGACTCTAAAATAACACTCGTTCAGATCGGGTTAGTTTAATCCGACCGACCAAACCAAACAAAAACGTGACTGATTATTTTATAACACATCAAATTTTATCTCTTGTAAAAATACGTTTATTTCCCTATTCTTACCCAGTTTTTTTACATTCAGGAGAATAATAATGCGTGTTGAAGATTTAATGACTTCAAAAGTATTTACAGTCGAGCAACACGATTTGATTGATCGTGTCTTTTTCTTAATTCATTACGAAAGAATTCGTCACTTACCCGTCGTTGAAAAAGGCAAAGTTATCGGAATTGTATCCGACCGGGATCTTTATAAAGCCCTGGGCCCCAAAAGCAACTCTAACGCAATTGAAGCGGCAACCGGCACAGGCACTACGGAGCTTCATGTCGTCCCGAAAAAAGTGCAACATATCATGCATCGGGGAGTAATAACCGTTACCCGTGACACTTACGCCTCGGAAGCGGCTGCAATAATGGCCGAAAATAAAATCGGCGCATTGCCCGTTGTCGATAAAGACAACAAATTAATCGGGATTTTATCCTCCACCGACATACTCCGGGTTTTTTCAAAGATCGAAAAAGCCAGCGAGGAAAGAGAGAAAAGAATCGCCGCCGGCACCAGTCATAAATAAAACAATGTAACTTGTGTCACCCCAAAAGCCCTGTATAACGGGGCTTTTTTCGTTCTAACCGGCAGTAACTTATGACCCACAAAGCCCTCCCCGACCAAGATATTAAAGCCGCAACACAAGCTTGGTTAAAATCCATCGTCATTGAATACAGTATCTGCCCATTCGCGAAGCGTGAATTGGAACGAGGCAGTATTTATTTCAGCGTCAATCACGATACGCAAATTGAACAATGCCTGCTGCATCTGATGCTTGAATGTGACCGACTGGATACCGAACCCGGCATTGAAACCACATTACTGATTTATGCCGATGCATTTGTAGAATTCGATGACTACCTGGATTTTATCGAAATCGCCGAGTCGCTGTTAGCGGAACAAGGCTATGAAGGTATTTACCAGCTGGCGAGCTTCCATCCTGATTACTGCTTCCAAGGCAGCGCTCCTGACGATGCTGCGAATTACACCAACCGCTCACCGTACCCCATGTTGCACCTGCTGCGTGAAGCCAGCCTAGAACAGGCCGTTGCCGACTACCCAGACCCGGAAAACATACCTCTGCACAATATTGAGTTAACCCGGACACTGGGATTAGCCAAAATGCAGGCTTTATTAGCGGCATGTTACCCGGTTAACCGCTAATTTCAGCTCTATTGTTTAAAACCCTCCAACTCCTTAGCCCGCGCCGCAGTAGCTGACAGGAAACAGTCACTGGCATTGATCCTGGCTATCGATCCGCCATCAGGATCGTAATAAAAATCGCAATTGGCTTTTCTGTACTTAATCCATAACCGCTGGGCTTCCTGCAACTGTTTCTTACGTCCAGCAGAAAGACCCGCCATAATGTCCTTATAGGCTTTGTTCAACCGAACATCCTGCCGCTCCGTTTCCGCATTCATGCATTCAACCATTGATGGCGTAACGCCGCCGGCTTGATCCATACAGGTTGAAAATATTTGACTTAAATCGTCATCAGCTGCAAACACCGGTTGAACGGCTACGACCATCAATCCGGCAATCAGCTTATATTTAAAGGACGACATCATTTCCCTCTTCCCGTTAATTACTTAACTTCTTCCTCTGCATCATCAGCGCCAGCCGCGAATTCGTTTTTTTCGGTTGCAGGCGCATCTTCATCGACCAGCGATTTATGCGGGGCAACGGCTGCGAAAACATTAACCGACTCGACAGTATCGACTTCTTCGCTTTCAGGCGCATCTTGCGCCGATTCAACTTCAGCATTTTCCTTTATCGTCGCCTCGGCAACACCAGCAGCCGCCACAGCTTCAACCTTCTCAACCGGCGTCGAATCTTCAGCAACAACCTCGCTAACTTCAGGCGCCGCTTCCGGCTTTTTATTCAAAGATTCCATAAAATCGCCAAACCAGTCCTGATTTTTAACGCGATCAAGATCCGGGTCAGCAAGAATATCGGCAACGACCGGTAAATAGCCTTTATTCTTAGAGATTTCCAAAGCGTTGTGACAAGCCTCTTTCTCGCCCTGCAAACCATAGATGCAAGCCAGATTATAAGAAGCCGATCCAGCCTGAATCGCATTGGCTTTTTCGAAATAGCTTTTGGCCCGTCCATACAAACTGTCATTGGGCTCAACGCCTTTAACACGAGCCAATTCCATATAAGCCACGCCTCCATCCAATGCCGCGCCAAGATAGGCGGGCTCAAGAGTCAGGCAAAAAGAAAATTTAGCAATAGCATCCTGGTAAAGATCGGCTGCAAGTTCGCCCGACTTGGTTCTCGCCTGATGCAACAAAGCAAGCCCCCAATTATATAAAGCTTCAGCAACCAACGGCTCGTCAGATACAACCTCCGCGTAATCCTGGTAGACTTTTTTAAATAATTGATCAGCCGTATAGCCTTCACTGCTGCGCGCTTCCGCTGTTTGCTTGATAGCAGCTTTTAACTTGGATTTCTTTGTTATTGACTCAAAAAACGACATGCTTCATCCCTCTTGATTTAGTAATTTATAATCGTGCACTATAGAATAACAGCTGACCTGATAAGGGCACCATTCAAATGTGTAAAAACCACATGACCGACACATAACATCCATCATCTAACCTATGAAAAAAATCCCTATCGGCATCAGCAGTTGTTTATTAGGCCAAAATGTCCGCTATGACGGCGGCCACAGACTGGATGCCTATATCACCGGCACGCTGAGTGAATATTTCGAATTTCATGCATTTTGCCCGGAAATGGGCATCGGCTTGGGCGCGCCCCGCCCTACCCTGCGTCTTGTCAAGATCGATAATGCCGTCCATTGCGTCGGCATCAAAGACCCCGATTGGAACGTGACCGAACCATTACTCAACTATGCCAAGCAGCAAAACCGCCTACATGCCGACTTATGCGGCTATATACTGAAAAAGAGTTCGCCCAGTTGCGGTATGGAGCGGGTTAAGGTTTATACCAATAACCAGCCACATGCCGATGGGACCGGAATTTATGCCGCTGAAATGATGCGCCTAAACCCGCTGTTGCCGGTAGAGGAAGAAGGCAGACTTGGCAGCCCCGAACTGCGCGAGAACTTTATTCAACGCGTTTATGTGCTGTATCGCTGGAAAGCGTTACTAGCAGAGGGACTGACGGCAAGCAGCCTGACCAAGTTTCATGCCCGCCATAAACTGATCATCATGAGCCATGACGATTATCGCGATCTGGGACGATTATTAAGCGAACTTAGCAAAGCCGAACTTACACAGATTGCAGAACAATACATTTTGCAGTTGATGAATACACTTAAAAAACCCGCTACCCGTAAAAATCATGTCAATGTCTTGCAACATATTCAAGGCTATTTAAAAAAGGCATTAAGCGTTGACGATAAAGCCGAACTTTGCGAAATAATTGAATATTACCGCAATGGCTACGTTCCGTTGATAGTACCGTTAACCCTGCTTAAGCACCATTTCCGTAAAAGCCCCGATCCGTACATCGAAGAGTCCTATTACATGTCGCCTTATCCGCAGGAACTGCAACTCATTAATCGACTATAACCATGGCAAAAATATTAATAGTCGGCTGCGGCGCGATAGGCTCGGAACTTGCCGCCTTATTGGCGGCACAAGGCCATGATGTCACCGGATTAAAACGCAAACCGCCTTTATCCACTCCCGCCTCCATCCACTATGTCGCAGCCGATATAAGCTCTCCTGCGGACTTGGCTGATTTAGCCACCGACTTTACCCACGCGTTTTTTATTGTTTCGCCTGACAGACGCACTGAACAAAGTTATCGCGCTGTCTATGAAACCGGCTTGGACAACCTGCTCGCTAGGCTCCCGGACACACGCTGGATTATGGTCTCATCCACCAGCGTCTACGGACAGACACAGGGCGAATGGATGGATGAAGATTCAGTCGCAGACCCTGAAAACGTCAACAGCCGCTTGATCAGGCAGGCGGAACAAAGACTGACGGCTTTAAACCCGGCCAATATCGTGGTGCGTTTTTCCGGCATTTACGGGCCGGGACGCGAGCACCTGTTAAGGCAAGCGATGCAAACACCGGACATACAGCAAACCCCGCCATATTTTACCAACCGGATACATCAGCGGGATTGCGTCGGCGTATTGGCTTTTTTGCTGGAACAGTATTTTGCGTGCAAGGCGTTGGCGCAATGCTATCTAGCCAGTGACGATGATCCTGCGCCGATGTGGGACGTGATGAGTTGGCTGGCAGAACAATTGCATTGCCCTCCACCGACTGCTAAGCCAATCAATGCTGATGCGGGGATGAATAAGCGCTGTAATAATACCCGGTTAAAAGCGCTGGGTTACCAGTTTCAATACCCGAGCTATAAAGACGGCTATCTTGAATTAATCGGCGCACGGGGATAACTTTCACCACGAAGGCACGAAGAAAAAACATAAAACTCCGTGTTCTTCGTGGTGCGCTTATATGACTTACCTATCCAACATACGTCGGATAATCGGTATACCCCTTTTCATCGCCGCCATAAAAGGTTGCCTGATCGGGCGTATTCAGCGGCAGGTTTTTTGCAAACCGCACCGGTAAATCCGGATTAGCAATAAACAACTTCCCATACGCCACCATCTCGGCATGGCCCTGTTCAATAGCGCTATTGCCGCGTTCCAGGTCATAACCATTATTAGCCATATAGAAACCGGCAAAACAGTTTCTTAATGCCAGATAATCCACCCGCCGTTCACCACTCAACATATCGCCTTCCAGCACATGCAGATAGGCCAACGGATACTCGGATAATTTTTTGGCGACAGCGTTAAAAGTCTGCTGCGGCTGACTGTCCTTAATATCGTTAAAACTATTTTCCGGCGACAACCGCACTCCGACACGATGGCCTCCCCAAACAGAGATGACAGCCTCAACCACTTCAACCAATAAACGCATCCGCTTAGCGATGTCGCCGCCGTAGCTATCTTCCCGCCGGTTGGTAGCGTCTCTTAAAAACTGGTCCAGCAAATAACCGTTGGCTGCATGAATCTCCACACCATCAAAACCAGCCGCTTTGGCATTTTGCGCCGCCCTTACATAATCGGCGACAATGCCCGGCAACTCTTCTAGGCTTAGAGCATGGGGCATTTCAAAATCCTGCATCCCCTCATAAGTCACAGCCTGACCGGCGGCCTTTTGCGCAGACGGCGCAACCGGCAAACTGTGGTCCGGCTGTAGCGATGAATGGGAAATCCTGCCGGTATGCCAAAGTTGGATAAAAATCCGCCCGCCTTCGTTATGAACGGCATCGGTGACACGCTTCCAACCTATAACCTGGGCTTCGGAATGAATGCCCGGCGTTCGAGGATAGCCGATGCCGCCAGCCGATATTTGACTGCCTTCGCTGATAATCAACCCCGCCCCGGCGCGTTGCCGGTAATATTCCACATTCATGTCCTGCGGCACATTGCCCTCTCCCGCCCGGTTACGCGTTAACGGCGCCATGATGATCCGGTTGGCTAAGGCCAAATCCCCCAAGAGTATCGGCGAAAATAGATTGTGTTTGTCGGTGCTTACTGATGTCATGCTGTGTTCCTATTAGGATAAATGGAGATTTCAAGGCGCAACGGTAATCGATTGCTAGTTTTGAAAAAAGACTCAACGAGTGCCATGCTAAGATAACTCGCAAAAATAAACCCCCTCATTCTACAATCTTAACTACTCAGTATGGCTAATTTATAATGGAACACGGATGACACGGATTAGACAGATAATCACTGATAAAACTCTAAGTCATTA
>SCPZ01000117.1 GCA_004299305.1 Methylobacter sp.
GCCTCAGGGATGGCTCGACTTCCTCGCTGCCCTCCCGATGATCAGTCGGGGATTCTGGCTCTTTGAGAGAACAGAATCAAGATATAAGGGATTGCCGGGATCCAGAAGCCATGGATGGCATACTGAAGTAGGCAACAAGTCTCGCCACAGGAATTGCTCAATTAAATCAAGCATTCACATCCCTGTGCTCTGGATCCCGGCAATCCCTGCCGGGATGACGGTGTCTCCCAGACACTTGTGTATAACGATGAGCGCCGGAACGTGGGAGCGATCAAATAAACCACAAAAAAAATTCGTAACTATTCAGACCCCGACCGTATTTAGACCTTCCAGGTTTTTAAAACCTGGAAGGTCTTGGCGTAACACTATATTTTTCAATAAGATGATTTAGCCATAAAATTCTAAACGAACCGTTTAATGGTTAAGCCAACCGTATGGCGCCAAGGAGGCTACTATCTACAAAAATTCTTGATTAAATACGGCGCGCCGACCGGCATCGCCAATCCCATCAGAAAAACACCAATAAAACATACGCCGACGATTAAAAAACCGCTCGCCCTGCGGAAGTACGCAAAATCTCAATTTAGGTGTAAAGTAAACCCGTCGTAGTTTCATAGCAGTTGTCAGTCTTTACGCAAAATATGCTGTTATGGACGAAAACTAAGTCTTTTATTAATGAATCTATGGGAGTCACGAACATGGCTATTAAATTAGGTACAGCAAATAACGATCCGATAACGGGCGCTGCAGGTTGGGATACACTCTATGGACTAGGCGGCAATGACACCTTATCCGGCCTCGGCGGACGGGATATTTTATCCGGCGGCGATGGCAATGATGTCCTGGAAGGCGGGGCTAGCGGTGATTCACTGCACGGCGGCGGCGGCAATGATGTTTTCAAATATACCAACATTACCCATGTCAGCGGCGATAAAATCGTCGATTTTTCTGCGGGAGACACCCTTAATTTCTCAGCGATTGGCGGGCTAAGCTTTATCGGCAATGCCCAGTTTTCCGGCGTGGCAGGGCAGATTCGTTATTCTAGCAGTTACAACTCAACGACCCTCACCATTGATAGCAATGGCGATGCTGAATATGATGTGTCCTTGCAGTTTACGGGGCCAATCAACCTCACAGAAACTGCACCGGGCTCACAGATTTTAAAGCTTGCCACTAACCAATCTCTAAATGGAACCGCTAATGGCGAAAGCTTAAGCGGCGAAGAAGGCAATGACACATTGTCCGGTTTATCAGGTAATGACACCCTCAGCGGCGGAGATGGCAGCGATGTTTTGCAAGGAGGCGATGGAAATGACATTTTAGAAGGCGGATTAAGCGCTGACACCTTAACCGGGGGAAATGGGGCCGATACCTTTCGCTTTACAAGCGCTGATGATTTTTCAACAAGCAGTAGTTACTACGGCGCGGATACCATTTCCGACTTTGGCAGCGGCGATCAAATAGTCATTGATGTTCCAGGATTCAGCTATATAGGCGATGCTATTTTTAGCGGCATTCCCGGACAATATCGTGTTAGCGGCGACCAATTAGCGTTTGATTTTGACGGGGATAAAAGCGCCGATTCAATGATAAGCCTGCCTAACATCACTTCTTCAAAAATCGCCTTAGAAGAAACCAAAACCGGCTCTAATCAACTAACAATCGCTGCTAACCAAACCTTTACCGGCACCGCTGCCAACAATACCTTACTCGGCGGCAACGGCTATGACACCCTGACCGGCTTTGCAGGCAATGACAGTTTATCGGGTGGCGCGTTTAGCGATATGCTTGACGGCGGCGACGGCAACGATACCTTAATCGGCGGTTCAAGCCCGGATACAATGAGCGGCGGAGCGGGTAATGATGTTTTTATATTTAACTCATTAGATGAGCTGGGCGATGGTTCTTATGCATACGGAGGTTATAACAGGGATACTATTACCGACTTCGCAAAGGGCGACAAAATCAATTTGAGCGCGATTTCAGGGCTCACTTTTGTCGGCGTCGGTAATGATTTTAGCGGCGTAGCCAACCAAGTGCGCATTTATGATGACTATAATGCAACACTGCTGCAAATCGATACTAACGGTGACAAGAGTGCAGATTTCAGTTTAGCGCTACCCGATAATCTGACTATCGAAGAACCAACTGCCGACTCAGGCATTTTTCAAGTTGCAGAAGACAAGGTGCTACCCGGTAAACCCGTAAATGACACCTTACTGGGCGGCAACGGCAATGACAGCCTGACCGGCCTTGCAGGCAACGACTCGTTAGTCGGGGGGTTCGGGGCGGATACGCTTGACGGCGGCGACGGCAACGATACACTGTTCGGGGGCTTAGGCGCAGACAACCTGACCGGCGGATCAGGTAACGATGTCTTTAAATATAACTCGCCAACCGAATTGGGCGATGGTTCTTATATGTCATCAGGCAGTTATAACAGGGATACTATTACCGACTTTGCAATGGGCGATAAAATCAATTTAAGCGCGCTTAGCGGGCTTAGTTTTGTCGGCATCGGCAATAATTTTAGCGGCTCGGTCAACCAGGTGCGGGTTTATGACGACTATAATGCAACACTGCTGCAAATTGATACTACCGGTGATAAATTTGCCGACTACAGTATAGCGTTGCCTGACAATCTGACTATCGAAGAAACGTCTTCCGGGATCTTTCAAATTGCAGAAAACCAGGTGCTGACAGGCAGCGCCCAAAATGACACCTTACCCGGCGGCAACGGCAATGACAGCCTGACCGGCCTTGCAGGCAATGATTCATTAACCGGGGGCTATGGAGCGGATACGCTTAACGGCGGCGACGGCGCCGATACGCTGATCGGGGGCTTAGGCAACGATAACCTGACCGGCGGGTCGGGTAACGATGTCTTTAAATATAGCTCGCTAGCCGAATTGGGCAGCGATGCTTATTCAAACAGGGACAGCATTACCGATCTAGCCGCAGGTGACAAAATCAATTTAAGCGCGCTTAGCGGACTTACTTTTGTCGGGATTGGTAATGATTTTAGCGGTATGGCCAACCAGGTGCGCGTTTATGACGACTATAATGCAACGCAGCTGCAAGTTGATACTAACGGCGACACATATGCCGACTACAGCATAGCGCTGCCTGATAATTTGACGCTCGAAGAAACGACACCCGGTTCCATGATTTTTCAAGTTGCAGAAAACCAAATACTCACCGGCACCAGCAAGAATAACAATTTAATCGGCGGCAACGGCAACGATACGCTGAACGGGTTTTCGGGCAATGACACCTTAACCGGAGGCTATGGCGCAGATACGCTAATGGGCGGCGACGGTGCTGATACGTTAGTCGGCGGCTTAGGTACAGACAACCTGACCGGTGGAGCGGGTAATGATATTTTTAAATACACTTCGGTAGCGGATCTCGGCAACAACTACCCCTACGAAACCATCACCGACTTGGCGGCAGGCGATAAAATCGACCTGTCC
The DNA here is from genome assembly GCA_004299305.1 of Methylobacter sp. GTDB lineage: Bacteria > Pseudomonadota > Gammaproteobacteria > Methylococcales > Methylomonadaceae > Methylobacter_A. Next base: position 3,474 of record SCPZ01000117.1, read on the forward strand.
GCTATTGATGCAGATCCCCAACAAACGGGAGATCAAGCGTTTTCGTTTCTAGGCACCAGCGGTTTTACCGGGGCTGGCGGTGAGTTGTATTATTCGTATGGATCGCTTTATGGCGATGTAAATGGCGATACTTATTCCGACTTTTCTATCGCTATTTCGGGAAGCCCTGTACTCGCGGCAAGCGACTTCATCCTTTAAGCCGTCCCCCCCAACAAACCGCCGCCTTTTTTATAAAGAGGCGGCGGTTCTTCAGACATGAAGTCAATACAGTAATACCTTCATGCTCTTCATGCTCTTCATGCTCTTCATGGTAAAAATAAAGGTAACTATTCAGTGCGAAGCCCAATACCCCTCTCCAGCGGGAGAGGGTAGGGTGAGGGGGATATAAATGCTTGTTTTTATTCTCCTCACCCCAACCCTCTCCAACAGGAGAGGGGGCGAATACTCCGCAATTCGCTGAATAGTTACAAAATAAATGGCATTTCTTGGAATCAACCCCCATCTGCACAATTCTCATGCGATTGATTCAAAAGCGCAATGTTCTTCTTTTACAGCTGAAACAAATTGCCGTGTTGGGCACAAACCTGACATTAACAAATACCGATTTCATAGTGGTTTAACACCTTTCTGTAAGTAGTTATACGGATTTATCGCGGCCCGTAAATAAGTGATACTGCATTGCGAAATTTAGACTCAGTGTCCAAATTGGAAGCCCAGCTATAAATTCCGTCAACTCATAACGGCAAATTCAACAGAATACCTAATCTATTTTGCATAGAAGCAAAAAACATCACCCCCTTGTTTAATAAATAACATCACACTACAGGACATTAACCATGAGTACTTTTAACTTAAATACCTTGTCTTCTTCTTACACACGCACGGATGATGTCAGCGCTGGATTGCTCGATCCCAATGATTACTACACGTTTACGGTAAACGCCGATACTCTATTTAATTTCACCCTAACACCAAGCACAGGCGATGCCGACCTTTATCTGTACCAAGTCGTCGGCGGCACTAACTATGCGTCCATTGGCGCGTCCACTTACGGCGGCTTGAGCACCGAGAGCATTAACACAATTTTAGGCGCCGGCGATTATATGCTGTCGGTGTCGCCTTTTTACGGCAACATCAATTACACCTTGGATATAAGCCCAACGGTTATTCCAATAACACAGCCCTACCTGGACTTTTCCGCTTGGGGTATGAGCAATACTTATGGTTTAGGCGCATTAACCATAGGCTCGGACATTAGCACCGACATGCTGCCCGAGCATACCTTGTCACTGGTCGACGCAGGCTTTGACGGCGGTCCTGACGATACCCATGACGGTTATTCATTTACGCTGGCGAGCCCCAGCACCGTTACCATCAATCTTAACGGCGATGCGAACAGCGATGTGGATCTCGGCTTGTACGATGTAGAAAACAATTGGATCAAAGGCAGTAGTCAAGCCACAGGAACGGATACCGTGGTCGCTGACCTGCCCGCAGGCACTTACTGGGTGGATGCCGCACTGGCTAGCACTACCAATGCGGATAGTACCGCAACTTATGACCTGTCATGGTCAGCAGTGGAACACACCCCGCCTAAAACGACTTTTGCCGGCGCTACCGCCAATAAGCTGGCAAACGCATTCAATGCCGACACGGCTAACATCCAGATAAGCGACGCACGCTACACAGGCGGGTCTACACAAGCGGCAACCGTAAGCAACTTTGCCGGCGACGTGAACAGCGGTATTTTCTTGAGCACCGGCAGCGCTAACATACTGAAGCAAAACCACAATCAATACCAAGGCATTTCAACCGACCCTACTGAAACCATCAATAACTGGTCCAACTATCTGGGCAAAGATCCCGCCACGGGGCTGCCCGCGTTTGTATCGCAAATGCAACCCGGTTCCAGCACAACAGGCGATGTATTTATTGCGGTAGGCGATTTGGTAACGGCGCAAAACAGTCAAAATGGCCTGGTTGAAGGTGATGCGGGCTATCTCGCGCCGATAAAATCCGTCGCCGACATGGTTACCCTGTCTTTTGATTTTACCAGCACGGCAAACACGGTTGATTTCAACCTGATGTTCGGCTCTGAAGAGTTCCCGCTGTTTGCAAATCAATATGTGGACGGCGCCATCATCAAAGTTGATGGTATCAATTTTGCGTATTTTGATCCTACCAAAGCGGATACATTGCTCAGTGTCACGCAAGCTAACGTTGACGCAGGGTATTTCCATGCCAATAGCCAATCTGCCGACAAAACGACCAGCGCCTATGCAACCGAGTTTAACGGCATCAGCGACAACATCAATGTGCTGGCGCCGCTGGATACCAACTTGGTTACTCATAACATCACCATCTCTATCGCCGATACCAATGATCATTCGCTGGATTCGGCCATTTTCCTGACCAATTTGCATACCCTCAACCAGTTTTCCGATGGCGATGTCGCGTTGATGCGTGCCGATGCCACGTCCCGTGCAGGCTTGATGCACGACATCGCCGGTGCATCGTCCAGTTCAGATGTTTTAGTCGGCGGCGATACCAATGACTATACCGAAGCCGGTGATGGTAACGACGGCATTGACGCCGGTAACGGTAATGACATTGTGGCAGGCGACGCAGGCGACGATACCGTGAACGGCGGCGAAGGTAACGATTACACCTCCGGCGGTACCGGTGACGATACCGTAGACGGCGGCGCAGGCGATGACAACGTGACGGGCGGCGACGGTCGTGATGATTTATTCGGCGGCGAAGGCGATGATGTGATCCTCAGCGGCGATGATACCGATACCACAGGCGATAACGTAGACGGCGGCACCGGTAACGATGGTATTACGGGCGCTGCGGGCGACGATACCATGACCGGCGGCACCGGCACAGATACTGTCGATGGCGGCGCAGGTAACGATGAAATTGTTGGCGGCACCGATAGCCAGGGCGATAACCTCGACGGCGGCACCGGCGATGACACCGTTACCGGCGGAACAGGTAGCGATACGGTTTCCGGCGGCGACGGTCGCGATATTTTGTTTGCCGGTGCAGGCGACGATGTGATTGTGGGCGGCGATAGCACCGATACCACGGGCGATAACGAAAACGGCGGCTCCGGTAACGATACCATGACCGGCGCAGGCGGCGACGATACCATGACCGGAGGCACCGGCGTCGACTCTGTAGACGGCGGCGCGGGTGACGATAAGATTGTTGGCGGCACCGATGGCCTGGGCGATAACCTTGATGGCGGCACCGGCGATGACACCGTTACCGGCGGAACAGGTAGCGATACGGTTTCCGGCGGCGACGGTCGTGATGAGTTGTTTTCCGGTGCCGGTAACGATGTGATTGTGGGCGGCGACAGCACCGACACTACCGGCGATAATATCGGCAGCGGCGCCGGTAACGATGGCATTACGGGCGCTGCGGGCGACGACACCATCAACGCAGGAACCGGCAACGACTCAATAGACGGCGGTGCAGGTGACGATTCGGTTATTGCCGGCACCGGTAATGACACGATTACTACCGATACAGGCGCCGATACGGTGAACGGCGGTACCGGTAACGATGTTATCACCGGCGGTACCGATACGCTAAGCGACACCCTGATCGGCGGCGACGGTAAAGATACCGTGGTCGGCGGCGACAGTAGCGATTCCGTTAATGGCGGGGCCGGTGATGACTCCGTTTCCACAGGCACAGGCGCCGATACGGTGGATGCGGGCGCCGGTAACGACGTTATCACCGGCGGTACCGATATGGTAGGCGATAGCCTTGTCGGCGGCCTCGGCAACGATTCCGTCACCGGCGGCGCCAGCGACGATACCGTCTCGGGCGGTGACGGCAGCGATAATGTTTCGGGCGACGTGGGCGATGACACCGTCTCTGGCGGCAACGGCAATGATACGGTCTCTGGCGGCGACGGCAGCGATAATATCTCGGGCGGTGTTGGCAATGATACGATCTCGGGCGGCGACGGCAGCGATACCGTCTCGGGCGGCGCAGGACAAGACGACTTTATATTAACGTCAACGGAGAGCACCGATACCATTACCGATTTTTCCGTAGTGAATGACACTATCAGTTTCGATAGCTCAGTCTTTACCGGTTTAACTGACGTAACGCCGGATAATTTCGTGGTAGACACTGCTCCCGATAATTCCAATCCGTCTGTGATTTACGACAGCAATCAGGGTACATTGTCGTTCGATGATGACGGTGCGGGACCTGACACTCCGATAGAAGTCGCGATTATTGGTGCGAATCTAGGCTTGACTAGCGCCGACTTCATCGTCGTCTAGGCATATTAGCTTCCAATTTAAGACAGGGGATTTTACCGATAACATCACTCAAAGAGATGTTATCGGTCCCAGCTTAAATTGATGCAATGAAGAGAAAAAAAGGGGGCTTGCAAAATCGCAAGCCCCCCTTTTTTTTAAACTTGAAAACGGCCAAAGCAAGTTTTGAAGTCCAGGAAAATTCGATGCCGCCCTCCATAAACCTAGAAAAATCATTTCGTCCACGAAAAGCACGAAAAATTTCAAAAGGTTATCAAACCGTAGGCCGTTACCCAAAGGGTGAGTGACTAAATCAATACAACATATTGTTTTATTTAGTGTCTTTCGTGCTTTTCGTGGATAAATTGCGGTTTTTAGGATAAACCATAAAAAACGTTCTGGTTTTGTTCTCTTTTTGTTTTCATTCTGGGCTGTTTTTGATAAGCTTATAAAAAACATCAGGAGCAGTAATGAATGAACTAACCCGACGACAGCGCGAAATCTTTGATTTCCTACGCAACAACTACGAAAAATTCCCTTTCCCGCCAACCCTGAACGAACTCTGCTCGGCACTCGGCATGGCCTCGCGCGGCTCTTTACACAAGCACATCTCAGCCTTGATTAACGCCGGTTTGGTAGAGCCGTTCACCGGTCATAAACAGTCCGGTATTCGTCTAAGCTCTCAAGCACAACGCGACTATGTTGCTTGTGAACATGCCTTACCGTTTGTCGGCAAGATTGCCGCCGGCAAGCCGATCGAGGCACTGGAAAACATCAATTACATGGCTGTTCCAGAAGTGCTGAAAAGCGATAAACCCTGCTATGTGCTGCAAGTCAAAGGCGATTCAATGATCGAGGCGGGCATTTTTGACGACGACTGGGTGGTCATAGAACAACGCCCTTATGCGCAAAATGGCGAAATCGTGGTGGCGTTGATTGAAAACGCGGAAGCCACACTGAAATATATAGAACAATCGCCGGATAAAGTGCTGTTGATTCCGGCTAATTCCAATATGACGGCGATGGCCTATCGTCCTGAACAGGTCGAGATTCAGGGCGTGTTAGTGGGGCAAATGCGCAGTTATCGTCCGTTTCCGGCTAAATAAAGAGGATAGTCATCATGCCAAGAAAAATTCACATGCGAGACCAAGTCGGGGCCAACAAAGTCGAAGAAATTATGCACCACTATGATCGATGTTCGATGGAAATGTGGACGATGAAATTTATGGTCATCGGGATGTTCCTGTTATTGGGGGTGTATTGGTGACCTTTAGTCTTGCCAGTTGCAGCCACTTCGGAACCTTGCCTTTACCGCTCCCCTGCCCTCACTCGAAATGCCGACATGTTATACAAAAATACTTTAGCTGTTACATCCTTGCTTTACGGATTGTCATGCGCTGCAATCGCCGCCGATAACGCTCCGAACTTGAGCTTGCCGCTGGCGTGTACCATTGGAGTTGACTGTTTTATTCAAAACTACGTCGATGCCGATGCCAGTACGCGCTACAGTGATTATCACTGCGGTTTTCTTAGTTATGACGATCACCGTGGCACGGATTTTCGCCCTAAATCGATGAATGCCTTAGCGCTAGGCGTACCTGTATTGGCGGCGGCAGACGGCAAAGTCAGGGCTACCCGCGATAATATGGACGACATCAGTGTGCGCGTGCTGGGTAAAGAGGCGATCAAGGATAGAGAGGCGGGTAATTCGGTAGTCATTGTGCATGGCAATGGCTGGGAATCACAATACGCGCATTTGAAAAAAGGCAGTGTCGCGGTTCATCCGGGGCAGACGGTAACGCGCGGCACAGTGTTGGGGGTGGTTGGTTTGTCGGGCAATACCGAATTCCCACATCTGCATTTTGAAATTCGCCACCAAGGCAAAGCGGTTGACCCCTTTGTCGGTATTAACGGCGGCGATGCCTGTGCCTTGGGCAAGCAGCCATTGTGGTCGGCTGACACGGTCAAAAAAATCGCCTATGTCGCCACCGGGGTGTTGGCAGCGGGTTTTACCGATCATCCGCTAGCGGCTGATGAAGTGGCGGCTGAAACACAAACCTTGTCCAAGACTGCGCCTGCCTTGATTTTTTGGCTGACCGTGTTTGGCGTACAAACAGCTGACGTACAAGTCATTGATTTATTTGCGCCGGATGGTTCGAGGTTGCTGCGCAAGGCAATCCCTATAGACCATAATATGGCGCAATATCGGGGTTTTGTTGGTTTAAAGCGTCACGGCGAGGCATGGGCTACAGGCGAATATCGCGTTTCCTATCAATTGCTGCGCAAACAACACGCTGAACCTATAGTGACTAAGCAATTGAGCGCGCGGATTTTTTAACTACCTAATCAGGTATAGAGAGATGGCGGAGCGGACGGGGCTCGAACCCGCGACCACCGGCGTGACAGGCCGGTATTCTAACCAACTGAACTACCGCTCCGTAATTCGAGCCGCGTATTTTATAAGATTACTTTAATTCGTCAAGCATTCTTTGGAATATGCGCAAAAAAACATCGCTGCTTAATCAGCAGGACTGCCAATTTAAAGCGGGACGGTTTTACAGATAACATCCCTTGAAGGGATGTTATCTGTCCCGGCTTAAGTTGCGCCATAACGGCGTGAACATTAAATTAGGCAATATTTTCAAACCGTTGCGGTTCGATAGCCCACCCAACACAAGCAATACACTAAATATGGCCTACCGGTGTTTGCCTTGCAGGATTTAGCTTAAATTACATTTTACCTTTCAGTGCCGCCATTCTGTCCTGAATGGACAAAGCGGAAGGACTATTACCGCTCACAGCTTCCATGGCCGCTTTTATGTCGGCATGATCGTCAATATTGGTAGGTTGTAATAGCCGCGCTTTGCGGTTAGCGGCATCCGCTTCCGCTTTAGCTTGCTCAGCCAATTTGTTCATGTGATCTAACGCAGAACTTAAGCCGGTCGTGCTTTTTGAAAGACCGGCCGCCATTGCCGCAGCATCGGCAATTTCCTTAGCTCGCTCTTTCTGAGCCTCCGCCCTTTGCATGTCCTTTTTAGCCTTTTCAACTGTGTGTCGAGCGGTTTTTAGTTTATCGGCATATTGTTTGACCAAGTCCTCCAACTGATCCATATCTTGTTTGGCATCTTCCGCTTCCTGTTTTTCACGCTCAATATCGGGCAGCATATCTTCAAGCGCCGACACCAATTGATTCAAGGCCGCCGCTTTGCTGGGATCGGCCTGTAAATAATCGGCGGCAGCCAGTCTTTGATTGTAAAGCGCGACAATGGATTCAGCTTCTTTGTTTTCTTTGTCCCAAATTTGCTTGGCTTTTGAAAACGCAACATTCAGGTTATCGAACTTCCCTTCGATTTCAGCAATGGCGGCTTCGGTTGCGCCCTCCGGATCAAACTTAACAATAGCTTCGCCTAAAGCATTCGCCAGGCTTTTTGCTTTTTCAATACCGTAGTGCTTAAAAAATGACATGTAATACTTCCTCTTTTGTGTGTGAAAAACTTAATTACCTAAAATAGTAATCGCAGATGGATGCACGTTAAAACCAATGTAAAAAGATACCGCAGCTTGCTGGCGGGCTTCGATAAGCTCGGCAACCACCTTAAGCCTTTCGGTAAATTCAAACGGCTTGATGTCCCGCTCAAACAGCATGGCTTGGTTAGCACAATCAAAGTTGTCCTCGTTGGTCTCGATGTGTTCGCTAATCTTGCATAACTCAACGCATTCCGCCGCACCGCCCAATGCGCGGCTATAGTGAATATCATCCAGGCCCATGTCTGTCGATGACATCTCTTTCAATAGATCTTTCCACTCATCGTCATTGGGGGTCAATGTCAAGACATTTTGATAAAGGGCCGCCTGTTCAATAGTGTCTTCGGTCGCCCCTATTTCGATCAAATAATGCCTGCCATTGTTTTCGGCATAAACATTAAAACTCTCCTTGCCTCTGCTAGAGTCCACCTTACCCAAGGCCTGAATAAAAAATAAACCCTCAGGCCTGACAAAGCTTGGATGTAAATCGATATGCGCCACATCAATTAAATTAACGGAAATATGACTGTCCAGCTCAAGTTTAAGCTGTTTCTTTTTAGGGGGAGTTTTTCGTCCAAACATTATTGTTTTACCAACTGTTTTAATTTGTTTTCAATATCCGACAGCTTAAGCGACATTTTGGCCGCTACTTCGGCATGGTTTGCTTTCCAGGCGTTACTCATCACAAATGTTGCCGGTGCAACCACTGTTTGAATATAACCATCCGAGAAAAAATGTCCTTGAATGGTTCGGCTGTAATCGTCCGAAGATAACGTTCTTGCTTGGTAAACGCCATCCTTGAGCAAGCGCTGATCATTAATCGCCATTAATTTAAGATCCTTCCTGTCGATGAGACGATCCAGCGATGATGAGTGAGGCGCCGCCATGTAGAACAGGCAGGACTGCGTTTGAATGGCTTTAAAAATAGCATCCTCATAGTTAACCGCATCTTTTGCAATGATTTTGCCATACTCGGGATTAAGACCGGTCAAGCGATCCCAGGTCATTCTCGAACCTGAATTTTTAGGAATCCATACCGATTGCCCGGCAATATCGTCAATCGATTTACCTTTGGCTTTTATACTGCACGCCAAATGTCCCGCCTCAAGAAAGGGCCTAAAAACAACATCCAATTTATCTTTATCAAAATCGGCATCGCCCTGGATAAAACCGGCATCGCAAGCGCCTGACGCTATTTTTGCCAAAATATCCGGCGTACCCTTAGTGATGACCGGATTAAGATTTACCCATTCCACCAACTCCGGCAGCATATAGGTTTGGGCGACTTTGTAATAAGGCCCCGCTTCCGAACCTACGCAAACATTAAAATCCGGCTGACTTGATTTAAGCGCCACGTCGGATAAGACCGCCGCCACAGGCACCCCATCAGGCAGCCATTCGGGGTTAGGTTGTGCATTGCCTTTAGCTTGTTTTTCCGCATCGATCTTATCCAGCTTCGCTTTAAGTTCCGCATTATTCCTGGCTAGGCGATCCGCTTCAGCTCGCCATTTCAAATAATCCTGGTCATTCTGGTGATTAAATGCGTACTCGCCTGCCGATGCTGAATTATTAAGCAGGCTATACAAAAACATGCCTGACAGCATCCCGAAAGAATTGCTGCCGCCATTGACGACTACGGGCGGGTGCGATTGATAATAACGGTTGCGCGAGTCCCAGGTGTTATTGTCATGTTCAGCTTGCCTGAACATGCCGTTATTAGCGTAACGTTGCCGGTAACTCTTAATGTCCGCCTCAGGAAAATGGTAAGGCTTTGTTGCTGGGGTCACGCTTTGAAAGGCTTTAAAGGATTTGTTAGTCGCTTGCTTGGCGTACTGCTGCTCAATATTCGAGTTGTAGGTTTTGCCAAATTTAGGGCTAACCGAACTCCCCCCTGTTTTGAATGAATTTGTCTTGATACTCGATTTTGAAGTCGAGCTGAATTTTATGGATGGTCGTGACGTCGAACTTTTTGATGAGCTTGAATAGTTAGCCGCCTGAACACCTGTTGATGTCAAAACCATTACCATGATCAGGGCGTTAGCCGACTTGGTTATTTTGAATATAGAGCTGCCCTTTATTTTCAACGTATATTCTCCGGGTAATTAAAATATCAGTGTTAAACCTTTTCTATTAAAAACCAATGGGTTTGCTGCAACGAACAAACACACTAAAACAGACAGGTCGAAAAATGCTGCAAGTCTGCCATGAAAAGCAGCATCAGTCACCGGAATTTTTGCGTAAACTCTCGTCTGACAACCCAAAATATACACTATAGCGTCCTTTATATCTTCTGCTGGTTGAGCCAAAATATGGCTTCCCCCTGAATGATGGCTACCAACTAAGCCGAGACAGATAACATCCCTTCAAGGGATGTTATCTGTAAAATCGTCCCGCTTTAAATTGAAAGCCAACATTTTTTATGCACCCTGTCTGTTTGCGTATCCGAACGAAATATCGATGATATTTTGTTAAATTTTTTTTTCTGCCAAATTTATTATGGTAGCCTAATACTTTTTTAAAACACATAACTAATTACATACAGATATAGATCAATGAGTACTTTACCCAATTGCCCGAAGTGTGGCTCAGAATACACTTACAATGATGGAACCATGTACATTTGCCCCGAATGCACCTACGAATGGCCACAAGATGCACAATCAGGAAGCGGGGACGATGATCGTATAATCAAAGACGCTAACGGTAATGTGCTGCAAGACGGCGATACCATCACTGTCATTAAAGACCTTAAAGTTAAAGGCTCGTCTCTTGTGGTTAAAGTCGGCACTAAAGTTAAAAATATCCGCTTAGTCGATGGGGATCATGATATTGACTGCAAGATTGACGGCATTGGAGCGATGAAGCTCAAATCGGAATTTGTCAAAAAGGTTTGATCGACTGACGTTCGGCGCTTTATGAAAGTGACTCTTCAAAATCATCGACTCCGAGTGGAGGGTGATTAAGTCGCTTCAAGAGCTTCGATTTAAAACGGATGGGGTCTTGCATTGCGCACAGCCAGCCAAGCTTTTGTTTTAGAGAAATGCACAATGCAAGACTTGCCCCTGCCCCATTTTGGTAAAACTCATGACTAAAAAAAGGTTTCATGCACGCCCGTGCAAATTCAAATATTACAAAACCAACAGTTTAGCGATACGGAACCGGGAACGCTATTAATCGATTTTATAGCTTGTTAACGTTTATTGGCAAAACAGGCATCGCCGTTTCTGAAAAAAGCAGTTATTTTCGGAGATAACTGGGAGTTTAAAATGCAGGTTGACTCAATGCCTACGGCGGACTCGAATTATTCAGACCTGACTGTGCTCGAAAAACGCGGGACACCGCCTGAGCAATATCCTGATTGGGAAGACGAATACGACGACGATTAAAAACTCAATCTCTGACTGACTCCTACTACTCGCGCAGACAAATCATAATCCTAGAAAATGCAATTGAGCCACCGATGAACGCGGATATTCACAGATTAACAGCGGCTTATATCAATTCTTTGCGCTACCCTTTGGGTGAATAACCTTGAGTAACAGAATGTTTTATCAGCGTTTATCTGTGTAAATCCGTGGCTGACTGATTTTTTTAGGATAATTCACCCGCAATCTGCCCCTTAAGTTCTACAGCGGCCATCGCGTAACCGCCATCGTTACCGTCAACGAAATGCACATGTCCGCCGTCTTCAAATCGCTGCAAAAAACAAGTCATCAATGCGGTCGATGAGGCATGTAATCCGAAGTAAATCCTCCCGGCTGCACGTTCGCTCTCCAATAAAGCGCGTATCGCCTTCTGCATCTCAGGCGAGCAGTCAATAACCATACGTAGCGTTTCATCGAATTTCCTGAAATCGGAATGAGTCGGCAACGAATCGATATACCTTGGGATGTCCCTATTCGCAAACTTGAATTTCAGCCTGCGTAGGATGCGCACCAAAATCATTTCATAAGCGATTTTGCAAATGGCGAGAAAAAAATGAAGCCGTCCTTGAATACGCGCCTCAGCACGCGCCGCACGCCAGATGCCCTCGACACTGAGCTGTCGTGTTTTGATAGGATTTGCCTCCGGCGCTTCGAGATCGACTATCGTCCCGATCTCGGCGAGCAGCCGATGAAGCATTGCCAGAGCCTGTACGCCCTTCTCGCGCGGACGAACAAGAATAGCCAGCATCTCACCGCGTGCGCTTTTTAGCGGAGCCCAGCGGCATGAAAGCCCATTGAGAACATCGGTCTGATCGTGGCCAACATGCTCGGCGATAACACCACGCCCTGACTTAACCCACCGTTCTGCAAGCGAGAGTCCATCCCCGCTAAAAAAGGCGATTGAAGGTCCTCCAGGCAAAACAAAACGGGCAACGCTGACCGGAGCCCCTGCCTCAATGAGCTCGCTATGTGCAATCAACCCGGTAACAAGTTTGAGACCGAACGCCTCTTGAGCGTGGGCGCGAGCAATGCTAAGCACACGCTCTATATCGGCGCGCCGCTCCATCGGCACCAACGCCGTGGCGCCATCGCCACCGAAAACGAACGGAAAATCAGTACCACCCAACACATTAGCTAAGGCCACAATTGTCGTGGCTCCCGCCATATTTACCCACTTGTACTGACCGGCCTTGATGGCCTCAGTCGAACCGCGCACATCGGTGATCACCACTAAGCAATCGCTGGGCGCACATCGATAAAGCTCAGGACGTGTAAAGTCGATGAAATCGGTGAAAGGTTCCAGTTCGAGATAAAAGTTAAGCATAGACATAGTAGACAATAATAAGTTCTGCTAATCCTCATCGTCGGATTGTAAATACCAAAAGCGAAGCCCAGACGGTTTCGCGAAACAGCAAGCTGTCGTTTCCAAAACCGGATTCCGATCACCTGAAGGCACGTTGCGCGATCCGAAATATAAGGCGTTGCTTAAGTGTAGTCTTTTAGCCCAAGCATCGCAAAACCATGGAAAACGGGATTCCCCATACGCGCCAACTTAAGGAAAAATATCGTCATTTCGGCAGCCTGGGAGGGTGGACACATTTTACAAGCACATCCATGTGTTCTGGATATCGGTAATCCAGGCAAGATTGAACGCCAACGCCTCTACACAGCTGAAGATATTCGATTACTGGCCGCGCTTGATGAACGGCATAACACCCTCAGCGGTCCTAGCGCTAAAAAGCTTTGCGAACACGCTTAGGCGATTTCCTGCGAAAAATATACCCACCTGACTGGTCTTTTTGTCCGTCTGCTGCGTTGTAAAAATGGTTGCATAGCTTGCTATGCGCCCATTTTTACGCCTCGGCAATTGCTCCTGCATTGCTCTACCTCCTGCATCCGTGCAGTCGTTGCAGACGAACAAAAATCCTGCGCCATTTGGGTATATTTATTCTTGGCAATCACCTTATAACATTTCCAATTTGTGATGAACATAATTGCGCCAGGTAGTTTTCTTATGTATAAGTAGTCAATTCGTTGACATATTATTTCACTGTTGTTATGCCATCTTTTACTCGTTTGATTTTTGTGGTTTTGTTAGTGTTGCTGCAATTGGTAGCACCGCTGATTCACGCCCATAAAAACGATAAATGTAGCGACGGCACATCGTTTCACCTCCCCGAATTTGAGCAAGTCAATGCTTTACTTGAAAAAGGTTCAAATATGCTTGCGCCTTCTTTTCATGAAGGTGAAATTATTGCGATAAGTGCCGGTGTTAAAGAAAACCAACGACGTTTTCTATCCCTAGATAATCCGACTATTTTTATCGGTTTTTGTTTGCTAATTGTTTGTATATTGCAACACATAGCGCAACGATTTTTTGTTCAAACAGAACCCATAAAACGCTCTCTACTTTTCAATCAAGCGTTACCACGCGCTCCGCCTTTTTTCACTGTTTAAATTCAATGTAGAGATACTCGTTAGCGTCTTAACGTTTAATTTCTATGCTTTTAGTTTTAATTATTTCATTCCGGGGTTGATTAACTCCAGTGTGGAAAATTTTACTTTTTTGATTTTAAAATACAGAGAAAAATATCATGCCTACTTCAACTCCATTTAAAGTTTTTTCGGGTTCTAACACTGATTTAACAACCGCACTTTTAGCGCCTAATTCGGGCATTTCAGTTAGCAACGTCACTCTTAAAGCATCAGGTGCAAGTGCTGTCAACTTTTACGATGGCTCACTTTTGCCGCTTGGCATTGGTGCAGGATTATTACTGACTTCTGGAACAACACCAGGTACATCAAATACGATGGATTGGTTTGGTCAAAGCAACAATGGCGTCGGCGATGCCGATATTAATGCTGTCGTGAATACCGTTTTTCAAACCCAATCATACGATGCAACAACACTTTCGTTTGATTTTACGGTTTCAGATGTAAATGCGACATCTATCACTTTCGATTTAGTAATGGGTTCGGATGAATATCCAGAATGGGTGAATTCGTTTGTTGATTCGGCGGTTGTGATTGTGAATGGCGTAAATTACGCATTGTTTAATCACAATCCGAACAATCCATTAAGCGTGGTCAGTCAAAATCTTGCAGCGGGTTATTTTCAAAATAATGCAAATAACATTTTGCCGATTGAATACGACGGCGTTAGTCAGGTGTTAAAAATTGTTGCGCCGATTAACGCAGGTGGTGGGATTAATCACATCAAAATTGGTGTTGCGGATACGGGCGATCATATTTATGACACGGGTTTGTTTATTGCTAATTTGTCAGCGGGGAATGCACCAGGTTCAGGTATTGTTGTTACACCATCAACAGGCACGGTCGGCGATGACAATTTTACAGGTTCAGCAAAAGACGAGTATTTTGATTTAAAAGACGGCAATGACACGGCTTATGCGGGTATCGGTGACGATATTATTGTCGGCGGCGCGGGGAATGACGTTATTTTTGGTGGTAGCGGCAATGACCAAATCGAAGGCGATGCGGGTAATGATGATATTGATGGGGGGGATGGTTTAGGCGATACCACTATCTACACAGGTGTAGCCGCCGATTACACAATAACAAAAGACGCAACAGGCAGTTTTTATAGCGTCACGTCTAAAGACGGCAGTGTTGATACGCTAAAAAACATCGAAATTGTTAAATTTTCGGATGGAACGGTTGATTTAACGCCGCTTGCCGCACCTGTCGTTGCAACGCCCGCGCCCATTGCGACTTCTGCACCTGCACCTGTTTATGTGCCTGTTACCGTTGTGGCGCCGACTCCTGCGCCTATCATTCCTGCCAATAAAGTCGGTACGGTATTTGTAAGTGGCGTTGGTTCTTTAGGGCAAACATTGACAGCCTCGGTGAGCGATCAAGATGGCGCATCAACGAGTTCGATAAGCTATAACTGGTTTGTCAATGGTGTGTCAGCCGGCACAGGCAGCAGCTATACAGTGTTGCCTAAAGATGTGCCTACCAGCGGCAACGATTCCTTCATCAAAGTAACAGCCACTTATAAAGATGATGCAGGAAATTCAGAATTTTTAAGTAGTGCGAATAAAAAGATTCTGGAATCAAACACCGGCGATTTCGCAATTAATCTATTACAACTAAGTGCGCCAACGAGTGCAAGCGTCATGAGTCCGTTGACCACATTGGTGAATAATGCCGTTGCGCTGGGATTATCGGCAAATGAAGCCAACGGCATTATCAAAACGGTATTGGGTATCGATAAGGTCAAATTGGGTGTTGACGTTGATTTACTTCACTATGATGCGTGGGAAATTTTACAAGGCAATCTTTCAAACGGTGTTGCGCTCGATGCAACCGCGTTAAAAGTAGAAAAGAAAGCCGTTCAAGTTGCAATTATGACTTCGTTGGGTAGTGATGATTTGGGCATTGCATTGACAGAAGCTATTTTGTTAGCTAACAGCAATAACACGACTTTAAATCTTGCTGATTTGAACACGGTTACCAAACTGCTTGGGCTAGTAGTCGCAGATCCTACCAATCCGAAAGACCCTACGCTTATGTTGATACATGAAATTTGGGATCGCAGTGACACTATCGGTGCATCTAAAACCATCGCTGAAATGGATTCAATATGGCTAGATATGCAAAGTGGATTGAGCACTCCTCTTTCAAATTCTATTGGAACATTGAGCAGCCACATCAACCAAGCGCCAACAGGAAGTGCATCAGCGACATTAGTTGGCATATCAGAAGATGCGCCATCTTACCTGATTTCGGCGACGGATTTGCTGGCTGGTTTCAAAGATCCTGATAATGGAACGCTGACGGTTTCGGGTTTAACAGTCGATCCAAATGTGGGTTCGATTATTAACGGATTAACGTTTAAACCTGCAACGAATTACAACGGTCCCGTAGAATTAAAGTACAACGTTCTTGATGGTCAAGGCGGCAGTATTACTGCTAACCAGTTCTTTGTCGTTAAAGCCGTCAATGATGCACCGTCAGGTGGCGTAACCATTAGCAATACGACAAATGCAACAGTTGGCGACACCTTAACTGCCGCCAACACCTTGAGTGATGTAGATGGTACGACCAAAGCGGTTTTGAGTTATCAGTGGCAAAGTGGCGTTGGCGCTACGAAAACTAT
This sequence comes from Methylobacter sp., assembly GCA_004299305.1. GTDB lineage: Bacteria > Pseudomonadota > Gammaproteobacteria > Methylococcales > Methylomonadaceae > Methylobacter_A. The sequence goes on from SCPZ01000117.1 coordinate 19,829, forward strand.
CATTGGAACTGGGGAGAGTTATACGCTTAGTCAACAAGATGCTGGGGCTGTTATTAGTGTTGTTGCAAGTTACACCGATGATCAAAGCACAAAAGAAGAGGTCGCCAGCTTATCGACTAATGCGATTGCAGTACCCATAAATACTGCCCCTGTAGGTTCAGCCACCGCGACTTTAGTGTCCGGCACAGAAGATACCGCTTACAGCATTAATGCTGCTGATTTGTTAATTGGCTTTAGCGATATTGATACCGGCGATGTGTTGTCAGTGGCCGATCTAACCGCGACCAACG
>SCPZ01000118.1 GCA_004299305.1 Methylobacter sp.
GTCTTTGTGTCTTTGTGTCTTTGTGTCTTTGTGTCTTTGTGTCTTTGTGTCTTTGTGTCTTTGTGTCTTTGTGTCTTTGTGTCTTTGTGTCTTTGTGTCTTTGTGTCTTTGTGTCTTTGTCTGAAGATCATTTTCTCATTTCCGTCATCTCTTCGTTCTTTTTGACCTGAGTAGTTACATTCCACTGAAAGGCCCTTTATATTTGCTCAGCGCCCCCACTGCCCTGCCTATGCGTCGAGTTAGGCTAACATATTCTTTATATCGATTTGCCCCCATGGATTCTGTTACAATCAAATGGTTGGGCTGCCTTCGGCTAATTTTATTACTTAAAAACGCAAACCTTGCAAGTTTGATTATGGCCTTTTCTTGGGACTTAAATGTAGATACAACATGCACATAGTAATTAGCAATACCTTAATCCGTAAGTTTGTTTCGCGACAGAAAACTTCCTATCAGCGCATAACATCAAAAACAACGAACCTACAAAAACAGCTGAAAACTGTCCAAGCTTTTGCGCTTATGCTGCTGTTTTGTATAGACAGCGCTCACGGTGACCAGATCGTCAATCTGGACGAAGCCGCGCTACTGAAGCTTTTTGATGCCAAAGATTTGGTCAGCATCGCCAGCGGTTACAAGCAACCCCTAACGAAAGCCCCGGCAGTAGCCACGGTGATTACCGCCGAGGACATCAAAGCCATGGGCGCTACCGACCTTGACGAGGTACTGGAAACCGTGCCCGGCATCCACGTCTCGAGAAGAGCGTCGGGCTATACCCCTATTTACAGCATTCGCGGCGTTTACTCCGGCGCCAATCCGCAAGTACTGGTGCTTATTAACGGCGTTTCCATTTCAAATTTATATTTGGGCGATAGAAATCAGGTGTGGGGCGGGATGCCGGTACAAGCCATCGCTCGCGTCGAAGTGGTGCGCGGGCCGGGTTCCGCCGTGTATGGCGCAGATGCCTTTGCCGGGGTAATCAATATCATCACCAAAACCAAACAGGATATTAAGGGCACCGAAGTGGGCGGACGTGTCGGCAGCTTTGACACCTACGACGGCTGGGCGTTGCACGGAGGCACTTGGGCCGGTTTTGACGTAGCCGCTACATTGGAATATCACGATACACAAGGCCACAAGGGCATTGTCGATGCCGACGCCCAAACCGTTCAGTTCGACCGGCTTTTCGGCAGTCATGCCTCTTTGGCGCCCGGCCCGGTTAACTTGCAGGCGCAGAACCTTGACGCGCGCGTGGACCTTTCCCGTGAAAAGTGGCGGATCCGTGCCGGACTGCAAAACCGGGGCAATATCGGCAATGGCGCCGGTTTCGCCCAAGCATTAGACCCCACCAACAGATACGCCAGCCAGCGATGGAATGCCGACCTAAACTACGACAATCCTGATTTCGCAGAAGACTGGAACGTGAAAGCGCAGCTGAGCTATCTCGACACATCGCAAGAAGTAGAAAGCAATTTAACCCTGTTTCCGCCCGGTGCCCGGCTACCCATAGACCCTGCTACGGGCCAACTCGGCAGAGGTCCGTTTGTGACCTTTCCACAAGGTTACATCGGCAATCCTGAAATTTTCGAACGCCACGCCAGTTTCAATACTTCGGCGTTTTATACCGGCTTTAACCGGCACACATTACGCATAGGCGCCGGATTTAATTACGGAACCCTTTATGATGCCAAAGCAACTGAAAATTTTGGTATTAATCAGCTAACAGGAACCGCAAACCCGCTGTTACCGAACTTTTCCTTGATCAATGTAACCGGCACGCCTGCCAACTTTATCAGCACCGCCGATCGCAAGAATTCTTTTGTTTTTTTGCAAGATGAATGGAAATTCGCCAAAGATTGGGCCTTTACCGCCGGCATTCGCTACGACAATTACTCGGACTTTGGCAATACTGTCAATCCACGCCTGGCCTTGGTATGGGAAGCCCGTCATAATCTAACGACAAAACTGCTCTATGGGAGCGCTTTTCGCGCACCGTCGTTCGCGGAGCTGTACCTCACCAACAATCCTGTCGGTCAAGGCAACCCTGCTCTAAAACCGGAAATCATGGACACCGTAGAGCTGGCTTTCGATTACCGACCCATTGATAAGCTGCGCCTGGGCTTGAATATATTCGACTATTGGTGGAAAGACGTTATCGGTAGCGCCTTAGCCACTACTGCTATGTATCAAAATGGCGGCAACAAAACCGGTCATGGTGCCGAACTGGAAATGGAGTGGAAAGCCGACGACACGCTGAAATTTTTGGGTAACTATGCCTATCAAAAGTCCCAAAATAAAGAGACTAACCACGATGCCGGCTATGCGCCGCACCATCAGGTTTATGTGCGCGCTAATTGGAATTTTATGCCTAATTGGCAGTTGACTCCCCAAGCCAAGTGGATCATTGACCGCAGCCGAACCGCCAATGATAATCGACCCGCAGTTGCCGATTACACCTGGGTGGACATGACGCTACGCCGCCAGCACATTGCCGAGCACTGGGAAGTGGCGTTTTCGGTGAGAAATCTGCTCGACGTCGACGCGCGCGACCCCAGTTCATCGACCATTCCCAACGACTTACCCTTAGCAGGCCGAAATTTCTTCGGGGAAATCAGGGTTAACTTTTGAGCGAAACAATAATAAGCATGGCCATATTAACCAGAAATCTGCATAAACAGCATTTGGATGATTTTCAATAATAAATCCAACACACGAATCGTCCACGAAAGACACGAAGAGCACAAAAAATCCGACACTATAATTGTTTCGATGGTTTCTTTCGTGTCGCCTAAAGGCGCCTACTTTTGGCTTTCATGATTCTTGTGGATACTATTTCCTACGGATCGAATTCTTGAACTCGTTAAAGCTTCGAGCAGTACTGCTCAGCGCGCTTATTTTTCCTGGGCTGAGCACTGCTTACGCTAGCGGAGGCGATGACTTTACCGACAGGATCAAAGTGGCTTTTACTTACAAAATCATCCAATTTATCGAGTGGACGGAGGATGGCGAAAACAAAGGGCCCGTCACTATTTGCGTACTCGCCGAGAAGCAGCTTAATCGGCTTTTCGCCGACTTTGAAGGAAAAGAAGTTAACGGACAGGCAGTCCAGGTTTTATTTTTGGAGCAATCGCCAAAAGCGTCCGACCTGTGCGGCGTCCTCTACATTGGCAATTTAGAACAGGCCCGTTTACCGCAAATTTTGCACCAGATCTCATCCATGGGAAAAATATTGACGGTCAGCGATATAGATCAGTTCGCCAAGCTGGGCGGCATGGTGGAACTTAAAGTCCACGGTAGGAGTGTAAAAATGGAGGTCAATGTGTCCAATGCCACGAATGTCGGCATTCGGATCAGTTCGAAGCTCCTGGAAGTTGCCAATATCGTGCAGAGAGACTGATGATGCCAAGATTACCATCCCAACGCCCCTCTGTGTTCAGCAAAATCTCCATCAAAGGCAAACTGATGCTGATTACGATGGCGACGGTTTTATTCGCCTTGCTGCTTACCGTTATTGCTATCCTTTACTACGATAGAGTGCGCAGTCGCGACTATCTGGTGCAGGACATCTCTTCATCCGCCCAGCTATTGGCGAATCGTAGTTCCGCCGCGCTGTTGTTCGATGATAAACGGGTGGCAAAAGAAAATCTTACTGCACTACAGGCGAAACAGGCCGTCATTCAAGCGTGTCTATTTTCTGCCGACAATGTCCCCATTGCCGAATATCAATCCGCCAGCATTGCGTCGGCGGTTGCTTGCCAAAACAACAGTGACCAGCTCAATGGATACCGCTTTCAAGGCGAGATTCTGGAGGTTTTTCATCCGGTAATATCCAACAACGAGATTATCGGCACCCTTTTGATTCGTACCAGCCTTGCCGAATTAAACAGCCGCTGGCAGGAGTTCATTTTTTGGTGTATTGCTATTTTCTCTTCGGCCAGTATGGCGGCTTTTCTTCTTGCAGGCACACTCCGCAGGATTGTCACCAAGCCGCTGAACGCGCTCACCTTGACGGCGCAATACATTACCGATGAAAAGGACTTTTCGGTTCGGGCCAATCATTACGGTAACGATGAGTTTGGGATATTAACCCATACTTTCAATGTCATGCTGGAAACCTTGGAAAAGCAAAACCGCCTGTTATTGGACGCCAACGCCGACCTGGATGAAAAAGTGCGGGAACGCACCCGGCAGTTGGAACTGGCGATGCAAGAGGCCGAGGCCGCCAGCCAGGCTAAATCAGAGTTTTTAGCGAACATGAGCCATGAAGTCAGAACCCCCATGAATGCTATTCTGGGCATGATTCACTTGGTCAAAAACACCGACCTTAACGCCAAGCAGCACGGTTATCTGAACAAAATATCCTTTGCGGCTCAATCGCTACTAAAAATTATCAACGACATCCTGGATTTTTCCAAAATTGAAGCCGGTCAGCTGGATTTGGAGCACGTCCCTTTTTCTTTGGACGAGCTTTTAGCTAATTTGGCCGACTTAGTCGGCTTCAACGTCGAGGAAAAGGGCTTGGAAATCGTCTTTTCCGTCGCACCTGAGGTGCCGCGCCACCTTCTGGGCGATCCGCTACGTTTGGGCCAAATCCTCTTGAACCTGACGAATAACGCGGTCAAATTTACCGAGCAGGGAGAGATCCTCATTTCGGTTTCTGTCGAGTCCTTGGACGCAGTGCAATGCCGACTGCTCTTCACTATTCGCGATGGCGGAATAGGCATGACGCAGGAACAAGTCCAAGGCCTGTTTAAAGCTTTCTCACAAGCTGACAGCTCGATTACCCGTCGATACGGAGGAACCGGCTTGGGCTTAGTTATTTGCCGCCAATTGGTAGGCATGATGAACGGTGAAATATCGGTCGAAAGCACCCCAATGCAAGGCAGCACTTTTCGTTTTAGTGTTTGCCTTGATGTGGCGCCGCCAATCGCAGAGGTATCGGCGCTAAATACCGTTGACTTTCAAGGAAAACGTACCTTGGTGGTGGACGACAACTTCTTTGCGCGTGAGATACTTTCGGTCATGCTGGATTCCTTGGGTTTTATTGTGGAGACCGTGTCTTCCGGTATTGAAGCATTGGAATGCATCCGCATCGGACACGAAACCGGCCAACCTTTTGATTTGGTTTTAATGGACTGGAGAATGCCGAATATGAACGGCATAGAAGCCGCATCAATAATCAAAGCCGATACCCGCTTAACTAAAATTCCTGCTATTTTATTGATTACCACGTTTTTCGGGGAGGACCTGGCACAGCAGGCCCGACAAGTCGGATTAGACGGCTTTCTCTTAAAACCCATTACCGAGGCGGCATTAATCAACACCATAGGCACGCTGTTCGGTCAAGCGGCATTAAAACCGATGACTCAGGAACACCCAGTTACTCAGAATGTATCGATTCAGGGCCGACGAATACTGCTGGTGGAAGACAACGCGTTTAATCGGGATGTTGCGTTTGAAATGTTGCAAGAATTGCACCTGGAAGTCGATTGCGCGCTCAACGGGCAGGAATGTATTGAGCGTCTGAACGGCACCGTTTCCTATGATCTCGTACTGATGGATATCCAGATGCCGGTCATGGATGGACTTAAAGCCGCCCGTTTAATCCGCACCGATCCGCGCTTTGAACATTTACCCATTATCGCAATGACTGCCCACGCCATGGTCGAAGATCGTGACAAAAGCCTGGCCGCCGGAATGAATGACCACCTGATCAAACCGGTTAATCCACGCCAGTTGGCTACGATACTCCAACGCTGGCTAGGCGCCGAGACAATAAGCACTGAACACGCACCGGAACAAACCGATGTTGACAGTGCCATAGTTCTGCTTGATTATAGCCAAGCATTGCAATTTGCAGACGATAACGAGGATAAATTGCGCAACAGGATGATTAATTTTTATTCCTGCTATGAAGCGGCGCCTGAACAACTGGATGCCATGATATTAAGCGACGATAACGAGGGGCTAAAGCGAATGGCTCATACGCTTAAATCGGCATCCGGTTATATCGGCGCCTTGCGTTTACAGCACGCCGCCTCGCAAGCATGGGCGGACGCAACAACGCCGCTGGACCGACTCGCGACAACCTTGCGGCAAGAGCTGCAAGCAGTGTTGACAGCCCTTTTGCCCTCTATCACCCCTCTCCCTGAGAAAGAGGAGCTTTTGCCCTCCTCGCCCGCTGAAAGAGAACAAGGTCACCGCGATGTTTACAACTATTCACTGGGTACTGTGCCTAGCGCTTTTGCCGACTCACTGGAGCAAATGGAAGCTTTGATTCGCACAGGGGACGCCCGCGCCTCAATACAGTTGTCCGAACTGGAACGCAGCATAAGCGATAATCCGCTGGCTGCCGAACTTGCCGATATTCGTGATGCTTTCGAGGAACTGGATCTTACACTCGCCTTAAGCAAGCTGGAAACCTTACGCGAAGCCTATGCTACCAACGTGGGAAGGACGCTATGATCAACAGGCAACGCATTCTGGTCGTTGATGATGAAAAGTTCAACCGCCAGTTACTAAGCGAGTTACTGCTTCCCGATTATGAGGTGTTCCTCGCCAAAGATGGCAAGCAAGCAATCGCCTGCGCCAGGGCGACCCCGCCGCCCGATCTGATCCTGCTGGACGTGATCATGCCGGACATGGATGGCTATGAAGTATTGCGCCGGTTACGTGCCGACGAGCGCACCTGCGATATTCCGGTCATATTCGTAACAGGCCTGAATGAAGAAGAGGACGAAGCCAAAGGCTTGAATATGGGGGCGGTCGATTATGTGTTAAAGCCTTTCCGATCTGCGGTAGTCCGCGCTCGCGTGCGTAATCACATGAGCTATATCTGGCAGCGCAAACAACTTGAGCAGGATGCGTTTATCGACGGATTAACAGGCATTCCAAACCGCCGCCGATTCGACCAAGCCATAGATAGCGAATGGAGACGCGCAAATCGTCACGGCATGCAGCTTTCCTTGGCGATGGTTGATGTCGATTTTTTCAAGCAATACAACGACACTTACGGTCATGGCGCTGGAGACGAGGTGCTGAGGCAGATTGCCAATACGATGTTGCAAGTAATCAACCGTTCCGGCGAGCTGGTCGCCCGTTATGGCGGCGAAGAGTTTGTTTTACTGTTACCGGAAATCGCGCCAGAAGAAGCCGCACGGATTGCCGAACGAATTCGTCAGGCCGTGGAAACGCTGGAACTTCGTCACGAAAAATCCGCTGCCGCCCCTTTCGTGACTATTAGTGTGGGAGGTGTTTCCCTGACGCCTTCTATGAATTCGACGATTGCCGAAATACTGACATTGGCGGATAACCAGCTTTATCTGGCAAAGCGGGCGGGACGAAACTCGGTGAGTTGGGAATTGGGGAATCTTTTTGCTTAGGAATGAACTCGAAATAACTTAGGCAAGTTGCCAATAGTCGGAATGCAGGCTTCGCCTGCATGTGCAAGCACCAACAGTAGGCGCTTTAGGCGAAGCTTGCACTCCTGCCGCACACTGGTGTTCCCGATTCGGGAAATAATCTGAGTGTGTTTTTTAAATACGTTTCAATCTTGCTGATATATCTCGTAACAAAGCGTTTTGATCGTGTTTGTGAATATATAGATATTCGGCAAGCTCTTCAAGTCGCCGCAATGCTTTAGGCGATAAGACGATTTCCTGTTCATTCCTCATAAGGCGATTTCCTGCGAAAAATATACCCACCTGACTGGTCTTTTTGTCCGTCTTCTGCGTTGTAAAAATCCTGCGCCATTTGGGTATATTTATTCTTGGCAATCGCCTAATTTCGTTTGACTTGGATAAACGCATCCGTCAGCTTTATGCTTTCGCCCTGTTCAAGTTGTTGTATGGAAATACTTATATCGTCTTTAATTTTTGTAGATTGTATAAATTGACTAAATTCTTTGATGAGGCGGCTGTGATTACTGCCATAGGTTTATTGTAATATTTGTTCTATGTCGGAGTTGTCAAAGTGATATTAATCATGGTTCAAATCCTTAAGCTTTGGTATTTACTAAGCTATCCGGCAGAAAATAACCCTGAGGTCCCGCTTAGTGTGTGCCGGGTTACGCTACGCTAACTCAACCTACGCAACTGGGACAGATAACATCCCTCAAAGAAATGTTACCTACAAGTTCGTCCCGCTTAAAATAAAACAAGAGGCTAGTCCAATAATTCCGCCGGGAACCATTGGACTAGCCTCCTGCCTTGGATGTTTCGCTTTGCGGCTGTATTTGCTTTTATCGAAAAAAGTTTGCGCTTTATTAAACAGGTGCGCGTACTTCGCGACCGGGTTTTGCTTAGGAATACAATCGGCTCCTTGCGGATTTTTACGTTTTTTCATCATTTACCTCTTATAATAGGATAAGTTAGTGTGAATCCACACAACAGTAATATACCATTTTTTAAGAGTACATAGCGCTAGTGAAATTTAGAAAAGACTTTGATGTCATTGTGGTTGGCGGCGGTCATGCGGGTACGGAAGCCGCGTTGGCATCGGCTAGGTGTGGTGCGAACACCTTGCTATTGACGCAAAATATCGACACCCTGGGCCAAATGAGCTGCAACCCTGCGATAGGCGGCATAGGCAAAGGTCATCTGGTTAAGGAAGTCGATGCCTTAGGCGGCATAATGGCTCGGGCTATCGATCATGGCGGCATCCAGTTTCGCACCCTGAACGCCAGCAAAGGCCCGGCGGTTCGGGCGACTCGCGCCCAGGCGGATCGTCAGCTTTACAAGCAGGCGGTCAGGACGGCACTGGAAAACCAGCCTAATCTGGCGTTATTCCAGCAAACCGCGTCCGATTTGATGGTCGAGGGCGGCAAAGTCGTCGGGGTTAAAACCCAAATGGGCTTGGATTTCAGCGCAAGAGCCGTGGTTTTAACCACCGGCACTTTCTTGGGCGGCAAAATCCATATAGGTCTCGAAAACTACAGTGGCGGTCGTGCCGGCGATCCGGCCTCGATTGCTTTGGCCGACAGGTTAAGGGAAATGCCGTTCAGGATAGACCGTTTAAAAACCGGCACGCCGCCGCGCATTGATGGCCGGACCATCGATTTTAGCAAGCTGGAAGAACAGCATGGCGACGATCCGGTTCCGGTATTTTCATTTATCGGTAAGCCGGATCATCATCCTCGGCAGATTCCGTGTCATATCACCCGCACTAACAGTAAAACCCACGACATTATCCGTTCCGGCCTGGATAGGTCACCGCTGTATTCAGGGATTATCGAAGGCGTCGGGCCGCGTTATTGCCCGTCGATTGAAGATAAGGTGGTGCGTTTCGCCGACCGGGATTCACACCAGATTTTTGTCGAACCGGAAGGCTTGAATACCCATGAGATTTACCCCAACGGCATATCGACCAGCCTGCCTTTCGATGTGCAGTATGCGCTGGTGCGCTCGATGCTGGGCTTTGAAAATGCCGAAATCTTGCGCCCCGGTTATGCGATTGAATACGACTTTTTCGATCCTCGGGATTTGAAATCGTCGCTGGAAACCAAGCACATGGACGCGCTGTTTTTCGCCGGACAAGTCAACGGCACCACAGGTTACGAGGAAGCGGCGGCGCAAGGTTTGATCGCCGGGCTTAATGCGGCGCGTTTGGTTCAGGGGCTGGACAGTTGGTGTCCTGGACGCGACGAGGCCTATATCGGCGTGATGATAGACGACCTGATTACGCGCGGCACTCAAGAGCCGTACCGCATGTTCACCAGTCGTGCGGAATACCGCTTGCTGCTGAGGGAAGACAACGCCGATTTGCGCTTGACCGAAAAAGGCCGGGAATTGGGCTTGGTTGACGATGTGCGTTGGCAGGCTTTCGAGACCAAGCAAGCTGCGGTCTCCCAATTGCAGGACGACCTGAAAAAGAAATGGGTCAGGACGGAAACGGAACAGGCCAGTCAAGTCGAGCAATATTGGGGCAAACCGTTAATGCGCGAAGTCAATCTGATGGATTTATTGCGCCGCCCGGAAGTGGATGTCAAACAACTGTTGTCGTTTATCGACGATGCCGGGGATGTTGATCCGCAGGTAGCCGAACAGGTCGAAATTCAAGCCAAATATGCAGGCTACATAGACCGGCAGCAAGGCGAGATAGACAAGGCTTTGCGTTACGATCACCTGCGTTTGCCTGAGGTCATTGATTACAACGGCGTCCCCGGACTATCCAATGAAGTGAGCGAAAAACTAAAAAAACAGCGACCGGAAACCTTGGGGCAAGCCTCGCGTATTCCCGGCATTACACCGGCCGCTATCTCCTTGTTGCTGGTTTATCTAAAGAAAAAAAGCGCCTGATGGAAGACTGTCGAAAAATCCTGGTAAACGGGATAACATCATTACATTTAAACCTAACTGACGAAAAAATAGCTCAGTTGCTTGATTTTATAAAGCTGATTGAAAAATGGAATAAAGCCTACAACCTGACCGCGATACGGAACAGGGAGGAAATGGCGCGGCTGCATATACTGGACAGCCTGGCGATTGTTCCTCATATTGAAGGCAAGCGAATCATCGATATTGGCACCGGCGCAGGTTTACCGGGCATTCCCTTGGCAATATGTTTGCCTGAAATCGAGTTTACCTTGCTTGACAGCAACGCTAAAAAAACCCGGTTTGTGCAGCAGGTCGTCCTGGAATTAAAGCTTAAAAACGTCGAGGTTCTGCACAGTCGCGTGGAAAATCATCATCCTGAACCAGGGTATGATGCGGTTCTTACCAGGGCGTTTGCCGGTTTGCCCGATATAGTGAAGCTATGTGCGCACTTGTTGAACAAAGATGGCGTATTACTGGCCATGAAGGGACAGAATCTGGATGCGGAACTGGCTGAGCTGGCAGAGATCGCAGCAGAAAAATCCGTCATCTCAGTTAGCGTTCCGGGAACTGATGTTGAAAGATGTTTGGTACGAATAAAATTGCCTGAACAGGCCGAGGTAAAGTAGTGGGAAAAGTAATTGCAATAACCAATCAAAAGGGCGGTGTAGGAAAAACTACAACCAGTGTAAACCTGGCGGCATCATTGGCTGCGGCCCATCGGCGCGTGCTGTTGGTAGATCTTGATCCGCAGGGTAATGCGGCGATGGGCTGCGGCGTGGATAAACAGGCCGTTAAATATTCCAGTTACGATCTATTGATGGAAGAAGTGCCGGCGAGCGATACCGTCATTACCATCCCGGATATTGGTTTTTCGGTGATTCCCGGCAATTCCGATTTGACTGCGGCGGAAGTGGAGTTGATACAGGCGGAACGCAAGGAATTGCGGCTTGCTGACGCGTTAATTTCGATAAAATTGGATTATGATTTTATTTTGATCGATTGCCCGCCTTCCTTGAACATGCTGACCTTAAATGCGATGGTGGCGGCGGACAGCCTGTTGATACCCATGCAATGCGAGTACTATGCCCTCGAAGGGCTGTCCGCATTAATGAGTACATTGAAAAACATTCAGGATACCGTCAACCCGGAATTGCATTTAGAAGGTATCTTGAGGACGATGTTTGATGACAGAAACCGCCTGACCAAAGATGTATCGGAGCAGTTGATTCGATATTTCGGCGATAAGGTATTTAGAACCTGCATTCCAAGAAATATCCGTTTGGCGGAAGCCCCAAGCCATGGCTTACCGGTGCTGAGTTATGACAAGGCATCGCGTGGGGCAGTGGCTTATATTGCATTGGCGGGTGAAATGATCAGAAAAGAAAAACATAGCACATGACTTTAAGAAAACGTGGATTAGGCCGGGGGCTTGAAGCTTTGTTAGTTGATGTTGCCGATAAAGAGGAAAAATATCCGCCGCAAACCAGCCAAGCAGGTGAATATCGGGCCGTTAAAGATAGGCATCAGGATGAAATCAAAGCGGCGCCGGTGCTTGTCGATAACGATATGACTGTAGTTACTCCCCCATTCTTAGCGGCCAAATCAGCAGCACAAGCCGGGGAAGTAGATGGCCGCACGGCAATGGTGGTTGAGTTATTTAAAAATATTCAACGGGAACATCTTGTTCTGCTGGATGAAGCTGAGTCGTTAAGAAAATTGATTGAAGAGTTTGAATCGATAGTCCGCGCTGATCTGACATAAAGCAGCGCAAAGGGCATTACGCTGGTTCCCAAGCTCCAGCTTGGGAACCCAGTTGACGAAGCTCTAGCTTCGCGAAATGGGAAGTCACGACTGCATGGATGCAGGAGGTAGAGCACCAACAGTAGGCGCTTTAGGCGACGCAGGAGCGGTTGCCGATAGCTTCCCGCACCGAATTCCCAAGCTGGAGCTTGGGAACTAGCAATAAATAGAGAAAAGTAGAAGGTAATGGCTGTACAAAAACGTGGATTAGGTCGAGGGTTGGATGCTTTATTAGGCAGTGTCTCCGATAAAAATGACGGCAAGGATGCAGTAGCAGGAGCGCCCTCGGGGGAAAAGCATCAGTTGCAGACCCTGCCTATCGAATACATGCAGCGGGGCAAGTATCAACCAAGAAAAGATATGAATCCCGAAAAATTGCAGGAGCTGGCGGATTCGATAAAAGCGCAAGGCGTCATACAGCCGGTTGTGGTGCGTAAGATCGCCCTGGAAAAATACGAAATAGTGGCCGGAGAGCGGCGCTGGCGTGCCGCGCAATTGGCGGGATTGCAACAGGTGCCGGTAATCATCAAGGAGATAGACGATCGCACCGCGATGGCGATAGCGTTGATCGAAAACATTCAACGGGAAGACCTGAATCCTTTGGAGGAAGCCGAAGCGCTAAGAAGACTGCTGGATGAGTTTGAAATGACCCATCAACAAGTCGCCGATGCGGTGGGCAAGTCGCGCACCACGGTTACCAATTTATTAAGATTGATGGATTTGCACCCGGAAGTGAAAAAACTATTGATCAATAAACAGCTGGAAATGGGCCATGCAAGAGCGCTGCTGTCCCTGGATGGCCCGAAACAACTGGCTGCGGCCAACAGGATTGTCAAGGAGGGCTTAACGGTAAGAGGAGCCGAGCGTTTGGTTAAAGAAAGCCAGGCCGAACCTAAAACATCTAAAATACGGGAAATAGACAAAGATACCTTGCGTTTGCAGGAAGACTTGACCGCAAAACTGGGTGCAAAAGTATTAATTGACCATAAAGAAAACGGCACCGGGAAACTGGTCATCACTTATTCCAGTTTAGAAGAGCTGGATGGGATTCTCGAGCAAATCAAATAGCGGCTTACGCCTGCTGCTTTTCCAGGCGATTGCCAAGAATAAATATACCCAAATGGCGCAGGATTTTTGTTCGTCTTCAAGGCGTAAAAATAGGCGCATAGCGAGCTATGCAACCATTTTTACAACGCAGAAGACGGACAAAAATACCAGTCAGGTGGGTATATTTTTCGCAGGAAATCGCCCCAGATCATCCGATCATCCAGACGCCATAAGGTAACACCAAAAAATCAATATACACTGGGCGGCTGATTGCAACAGCCGTCCTGATTTGTCAATCTCATAAAAAATAGCAAGACATGAACCGTAGCTTATCTTCTTTATTGCTTTATCCGGCCACCGCCCTGATGAACAGGCTGTCGTTCTACAAGAAATTTGCAATGCTCGGTCTCATCGCCCTGATTGCATTTTGCGTCACCCTCTACAGTTTTTATATCAACCTGAACCAGGTCATCACCAGCTCACAGCGGGAACTCGATGGCTTGGCGATTATACGACCGCTTGCCGAGACCATACAGTTTGCGCAACAGCACCGCGGTCTTTCATCTGCGGTGCTGAGCGGCGCTAACGAATTGAAACCGATGCTTGTAGAAAAAGAATTCGATATAAAAGCGGCATTAACCCGAGTGGAAGCCCGCCTTCCTGCCAACACCCGGCAGCTAAAATCATGGAAAAACATCGCCAACCATTGGAAACGCATTCAGGCCAATGGCCTGCAATGGTCGCACATGGACAACATCTCCGCTCACACCCAACTCATTGGTGAAATACTGCTGTTTGTCATAGACATTAGCGATTCCTATGGCTTGACCGCCAATACCGATCTCGATACATTTTATTTGGTTCATACCTTAAGTCATGAACTGTTAAACGCGCTGGAACATCTCGGTCAAATCCGCGCCTACGGCACCGGCATTCTGGGAGTGAAACAGGTATCCGAGCAGCAAAAAATACTCATGAACACCCTGATTTGGCAACTCAACGATACCCTCGCCAGCCTCAATGTCAGCATGGAAAAGGCGGCCCGCTATAACCCCGAGATACGAAACACCTTATTTTCGACTTACGAGAACGTCCAGAAATCATCGCAACAAGTGATAGAGGCGGTTCATTCCGACGTTCTAAGCGAAAATTTCGCTATGGACGCAGAGGCGTTTTTTGCTATCACAACGACCGCCATCAATCATGGCTACACCCAGTTGTATCAATCGATGTTGCCGACAGTCGAAGAACTGATTCGGGTGCGTATCCAACGTACCGAGGCGACTCTGTTGAGTACCTTTAGCATTGCACTCCCGCTTTTGCTGTTGGTGGTTTACTTGATGGCGGCGATTTACAAAACCACCTTAGGCAGCATCCAAGAGCTCTCACGCTCGGTGCGCGGTTTTGCGCGCGGCGATTTGAGCGACAGGGTACATCTGGAAACATACGATGAACTCAGCCAGATTGGCGACAGCTTCAATACCATGGCCGATGAACTTACCGAGCTGTTCGAAGTACGGCAAGCCGCCGCTCAATATTCCCGCAGCCTGATTGAAGCGAGCCTGGACACCTTGATGATGATCAACGCAGAGGGCGAGATTACCGACATCAATACCGCCACAGAACGCGTTACAGGTTTAGATCGAGCCAAGCTGATCGGCAGTGATTTTTCGGGTCATTTCACCGATCCGCTAAAAGCCCACACCGGCTACCAACAGGTCTTCTCGCAGGGTGGTGTGATTGATTACCCGCTGGTCATTCGCCATGTGTCCGGCAAAACCATTGATGTACTTTATAATTTCAGCCCATACCGTGACGGTAAAGGCAACGTGCTGGGGGTATTTGCCGCCGCTCGCGACATTACCGAACGTAAGAAAACCGAGGCTGATCTTCGCATCGCCGCCACCGCCTTTGAATCTCAAGAAGGGATGCTGGTTTCCGACGCCAACAACATCATCCTCCGGGTGAACGGCGCCTTCACCAAGATTACCGGCTACAGCGCCGAAGAAGTCATCGGCCAAAACCCGCGCATACTCCAATCAGGACGGCAGGATACAATCTTTTATACCGCCATGTGGAAGAGCATCAATGACACGGGCTCATGGGAAGGCGAAGTCTGGAATCGGCGCAAGAATGGCGAAATTTTTCCAGAGCGTCTGACCATTACCGCAGTGAAAAATCAAGACGGCATGGTCACGAATTACGTCGCCACACTGTTCGACATCACACTAAGCAAGGCGGCGGCCGATAAAATCGAGCACCTGGCGTTCTACGACCCCCTAACCGGCCTGCCCAATCGGCGGCTGCTTCTGGATCGGTTAAAACCGGCCTTGGCGTCAAGTCATCGCAATGATCGCTTAGGCGCCTTACTGTTTATTGACATGGATAACTTCAAGACGCTAAACGACACGCTCGGTCACGACTTTGGCGACTTGTTGCTACAGCAGGTCGGCGAACGGCTGACATCCTGCGTTCGTGAAGTCGATACCGTTGCCCGTCTAGGCGGTGATGAATTCGTGGTGATGCTGGAAGATTTGAGCGAGCAAACCACTGAAGCCCTGGATCAAACCGAAGTTGTAGGCAATAAAATCCTGGCCACGCTCAACCAGCCCTACTTGCTGGTCACCCATACTTACCACAGCACCCCCAGTATCGGCGCCACCCTATTCAACGGTCACGAACAGTCTGTCGATGAGCTGCTAAAACAAGCGGATATTGCGATGTATCACGCCAAGGCATCAGGCCGCAATGCCCTACGCTTTTTCGACCCGAAAATGCAGGCCAGCATCAGCGCCCGGGCCGCACTGGAAGCCGACTTGCGCCTGGCGCTGGCTGAAAACCAGTTCGAAATGTACTACCAATTACAGATTACCCGTAACCAGCAAGCGGTCGGCGCCGAAGCGCTTATCCGGTGGCACCACCCGGTGCATGGCTTAATATCCCCTACGGACTTCATCCCGCTGGCCGAGGAAAACGGCTTGATATTGTCCATTGGACAATGGGTGTTGGAGACAGCCTGCGCCCAGATCAAAGCCTGGGAAAGCAATGAACTCACCCAACACTTGCAACTGTCTGCCAACGTTAGCGCCCGCCAGTTCCATCAAGCTAACTTTGTAGAACAAGTGAAGCAGGTGCTGAGCAGCAACGCCATCAACCCCAACCGGCTCAAGCTGGAACTCACCGAAAGCCTAGTGCTCGACGACATCGACGATACTATTATCAAGATGAATGCACTTCGGGAAATCGGCGTACATATTTCAATGGATGACTTCGGCACCGGCCATTCATCACTATCCAGTTTGAGAAAGTTACCCTTAGACCAACTCAAGATCGATCAAAGTTTTGTCAACGATATTTTAAGCGACCCGGATGATGCCGTCATCGTGAAGACCATCATTGCCATGGCTAACAGTCTGGGCATAGAGGTTATCGCCGAAGGTGTGGAGACAGAAGCTCAACGCGCCTTCCTTGAACAAAATGACTGCCTGCTCTGTCAGGGTTATCTATTCAGCAAGCCGGTACCGATTGAGCAGTTTGAGCTGTTGCTTAAACAGAGTAAGTTGGAAGACTGATTAACGCTGTTCCAATCCAACTTGCATTGCCCCATGCTCCGGCACTCGTCGTTATACATAAGGTGATTGCCAAGAATAAATATACCCAAATGGCGCAGGATTTTTGTTCGTCTGCAACGACTGCATGGATGCAGGAGGTAGAGAGTTGCCGAGGCGTAAAAATGGGCGCATAGCGAGCTATGCAACTATTTTTACAACGCAGCAAACGGGCAAAAAGACCAGTCAGGTGGGTATATTTTTCGCAGGAAATCGCCTAAGTCCTGTCGAGCCAAAAAATGCCGTCATGCCGGTATGCGACATCAATGAGGTTTTTGAAACATGGCAGGAAGAATAACAACGCGGTAAGGCGTAATTGTAGGGCGCAATAGCCATGTACGCTGTGCGTACTTTAAATTACTATGCGAAATAAAAAAACGGGGCTTCCAATTTAAAAGCGGGACGATTTTACAGATAACATCCCTTGAAGGAATGTTATCTGCCCCGGCTTAGTTGGTAGCCAAAAACGGTACGCGTAGCGTACTACAGCCAGGGCGACCACTTTCCGTCACCCGACATTTTGGCGAATTGTTTTATCCCGCCATTAAATCCCCCGCCATATCCCCCAGCTTTTTTAGCGCCCGTTCCAATCTATCATTCCAAGGCACAGCGCAACTAAGCCGGATAAAGTTGCCGTATTTCTTTTGCGTAGCCGAAAACAGCGGCCCAGGCGCGATGATGATGCCTTCAAGGCTGGCTTGCCGATGCAGTTCCATCGCATCGACATGTTCCGGCAGCTCGACCCACAACGCGAAACCGCCTTCCGGCTGGGTCACTTTGGTACCCTCGGGAAAAAACAGGCTCACCGCTTTGACCATACGGGTCACGCTTTGCGCATAATCCTGCCGAACTTGGCGCAGGTAACGATCATAACCGCCCTGCTCCAGCAAATGGGCAATGATCAGTTGATTTAGCGTCGGCGTGGCCTGATGCAGCATGTATTTAAGATTTTCCACTTTTTTCATGTGTCGGCCCGGAACCAGCCAGCCGATGCGCAAGCCCGGCGACAAGGTTTTGGCAAAAGACGAGCAATACAGCACTTCGCCCTGTTGGCTCCAGGCCTTGGCGACGGAAGGCCGCTTCAATCCGAAACCCAAATCGCCATAGACATCGTCTTCGACCAGCGGAATGCCGTTTTTTTCCAACAGTCCGACTATGTTCTTCTTCCGTTCGTCGGACATGCAGGAACCAAGCGGGTTGTTGTAGTTGGAAATCAACAGGCAGGCTTTGATCGGCCACTGTTCAATCGCCAGTTGCAGCGCTTCAACAGAAACGCCTTCGCGCGGATGAGTCGGTATTTCCAATGCTTCCATGCCGCAGGATTCGATGACCTGCAACAAGCCGTAAAAGGTCGGCGATTCGATAGCGATTACATCGCCCGGTTTGCAGACCGCCATCAACGCGAGCCGGACCGCGTCCCTCGCGCCATGAGTAATGACTATATCGTCTGGACTGACCGTACAATTCAACTCGACCATGCGCTTGGCAATCTGGCGGCGCAGCTCTTGATTGCCGAGCAATTCGTCGGTGTCGAAACAGCGTTTTTCAAACAGGCGCGCTACTTTTTGGGTGGCCTGTTGCAGAATCCGTGTCGGTAAGAATGCCGGGGCAGGTACCGAAGAGCCCAGATTGATTTGATAAGGGTCTTTAGCGGCCAACAGAATCTGCCGGGTTAAGGACTGGCCTGTCACACGGGAAGGCGTCGTTGACGGTTCGGAAATACCGGGTTCAGTGATGGCTAGCCGGTGAACGGTGCTGACGTAATAGCCGGAACGCGCTCTAGCCTCGATTCGGCCTTGATCCTCCAGCAGCCGGTAGGCTTCAAGCGCGGTCGATACGCTTACGTTCAACTGTTGGCTTAAGCGGCGTATGCCCGGCAAGCGCTCGCCTGTATGGTAAACGCCCTGTTCGATATGGGCGAGGATATGATCTGCTACGGTCTCATAAAGATGTTTCATTAGTTTTGCCCTCTCCTCGGGTTGTCTGTCCGGCAAATTTAGCACAACTGTATCTATTTATGATTCATTTTTTTATATTGTATAGCTATCTTGCTACCGCTCCCTCTCATATATCGTTCCTATACCGGAACAAAATCACAATAAATCCGAATTACCCATAACAGTTACCGTCTTATTAAGCGGAACAGATCAGTTAAATCGCTATCTGTACTTAATAATTAATACAATTCTAAATCTGTTCCGCTTTCTTTCTCGCGAGTACAGTATGTACCGTCAATCAGTTAAAGGGTTGACCTACTAACAACCGGGAGAATTTCATGGCGCCAATTCAATCACCGGCTCATCCGTCTTCGCATAGGTTGCCTAGTAAATTGAAACACACAGCATTCCGAGGTCATGTTATGCGTAAAAAATTGCTTAACACACTATTAGTAAGTAGCCCGTTGCTACTATTTTCCGTTTGTAGTCAGGCGGCTGTCGATTTGCCTGCTTCAGCAAAAATTCCATTGGGTGCAGCCGAGGAGGTTTGTGTCGATTTCAATCCAGCTTCGTGGCGTGATGCGCAAGAAATCGATGGCGTCAAAATCCAGGAGTCGCGTTTGTGCGAACCCGACAACCCGGCCGACATTGCCGCTTTCGTCAAAGGCACCAATAACATTTCCATGGAAACCTTGATGCATACGCAATTGGCTGCCGATGCCGTTACCCTATCCGACGATGTCGACGGCGACGGCGACCCCGACAAGGTCATTATCAAACTGGAAGTGGTCGAGCTGAACGGGCATTCGCCCGACGTTAAAGAACCGATCACCACTTTCGATATAGCGCCGGGCATACAGCCGACCTTTTGGGTGTTTGCGCCGAAAACACGCGATATGTCCACCATGAATCTTTACGATACCCGCGCCAATCCTACTTTGCGCGCCCCATCGCCGACGATACGCGTGGAACAGGATGATGTGGTTTGGCTTGTCTTAGAAAACACGCATTTTTTACCGCATTCCATTCACCTGCACGGCGTTGACCATCCGTTCGCGGATCAGGAAGGCACAGGCAATGATGGCGTTTCACAAACCAGCAATAGGGACACCATGCCGGGTGAGAGCAAAACCTATGTGGTTAAGCCGCGTCAGCCCGGCACCATGTATTACCATTGCCATGTGCAATCGCACACCCACATCCCCATGGGTTTGCAAGGGATGTTTGTAGTGGAGGAAAACCGCCCCAACAACTGGCCGCAAACCTTGAATGTCGGCGCTGGCCAAGTGCGTCATCCCTCGGTCGCGGTGCTGGAAAAATATTCCCGGGAATATGACTTGCATTACCAATCCGCCGATAAAGAACTACACGAGACCGTGGCGCGATCCGCCAATGATCCCCGCTTGCTGGCGAAACACTTGAACATGGATTACGACACGACCGATGCCAGCAACGATTATTTCATGCTCAATGGTCGCTCGTTCCCTTATACCTTAAGGGAGTCTTTGATTCACATGGATAAGGATGAAAAAGTAAAGCTGCGGGTTTTGAACGGTCATACCGAAACCCTGGCCCTACACATGCATGGACATAAGCCCACTAGCACGCATTATGACGGCGTAGATAACGGTACCGGCTCCCATATGCAAAGAGACGTGCATGGCATGGTAACGGCGCAACGGCTCGACTTGGAACTGAGCGGACAGGATGACGGCTTGCACAGCTTCGGCGAAGGTATCTGGATATTTCATGACCATGTTGAAAAAGCGTTCACTACCGACGGCGTGGGTGAAGGCGGCGATATTAGCCTGGTTGTCTATAAAGGCTTTTACGATGAGCGCGGCATCCCCAAAGTCCGCGGCATGAGTCTCGCACCTTACTTTACCAAGGCGTTTTGGCAACGAAACTATCCCATCTGGCAAGATTACGATGCTTGGCGTAGCTTAGGTCTTCCTGAGTTAACAGTCGGCGTTGCGGCAGCTGAGCAGGCAACAACCGATGCCACATCAATTCCGCAGCAGTCGGGGCGCTCAACAGCCATAGTCTTGTTATACGGCATATTACTGGGCATTGCGCTCTATGTTGTAACGATTCGGCGGCATTCTATCCTGGGCTGGTTTCGGCAAAAACAATCCGGTTAGAAAGCTATATGAAACAACGGGAAGTTATTGCAGCGACTGTTTCGGTGAAGCCCGTCAGGATGACGTCTTTTCAAGAAACAGTTTCTGTTCAACCGCTACCCGGTAACTTAATGAAATTTAATCGATTTGGAAGGTAACCATGAACAAATTAGCAATTTTTAAAAACGTGTGCTTAGCATTAGCGGGCCTGATTTTTTCTGCGTCTGCGTGGGCGCATGGCGGCGCGGCGGGAACCGACACCGACCAGTGTAAGTTTGAATTAGAACCCGGTCACTGGCTTCACTATACCGCTTATCAACCGGAAATGTACCCCGCCAAGGATTTTTGCGGCAGCCTCCCTGCACTCAACGCGCTAACGCAGTTGGTGTTTGATTATCAAGATATGCGTTATCGCGATATGGCGGTAGAGTTTGAAGTGACCAGAGAACCTGATGGAACGCGCGTTTTCTTTGAAGAAGCCAAAAAACATAAATCGGGAACGGTAGCTCTCTCTTTGCCCAAAGGCGTGACCGAACAAGGCAAGTATCTTATCCATATCACCTTATTAAAAAACGATGGCGGACGCTTGGATGCGCACATGGGCTTCACGGCGGGCGCAGGCGAATCAATTTCTTATAGCACTTATGGCTTATATGCGTTGTTTGCATTTGCGGGGCTTTACGTACTCTATCTTTCAAGCGCCGGATTTAAACGCCAGATTGACACTGGCCTAGAAAAAATTAAAGCGTAATTCATTCATCAACGCCGCACTAAGTCATGAACGGTGGTATTGAGGGCTGCGGTTTCCGGTCTTTGCAAACCGTACCGATAGCACCGTTTCATGCGCGCGGCAAGCGAAGAGGGACTCCCTATGGCTCACCTATTTTCAATCGCACTATTAACGGCTTTGTTGTCATCGACCGCGACCGCAAAGGAATACGAAAAACACACGGCGCTGATGGATCATGGCAATGGTCACCTGATGGACATGAACGGCGGCATGGTGATGGGGCAAAATACCGACACGCTGCCGGGCGGATGCGACAAGATCAAGGCCACTAAAGAAATCACCGTACATGCCGGGCACAAATACGCAGAAAAATTTCCTGGGCGGATGTGGGCTTTCGATCGACAAGAATTCAAGTTTGAGCCTTGCACCCAATTGACCGTACATTTCGTCAATGACGACCATATCCGCCACCAATGGATGATGCACGGTTTGCCTAAGTACCTTTATCCGCACGGCATGTTTCATTTGGAAGTATCGGGCCCTGCGCAAATAAGCGGCACGTTAATCTTGCCGCCCGGCGATCAAACCTACCTGGTGCATTGCGATATGGCGGGACACATGGAGAAAGGCTTAAAAGCCCAGCTTAAAGTCGGTAAAGGCAGCGGCGATTTGCCCAGCATTCCCGGCATCACCGCGAACCTGATTGAAGATAACTATAACGAAGCCATGCCGACGGTGCTGCTGGCCAAGACTGCTGCGCCTGTTAACGTTGCATCCAGCGAAGAACCGTTGATTTCCGGTACCTTACTGACCGGCATAGTTATAGGATTGTTGCTGACATCCTATTTGACGCGGAAATTTAAAGGCATGAGTGTTGCTGAAATTATTGCTTATATTTTTCAGCATTTAACGACTCTGTGTAGGTTTTTATTCAAGCAATTGGCCTTTTTAATAAAGCTGATATTACCTAATAAAATTTCTGTTTAAGTGCTTATATCTGCCTTAACACCTATCGGTTTAACGAGGAGTTTAAACTGGATGCTAGGGAACACTAAGAGCATGACCGCAGGGGCTTGATACCGAGTTTCTGCTGATCCAGTCAACAACAGAGGGCTAGGCTATGAACATCGTTACCAGAGAATTTAAAATCAGTGGTATGCATTGTTTCGGCTGCGAAGAAGCCATAAACGATAGCCTCAAGGGAATGTCCGGCATCATCAAAGCCGAAGCCGACTACCGTCGGCAAACCGCTAAAATTGTATATGACACTCGGTTAATCAGCGAACTTGCCATACGCCAGCACATAGAGGCCAAGGGCTATGGCGTTGACGAAGCTTCCAGGCCATTCTTCAAGAAAGCGATACAGACTCTGATCTTTTTGCTGCTACTGGCTTCCGTCGGCGGATTGGCATGGTGGGGGAAAAACCTAATCCCCGGCATTTTGCAGCAAATCAATCCTCACATGAACCCTACCTTGCTGTTCGGTATTGGCGTTTTAACCGGTTTTCACTGTATCGGCATGTGCGGCGGCTTTGTGGTCGGTTACACCGTTGCCGGTCAATCCAAGGCTCGACAATTAGGGGCGCATTTACTCTACGGTTTAGGGAAAACACTGTCATATACCACGCTGGGCGCCGGTTCCGGTTTACTGGGATCGATAATTGCCATCACACCGCTGATGCGAGGTACGGTCACTTTGCTGGCCAGCGGCTTCGTACTGCTATACGGTTTGAAAATACTGAATGTATTTTCTCTATTACGGCGATTTAGCTTGCGCTGGCCGCGCATCATCAATCGGCAGGTTGCCGACAGTTTACGCCGACATCGCAGCCCTTTGTCCATCGGTTTGCTGAACGGGCTGGTATTAGGCTGCGGGCCTTTGCAAGCCATCTATGTAATGGCCGCAGGCACTGGCGATCCGCTGCAAGGCGCATTGTTTTTGCTAATATTCGGCTTGGGTACTCTGTTACCCTTGACCGGGTTCGGCTTATTTGCTGTTCTGTTATCCCCAACTGCCATTCGGCAGCTGCTAAGCGTTTCCGGGATATTGGTGATCGTGATGGGACTGATGATGGCGCAACGGGGATTGAAGCTCTTATCGCCCGTCGAATCAATGCTGTCGCCAGCACAATTGCAAACGTCGGCTCCGCTACCGTTACAGAAAAAATCATCGAAAACGCAGGCTGGGATATAGTTGAAAATTCATCGCTATCAATCCGGTTTAACCAGCATCTCACATCAGCCGACACTCATCCATATCACCTAGACTTATCAACGCTCGGTCGAGACGATGTATCGTTCCCACACTCCCGTGCTCATCGTTATACACAACACTGTCCCGTCTCCGAGTAATCCCCTTGTTGGGCGTGCTTCTAACTTCCCTCGTTCCCACGCGCTGCGCTCGTCTTTATACACAAGTCATTGTGAGAGCATTTGGAATTGCCCCTCTCGTAGGAGCGGGCCGCGCCCGCGACATTTGGGGGAATGATTACACTGTTGTAATGTCTTCATCGCGGGCATGACCCACTCCTACAATGGTCAACATCGACCAAGGCATTCACACAGTTGTGTATAACGATGAGCGCAGCGTGTGGGAACGAGGTAACGTATTAGATAAATCAGATTTAACCATAACAGTTATCCGCTTTATTAAGCGGAACAGATCGTCTAAACCGCAATCTGTACCCTAAAAATCATTTTTTCCTGAATCTGTCAACAAGCTTGCTTCACTCGTAAACTATCTCCCGTCAATCCCCCTCAGTGATTGACGGCCATAACTCATCCCTGTATCGCCACCTGATTGATGCAGGGCTTTTTTATTCATAACGAGGAATATTCCATGCCAGCAGTTCAACAACCAGCACACATCAAAGGCGACTTTTTTGTCGATTACGAAGAGAAAGTGTTCGAAGACGTCAAAGCCGAACCCGGCGAAAAAGCCCTGGTGAAATTCCACACCGTGGCCTTTGAAGGCTCGATCGGCTTCGTAAACCTGTTGCAGGCGACCCGCTTGCAACGCAAGGGCTTTGAAACCTCGATCCTGCTGTATGGGCCGGGCGTAACGCTGGGCATTCAACGCGGTTTTCCGCGCTTGGGCGATGAGGCTTTTCCGGGCCATCAAAACTACACCACCCAGATCAACAAATTCATGGCCGAAGGCGGCAAGGTTTATGCCTGCCGGTTCGCGCTGCAAGCTTTGTACGGACACGGCGAACCCAGCCTGATCGAAGGCATCCGCCCGGTCAGCCCGCTTGATGTCTTGGACATTGTGCTGATCCATCGCCGCGAGAACGCTTTCATCCTGGATACCTGGACGATGTAAATCATTTTTAGCCACAGATTTACACAGATAAAACATTACGTTATTCATCCGTGCAATCCGTGTTCATCCGTGGCTCAACAGCTTTTTCAGGACAGGAGTACAGATTGTGACATCAAATAAAATCGTCAGGGCGGCAGCGATACAGATTGCACCGGTGTTCGATTCTGCCTTCGGCACCGTCGACAAAGTTTGCCAGGCCATCAGCGATGCGGCCAAGGAAGGCGCTCAGCTGGTGGTATTCCCGGAAACCTTTGTGCCTTACTACCCGTATTTTTCGTTCGTGCTGCCACCGGTCGCCGCAGGCCGAGAACATTTAAAGCTTTACGAACATGCGCCGACCGTGCCGGGACCGGTCACCGATGCGGTTGCCGCCCAAGCCCGCGCGCTGGCCGTGGTCGTGGTGCTGGGCGTTAATGAGCGCGACCACGGCAGTCTTTACAACACCCAATTGATTTTCGACGAATGCGGCAACTTGGCATTAAAACGCCGCAAGATCACCCCGACCTATCATGAACGCATGATCTGGGGCCAGGGCGACGCTTCCGGCCTGAAAGTGGTCGAGACCGGCATCGGACGGATCGGCGCATTGGCTTGCTGGGAACATTACAACCCGCTGGCCCGCTACGCCTTGATGGCGCAGCATGAAGAAATCCATTGCAGCCAATTTCCAGGCTCGTTGGTCGGGCCGATTTTTGCCGAGCAGATCGAAGTCACGATCCGTCATCACGCGCTGGAATCCGGTTGCTTCGTGATCAACGCGACCGGCTGGTTACACGATGAGCAGATCGAATCGGTGACATCCGATCCCGGTTTGCAAAAAGCCCTGCGCGGCGGCTGTTGCACGGCCATTATATCGCCTGAAGGCCAACATCTGGCCGAACCGTTGCGCTCCGGCGAAGGCATGGTCATTGCCGATCTGGATATGTCGCTGATCACCAAACGCAAACGCATGATGGATTCGGTCGGCCATTATGCCCGCCCCGAGCTGTTAAGCTTGAGAATCAATGACAAGCCGACTGCGCCGATGTTCAGCGATGAACCGGTAGCGATTTCTTTTCCAGCCCCCCAAAACAGCGAGCAACCCAGCCATGAATAGAGCCGAACCACAACTGATTACCGAGCTGCAATCGTTGGGATTGCGGCTGGAAGATGCAGAATCCGGCCTTGCCGTCCGTCGCGGAGGGGCTGGCCCATCCGACCACAAAGCCGTTACCTTGGGCGGCAAAACCATCATGGTGCCGATCGCCACAACAGGGGCAATCAACTCGCCGTTCATCGCCAGCCGTCCCGATGAACACGGCATCAGCATCATTCGCCGCGATGGCCGCGACATCGACTTGATTACATTTCCCCGCCAGCCGCTTTTTTACGGTTTAAAAACTGCGGACGGCGTGCCCTATTCCCATATCGCTACTCTACATGCGGCGGATGTATTGGCTACGACGGTGTTGCAATCCTGCATCCGCTACAGCAACCGAAAAAAGTCCTGCCAGTTTTGCGCGATTGAGCAATCGCTGCAAGCAGGTCTTACCATCCTCCGCAAAACGCCTGAACAGTTGGCCGAAGTCGCCCGTGCTGCGGTAGAGCTGGACGGCGTCAAGCACATGGTCATCACCACCGGCACGCCGAACCTGAGCGACTGCGGCGCGGCGATTCTGTGCGAAAGCGCCGTCGCGGTGAAAGCCGCCGTCAACCTGCCGATTCAAGGCCAATGCGAACCGCCGGATGACGATAGCTGGTTCGAACGCATGAAGGCCGCAGGCATCGACAGCTTAGGCATGCACCTCGAAGCCGTCACCCCGGAAGTCCGCGCCCGGATTATGCCCGGCAAAGCCGGTGTGCCGATGGAACGATATATGGACGCTTTCGATGCGGCGGTTGCGGTGTTCGGCAGGGGCGAAGTCAGCACCTACATTCTGGCCGGGCTGGGCGATTCCGCAGAGGCGATCCTATCCGTTTGCGAACAGCTGGTCGGCAAAGGCGTTTATCCGTTCGTGGTGCCGTTTATCCCGGTTACCGGCACGCCGCTGGCCGATCATCCATCGCCCGATCCGCGCTTCATGCAGGATATTTTACAACCGCTCGGCGCTATGTTGAAACAAGCTGGGCTCCGCTCCGCCGACATAACAGCAGGATGCGCCAAATGCGGCGCTTGCTCGGCCCTATCCAGTTACGAGGTCTGACATGCTGAACGAAGCTATCAATCATTTTGTGCCCAACGAGTACCTAGTCAAATGGGTAACCCAGGACTGGGAACGCGAACAAATGCTGCGCCTGCGCCAAGCGGTGTTTTGCGAGGAGCAAGGCGTTTTCCAGGGCAATGATATTGACGACATCGACCGGGTTGCCACGCCGATTGTCGCGATTGCCTGCGTCGGCGGATTGCCCGATGAAGTGGTCGGAACCGTCCGCATTCACCAAGCCGAACCGGGCATCTGGTGGGGCTCACGGCTGGCGGTCGCTGCCGACTACCGCAAACAGGGCAACTTGGGCGCGGCGCTGATCCGTCTGGCCGTTACGACTGCCCATGCCCAGGACTGCCACACCTTTTTGGCGCAGGTGCAAAGCCGCAATGTACTGTTGTTTCGCCGCCTGCATTGGCGTTCGCTACAGGAAATCGAACTGCACGACCGCCCGCATCACCTGATGCAAGCCGATTTGGACTGGTATCCGCCCTATGCCGACGGTGCGACCGGCTTCATTGCGACCAGCAGGATTGCGGCATGAACGATCTAGCCCGGCTGACGCAAAGCATAAGGCAAAGCATCGGCTTGGCGCATAAGCGCGATATTGCTGCGGTGACGAACATGCTTCCGTTGCCGAAAGGTGCAATCCGCTTGGGAGACGACTGCGCCTCTATACCGGACCGGGACGGATTTTTATTGTTCGCAACAGAAGGTTTCCTGAATGAGTTTGTCGCGACTCAGCCCTGGTTTGCCGGTTACTGCGGCGTGATGGTCAATGTCAGCGATATTTACGCAATGGGCGGCAGGCCGATTGCCGTGGTCGATGCGATCTGGAGCGACAGCGAACAACAAGCCCGACCGGTGCTGGAAGGCATGGTCGCCGCCTCGGAAATTTATCGCGTGCCTATCGTCGGCGGACACAGCAATCTTCGCAACGACCGCTCGCAACTGTCGGTGGCGATTCTCGGTCGCGCCAATAAATTGCTCAGCAGTTTTGCGGCAAAAGCAGGGCAAAAACTGCTGGCGGCGGTCGATTTGCGCGGGCATTTTCGGGAACCTCATGCGTGGTGGGATGCGAGCACCGGTTCGCCACCCGAACGATTACGTGAGGATCTGGAATTATTGCCGCAACTTGCCGAAACCGGTCTGTGTGCCTCGGCAAAGGACATCAGCATGGCCGGCATGGTCGGCACGGTGCTGATGCTGCTGGAGTGCTCCGGCTTGGGCGGCGTAATCGATGTGAACGCGATACCGCGCCCTCCAGGTATTCCGTTAGAGCCTTGGCTGTGCTGTTTTCCCAGTTACGGCTTTGTATTAAGCGCGGAAGGTCGGCATACCGGAGCCATCATCGAACATTTCTCCCGGCGCGGCATTAGTTGCGCGGTAATCGGCGAAACCGACACGTCCGACCGCCTGAAACTTGCCGATGCCGACAAAGAGGAACTGCTATGGGACTTGCACGCGAGCCCGTTGACCGGCTGCGGCCCAAAATTCAAGCAGGGGGTGTAGGGTACGCTACGCGTACCTTCCACATTGATTTTTATGAAGATTACAAAGGTACGCACAGCGTACCTACCTAAGCTAACTGCTTTGCAACTTTTACGGTAAGAGGCCTTATCCATGCCTGAAATGCGTTTTCGCGTCCGTTGGCCGGACCAATCCACCAGTCTTTGTTATTCGCCGTCACAGGTGATCAAGGATTTTTTTAAACCGGGCGAAACCTACGAATTGGAAGATTTTCTCGCCCGTAGCCGGGCGGCTTTGCAAATCGCCAGCGAGCGGGTTCGGCAGAAATACGGTTATACCTGTTCCAGTGCAATGAGCCAATTGGCTGAAATTGAAACTGTCGCCGCGCGATTTTTGGACATTGAAAACCCGAAGGTCTTGATCGAAGAGTTCATAAGCTAAGGATGTAAGCCGGAAACTCCACCTCATGCTACGCGCCCACCGACAAGCTCGGGGGGAGACCTTCCAGGTTTTCCAAACCTGGAAGGTCTAACTGGCAGCATTCTTACAGGCGGGGCAATCCTGTCCCAAACGTTTGATAACTTGTCTATACGCCGACATGACTGCTCTGAAATACACTTGCTTATAACGACAAGCGCGCTGCGTAGGAACGAGAACAATCACAAATCGCTACACCACAATAAAGAGAGAACTCCATGAATAATCAACAAAACAATCCTCACCCACATTACCCAGTCATTATCGTCGGCGGCGGCCAAGCCGGTTTGTCGGTCAGCTATCACTTGCAAAAGCTGGACATCAGCCATATCGTCTTTGAAAAGAACCGGGTCGGCCATTCCTGGCGCAACGACCGCTGGGACAGTTTTTGTCTGGTGACCCCGAACTGGCAATGCCGGTTGCCGGACTTTCCGTATCAAGGCGACGATCCGCAAGGCTTCATGCTCAAGGATGAGATTGTCGACTATGTCGAAGCCTTTGCCGAAAAGGTCAATGCGCCATTAAACGAAGGCGTAGCCGTAACCCGTGTCCGCAGGAGCAAACAAGGTTGGCTTGAGGTGACGACCAGCGCCGGTGACTTCACCGCCGATCACTTGGTCGTGGCAACCGGAGGTTACGATATTCCGATTGTTCCGGATTATGCGCACAGTCTTCCCGAACGCATCACCCAGGTTCACTCCATGCATTACCGCAACCCGCAGCAACTTCCGCCCGGCGAGGTGCTGGTGGTGGGGTCCGGCCAATCCGGCGTACAGCTGATGGAAGACTTGCACTTGGCCGGACGGAAAGTGCATTTGGCCGTGGGTAATGCACCGCGTTCGCCGCGCCTGTATCGCGGCCGGGAAACTACCGAATGGCTGTACGACCTGGGCTTTTACCAGCTGACCGTGGATAAACACCCGCTGGGCGATGCGGCTAAACACAAGACCAACCACTACCTGACCGGGCGCAACGGCGGCCATGAAATCGATTTGCGCAAGTTTGCACTGGAAGGTGTCCGCCTGTACGGCACCATGGCGAATATCCACGGCAGTACGCTGGAATTCAAGGCGGACTTGACTCAAAACCTCGACGAAGCCGACGAGGTCTATGTGCGGATACGCGAGGATATTGACCGCTATATCGCGGACAACCGGATTGATGCGCCGGAAGAGCCGCCGTTCAGCAAAATCTGGGAACCCGAATTCGATCCGACCGCGTTGGATGCCGATGCCGCCGGTATCACATCGATCGTCTGGGCAATCGGTTTCCGTCCCGATTACAGCTGGATAGAGCTGCCGGTTTTCGATGGTCGTGGACATCCGCAATTCCAGCGCGGCGCAAGCAATGAAGAGGGGCTTTATTTTATCGGCTTGCCTTGGCTCAACACCTGGGGTTCCGGTCGCTTTCTGGGCATTGCCGAAGATGCGCAATACTTGACCGGGGTGATTCGGGACAAGATAGAGACGGCGCAAAGCCAGACCTGCACATCGCGCGGGCCTGCTGCGAACCGAGAGTTAAGTTAAACTTCGAAAACCGTACAGAAATTTAAGAGACACGCCAGAAACCGGTCAATGCATAGCCTGCCCCGACCGGTTATACGCCAAAATTGCGGCCTGCGCGAATTAGAATAAATCACACGTTTGCGAAATGATTTTTCTAGGATTTTGTAGACCAACCCTATCATCGCTGCTGTCCATCCCCAACTTCAGCCCTCGTTGTCATCCAATCTATTAACAGGACTCTACCTTAAATTAGGCGATTTCCTGCGAAAAATAAAATACGCAACTTCAACAGCTAAGAAATAGCACACGGATGACGCTGATTGGACGGATTTAAACGGATTTTTAACAATTCTAATGACTTAGAGTTTTATCAGTGATTATCTGTCTAGTCCGTGTCATCCGTGTTCCATTATAAATTAGCCATACTGAGTAGTTAAGATTGTAGAATGTGGGGGCTTATTTTTGCGAGTTACCTAATTGCAAACCCGCTTAACCGGGAAATGACAACTGAACCGGCTGCCCTTGCCCAATTCACTGACTATATTTAGCTTGGCGTCATGCCTCATCAGCACATGTTTGACGATGGCCAGGCCTAACCCGGTGCCGCCCACCTTCTTGATACGCTTGGCTTCAGACCGGTAAAACCGTTCGGTAACGCGGGGAATATCGATCGCTGCAATACCTTCGCCCTGATCCTCAACATCCAGCACTATGTCATCTTTAGATACATACCAGCGCACTTTTACCACGGAATCTTCCGGCGAATATTTCAATGCATTGCCCAACAGGTTAGTAAAGGCGCTACGCAGTTCCTGTTCTTCGCCAACGATATGCACATCTGTTTCCAGGCTCAATTCGATCCGTGCTTCGATTCCAACAGGGGAGGAAGCTTTGCCATGCACTGTTTCCGCCTCTTTACAAATTTGGCTTAATAAGGCAGGAATATTAACGCACTCGGTTTTCTGCTGTTTGGTTTCCAGGCGTGTCAGCAATAGTAAATCATCGACCAGATGTTGCATTCGCTCGGTCTGTCCATGCATTTGCTGAAACGAGGTGGTTAATAAAGGCGATTTGCCGTCATCCATGTCCTGCAAGGTTTCCAGGTAACCTTTTAGTACGGTCAGGGGCGTTCTGAGTTCATGCGACACATTCGCCACAAAATCCTTGCGCATCCTTTCCATTTTTTTCAGCTGCGTAACATCCTGAGCCAATAACAGGCGCAAGCCTGCGCCATAAGTAACAATCCGCACAGCCAGCGTGATGCGGCTGTCTACCGGTGACGTTAATATAACGGGCTCGCTGTAATTCCCGGATTTAAGGTAGCGGATAAAATCAGGGAAACGAATAAGATTGGGAATACGCTGGCCTTTATCCGTTTGTTGCAAGCCGAAAACTTCCCTGGCTGCTTTATTTGCCCACTCGATCTCGTCATTGGTACCCAAAACGACAGCGGCATCAGGTAAGGCCTCGGTGGACTGGCGAAACTGGTCGACCATTCTACCCAGTTTCTTTTTACGTTTTTTTTCGTTCTTTTTAATGCGGTAAACATGGTAATAAATTTCTTCCCAAACGCCGGTGGTCTTGGGGTATTTGGTGCGGCCTCCTGTTCGTATCCATCGTTCAAACCGGTTAATCTGGAATAGCTGGCGCATAAACATACCTAGCGTCAATACCAACGCCAAAGGCATGAAAAGCCCG
This sequence comes from Methylobacter sp., assembly GCA_004299305.1. Classification (GTDB taxonomy): domain Bacteria; phylum Pseudomonadota; class Gammaproteobacteria; order Methylococcales; family Methylomonadaceae; genus Methylobacter_A. The sequence goes on from SCPZ01000118.1 coordinate 32,208, forward strand.
GTCATTCCGCCTACTATCGATACCGCTAAAAACAGCAGCAATCCGGTAATCAGTTCTTTTTGCCAGATACCCATATCGATTACGACGGCATAGCTATAGGTGCAGCTGACGAATCGGCCACTGAAAATCGATAGCCGAAACCGCGCACAGTTTGAACTAAATCTTCCCGACCGTGCTCACCCAGGATTTTACGTAATCTCCGTATATGCACGTCAACAGTGCGTTCTTCGATGTAGACGCTACGTCCCCAGACCTGATCCAGTAATTGGGTGCGCGTGAATACTTTGTCGGGATGGGTCATAAAAAACTGCATTAAGCGAAACTCGGTCGGACTTACGTCCAGCTGTTTATCGCCGATGCTGAATCGGTGCTGCTCGGTATCCAGGACCAAGTTTCCCAGACTGATTTGCGCCAGGTCGTTTATTTTTCCGGTTCTGCGTAACACGGCGCGGATACGCGCCACCAACTCCTTGGGCGAAAAGGGTTTGGTCATATAATCGTCAGCGCCGATTTCCAGGCCTCTAACCTTATCCTCTTCCTCGCCGCGCGCCGTCAGCAAAATAATAGGCAATTCCCGATACATGGAATCTTTTTTTAACCGCCTGGCCCATTCGACACCGCTGACTCCCGGCAACATCCAGTCCAACAAAATCAGGTCCGGCAAGGCCTCATCCATGACTTTTTGAGCGTCTTCCGCATCCGCTGCCGCAATCGACCTAAAGCCGGCCTGCTCAAGTATCATCAGCAACATCTCTCTGATCGCATCTTCGTCTTCAACAACAAGAATATTTAAACTAGGCATAATTAAATTTGGGATAAGGATAAGTTAGACATTCTAGCAAACTACATATTACCCTTTTATGACAAACAGGATTTGCTTGTTGTAATGTAACTACTCAGCAGATAGAAAATGGAACACGGATTAAACTGATAAACACAGGTAAAATTAATAAATGTGCTATCCATCGACTCTTTAAAAATCTGTTTAAATCCGTCCAATCCGTGTCGCCTAGAGGCGCCTACTTTTGGCATCCGTGTTCTATTATAAAATTAGCCCTGAGTAGTTACGTTGTAATGATAAGTGTAAGACTCACATTACAAAATAAAGAACTTCAAAAAAATTCCCAAACCTACCTGATTAAAGGTATTATTCCACCTACCTCGCCTACGTAATAATACCTATTTTGCAGATTAGCGTAGCGCACATCCGACGACCGCTGCCGCAGAGCTTCAACTACTTTAATCATGATTGAAATTTTACGTCGATATAGCCTCTTAACGCTGTTGTTGCTCTTTAGTTGTGTTGTCTTTGCCGAACCGCCTCCCGTGGAAAACGTAGCGGATCAAGCCCAAACAACTCAAATATCGAAAGATAATGCAAAACCCAAAAAAACCATCTTCATGGAATGGTGGAATTTATTGTTGGATTTACCTTTGTTTAGTGGCTGGAACCAACAGTCAGATGACCACTATAAACCCAGTTTCAGCGCACAAGGCGCATCTAAACTGACCAAATATATAATCGGCATCCATCCCTTGCATAACCCCAGACGGCTGTTTGAAGTTTACGGCCCTATTGTCGATTTTCTTAACGCAAATATACCTGAAGCGGATTTTACCCTGGAAGCATCGCGCAATTATGAGGAGTTCGACCGTAAACTCTATAGCGGACACTTTGATTTTGCGATGCCCAATCCTTATCAAACCGTCAACTCGCTTAAGTACGGCTATCGCGTATTCGGCAAAATGGCCGATGACGATGATTTTCGCGGCATCATTCTAGTGCGTCGCGACAGCGGCATTAACACCGTCGCCGACCTCAAAGGCAAAACCGTATCGTATCCGGCGCCGACTGCGCTGGCAGCAACCATGATGCCCCAGTATTACCTGCATACCCACGGCATTGATATTAATCACGACATAGAAAATCGCTATGTCGGTTCGCAGGAGTCCTCCATTATCAACGTGTTACGCGGACATGTCGCAGCCGGAGCAACCTGGCCGGTACCCTGGAAAACATTCAGCAAGGAAAATCCCCAGCTAGCCGAACAGCTTGAAGTCAAATGGAAAACCGAGCCCTTGCAAAACAACGGTTGGGTCGTGCGTAAAGACCTACCGACAGGGGTGGCAGACAAATTTGCTACACTGCTGTTTAATCTCAACCAGCACCAACAAGGCCGGGAAATGTTGGCGCGCATTCCGGTTAGCCATTTTGAACCGGCTAATGACGACAGTTATGGCCCGGTGCAGGCATTTATTTCGACCTTTATCAAAACAGTGCGGCCTTTAGAATAAATGGATACAAGAACGACTTGTAACCGAAGCAAAGCGCAACGGACTTTTTTTAGCGGCTCCATTCGGCAACAATTAGCGTGGTCGTTTGGCGGCGTCGCGTTGATCATGATGATCGGACTTGCAGGCCTGTTATTTGAGCGGCAACGTAATTTCCTGTATAGCGCCGCGACACAACAGGGTAAATCGTTGACCACATCGCTAGCCAGCAGCAGCACCTCCTGGGTATTAGCCAACGATATTGCAGGATTAAAGGAAGTGCTACAGGGCTTTGTCGACTTACCCGATCTCGAACGGGCCTATATCTTATCGTTGCGCGGCGAAGTGTTAAGTTCCACTCGCTCTAACGAGGCCGGGTTATTCGTTACTGACTCGCAAAATCAAAAATTGTTAAGTTCCCCTCCAAAAAATCAAGTGTTGCTTGCCAATACGCATCAAATTGATATTGCCGCACCGATAATGGCTGGTAAGCGTCATGTCGGCTGGGCGCGGGTAGAAATGTCCATGAACGGGGTTAATGCCAATCTTCGCTCCGTTGTGATTATGGGCTTAAATTTTATAGTATTTGCCGCGCTGGCGGTATTGATTGCTGCAATACTACTGGCGCGAAGACTCACCAAAAGATTGCATCATCTGCTGAAGGTAGCAACCGAAGTCGAAAAGGGAAACCTTGAAGTGCGGGCTTATATTTCCGGTACGGATGAGCTTGGGATGCTGGCGCACGGTTTTAATCAAATGCTGGATGCCATGTCCAATTCCGAACGGCAGCGGGAACGAATCAACCATCTGTATGCTGCATGGACCCAGAGTGCGGACATTATTGTGCGCGAATCGGACGAGATTAAGTTACTGACCGAAGTATGCCGAATCATAGCCAGTCATGTCGCGTTTAAATTGGTCTGGGTGGGTATGACCGGTCAGGATGGCTGGGTGCGTACCATAGCGGCCAGCCATCCCGATTCGACTTATCTTAGGAATATCAAAGTCTCAGTGGACGGGGCATTGCCGGAAGGACGCGGACCGATGGGCACGGCAATCAGGGAAGGTGTGCCGAAAATTTTCAACAACTTTCTCGAAGAACCCTGCACGCGGCTCTGGCAACCCATAGCCGCCAAAGAAAATATTAACGCGTCGGCGGCATTCCCGCTGATGCGTGGCGGTCGCTGCATCGGGGCTATCGCAGTCTACTCAGACGAACAAGGCTACTTTACCCCTGACCTGATCGACCTGATGCGTGGCCTGACCGACGATCTTTCCTATGCGCTGGACAACTTCGACCGGGAAAAACTGCGCCTCAAAGCCGAGCATGAACTGCGCATTGCGGCGGCGGCGTTTGAGTCCCAAGAAGGCATACTGGTCACCGATGCCGACAATAATATCCTGCAAGTCAACAAGTCGTTTACCGAGCTAACCGGTTACAGCGCCGACGAAGTTATCGGCAAACCCGCAAGCCTACTCAACTCCGATCGGCAAGATAGTGCTTTCTATGCCGCGATGCAAGAATGCATCAATCGCGATAAATACTGGCAAGGCGAAATCTGGAATAAACGAAAAAATGGCGTTGTCTATCCTGAATGGCTGTGCATAACCGCTATTACCAATCCTGAAGGGGTGGTTACCAACTACGTCAGCACTTTCACCGACATTAGCCAGCGCAAAGCCGATGAAGAACGCATCAAAGACCTGGCTTACTACGATTCCCTGACCAAACTTCCCAACCGCACCTTACTGTTTGATCGACTCAATTTTGCGCTCAACACCAGCAATCGTAACAAAACTCACGGCGCGTTAATGTTCCTCGATATTGATAACTTCAAAACACTTAACGATACCCTGGGACACGACCGGGGCGATCAATTGCTGATCGAAGTAGGCCGACGATTGCAAAGCTGTGTGCGGGATGTCGATACCGTAGCCAGATTGGGCGGCGATGAGTTTGTGATCATGCTGGAGTGTCTCGACGAACAGGAAATTGATGCAGCCATTCAGGCGCACACAGTTGCCGAAAAAGTTCGCTGCAATCTGGCGGAATTTTACCTGTTAAAAAGCAATCTCGACGATAAACTACAGCCTTTGATCGAACACTATTCCACGGCCAGCATTGGTTTTGTCTTATTCCTGGGCCACGAAACCAGCAGTGAAGAACTGCTTAAACGCGCCGACCTAGCCATGTATCAGGCCAAACAAGCCGGACGGAATGTGATACGCGCTTTTGTGCCTGAAATGCAAGAGAGTTTAAATCTACGGGCATCTTTGGAAGCCGATTTGCGTAATGCGCTGGACCGCAATGAATTAAGTCTACATTACCAGGTACAGGTCGATGCATCAGGAAAAGCGGTTGGCGCGGAGGCGTTGATACGCTGGAATCAGGCCGAGCGCGGCATGGTCTCGCCTGCCGAATTTATTCCGCTTGCCGAAGAAACCGGCCTGATCCTGTCTATCGGTCCTTGGATATTGAAACAAGGCTGTGAAACCTTGGCTGACTGGGCAAAGTACCCGGAAACCCGAGGGCTGAAATTAGCGGTAAATATCAGCAGTCGACAGCTTAGTCAGGTTGATTTTGTAGAGCAAGTGCATACGACATTAGTGGAAACCGGCGCTGATCCTGTTTTGCTCAAATTGGAAATTACCGAGTCCGTAATTCTGGATAATGTGGAAGATACCATTGCCAAAATGCATGCCGTCAAGGAATTGGGAGTCAATTTTTCGATGGATGATTTCGGCACCGGTTATTCCTCGCTGTCTTATCTGCAAAGATTACCCTTGGAGCAACTGAAAATAGACCAATCATTCGTTAAGAATATTGCTTTTAATAACCATGACTCGGCTATCATCCGAACCATTCTGGCACTGGGAAAAAATCTTGATCTCAACGTCATTGCCGAAGGAGTGGAAACAGAAGCTCAACGCGGCTATCTGACCAATTACGGATGCCAGGTATTCCAGGGGTATTTGTTCGGCAGGCCGGTTAGTGCGGAACAATTTAAACAGAGCCTGTCGATAGAACCGCCAAAAATCTCGTTATTGTAGGCGCGCCAAAAGTAGGCGCCTCTACGACTTGCATGGATGCAGGAGGTAGAGGTGCCTACTTTTGGCATCCGTGTTCCATTAATCGTTTTTAGCATACGCTGAATAGTTACAAAAATCCGTGTAAATCCGTCTTATCTGTGCCATCCGTGTTCCATTTCCTATCTGCTGAGTAGTTACAATTTAGAAATTTAATTTCTGAAAATCTATAACTCCCTGCTACATAATTTTAAACATCCTGCACAAGGAAAACTTTATCGTGTCAGCCAATATCCTGTTTTTTGCCCTGTTACTGGCTCTCCAACCTTGCGTTTATGCAGCCGCTGTAGACAACACCAACTCTCCTTACTTCAAAGGCGGCAAAATCGACGCCTTTTACGATCGCAAGGATAACGGCGATTTCCTGGTTAACAGCATTCTATGGACCCCGGTTTTTAAAGGCGGTCACGGCGTACAAATCTCTGAAACAGGCGGACCGGACATCAACTACTTCGGCGGTTTTGCGCGCCCGTTGCTGTCCCGTCCCGAGCTTGGCGATTTAATTCTCGGCGCTCAGGAAGTGCTTCAGGGCGACAGCAAACAAACCGAAGTTCAAGGCGAATACCGCCTGCCCTCAGGCTTGGGCTTTGGCGGCGGGTTTGTCGATAGAAACCTCAGCGACCAGGATATTAAATTCGCCAAACTATCCTACCGGAACGAATGGCAATCCGTTAAATACATCGTATCTACGCAATGGCAGAGCTTTCAAGGACAAGATTACCCCGGCGGCTATGTCGCCCTGTACAACAAACAATTGATGGCAAGCTGGGGTAGCGATGGCGAACAATGGCGCAGCACAGCGGCTTATGTAGCGCCCGACCAAGGGGCGAACGAACTGCGTCCGGCCATAGAAATGTTTTATGTCGATAACACGATAGGCCGCGTCAACGGCTCCAAAGACATGATGGTGACCGGCAGCTTGGGGTTTCGCAAAGGCTTTTTGGGACATGAATCCCGTCTGGGACGTGCCATGGGACCAAGCGGCGTAGAGTTTTCCAATCCCTTGGGCTACCTGAACCCCAACTTCAACCGTCGCCTTACCGCATGGGAAGTCGGCGAATTTATCAATTTCCGCTTTATTCATAAAACCCTGCCTAATCACGGCCGCGAAGAAACACTGGAAACCGCCATTTATCCGGGGCAACTGCTGGGAACAGACAGCCTTGTTAACGCCCTGTTTGTGGGCATGGGCGTTACCAGTCCGAATCCGGGGCAAAACGGCGTCAGCGGACTGCTGGGTTATCACAAACGCATTGCCAACCTCGAATCCAGTTTTAGGGTGCAACATGATTTTGACCGTGACGACACGTCGATTTTTTTTAGCTTGATTCACTGGTTGTGATTTAAAATTGAACAACTGCTTGCGTATGCAGGCGAAGCCTGCTCTCCGGTATTGGCAACTTGCCTAAGTTATTTCATAGCCATTCTTTATTCCCACCTATCACGGCTAATCGTGCGGGTCAAAATTTTTTACTTCTGCCTGACCCTGATTTTACATACAATGGACTTTCAACCACATCAACAAAGGTGATCCCGATGAAACATTTATATCAATCAACTGCGGTTCTATTACTGTTACTGCCTATAAGCATGATGAGTTATGCCGCAGAACCGCAAAAAGCCGACGCACCAATGAAAGACATGAGCATGCCTCAAGGCATGGGTATGCATCAGGGCATGGGTATGCATCAGGGTATGGGGATGGGCATGATGGGCGGCATGACTGAGGAACAAAAAACTGAGCATATGCGCGCCATACAGGCGCACATGCTACAGATGCATGAGCTCTCAAACCAGATTTTGTCAGAGAAAGATCCCGCAAAAAAAGAAGCTTTAAAAAATCAGCAATTGGAGCTCATGAAAGCGCATCATACTCAAATGATGGATCATGGCCAACAAAAGATGCAAGAACATAACAAATAACCTATCAGGATAAAAGGCGACCGCCCAGTCGCCTTTTATCCCTTCTATGGCTATGCGATTAGCCCTTTAAAAATCGCAATGCCTCATGTTCAACATCAACTTTTATCGTATCCCCGGCGATAAAGTTACCAGACAATATCTCCTGCGCCAGCGGGTTTTCAAGCTGCTGCTGAATAGCCCGTTTCATCGGCCTTGCTCCGTAAACCGGGTCGAAACCCGCCTCGCCTAACAAATCCAGCGCTGCTTCAGAAATTTCAAAACCGATTTCGCGATCCTGCAACCGTTTACGCAAGTAGTCGATTTGAATCACGGAAATAGCGCGAATTTGTCCACGGCCCAGCGAATGGAATACCACCGCTTCATCGATCCGGTTGATGAATTCGGGGCGGAACTTGGTGCTGACGATGTCCATGACTGCCGACTTCATCACCGAATAAAGCGCCTCGCCGGATAGTGATTGAATAATATCCGAGCCCAGATTAGAGGTCATCACGACAATGGTATTCCTGAAATCGACCGTCCTGCCCTGCCCGTCGGTCAAGCGGCCATCGTCCAGCACCTGCAACAGGATGTTGAACACATCGGGATGGGCTTTTTCAATTTCGTCCATCAGGATGACCGAATACGGTTTGCGCCTCACTAATTCCGTTAAATAGCCGCCTTCTTCATAGCCGACATAGCCCGGAGGCGCACCGATCAGACGCGCCACCGAATGTTTTTCCATAAACTCCGACATATCGATGCGCACCATCGCATCGGGCGTGTCGAACATAAACTCGGCCAGCGCCTTGCACAGCTCGGTTTTACCGACGCCGGTCGGCCCCAAAAACAGGAATGAACCATTCGGACGATTCGGATCGGACAAGCCTGCCCTGGAACGACGAATCGCATTACTGACCGCTTTTAGCGCTTCTTCCTGGCCGATCACCCGCTTGCTGAGTTGTTCTTCCATGTGCAGCAGCTTGTCGCGTTCGCCCTCCATCATTTTCGATACCGGAATGCCGGTCCATTTCGACACCACCTCGGCGATTTCTTCTTCGGTGACCTTATTGCGCAACAAAGTCATTTTATGTGCTTCGGCTGGTGCAGCGGAATGCAGCTGTTTTTCCAACGCAGGAATAATGCCGTATTGCAACTCTGACATCTTCGCCAGATCACTGGCTCTGCTGGCCGCTTCCAGTTCGATTTTAGCGTGTTCCAGTTTTTCCTTGATCGATGCCGAACCCTGTAACGAGGCTTTTTCGGCTTTCCAAATTTCTTCCAAGTCGGAATATTCCTTTTCCAGGTCGGCGATTTCTTCTTCCAGGATTTCCAGGCGTTTTTTAGACGCGGCATCGGATTCTTTCTTAAGCGCGACCTGCTCGATTTTTAACTGAATCAAACGCCGATACAGCTTGTCCATTTCCTCCGGTTTGGAATCGATTTCCATACGAATGCGGCTGGCCGCCTCGTCGATCAGGTCGATTGCCTTATCCGGCAACTGCCGGTCGGCAATATAACGGTAAGACAGGTTTGCCGCCGCGATGATGGCCGGGTCGGTAATATCGACGCCGTGATGCACCTCGTATTTTTCTTTTAAACCGCGCAAAATCGCTACCGTGTCTTCGACTGACGGTTCATCGACCAGCACTTTTTGGAAACGGCGCTCCAAGGCCGCATCTTTTTCGACATATTTGCGGTATTCATCCAGCGTCGTCGCGCCCACGCAATGCAATTCACCACGCGCCAGCGCCGGTTTCAGCATGTTTCCGGCATCCATTGCGCCTTCGGCCTTGCCCGCGCCGACCATGGTGTGCAGCTCGTCGATAAACAAAATCACCTGCCCTTCCTGTTTGGCAAGATCGTTCAACACCGCTTTCAGGCGCTCCTCGAATTCGCCGCGAAACTTGGCCCCGGCAATCAACGCCGCCATATCCAGCGCCAACACCTGTTTGCCCTTGATGCCTTCAGGCACTTCGCCATTGACGATGCGTTGCGCCAAGCCTTCGACAATAGCGGTCTTGCCGACGCCCGGCTCGCCGATCAATACCGGGTTGTTTTTGGTGCGGCGCTGTAAAACCTGGATGGTTCGGCGTATCTCGTCATCGCGTCCGATCACCGGGTCCAACTTGCCTTGTTCAGCCCGCTCGGTCAGGTTAATGGTGTATTTTTTCAAGGCCTGACGCTGCTCTTCGGCATTAGGATCATCGACCGGTTGGCCGCCGCGCATCGCGTCGATGGCTTTTTCCACCGCTTGTTTGGTGACTCCGGCTTTTTTGAGCAAATCCTGGAGCAGGCCTTTTTCATCAAAAGCCGCCAACAAAAACAGCTCGCTGGAGATAAATTTATCGTTACGCTTTTGCGCCAGTTTGTCGGTTAAATTCAATAATCGTGATAATTCATTGGAAATTTGCACGTCGCCGCCGGAACCACTGACTGTTGCCAAGCGCTCCAGTTCCCTAACCAACTCGGTGCGCAGCAGCTGTGTGTTAATGCCCATTTGGGCCAGCAACGGTCGCAAGCTGCCGCCCTGTTGATCCAACAAAGCCAGCATCACATGGGTCGGTTCAATGAATTGATGGTCCTTGCCCAAGGCCATACTCTGTGCATCAGCCAATGCCGTTTGAAACATGCTGGTTAATTTGTCCATTCGCATAATACCTACCTCATTTAAGGAGTTTTTTAAGATACTACCGACATGGGGGATAGTACGGTAATTTTCAAGCGGATTAGCCAGACAAGAGACAGACGCCGTTGTGTAGCCGCTCCAGATATACGTTTAGCATTTGATGAAAATTTTCGTTATCGCTGCTATAGCAGCTCTTGAAACCGATAGGTTGGCCGCTTAAGAATTTCGCTAGCAATAACTTCCGCGTATAGTTCCCACGCTCCGGGTCACGGCCATTACGCTAAACCCAAATGATTGGGTACAAGACTGGCCTTGCACTCCACTTGCCGGGAATGCGCAACCATTAACCTAAAAACCGCAGTTTATCCACGAAAAGCACGAAAGACACTAAATAAAACAATATATTGTATTGATTTAGTCACTCACCCTTTGGGTAACGACCTACGGTTTGATAACCTTTTGAAATTTTTCGTGTCGCCTAAAGCGCCTACTGTTGGTTTTCGTGGACGAAATGATTTTTCTAGGATTAACTTAATGGTACGTAGGAACAATAAACACTTGTGTATAACAATGAGTCCCTTGCCAGGATTTGCAAACTGCAAAGCCTTGGATGCCTTAGTACATTCGCATCCCAACCAGGGTAACTTCAATCAAGGCCAGGATAGTAATAATCCAGCCGGCAGTTTTAGGAAAAGATACGACGAGTTTATCGAGTCCGGTATACAAGACATCGGCTTTTTTGCTTACGGTGTTGTTGCGTAGTGAAATCCAGCGCCCGGAAAGCGACTCTATCTTCAATAAGGTAGTTAGGGAAAATCCAAGCATTAGCCCAACAGCAGTAGCCAAGACACATCCCAACAACAAAAACCACTTTACGCTGATCAGAATCCAGGAAACATATAGCCCTGGCAAGTGTAACGACCGACTGATACCGGGAACTACCGCCTCCGTATCCACCTGTGTTATCAGCCCAATTAGCGCATATACGGAGCCCGCAGTAATAAAAAACGCCAGAAGGTATCGATAACGCTGCACTAACGGCCAACAATCGCGCGGAATCTCCAGTATGCGCGTCGCCCGACGCGAGCTTACCCAACGGTTCATTTTCTCGAATACCCGAAACATCAGCTCACTATGAAAAATCAATCCGATGCCGACCGCGAGAGAAAAGCCGCCGCCTATGAACAAGAACCTTAAAAAAGAGGGAAGGAGTATTTGGTCTATTATTTGACTTGGAATCGAGAACATAAGTTTATCCCAATAGTTTGCGGAACAATAAAGAAATACGTATTTTTCCGGCTTGTGGTGTGATTTCAGAGAGTCGACTATATACCCTTGATGCATTATTTGAAAAGAGTAAATAAATACTAACTACTTAGCTCATACACGTTCGGGTACTGGTTCCGGTAAATGTCATTTATTTTGCCATTGCCGCCATCGCTAATCCACGCGAATTGCGTTGCTTGCCATACAGGCGTATTTTAAGTAAATTCCTATCAAGACTCGTTTCGCCACCCTTGGAGCAACCGCTTTTGGACAATTTTCAAGTACAACAGGAGTCCCGACCGGTCATCGGCACCATCGTTGAAGTGCATGGCCCGGTGGTGATTATCGACTGCACCCAGCTGCCGCCTTTACGCCAAGCATTGTTCACCCGTTTCGATCACACCGCTTATCTTTTCGAGGTGCATCAGCATCTTGATGAGCGCCATATCAGAGCGATCACCCTGCACGGCACGGCCGGGTTAAGCCGGGGCATGAGCGTGTTCGATACCGGCGCGCCTTTGCATGTTCCTGTTTCCGAGCAATGTTTAGGCCGGTTGCTGAATATTTTCGGTAAGCCGCTGGACGGATTGCCGCCTTTGCCTAAAACCGAATTCCGCAATATTCACGCTAAACCGCTGCCGCTATCCGAAGCCATCGGCATCAGCGGGATTTTGGAAACCGGCATCAAAGTCATCGATTTATTATGCCCTTTCGTTAAAGGCGGCAAGACCGGGTTATTCGGCGGCGCGGGAGTCGGCAAAACCGTGCTGGTCATGGAGTTTATTCACGCAGTTTCCGCTATCCACAAAGGCGTTTCAGTCTTTGCCGGCGTTGGTGAACGCATCCGTGAAGCCCATGAATTATGGCGGGAAATGCAGCAGGCGGGGGTCATGGACGATACCTTGATGGTGTTCGGGCAAATGGATGAATCGCCCGGCGTGCGTTTTCGCATCGCGTTGTCAGCCTTAACTTATGCCGAATACCTGCGCGACACCCTACATAAAGAAGTGCTGTTTGTGGTCGACAATGTGTTTCGCTTCGTACAGGCCGGCAGTGAAATATCCAGCCTGCTGGGTCGAATGCCCGCTACCGTGGGTTACCAGCCGACCCTGACCACCGAAGTCGCCGAGTTGCAGGATCGCATCCTGTCCACGCGGCAGGGCGCCATCACCTCCGTGCAGGCGGTGTACGTACCCGCCGATGATATGACCGATCCTGCGGTCAGCGCCATACTCAGCCACCTGGATACCACGGTTATCCTGTCCAGGGACCAGGCCAGCAAAGGCATTTATCCGGCCGTCGATCCCTTGCGCTCCAGCAGCAAAGTCATGGACAAGCATATCTTGGGGGAGCGCCATTATGCGGTCGCCAAAGGTGTACGCGAACATCTGGCGCGTTATCATGAACTGGAGGATATTATCGCGATGCTGGGCATGGAAGAATTGGCCGAGGTTGACCGGAAAATCGTCATGCGCGCCCGTAAACTGCAACGTTACCTGACTCAGCCGTTTTCAGTTTTGGCCGAACATACCAAGCAAACCGGGGTTTCAGTGCCGTTGGCGCAAACCTTGACCGATTGCGAAGCTTTTTTGGCAGGAGACTATGATGAGCTATCCGAGCAGCAATGCTATATGCGCGGTTCGATGCAGGATAGTCTATGAGCTTAAAAACACCGAGTTGTCCACAAAAGACACGAAAATCACGAAAATATTCAAAGCAATGCTATGACGCAGATTGTTGCATAAAGAATGAATGGTTCACACAATGCAACACACTAATTCGTTTCGTGCTTTTCGTGGACAAAATGGTTTTTCCTGAATGAACCAATTCGTACTGAACCTGTTCGATGCCAACCATGAACAACGCATCGTCGGCCTCACCTCTTTTGTCGGTGAAGACGCTACCGGCTGCTTCGGCATCCAAGCCAATCATGCGCGGTTTATGACCACCCTGGTTTTCGGCCTGGCGCGTTTTCGTCTGGACACGAAAGACTGGCAATATCTGGCTCTACCGGGAGCGGTCGCCTATTTCAATAACAATGAATTGACGATCAGCACCCGGCATTTTTTAATCGACACCGACCTTGAGCGGATTAGCTCCTTATTGGAACAGCAATTGATAGCCGAAGAAGAAAATCTGCATGCAACCAGAGAGAGTTTGCACAAAATGGAACAGGCCATACTAAAACGTATGCTGGCGCTTAATCGTAAAACCGGCTGGCAATCATGAACAATCAAAAACTGCTCAAAAAGAAAATTGAAAGTCAGGTCAAGCGCATCAAAAAAGCCGAACATGACCGCCCGAATTTGTTATCGCAAACCGTCTATATCGGTACGCTGGGCCTGGTCATGGTATTGCCTGTTATTGGCGGCGTTTATTTAGGGCGCTGGCTGGACGGTATGATGGACGGCTACTCGATGCGCTGGACGCTGAGTTTATTGTTTAGCGGGTTGGTGATTGGGATTTTTAATGTGTATTTTTTGATAAAAGATAAATAGAAAAATAGTTTTTTATTCCCCTCACCCAACCCTCTCCCTCAGGAAGAGGGCTTTTTCGCGATAGGTTCAACTGAATCATGGAAAACGAATTTACATTTGCTATCGGTCCCATACAGATCGGTTTATCAATCATCACCACATGGGGCATCATGCTGGTGATCACTGTCATAGCCTGGCTTTCAACCCGGCATCTGGACATGCTGCCCAACGCCTTGCAGACCACCGCTGAAGGCATTGTTGCGGCTATCGACGAGGCTATTACCGCCGTCGCACCGGAACACGGACGACAAATCATGCCTTTTATCGCGTCCCTGTGGTTGTTCCTGATTGTTGCCAACCTGGTTGGTTTAATACCGGAATTGCATTCGCCTACCCGCGATCTTTCAGTGACCTCGGCACTGGCGGTACTGGTGTTTTTCTCGGTGCATTGGTTCGGCATAAAAACCCAGGGCTTGAAAAATTATTTGCATCATTACCTGACGCCCAGCCCGATTCTGTTGCCGTTTCATATTATCAGCGAATTTACCCGCACCCTGGCGCTGGCTATCCGTTTATTCGGCAACATGATGAGCCTGGAAATGGCGGCCATGCTAATATTATTGGTGGCAGGATTTCTCGCCCCGATCCCGATTTTAATGCTGCATATCATTGAAGCGCTGGTACAGGCCTATATCTTCGGTATGCTGGCGCTGATTTACCTGGCCGGAGCGATACAATCCCAACAACTTAATTCACCGGAGTAACTTATGTCCGACATTGCCATGATCGTCCTCGGCTCCAGCATCGCCGCTATTATCGGTATCGCGCTGGGGGTAATGCTCCCTGCCCTGGCTATGGGCAAAGCTATCGGCAGCGCACTGGATGCCTTATCCAGGCAACCTGAATCGGAACGCTCGATTATGCGCACTTTATTCATCGGCCTAGCCATGATCGAATCGCTGGCGATCTATTGTCTGGTTATTATTTTGATTGTGCTGTTTCGCAATCCCTTGCTTGAATACATCATAAAATGATGGATCACGGGCAATAATTTCTCTACTTAGCCTAGGCGAAACGCATTATGAATACAGAAGAATTGCAGGCCATCAGAAAACGGGTATTTGAATTAACCGTCACCAGCACGACCACCTCGGATTTGGATGTACTGCTTGAGCGCGTGTTTGCAATATTATGCGACTATCACGCCTTGCCCCTGGAGCCACGCGGTGCGGTGGTGCTGCTTAATCCGCGGGGGCGCTATTTTCAAGTCGCACAATTCGGCATAGAACCCGCATGGAAATCGCAATTACGCTGGGATTCAGGGGTATTTGCCTGTGCCGATATTACACGGGGATGCCGGGTTGAAACCGTTTCGTTCTTGCACGGCAAAGGCGAGCAACATAACTTGCAGCAGCACTTATTTTTTTTGCCGCTGTGCATTGATGACCAGGGCATTGGCTACGCCGTGTTGTTTGTTCCGCTCGATTATCAGCCCTCCCCCACTCATCTCGAACTTATGAACGACTTGGCGTATGCGCTTTCCGGCCTGGTTCACCGTGCGCTTACCAATGAAACGCTGCGTATTCGGGAGCTGGAACTGGAAGAAGCCCGTGCGGATGCGATTCGCAACTTGGGCGTGGCATCGGAATACCGTGATAACGAGACCGGTTGGCATATCATGCGCATGACCAATTATGCCCAGGCGATTGCCAAGGCGATGGGCTTGCCGACGGATCAACGAGAGTTACTTTATGTCGCGGCGCCTATGCATGACGTAGGAAAAATCGGCATTGCGGATGCCGTATTACTTAAACCGGGCAAGCTGACTGCCGACGAATTTGAAATCATGAAAACGCATACCAATATCGGCGTCTCCATCTTAACCGGTAATGATGCATTAATTGCCGCTGCGCGTGATATTGCCGGTTCGCATCACGAGCGCTGGGATGGGATGGGCTACCCGCAAGGCTTAGCGGGCGAACAAATCCCGATTTTGGCGCGGATTTGTTCTGTAGCCGACGTATTCGATGCGCTAACCTCGACACGTCCGTACAAAGAAGCATGGACTGTGGAGGATGCGACCGCTTGGGTTATTGCCGAATCCGGAAAATATTTCGATCCGGAAATCGTTGCGGCTTTTAGCAAAGCCATGCCTGAAATTTTGCGGATACGTGAACTGTACCGCGACGACATCATCGACCCCAAACAAATATTGACGCTTCCCCCGCTTGAGCCGAGAGAAGACGCCTGGGCGCCGTGGGATGAAAATCTCAGCGTCGGCATTGATGTTATCGACGAACATCATCGCTACCTGTTCGACCTGATCAACGATTTGTACGATGTTGTGATCAATAAACTCGGAGCCCGCGAAGTGGCGCGATTGATCAAGGCATTGGATGCTTATGCCAAAGTGCATTTCCGCGCCGAGGAACAGATGATGACGCACTATGGATATGACGGCCTGAAACGCCAGCAACAGCAACATCATGCTTTTGAAGAGAAAATCCGCGAGTTCTACGAAGAACTTCATGCCAATCCCTTAGTCGCCCAGTTTGATGTGTTGTCTTATTTGCGAGACTGGCTGGTGAAACACATTCTGGTTGAAGACGCCCAGCTGCGTTCACTGGTCAGCGCTTGAAACGGCCTTCACGCAACTTACAGCGTTTTCAATTTAAATGAGTTACTAATTATTAGCGGGCTATGTCGGCTTCATTGCCGCTGGAGTGCAGGCTTCGCCTGCGCTGGCAAGCACCAAAAGTAGGCGCTTTAGGCGAA
>SCPZ01000119.1 GCA_004299305.1 Methylobacter sp.
GCAATCCCGTGGTGATAATTGCTATCTGTTTCGCTATCGCCATCCATGGCTTCTGGATCCCGGCAATCCCTGCCGGGATGACGCGCTCTTAAAGACTTGTGTATAACGATGAGCGCGCTACGCGGGAACGAAAACGATTTTTTTATGCCTGAATAAGCTGGGAAACCGCAGCCAGTAATTGCGACGGCTGAAAAGGCTTGACTATCCAGGCTTTGACGCCGGCTGCTTTGCCTTCGTTCATTTTGGCTTCCTGGGTTTCGGTGGTCAGCATAATGATCGGGGTGAATTTGTAGGTAGTCATTTGTTTGGCGCTTTTAACAAAGCTAAGTCCGTCCATGTTAGGCATGTTTACGTCGCTGATGATCAGGTGTATTTTGCTGCCGTCCAGTTTGGTCAAGGCGTCCTGACCGTCGCACGCTAAAATTACCTCGTAACCCTCGCGGGTCAGGGTGCTGTTCATCACCTGCCTGACTGAAGCGGAGTCTTCTACGAACAGTATTGTTTTTGCCATGTGCTATCCTCAAAAAAATGTAATGTTGGTTTGATGGGTATTGATTTCCGCCTTGGCGCCCTCGTGCGCTACAAGCTGCTCTTCCATGGTGTAGGTCATGCTTAGTTCTTCCAGCCATTGCTCTACGTTCACCGAGCGGGATTGTCCTTCTCTGGTTTCTTCACCTTTAAGTTCGTTCAAATGCTGTTCGAGTTTGTTCAGGTCGTCGCAGACCAGCGCTAATATTTGGCTAACCCGGTCCTGGAATTGCAGGGCGACAAAGACGTCGGCTATTTCGTAGTTGATGGCGTTGTTTTCGGTGCGCAGCAGTTCTTCGGAGTCTGACAATCCGGCGGCGGCCCGGCTAAAGCGCCTCAATACCGCAGCAATGATTTGTTCTGCATTGTCCAGTGTTTGTTGGTCTTGCCTGGCGAATTTACGGGATATGCTGAGGGTGTCTTCTATCGCTTCGCTGACCGATTCGATGGTTTCGGTGATTTTTTTGCCGACATCGCCGGACGAGCGCGACAATTTCCGCACTTCGTCGGCTACCACGGAAAAGCCGCGTCCGGCCTCGCCGGCCCGTGCCGCCTGGATAGCGGCGTTCAGCGCCAGCAGGTTGGTTTGGCTGGCTATGCTGCTGACTTCCCACGCCATTTTGCCGAGTTGCTCGGTAAAGCCGGATAAGTCTTCGATTGAGCGCAGCAGTTTTTCTTTTTCTTCCAGCGATGCGCCCAGCGCTTGGGTGATGGTGCTTAGCTCCAGCTGGCTGTCTTTTAGCAGTTCAACGATACCGCCATTTGAGTCCTGATGACCGCCTACGGCGCTTTGAGACGCGATGACGGCGGCATCGAGACGCTTTGACAGGGCGTCGAAACGTTTGGCTAAATCAGCGATGGACTGTTCGGTATGGGTTTTGGCCATTTCGACTTGACTCGCCCAGATCGGCAATACTCTTTGACATAGCGAATCCAGCCCATTGATGCCCGGCGCTTGTTGGTCAAGGTCTGTCGGCTGTCCATCGAGATGGTTTATCAAGGCATCGAGATTTTGCGCTAAACCGGCAATGTGTGTTTCGACTGGTAAATCGTGCGCTGTGTGCTGTTGCTGTTCGCCGAGACGGTTTGATAACACGCCGATCCGTTGCGCTATATCTATGATTAAGGTCGTGAGATGTTTGCGTTCGGCCTCGACTTGATTGGCGCAAGCCAGCAACACGGTTGCATGATGGGCATCCTGCAAGGCTCTACTGGTCTCCTCATTTTTCTGTTGTAATTCGTCAGACAATGCCTGTTCGATAGCTTGCAACGACATCCGGTAACGCTTTCTGTCCCAAAGATACAAACCGACGCTTGCAACGCTCAAGACAGCCGCCATAACCAAGCCCCGCATCGCAAAGTCACCGGCGATTACGACGCTTGATACGCCCAGTACGCCGGATGCCACTAATGGAAAACCCGGCTGATCGTCATTTCGATAAATTTTCATCGGTTCTTGCATAGTGCAATTTCCTCGGTGATCCTTGATTAACAATATTTCGTAACCATTCAGTCACGGATCAACACAACAGGCCGCTGTTTCGCTCATTTTGTGCGATAAGTTTTCGCCCGCCGACACCCAATCCGGCGTGGCTATCCAATGGCTAAAGAGTCTGGACTTATTGGGCTGCGCCTACAATCGGCGCATCCCTAATTTAAATAGGAATTGCCCTACAAGCGGCGGCTGTGTTTTGTAAGGAATGGACTACATTGGACATAACTATTCAGTCACGGATTGAACAGATAATCATGGAAAGAGCAGTTGAAGTTGAGCCGCAGATTGACACGGATATTCACAGAGGAATGAAAACTAAATAACTTGAACAGATAACATCCCTTGAAGGGATGTTATCTGTAAAATCGTCGCGCTTTAAATTGGAAGCCGAACGGGGGGAGTCTATTACGCGTTAGTTGATTTAACGCTGTATGGCGCAACTTACAAGGTTAGCAAAAAAACCGCCGGTTTTTTTCTTCTCTAAGATGTCCTCAATACGCCCGATACAGCCGCCGCAATGACTGCCGACCTGTAGTTGTTCGGACAGCTTTTCCATTGAATCATAACCGTCTCTAATGGACTTTTTTACTTCTGCCTTGGAAACATCAAAACATAGACAAATGCACATAGTAATTCCTGGTGAGTGACTAAGGATTATCAACCAGACGAAACAAGTGCCATGCTCCAGCAGGGGCAGAAAAGACGGAGTAGGATGGAGATTACGAATCTGTATGCAGTGTATATACAAGCTCTATTTGATTTGCCCAAACACTTATCGTCAAAAGCCTAAACCCGGCTGAACCGGTCTATTTAGGTGTGTGCAATTTGAACTATATAGTCGGTAAGCGCAATCAGCGAATACCGAATTTGAATAAGGATTGCCCTACATTGACAGGACACAACATCTGTAAGGATGCGGACTATGGCGAGGTCATTTTCTATAGACATTGTGAATAAACAGCCGTTGGAAAACTGGGACGATTTTTTATTGCGAGATATTTTTGAGCGGGAATTTACATCGAAAAAGTTCATGCAATTTGAATGGGATGAAAATAAGCTAAATCAACAAAAGCACGATGTCTCTTTTGAAAATGCAAAAACGGTTTTCGATGACCCATTGCAAATCTCGGCTACCAACTTAAGGCAACTCGCAATAAATAATCCCCCACAGCTATCGTTCCCACGCTCAGGCGCTCATCGTTATACACAAGTGTCTGCGGGCTAGCGTCATACCGATATGCAGACCTTCCAGGTTTTTAAAACCTGGAAGGTCTAACTTGCGTCGTTCTGAACAGGCGGGACGTTCCTCG
>SCPZ01000120.1 GCA_004299305.1 Methylobacter sp.
AAGAATAAATATACCCAAATGGCGCAGGATTTTTGTTCGTCTGCAAGGCGTAAAAATGGGCGCATAGCGAGCTATGCAACTATTTTTACAACGCAGCAGACGGGCAAAAAGACCAGTCAGTTGGGTATATTTTTCGCCGGAAATCGCCTAAGGCAACTTGTAACACATAAAATACAATAGAACACAGATTAGACTGATAAACACGGATAAAATCAATAAACCTAAAAAAATCAGTCGGCCACGGATTTACACAGATAAACGCTGATAAAACATTCTGTTACTCAAGGTTAGCACTTCACCCAAAGGGTAGCGCAAAGAATTGATGTAAGCCATTGTTAATCTGTGAATATCCGCGTTCATCCGTGGCTCAATTGCATTTTCTAGGATAAATAGAACTGGTCGTTATCCGTTCTGTTTTCTGGTCGCTGAATCGTTAAAATTGTAGGATATGATAGTTTGTTTTTTACTACTTACATCCGATTAAACTATAAAGGTTAAACATTATGAGTAAACTCAAGTTGATAATAGGTTTTTTATTGGCAATAACAATTGCCGGTTGTGCTGGAGGGTCTACGCATGAAAGCACGGGAGAGTATCTGGACGATTCTATCCTGACGACCAAAGTGAAGACGTCAATATTGGGTGATTCCAGACTTAAATTGTTGCAAATCAATGTGGAAACTTACAAAGGCGTCGTGCAGTTAAGCGGATTTGTGGATTCCGCCAGCGCCGTTACCAGGGCGGTGCAACTCGCAAGCACGGTTAAAGGCGTTAAATCGGTTAATAACAGCTTAATTGTGAAGTGATCAAATAAGGTAACTCGAAAGCCCCATCACAAGGGGCGAGTTACCTATATTTTGAATGTGTTGAGCGTATCCCTGCCCACCTGAATTATAAACGCCGTTGCTTAATAGCCTGCGCCAATTGATGTACCGCCATCGCGTATTTATCGCTGTTATTGTATTTCTTGATGACCTTAAAGTTGGGATGGACGCGCCAGTATTCGCTGCCGTTAACGGCACTCAATTCAATGCTTGACGGCTCGCGAGAGCCTTTGATTTGTTCCGCTACCGGCATATTTTTTTGCCAGCCGTTTTGCGAAAAATAATGCGCGACACTGCCGATCGCATCGGGCTGATCCCAGAGGTTTCGATGCCCGTCGTTATTGAAATCGACCGCCAAGGTGCGGAAACTGCTGGGCATAAACTGCCCCAGCCCCATTGCCCCAGCCCAGGAACCGACCGGTTTAAGCGGCTCGTAGCCTTCTTCGCGGGTCATCAGCAGGAAATTTTCCAGTTCCGTAGTAAAAAACTTGGCGCGCCGCTGGGTGTCGAATGCCAACGTTGTCAACGCATCTAAAATGCGCGTTTTGCCAACATTGCGGCCAAAAAAAGTTTCCACGCCGATAATCGCAACAATATATTCGGGATTAACGCCATACATAACGCTGGCTTTTTGGATAGCATCCGCATTGTTGCTCCAAAATGCTACGCCATTATTGATATGCGCCTCGGTAATAAATTGCTGGCGATAACGCGTCCAGCCGCCGACTTTGGGTTGGACAGGTTTGGGACCGTGATATTGCGGCGCATTTTCCAGGCGAATAACATAATCCAGACGCTGTGCCTTGGAAAATAAGCTGTTTAAATAACTTTCCGAAAAGCTGTGTTCAAGCACCATGTGCCGGATAAAATTTTGCACCGGCAACGAATTGGCGTAAGTCCCGGTTAAAGCTTGCACTTGGTATTCGGGAGTATGTTCAGGAATCGCAACGGCATTGACAGGCGGGGTATCGGTATGGATTGCCGGATTGCTCGCACATCCGGTAAGGGCCAGCGCCAAAGCCAGTTTAGATAAATGTTTGTAGCCTGTATTTTTCACGGTTGTCTCTTTTGTTGTAACGATGTGTAGGGAATTTGGAAGTGCCGATCTATTTCATTTTCATCTTTAAGCCCGCACTGCAAAAAAACACTTGATCGCAATGTCGTCCCATTAATTGAGCGGCTTTGCCGGACAAGTCGACAAACTGCCTAGCCAGGCGGTTGTCGGCAATAACGCTCAGCCCGACTTCATTATGCACCAGCACCATGTCGCAAGATAACTGTAGCACCGCTTCCAGTTCCTGCAAAATGTCCGCTTCGGGGATGTGGTGATACAGCTGGTTGTTCAGCCACATCGACACGCATTCGATCAGTACCGGCCCTGGGCATTTTTGCAATACCTCGAATAGTTTAACGGGTTCTTCGATAGTGACAAATAAATCCTGGCGGCGTTGTTGATGAATCTGGATACGCGCCTGCATTTCGTCATCGAAAAACTCGGTAGTCGCCAGATAATAAGGTTTATCCGTTGTCGCTTGCTCCAGGATAAACGCTTCCGCCAATCGGGACTTGCCGCTTTTGATGCCGCCTATAAATAGTGTTTTCATGACAGCACCGCTCCGGCTGCCAATAGACCCAGAACGATCAGATTAATGCCTGTTTTCATTTGCAACGCATTGATTAACGTAGATTGATCGACCGGATTGACCGGCAAGCCCAGCGTCGGTTTATGTTTTATCTGGCCGTGGTAACTGGCATCGCCGCCCAACGCAACACCCAAGGCGCCGGCCATTGCCGCAATCGGAAAACCGGCGTTGGGGCTTTCCAGTTTGTTGCCGTCACGCCATAAACATTGCCAGGCGCGCCGTTGGTCTTTAGCCAATACGACAATCAGCAAGGCGGTCAGCCGGGCAGGAATGTAATTGGCTATATCGTCGACTATTGCAGCGGTCTTGCCGAAATAAAAATAGCGTTCGGTTTTATAGGCAATCATCGAATCCATCGTGTTGATGGCTTTATAAACGGCAATCCCCGGCAAGCCGAACAGCAGCAAATAAAACAGCGGCGCGATAACGCCATCGCTGAGATTTTCCGCCCAGGTTTCAAGGCCTGCTTTATATATTTCGGTTTCGCTCATGTCTTGGGTATCGCGACTGACCAGATAGCTTAACGCCTGCTTGGGTTGTTCGGCAGTCAACAGTTCGTTGACGCTTTTATGCAGCATATTCATAGCCAGTCCGGTGGAGGAAAATATTGCCAAAACGATCAGCGACAACCAGCTCGGCAAAAGGCCGCACAGATAAACCAGGGTAAGGCTGACCAACAAGGCCAAGGCGATTAAGCCGATCACCAATAGCGCGCCGGGCAAAATTCGCTTACTGTAAAACCGCCGTTCAAATGCAGAAATAAAACTCCCCATCCATACCACCGGGTGCTTCACGGGAAATTCGCCAAAAATCATATCGATAAGATACGCCAAGGCCGCTAATTCAAAAAACATCGTAATTACTCAGTAGTTAGAAAAATGGGTCATCTGTTTAAGCAGGGACATCCAGGAACGTCAAACCTTCCAGGTTTTAGAAACCTGGAAGGTTTTGTCCCTGCTTATGTGGGTAGCCGAAAAATGGAACACAGATAGGACGGATTTAAACGGATTTTAAAAGCTATGATTAAATTGCTTTTAATCATTAAATCCGTGTTCCATTATAAAACCTGTAACGCCTGCAAAATCGCGGCTATATCCAGGTTTTGCGCGACCATATCGGCAAAGCCCTGTATCTCGGCCTCGCGATAATGCGCATAGGCATAGCCCCGATACTGCGGATTGATTGCTTTGAAATAATCGGTACGGAACGCGTCATCATCAAACACGCCATGCACATGGGTTCCAGCGAACAGACCGCCTTGGTAATACAACGGATACTTATCCATGCGACCGCAATGGATTTCATAGCCGCTGATCCCAGCGTATGAAAACAACGGGTACTGCCCTCGCGTGAGGATTTTAGGACTTTGATACAGCACCGTATCGTCGATAAAATCCAAGCCTGTTTCGACAATCGCAGTGTCATGCTCGATCCCGTCAGGATCGTGCAAACGTTGGCAGAGCATTTGATAGCCGCCGCAAATGCCGAACACCGGCTTGTCAAATTGTTGAATTTCGTCAAACAAGCCCTGATTTTTCAACCACTGCAAATCGCGAATCACGGTTTTACTGCCCGGCAACAGCACCATATCGAAACTTTCCAGCGGGCGGTAGGCGTGGATTAACTCAACATAAAGCTCGGCATCGCCCATCAACACATCGAGATCGTTGTAATTGCTAAGGCCCGGATAAGCGATTACCGCAACACGGATTTTGGCGTCATCCAGGCGCTGTTGGTAATTGCGTAGCGACTGGGAATCTTCCATGTCGATATTCAAGGGTTTAAACGGCAACACGCCCAAGACGGGAACGCCGAAGCGCTCGGTGATAATCTTTTCGCCTTCGTCGAAAAAACGCCGGTCGCCGCGAAATTTATTGATCACCACCCCGATCAGGTTGCTGCGCATGACCGGGTCCATCAGCTCCAGCGTGCCGTAGATCGATGCAAACACACCGCCGCGCTCGATGTCAGCGACCAGGATATTTTTGCTGTTGAAACTATTCGCGACAAAGGTATTGGACAAGTCCTTGTTCAGCAAATTTAACTCGACCGGCGAGCCTGCACCTTCTGCAACCACGAGTTCATAGTCTTGCTGTAATAATGAAAAGGCCTGTTTAACCTGTTCTTTCAAGTTGTCGATCTCAGCATAGTAGGCCGCAATCGATTGGTTTTGATAAACCAGCCCGTTCACGATGACCTGCACCGAACCGTTGCCGTGCGATTTAAGCAGCACCGGATTGAACAGGTAACTCGGCTCGACGCGGGCAGCTTCAGCTTGCAGGCATTGCGCCCTGGAAATCTCCCGGCCTTCTTTGGTGACTGCTGAATTATTAGAGACGTTTTGCGCTTTAAACGGTGCGACCTTCAAGCCCCGGTCGGCAAAAATCCGGCACAAGGCCATGACCAGCGTGGTTTTTCCGGCATCAGAACTGGTGCCGAATACAGCTAATGGTTTCACAAACGGATCTCTTTTAAACTGCGGGCAAGTTGGGCTATGGCCTGTTCATCCTTGACCGCAAAACGCAGATGACTTTTATCCAAGCCCTCAAAATTGTCGCAAACGCGGATTAAAATCCGCGACGACTCCAGTTGTTGCTGCAACTGATAGCCATTGCCGCCGTCCGCTAAGCGCGCCAGCAGGAAATTGGCCTGCCCCGGATAAATCTTATCGAACAGACCGGAATCTTGCAGGGCGTGATGCAGCAAGTCGCGTAAATGCGCAGTCTGTAGGCGGGTCTGTTCGATGAACCCGGTATTTGCCAAAGCCTGTTGCATATAGGCCATGTCCAAACTGGACAATTTCCAGGCCGGTTCAAAACGTTGCAGTTCTGTTATCGCCGCTGTCCCCGCCATAATAAAGCCGATGCGGATTCCGGCGCAGCCGTAAAACTTGCTTAACGATTTAATTACATAAAGCTTATCGTAATGCGTTATATGCTCTGCAAGCGAATCGGCCTCACAAAAGTCCAGGAAGGATTCATCGATAATGATCGTGCAACCTGCCGCCTGCCATGTTGCCAACAACTGTTGCATATCATAAAGCTGTCCGTCCGGCGTGGACGGATTAACAAAAATCACCGTGCTGTGTTTGGGAATATCCGCCAATAAATGCTGAAATCGGTTGATGTTATGCACCGTACAACCCAGCTCCCCGGCAATATGCGCATATTCGCCGTACAACGGCGTATATAAAACCAGGTCTTTCGGCTGCAAGCCGCGCAACAGGGCAAAGATGGCTGCACTCGCGCCGTTAAACGGTTCAATATCAACGCCCGCAGGAATCGAATAGCGCTGTTTGAACGCCTGTTTTAGCAAACTGTAATCGGGATCGGCATACGCTGTAAGCGAAACGTTGTGCAAACAACTTAAATCGACGGCCTGTTTCGGGTTGATGTTGGCCGAAAAATCCAGCACCTGTTCCGGCAGGCAGCCAAGACGCCGGGCGAACTGGTAAATATTGCCGCCGTGGTTCATTTATAAATTGATATATTCGATGTAGAGGTAATCGTCAGCCTGACGCAGTTTATGCGCGGAACCGGAATCGATCCGCAATTGAAACGAATTGGCCAAAGGCAGGTTTAAAGCGCGCGCCAGCAAAGCGCGAATGACGCCCGCATGGGTAAACACCAAAACCTGTTCGGCTTCTGTGGCTAATAAATCCTGCCAGAAGCTGCCCGCACGTTGGTACAAATCTTCAAAATTTTCGCCGTTGGGCGGCGCGGCGGTCACAAAGTTAGCTGTCCAATGTTGCAAAACAGCGGGATCGATGTCGTCAAAGCGCTTGCCTTCCCAGTCGCCGAAATCGAGTTCCTGCAAACGCGGATCGGTAATCACCGTGTCCGAAAAGGTCTCGGCCAGTTGCAGGCAGCGCGTTAACGGGCTGCTGAAAACGGTACAGTCATCGTCGAACTCGGGCAATTTGTCATGCAGGTTTGCCATCTCGTCAGGAAAACTATCCGCCAAGGCAATATCGCTTTGACCGTAGCATAATCCAGGATCGGTAGCGGTTTGGGTGTGGCGAATTAAATAAATATCCATAAGGCACTCATGCTTAAATAAAAAACAGTTTCGGCGACTTGCTGGCTTGCGCCCAGGCAATCGCCGGTATAGCCGCCGATATGGCGGTGAAAATAACGACCGAGAAATACGGTTGCAAGCAGCACCGGAATGATTGCCAGCACAGATAAGACAGGCAACAACGCCAAGGGCAATATCGCAATAACAGCGGCAAAGGCTAATTCTTGAAGATTAGGTTTATAAACCGCTGCCGAGGCTTTGCTGTGATGTTCCCGCGCATAAGTATAAGCGTGCATCAGCAATAACGGCGACAAGCGGCTGATGCTGTGCCCGGCCAGCAACAAGATAGGCACGGAGGCGGCAGGCATTGTACTGAGCACGCTGATCTTCAACAACAGTATCGACAGCAGTCCGATAAATCCGTAAACGCCGATATGGGAATCTTTCATGATGTCCAAAATGCGTTGTTTATTCATGCCGCCGCCGAAACCGTCGCAAACATCGGCAAAGCCATCTTCATGCAATGCTCCGGTCATTAAAATGCCGCTGATTAACGCCAGGATCGCCGCCGTAGTCTGCGGCCAAACTAACTCGGCCAGATAAAACACTAAAGCTGCGATGCCGCCGACTAACCAGCCGACCAACGGCAAATAAATGGCTGCCTGAGGTAACAACTTGTAATCCAGTATTTGAGGATGGGGCAGGCGTGTGTAGAAGCTTAGGGCTAATAGAAATAACTGCATTCCCACGCTGGAGCGCTCGTCTTTATACACAAGTGTTCAAGTTAGAAAAACTTTGGACCTTTCGTCTTGATCCTTTCACCTTCTTTATCAATGATCAACCCCAGCCTCAGCAAACGTAGCCATCTCGTTTAAAAACATCACCGCCGATTGTACCAGCGGATAGGCAAGAGCAATGCCGGAGCCCTCCCCCAAACGCAGTTCCAGGTTCAGCAAAGGTTTTGCCTTGAATTGATGCAATAGAGCCTGATGCCCCTGTTCGCTGGAAACATGGCTGAACACGCAATACTCCAATACCTGAGGATGCAGCCTGTGGGCGACTAACAATGCAGTGCCCGCAATAAAGCCGTCGACCAATATCAGCATACCCAATTCGGCGGCTTTGAGATAAGCGCCGACCATCATGGCGACTTCAAAACCACCGAAAGCGGCAAGTACGGACAACGGCTCTGTTGCGTCTTTATGCTTATTTAAAGCCCGCTGCAAGACAGTTACCTTATGTTGCAATTGCGCATTATTTAGACCGGTGCCGCGGCCTACGCAGCGCACTAGCGATAGACCGGTTAATCGATGCATCAGCAGTGCGGCGGATGAGGTATTGCCGATCCCCATTTCGCCAAAACCGATACAGTTACAACCGCCTTCATATTGTCGCCTTACCTGTTCCGCGCCAGTATGTAAGGCTTTGATGCAGGCCTCGGCGCTCATTGCCGGATGGGTTAAAAAATTCTGGGTGCTTTTGCCGATTTTTGCATCGACCAGTTTCGGATGGCTGTTTAAATCGGCATTGACTCCCGCATCGACAATCAATAGATCTATGCCATGTTGCCGGGCAAAAACACTGATTGCCGCACCGCCTGCCAAAAAATTGGCGACCATTTGCGCGGTAACGGTTTGCGGATAAGCGCTGACGCCGGCCTCAACAATGCCGTGGTCTCCGGCAAAAATAAGGATGCACGGTTTATTTAAACTCGGGCTTAGGCTGTTTTGACAACGCCCGACCTGTAAGGCCAGGGATTCCAATTGACCTAACGAACCCAGCGGCTTGGTTTTCTGGTCGATTTTGTTTTGTAACGCGGTATTCAGTGTTGACGATAGCGGGGAGATGACAAAATTTAGCGGCACGGTGTATTCCAAACGTTTTCAAATAACAGGTCTTTAAGGTCTTTACGATCGGCCCATTGCTGTTGTTCCAGCATCGGTTTGTCGTAGAATTTATCGACATGCCCCAGGCATAAAACCGCAAACGGCCGACTGTCTTCGGGCATGTTTAATAAAATTTTCAGGGCCTCCGGCTCGAACATCGACACCCAGCCCAGACCGATGCCTTCGACCCTGGCCGCCAGCCACATATTTTGTATCGCGCAGGCCAGCGACGCCAAATCCATTTCAGGCAAGGTGCGGCGACCGAATATATGTTGTTCGCGCTGCTCGCATAAGGCGGCAACCAGCACTTCAGGGCATTCCAGTATGCCTTCCACTTTCAGCTTCATAAATTCGTCTTCGCGTTCGTTTAACGCCTTGGCGGTCAGGAGACGTTCCTGTTCGACCAGTGTATGTATGGCTTTGCGAAGCTTGGGACAGCTGATGCGCATAAATCGCCACGGCTGCATAAAGCCGACGCTGGGCGCATGATGCGCGGCGTCAAGCAGGCGGAACAACAATTCGGAATCGATCGGGTCGGGCAAAAAATGGCGCATATCACGACGCTCATAAATGGCTCGGTAGACGGCGGCGCATTCTGCGTCAGGGTAGCGATTTTGGGTCATGGCTAACTTTCAGCGTTAAAAAATAGAACACGGATGGCACGGATTTGACGGATAACCACGGATAAAACCCTTAAGTCACTTTATCAAGTGCATGTAGCCAATCTTCTGGCTTGTTTTTTTAAAAAATCCGTTGAAATCCGTCTAATCAGTGCCATCCGTGTTCCATTGCGCAATTCCATCATCAAACATTATACGGATGAGCCGCCTCAAAACCATGCACTTTAGCTTTGGTGGTAAAAACCGGCGGAGTCCAACCCTCCGATATTGAACCTATGCTTTCTTGTTTTTGTCCGGCCAGGAATTCCGCCAGCCATAAGGCCTGATTGCGTATCGGTAAAATAAAGGCGTAAAGTTTTCCGTTCGGCAACTCGGCTACATCGCCCAGCGCGTAAATGGATTCATCGCTGGTCTGCAAATAGGGGTTAACCTTGATGCCTCGGCCTGTTTCTAGGCCTGCAAGTTCCGCCAATTCGGTACGCGGTTTAAATCCGCAGGCGACTATCAGCCCATCGAACTCATCCGTCACCTCGGTTCTTACGCAAATCTTATCCTCTTCTTTGATAAATTCCTTTACCGCTTGATTTAACAAGACCTTAATGCCTGAACCCTGTAATACTTTAAGCAACAAAGCCGAATCCTCGGCCGCCAGTTGACGCTCCATTAACCTATCCATCGCATGAAACAGGGTCACGTTATCGCCCGCCGTCGCTAAATCGGACGCCACTTCGCAGCCGATTAAGCCGCCGCCGATAATCGCCCAGTTAGGTTGCTGGTTTTGATTTAACAGCTCCCGCCGAAATTTACGCAAGGCTTTCAAATCGACTAGGCTGTTCAAGCAGAAAAACAGGCTTTCATACGGCCTGAATGGCGGCGGAATGAACGCCGAAGAACCTTGCGCAAGCACCAGTTTATCGTATTGCAAGGCTTTTTCTTGGCAAGCCCCGTTGATGTCTATGGATTTATCGACGCGATTAATGGCCGTTACTTCTACGCCGCAGAGCACGTTAATGTTGTTTTCGCGCAGTCTATCAAAGGGTTTCAGGATAATGGACAGCTCAATATCGGCTTTGCTGAAACCACGAGACAGCAGCGGCCGCGAATAATAGCCGTCATGCTCCCTGGTTACCAGCGTAATCTCGTCATCATCGGCCGATAACTCGCGGTACTTCTCGGCAAAGCTGACACCAGCCACGCCCGAGCCAATTATAACAATCTGCATACTGTTCCCCTGTAAGGATTGATTAGCCCATTAAATCATATTCGCTTTTTTCTACGCCGCATTCAGGGCAACGCCAATCATCGGGAATATCTTTCCACAATGTACCCGGTGCAATGCCGGAATCAGGATCGCCTTCCGCTTCATCGTAAACATGTCCGCAAACGCCGCATTGGTATCTTTTGTAATCAGGCATAATTATTTCTCGTTTTAAAGTTTAAAGCACAGCTGACTTTAACAGGTCTATTTTAATTTTCAATCCGAATCTACAGCTTTCAGTCGATGACTTTTAATCTATACAAGGCCGAAATATCTTCATCGGCATATCCTGCCGCCATTAACCGCTCATAATCGGCAACGCTCATGTCGAGCAGCGTAGTCGATACGCCGCTTGATTTTGCCATGCTTTGGCAGATCTTCAGGTCTTTATGGTGTAGCCCAAGTTTAAAGCCCGGAGTAAAAATACCCTGCGTCATAGTGGGGCCCCGATGTTGAAGAAACCAGTTGCCTGCCGCACCTCCGGAGATGACTTCGATCACTTTTTCCATTGGCAAATTTTGCGCGTGAGCAAAGGCCAAGGCTTCAGTCACCGCCTGATTGACGCCCGCAGCCATGATTTGATTAACAGCTTTAGTGGCCTGGCCTGAACCGCTAGGTCCCATATGCATAATGCATCGGGTCATACTTTCCAATACCGGACGGGCCTTTTCCAATATATCTGGATCGCCGCCGACCATCATAGCCAGCGTGCCGTTTTTAGCGCCCTCTACGCCGCCGGATACCGGCGCATCAAGAAAAGCCACCTGTTTTTCGGCCAAAACCGCAGCCGCTTGCTTGGCGGTATCGCTGCTAACCGTAGACATATCAACGACGATAGAACCGGGCCTGATGGTTGCTGCCAATCTCTCCACCACCGCTAAAACATCGTTATCGGCAGAGACGCAAAGCAGCGCTATATCGGTGTTTACAGCGAGATCTTCCGGTTGAGGGAAGGCTATGACATTAAGTTCATCGGCCAGGCTTTGCGCCTTAGTCGCGGTGCGATTATAAACACCGGTTAAATACCCGGCTTTTGCGATATTTTTGGCCATACCGATGCCCATTGCGCCCAAGCCGATCATGCCTACTTTCATATTATTCTCCCAATTGTCGAGTGTTGCCGTAGCTTAGCCGATACCACGCTAACGGTATCCTTATATTGTCGTAATAACCGATATGGGGGCGATTTAAACCATGCCAACAATTTTCTCTGCTCTCAATGATTAAATATCCGCCGTGGATTATACGATAAGACAATAAGACGATTATCTGTGGCGAACAAAGTCATATCTACTTTACAATACAACTTTGCTAGTCTTTTATGAGATACATCCTTGTATTTCGCCCTTTGGGCCAGTCGTTGACTGTTCAAATTCGCTCCAGGCGATTTGTCGGTAACCTTTTTCAGTATGGACCAAGCTGTTTTTTATGCGGTCTGTATGATCAAACGAACTACACAACACGAGAACTATGGAACAACATAATCTTACCCTAGGCATTCCCGGCTTTAACTACCCCGATTTATACGATTCTGCGCGCCTGAAAGAGCTGCTGGATGTGTTTGATGCGTCGGTTGAACGCCACGATCCGCAACTGCATAGTGAATTCAAGGCTTATCGGGAGAATCAGGGCGCCGGGTTATCGGCAGAGGCTGTTTCCGATCTATTGGTACGCATGGGGCCTTATGTCGGCCAGTTTGTCGCGAAGATTTTCAATGTTTCCGAACAGCACCAAGCGCAGGGAGCAAAAATCAAGGACGAAATCGACACCATCTTTACTTATAAAAATGAAGTCGTCGATAAGCTGGCTTTCTTCTTTAAAGGCCAAGACGCCGGCGATTGGGCGATTCCCTCGATCCTGAACCGTTTTGACTTACTGATAGCCGCAGGCTTTCCAGAAGCCAACCAGGATGATGATGCCGAACACCGCGTAGCCAGAGTTGGTGCGGCTATCGGGCTGCTGTACAACCATTACAAGCTGGTTGCCAAAGGCAAAGACAGCACTTATGAAAATGCCGATTTGGTTGCAGAGGCTTTGCGCGCCAAACTCGCCGCACACGAAGAAGCGGCAAGCGAATTTAATGATCTTATCAACCAGCAAAACCTCGCCGAGTTTGTCGATGGCTTGATGGATGTCGTACTGCGCTGGAGTTTTGTCGCCCAACAAGATAATGATGTGGTTGCGAATTGGCCGAGTTTCAAACTCCCGCAAAAACGCGATTTCGACCATTTGGTTGAGCATGAACTGGTCGATCGCGGCGAATTCAAGGCCTGGATGGGCGCACAGGAACACCGCCGCCGTCGGGACGGTTTTAAACTGACCGACCCGCGTTTTAACCCTCGCCAAGTGTTGTCAGAAGTCAATCACTGCATATACTGCCACGAACGCGATACCGATTCCTGCTCCAAAGGCATGCGCAACAAAAAAACCGAAACCTTCAAGGTTGACCCATTGGGCGTGACTACCATCGGTTGCCCGCTGGATGAAAAAATCTCGGAAATGCACCTGCTTAAACGTCAAGGCGACAATATCGGCGCACTGGCGATTATTGTCATCGACAACCCGATGTGTCCCGGCACCGGGCATCGTATTTGCAACGAGTGCATGAAAGGCTGCATCTACCAAAAAACCGACCCGGTCGATATTCCGCAAATTGAAACCAATGTATTGACCGATGTATTGTTCATGCCTTACGGCTTTGAAATTTACAGCTTATTGACCCGCTGGAACCCGTTAAACGTCAAACGTCCGTACATGCTGCCTTATAACGGCAAAAACGCGTTGGTTGTGGGTCTTGGCCCCGCCGGTTACACGATGAGCCATTATTTATTGAACGAAGGCTTTGCGGTCGCAGGAATCGACGGCTTAAAACTGGAGCCATTGCCGGTGGCATTAACCGGTGACAGCAACAACCTGCCCTCCCCTATTGTGAATTTCCAAGACCTATACGAAGATCTGGATAAACGCATCCTGGCCGGTTTCGGCGGCGTGGCCGAATACGGCATTACCGTGCGTTGGGATAAAAACTTCCTGAAAGTCATTTACCTGACCCTGCAACGACGCGAGGCATTTCGCGCTTACGGCGGCGTGCGTTTTGGCGGCACTATCACCATTGAAGACGCATGGGAAATGGGTTTCGACCATATCTGCATTGCTTCGGGCGCCGGTAAACCGACCGTTATCGATATGAAAAACAACCTGATGCGCGGCATCCGCAAAGCCTCGGACTTCCTAATGGCGCTGCAATTAACCGGTGCGGCCAAAGTTTCTTCGCTGGCGAACTTACAGGTCCGTTTGCCTGCCGGCGTTATCGGCGGCGGCTTGACCGCTATGGATACCGCAACCGAATTGCTGGCCTATTATCCGGTGCAGGTCGAAAAAATCCTGCATCGTTATGAAACGCTGGTTGCCAGGTATGGCGAGCAAACCGTTCGCAGCCGTTACGACCAGGAAGAAACCATCATCCTCGATGAATTCCTGGCGCACGGCAAAGCTATACACGCCGAACGCCAACGTAGCGATGCGGAAGGAGAGCAGCCGAATTTCCAACCGCTGGTAGAATCATGGGGCGGCGTCACGTTGTTTTATCGCAAAGGCATTAACGATGCGCCCGCTTATCGTCAAAACCACGAAGAAATCGTCAAAGCCCTGGAAGAAGGCATCGCCCTGGCCGAAGGCATGAGCCCAATCGCAGCCCAAGCCGACCAATACGGACATTTAAACGCGGTAGAGTTTGAAAAACTGGTACTGGAAGAAGGCCGTTGGAACAACTCAGGAACGACTATCACGGTCCCGTTGCACAGCTTATACGTTGCGGCAGGCACCTCGCCGAACATCATTTATCAAAGCGAATATCCCGACACTTTCGTGATGGATAAATGGTTCTTCCAACGCTATCAGCCTGAATGGACTAACGACTCAGTCGAATTAGTGCCGATGCACGATGCCACCCTGCCCAAGCTCGGCAAACCCGCGCCGCTGACGTCTTATCGAAAAGACGGGAAATTCATCAGCTTTTACGGCGACAACCATCCCGTTTACGCGGGCAACGTGGTCAAGGCCATGTCCAGCGCAAAAAACGGCTACCCTTACGTGGTCAAACTGTTCGAGCAAGAATTAGCCGGATTAGACCCTGCCGGGCAGCCGGACCGCGATGCGGCGTTAAAAGCCTTGTTTGCCCGATTGGACAGCGCATTTAAAGCCACTATCGTAGCCATTAACCGCCTGACGCCGACCATTATCGAGGTCGTGGTCAAAGCGCCGATGGCGGCGGAAAAATTCCAACCCGGACAATTCTACCGCGTACAAAACTACGAAGCCTTTGCCCCTGTCGTCGAAGGTACGGTATTAGCTGCCGAAGGTTTGGCTCTGACCGGAGCGGAAGTCGATAAAGAAAAAGGCACAGTGTCGTTAATTGCCTTGGAAATGGGCTCGTCCTCAAGACTGTGCGCCACCTGGAAAGTCGGCGATCCATTGGTGTTGATGGGCGTGACCGGTACGCCGACCGACATCCCGACCGGAAAAACCGTGCTGTTACTCGGCGGCGGCTTGGGCAACGCGGTGTTATTTTCCATCGGTAAAGCGTTAAGAGCGGCAGGCAATAAGGTGATTTATTTTGCCGGTTACAAATACGCGCAAGACCGTTTTAAAGTCGAGGATGTCGAAGCCGCTGCCGACATCATCATCTGGTCGGTCGATAAAGGCGAAGGCGTCACCGCCATTACCCCGACCCGTCCGCAG
Organism: Methylobacter sp.; assembly: GCA_004299305.1. Classification (GTDB taxonomy): domain Bacteria; phylum Pseudomonadota; class Gammaproteobacteria; order Methylococcales; family Methylomonadaceae; genus Methylobacter_A. The sequence goes on from SCPZ01000120.1 coordinate 14,989, forward strand.
GATAAAACTTTTGTCGGCAACATCCTGGAATGTATGTTGGCTTACGCCCAAGGCGACCTAGGCGAACAGCCCATTTCACTGGCGGATGTCGACCACCTGATAGTGATAGGTTCGGACCGTATGATGGCGGCAGTAAAAAGCGCGCGCTTCGATGTATTGAAGCCTTATTTAAACAAAGCGCATCACGCCATCGGCTCGATCAACTCGCCGATGCAGTGCATGATGAAAGGCATTTGCGCCCAATGCATGTGCAAACATATCGATCCCGAAACCGGCAAGGAATGCTTCGTATACTCCTGCTACAATCAGGATCAGGATTTGGATAAGGTCGATTTCCCGCATTTGAATGCAAGGTTGCGGCAAAATACCGTGCAGGAAAAGCTGTCTAATCTTTGGTTGGATTATTTGTTGGAAAAACAGCAAAGCTAAGGCGATCAAAACACCGATCAAGCCGGGACAGATAACATCCCTTCAAGAGATGTTATCTGTAAAATCATCCCGCTTTAAATTGGAAGCCATAAATAGGGAACGACACCGTCGGTATCGGCTTATCGCCAAGTAGCCTATTAGATGAACACACTTTATAATAGCCGACAGACCGCATTGGGCGGCGGCTATTTTCCGCAACCGCAATGGCTTTCGGCTTGATCATCCTCAACGTAACAAATTGAAACAGGAACCTTTAATGTCACAAAAAATTTCAGATGTAGTAAAACCCGGTGTTGTAACTGGCGATGACGTACAAAAAATCTTTGCAATTTGCAAAGAAAACCACTTTGCATTGCCTGCGGTCAATGTCATTAACACTGATTCGATTAATGCTGCATTGGAAGCGGCCGCGAAGGTAAAATCGGCTATCGTTATCCAATTCTCCAACGGCGGCGCGGCGTTTGTCGCCGGTAAAGGCCTTAAAGCGGAAGGCCAGCAAGCGGCTATTCTGGGCGCTATCTCCGGTGCTAAACACGTACACAATGTGGCTGAAGCTTACGGCGTACCGGTTATTTTACATACCGACCACGCGGCTAAAAAACTGCTGCCTTGGATTGACGGACTGTTAGATGCAGGCGAAAAGCATTTCGCGGAAACCGGCAAACCTTTATTCAGCTCGCACATGTTGGATCTGTCTGAAGAAAGCCTGAAAGAAAACATTGAAATCTGCGGCCAATACCTGGCGCGTATGTCCAAAATGGGCATGACCCTGGAAATCGAATTAGGCTGCACCGGCGGTGAAGAAGACGGCGTCGACAACAGCGATATGGATCATTCAATGCTGTACACCCAGCCTGAAGATGTCGCTTACGCTTATGAAGAATTAAGCAAAATCAGCCCACGCTTCACAATTGCGGCTTCTTTCGGCAACGTTCACGGCGTTTACAAACCAGGCAACGTTAAATTGACGCCAAGCATTTTGGCTAACTCGCAAAAATACGTTTCTGAAAAATTCGGCGTTCCTGCAAACACGCTGAACTTTGTTTTCCACGGCGGTTCAGGTTCCTCTGCTTCAGAAATCAAGGAATCGATCAGCTACGGCGTGATCAAGATGAACATCGATACCGACACCCAATGGGCAACCTGGGAAGGCATCATGAACTACTACAAACAAAACGAAGGTTATTTGCAAGGCCAAATCGGCAACCCTGACGGTGACGACAAGCCCAACAAAAAATACTACGATCCACGCGTTTGGCAACGTGCCGGTGAAGTCGGCATGGTAGTTCGTTTGGAACAAGCTTTCCAGGAATTAAACGCAGTTAACAGCCTGTAAGCTGCTGTTTTGAAAAAAGGGCCGATGCATATTGCATCGGCCCTTTTTTTTGCCCGACAAGGCGACATAAACGTATTTTTCGTATCAAATACTACGATCCAGCTTGCGATAACTAATCGCCTCGCTTAAATGAGCTGTTTCAATATGTTCCGACTGAGCAAGGTCGGCAATGGTCCGCGCCAATTTCAAAATCCGATGATAAGCCCGATGCGACAGCCCGAACTTATCCATCGCCAGCTCTAAAATTTGGTGACTTTGTTCGGACAATACGCACAGCTGTTTAACTTCCTTTGCCGTCAACGCCGAATTGGCTTTGCCGCTACGCGCTACGGCAAGATTACGTGCAGCAACCACGCGCGCCCTGATTTGCTCGCTACTTTCCTCACCCTCCGGCGAACCTTTACGCAGCACTTCGTGCGGGATTCTGGGCACTTCCAGATGCATGTCGATACGATCCAATAACGGCCCGGACACCCTGGCCCGATAACGCATGACTTGCTCGGACGTACAGTGACAGCGCCCCGAAGCATCGCCCAGGAAGCCGCATGGGCAAGGATTCATCGCCGCAATCAGCTGGAAGCGCGCCGGAAAATCGACTTGCCGGGTAGCGCGGGAAATGGTGATGTGTCCGGTCTCCAACGGTTCCCGCAACACTTCCAAAACCTTGCGGTCGAATTCCGGCAGCTCATCAAGAAACAAAGTGCCGTTATGAGCCAACGATATTTCGCCGGGCCGGGGATTGCTGCCACCGCCAACCAACGCCGCAGCCGAGGCGGTATGATGCGGCGCACGGTACGGAGGCTTGAGCCAGTTGGCGACATCCAGGCCATGATCGCTGATCGATGCAATCGCGGCGGTTTCTTGCGCCTGCTGTTCAGTTAACTGCGGCAGGATAGTCGGCAAACGGGAGGCGATCATCGATTTGCCGGTACCGGGCGGGCCCAGCATAATCAAGTTATGCGCACCGGCTGCGGCAATTTCGAAAGCTCTTTTGACATGATATTGACCGTGAACATCGGCAAAATCTATATCGGTCGTTGCCATGCCCTGCTCTTGCTGCTGAAACTCTACCTGTATCAAATGCTGCCCGGTCAGATGGGAACACACCTCCAACAGGTGCATGGCCGGGATGATTTCAATATCCTTGACTAGCGCCGCTTCGGCGGTGTTTTCTTTGGGTAGTATCAGTTTTCGATGATTATTCCTGGCTTGTATGGCGATTGGCAAAACGCCATTGATAGCGCGCAGCTCACCGCCCAACGACAGCTCGCCGACACATTCATAATGATGCAAGTGAGCGCTCGGAATTTGGCCCGATGCCGCAAGTATCCCCAACGCGATAGCCAAATCGAAACGCCCGCCTTCTTTAGGCAAGTCGGCAGGGGCAAGATTAACGGTGATGCGCTGCATCGGGAACTCAAAGCGGGAATTTAATATCGCACCCCGGACCCTATCCTTGCTTTCTTTGACCGCCGTTTCCGGCAAGCCGACAATATTGAGCGCAGGTAAGCCATTGGAAATGTGAACTTCAACAGTAACTAAAGGCGCTTCTATGCCGGAACGACCGCGACTGTAAATTACCGCTAAGGAAGACATGCTTATAAATCCAGCTTACGACTGCCAGGGATGGTGGAAGTGCCGTAATCAGTCGGGAACCGATGCGGTCATTTCCTCTTTGCTTAACAGTTGCTGCTCCATCTCGGCGACACGCTTTTCCAGGTCTTCGAGTTTTGAGCGGGTTTTTGCCAACACCAGCTTTTGCACTTCAAATTCTTCGCGGGTCACCAAATCCAGCTTGCTTAACGCGCCCTGCAAGATGGCATGGAAGCTTTTTTCAAGATCGTCTTTCAGGTTGCTCAAGCCGGGAGGTATCGCGCCCGCCAAACGGTTAGCGATGTCGTCAATGGATTTAGGATCAAACATTATGGCAGTCTCGTATTATCTATCGGGTTAAAAAATGGAACACGGATGACGCGGATTAGACGGATAAGCACGGATAAATATTTTAAAAATCGGTGTAAATCCGTGTCATCCGTGTTCCATTCAAAATGTATACTTATAAATTAAACGCTTTCTTAACAAACTCAGGCTGGGCCAAAGCCGCTTTGTGTATATCGACATTATAGTAAGTCGTATCGAACGGCTTGTTCGCACTATCCGCTTCCCTGAACTTGCTCAGATCGCCTTTGCTCGCAATCGTTGCGCTCCACCAGCCTGACGGATACAAACATTGCGGGAAAAACAAGGTCTGCAAATAACTTAACCCGGCATTGCTCATCGCGTCGCGCATCTCGCCGATCAGCTTCATGTGCAGCAGCGCCGACTCACTTTGCTGTACGACCATGCCGTTTTCCGACAGGCAAGCAAAGCAATCGCGATAGAAATCTTCGCTAAACAGACCTAAAGCCGGACCAACCGGGTCGGTGCTGTCAACGATAATAATATCCACCGAATTCGGCTTCGCATCTTTTACCCATTTAATGCCGTCGATAAATTTCAAATCGGCTCTTGGGTCATTATTGGACTCGCATAATTCGGGAAAATAAATTTCCGCCAAGCGTGTAACCCGTTCATCAATATCGATCTGCACGGCTTGCTCAACCGACGGATGCTTTAACACTTCTCTTAACGTGCCGCAGTCGCCGCCGCCGATAATCCATACTCTTTTAGGCTCGGGATGAGTAAACAAAGCCGGATGGCTCATCATTTCATGGTAAAAAAAGTTGTCGCGGGTCGATACCATTGTACAACCGTCAATCACCATCAAATTACCGAAGGTTTCGGTTTCATAAATTTCAAGGAATTGAAACTCGGATTGCTCCTCGTGCAGCTTTTGTTTAATTTTTAATGAAAAAGCCGTTCCGGCCTCTGGAAGTTTCTCGGTAAACCATTCGGATGAGTTCATTGTGTGGATTCCTGGAAAAAATAAACAAATAAATAAGCGGGCATTATATTAGAATTCGGCATCTTTTAGGCATAAAACGGAGTTAAACAGTGAATTTAAGTCAAAGCAAAACCTGGACGACTGGGCAGTCAGCACAAAACTACGCGATAGATAGCTGGGGACAAGGCTACTTTTCCATCAACGCCGACGGGCATGTCTCTGTCAAGCCCTGTTCCGATAAGGACGTAACACTGGATTTATACGAAATCGCCCAATCGCTAAACGACAAAAAGCTGTCCTTGCCGGTGCTGGTGCGCTTTACCGACATTTTAAAAGACCGGGTGAGCCAATTATCCAGCGCTTTCCAAAAAGCCTGCATCAATAACGATTATCAAGGCAGCTACACACCGGTTTACCCGATCAAAGTCAACCAGCAACGAAAGGTGGTTGAAGGCATATTGGCGGCCGACAACATCGGCCTCGAAGCAGGCAGCAAACCGGAATTGCTGGCGATTATGGCGCTGTCCAATAACGGCGTAGTGGTCTGCAACGGCTACAAAGATCGGGCTTATATCCGTCTGGCGTTGATCGGCCTGAAAATGGGGCTGAACCTTTATTTGGTCATCGAAAAACCTTTGGAGCTGGAATTGATTATCGAGGAAGCGGCGCGCCTTAACATCAAGCCGCAACTGGGCGTCAGGATCAGACTATCCAGCATCAGCGCCGGAAAATGGCAAAACAGCGGCGGCGAAAAATCAAAATTCGGTCTTCACGCCCATGAATTACTGCTGCTGATCGAGCGCCTCAAGCAAGCCGGTTTGCTGGATACATTGAAACTGATGCACTTTCATATGGGTTCGCAAATCGCCAACATTCATGACATAAAAATAGCTCTGAAAGAAGCCGGACAGTTTTACGTTGAGCTGCATCGATTGGGCGCCGGGATCAATATCGTCGATGCAGGCGGCGGATTGGGCGTCGATTACGACGGCAGCCATTCGCGGCGCGAATCGTCGATCAATTACAGCCTGGATGAGTACGCCCAGAATATCGTGCGCAGTTTTGCCGATATTTGCGCCGAAAAACAGGTGCCGCAACCGAACATCATCACCGAATCTGGCCGTGCGCTGACCGCTCATCATGCGGTATTGATCACTAACGTGACCGACATCGAATCGGTTTACACCAACCACGCCGAGCTGCAAGCCTTGCCGGAACCTGATAACCTGGTCGAACATTATCATGATGCGCAATTCGACTTATCGGAAGCCCGCGCCCGGTTTACCCAGGACAAACTAAGCATTACCGGACTGGCCGAAGCGGAGAACAACTATGCGCTGTTGTGTCGCCAGCTGGTTCTTAAATTGAATCCCAATAATCAAAGCGAAGCGGTAATATTGCAGGAACTGAACGAGAAGCTTGCCGACAAAGTATTTTGCAATTTCTCGCTGTTTCAGTCGATGCCCGACATCTGGGGCATCGACCAAATCTTCCCTATCATGCCGATCCACCGGCTGGATGAGCAACCCACGCGCCGCGCCGTTATCCAGGATTTAACCTGCGATTCCGACGGTCGCATCGACCAATATATTGACGGGCAAAACATAGAAAAAACCCTGCCGGTGCATGAAATCGACACCAAGCAGCCGTACCTGATCGGCTTTTTTATGGTCGGTGCTTATCAGGAAATATTGGGCGACATGCACAACTTGTTTGGCGACACCCATTCGATCAACATAAAACTCGACGACCAGGGCTACCATTTTTACGACCTGCATGAAGGCGAACATGTCGACGACCTGCTCGATTATGTGCATATCAACTGCGAAGATTTGAAAATCGCCTACAGGGAAAAACTGGCTAACAGCGATTTGAGCGAGCAGCAACGGCAGGAATATGAACGGGAGCTGATTGCGGGGTTGACGTCTTATACTTACTTGGAAAAATAGACCGTTGTTTTCTTCTGACTCCCATCTGAGCGATAAACCGTCACTTTTTAAAGTCTATACTCGACACGGGCATGGATGCAGGAGGTAGAGCACCAACAGTAGGCGCTTTAAGCGACACAAAAAGCACGAAAAATTTCAACAGGTTATCAAGCCGTAGGCCGTCACCCAAAGGGTGAGCGACCAAATTAATACAACATATTGTTTTATTTAGTGTTTTTCGTGCTTTTTGTGGATAAACTGCGGCTTTTAGGATTATGCTTCCTTGCAGGACACGCAACAACCGAACCTTGAACCTTATTACAACTCTAAAGCCGCCACCCTGCTTTCTGCCGGGGTGTCTTTATTAAAATAGCTGCGCACGCCGTTAAAAATAGCCCCGGCTATTTTTAATTGATGGGCCGCGTTAACTAACTTAAGCTCTTCCGACGGATTGGAAATAAACGCCGTTTCCACCAGAATAGACGGTACATCGGGAGACTTCAACACTAAAAAACCGGCCTTTTGCACCGATGCGTAATGCAACTCACCAATGCGTTCAAAATTTTTCAATACCTTCCCCGCGACATTCACGCTGGCATCTTGGGTAGCGGTCTGCGACAAATCCAGCAATACTGAAGCTAACACATCTTCTTTATCATTAAGACTAACGCCGCCAACCAAGTCGGACGAGTTTTCGCTGTCCGCCAGCCAACGCGCGGCTTCGCTGGTCGCACCTTTATTGGATAAAGTAAACACCGACGCGCCTTTGACGGTTGAATCCTGAAAAGCGTCGGCATGAATCGAGATAAATAAATCGGCCTTGGCTGCTCGGGCAATTTGCATTCTTTTTCTAAGATCCACGAAATAGTCGCCTTTACGAACCAGGACGGCTTTCATGCCCTGCTGTCTATTGATTAACTCCGCAAGTTTCCTGGCAATGGCCAGCGTAATACTTTTCTCCTCGGCGCCGTTTTGCCCATGAGCGCCGGGATCATCTCCGCCATGTCCCGCATCAACTGCAATAACAATATCTTTGTCTCGTTTGACGAGTTTTACCGGTTCATCCGTACTGTCTTCAATAACAATGTCTTTATCCTGTTTGGCGACCTTTACCGGCTCGACCGGGCTAGCTTCAATCTTTTTAACTGCTATCTCTTGAGCTTCTTTAACGGTTTTTTGTGTTTGTGGTTGGCTCTCAGCTAATTTGACAGCGCTCGCTTTATCGGCAATTGTTTTAATCTCCGTCCGCTCGTCAACCTTCGCATATTTATTCGGGGCTTTGTCCAATAATTCAATAACCAGGCGCTGCCCATTCAAGCTATTGGTTCTTAAGGAGGTATTTTTTGAGCTAATCTCTCTTTTTAAATCGACGACAATTCTTAAATCAGTTTTATTTTTTGTTGCGACACGCACCTGGGAAAACAGCGGATGAGAAGGCGGCGGCTGGGTTAATGCCTGCTTTATATTGGCGTTACGCATATCAATGACTAAACGCGCCGGATTATTCATCAGAAAAATCCTGTGCTCAGGCGATGAGCTCACATCGAACAGCATTTGCGTCTGATCGGGCGTATTCCAATAACGCAATGAACTAATATTGATCTGCTCCGCGTAACCGGGTACAGCCAATAACTGTAATCCAATAATAAACAAGACCTTCCAATAACTTCTCATCGACACAACTCACAAAGTGATAATCTGGATTAGATTATAGCAGTATGTGATTGTTTTTCTAGGTCACTTAGATAACTATTTTTTAATTCTGCGAGACCATACACATCTCGACTGAGCGGCCCGCCCCTTCCGCAACCAAACGGATGACTTTATCCGGCTCGGGTAAAAAACCTTTGCCCATGTCAGGCCATTCGATAAAACAGATGCAATCCTGATCAAAATAGTCTCTTATACCTATCCATTCCAGCTCTTCGGGATCGGCAACCCGGTACAGGTCGAAATGGAATATTTTGCGCTCGCCTATCGTGTATTCTTCGACCAGGGTATAAGTTGGGCTTTTGACCGCACCGCTGTAACCCGCCGCCCTCAGGAACCCACGAACCAGCGTCGTTTTCCCTGCGCCCAGCTCGCCATGCAAAAATACCAGGCATTTTGACGGCAGCTCCGCCCAAAGTTTCGCGCCGAACTGCTCGGTTGCTTCTGTGTCTTTTAAATATATATTCATTAGTAACTGCTCATTAAAGAGACCAAAGCCAGCCCTTCGGCTGCGCTCAGGACAAGCTTTGGACTCCAGGAAATTTCGCTATCGGAGTTCAAACCTTGAACCTTATTATCAATTCACCAATTGCCTAAGATAAGGCATTAAATCACTGGCCAACAAACCTCTTTCCCCGTCTTTTGCTGCGGCCAAATCGGCCGCCAGACCGTGATTATAAACCCCTTGCTGCGCCGCATCCTGCAAAGATAAGCCCTGGGCCAACAAACCGGCAATCACACCGGCAAGTACATCGCCCATGCCGCCGGATGCCATGCCGGGATTACCGGTGTTGGAAACGGCGAGCTGATGTTCGGATGCAATCAACGTTCCGGCGCCTTTAAGAATCGCAACACCGCCGTAGTTGGCCTGGATCGACGAAGCCGCCGCAAACCTGTCTTGCTGTATGTCGGCAGTAGAGCAGTTTAATAGCCGCGCCGCTTCGCCTGGATGCGGCGTTAAAATCCAGCCGCTTTTTGCTGTTGGCGCATTGGCTAAAAGATTCAAGCCGTCTGCATCGATGACCAGCGGCTTTCCCGAAGCTATCGCGGCATTAAATAAGGCTTTTGCCCAATCGTTTTGCCCTAAACCCGGCCCGACAACAACGATGTCGACTTTTGCCAGCAAGGCCGCCAACTGTTCGGCAGATTCCACGCCATGACACATTAATTCCGGCCTGTTCAAGTTCATAAGCCCGGAATGTTCGACCCGTGTCGCGATACTGACCAATGCCGCACCCACTCGCAAAGCCGCCTCGCCCGCCATTCGGGCAGCACCGGAATAGCCCCGCTCGCCGCCTACTATCAGCACATGTCCATAGCTGCCTTTATGCGCGCAACGGTCACGACGCGGCAACGGCACTTTGACAACTCGCGTCGCCGTAGCTTCAAGCTCCGTAAACACATCATCCGGCACGCCCAATTGCGCATAGCAAATCTCGCCGCAATACTCGGCCGCCTGCCCGGTAAATAAGCCCTGCTTCAAACCGATAAACGTCATCGTACAATCGGCGTTTACCGCGCAGCCCATCACGCTGCCGGTATCGGCGTTTAACCCGGAAGGAATATCCACAGCAATGACCGGGGAAGAATGGGCATTGATAACCTGTATCGCTTCTGCGTAAAGCCCGGTTACCGGTCTATCCAGCCCGATGCCCAGCAACGCGTCTACCAACACATCGGCATTAACTGCCTGTTCGGCCTGGAACGGCAAAACCGTTCCATCGGCTGCACGGTATTTCCGGTAGGCGACCAGCGCATCGCCATTGAGTTTTTCAGGTTCTGAAACCGCATAAACGCAAACTTCCAGCCCCACTGCCAAGGCCAATCCGGCAATAATATAGCCGTCGCCCGCATTATTGCCGGCCCCGCAAAAAACCGCTACCGACCGGACATCCGGCCATAGTTTTGTGATGCGTTGGAAAACTTCAGCGCCCGCCCTGCTCATTAATTCGAAACCGGGAATGTCGCGTTCTTGTATCGCGATTCGATCCAGTTCCCTGACCTGTGCCGCACGATAGAGGTTTATTGGTAAATTTTGCATGGTATTGTGATGTCGTTTCGTAGTCGCAACCGGCAGATTACCTTTCGGTAGCACCAAGAAATCTAATGGTAAGTAGTTTGCTCATGCGTCGCCAAGGCACACAATTTAGCCTCAAGTTCATCATGGATTTGTTGAGTTGGCATAATGTTCTCTAAAGGTTTTAGTGGCTGGATTTGATTATAACGCAGTAGTTTGAGCGATCTAAAAAAGCTTGGTTGGAATATGAAAATGCGCCCTGCCTGGTTATGCTTATTCTAAAGCCGCCCGCTAAATTGAATCGCGTGTTATCGAATGCTATCATCCCATCGACATTTTTTAGGAGGTCTATCATAGCAAATTTAAGTGTTAGAAAACTGGAAGAAGAAGTACGCCAGATTCTTAAACAAGCCGTTACAAACCCTATTAAACTCGGCGACATGGCTTTGCAATTGTTTGGTGAAAACCAAGGCGTCGAACTGGAATTGCCTGAACATACGCCGCATGAACCATTTGATTTATTGTTATGATGGTTCTGGATACCCATGTCATTTCAGCAGTTATGCGCCCTCACCCAGGCGAGGTCGTTGTCGCATGGCTAAACCAGCAACCCGCAATATTAAGGACTTTTTGTTTGATTCGGTTGAATATTTTATGACCGCTTTCACCCCGCACGCCACCGTGCGGCAAGGCGACATGCCCAATTACAACGACATAGGGCCGGTTATCCAAACTAGCGAAGTCCTTTATTTCCCAATAGCTCATGTACCTACCCGCACAGTTCGAACAGCCCGATATTGAGGTCATGCACGAGCTGATCCGCAACCGACCGCTTGCGACCTTGGTAACACTCGGAGCAAACGGCATTGACGCCAATCATATACCGTTGCATCTTTCGCCAACGCCGGAACCGTTTGGCGTGTTAAGCGGCCATATCGCACGGGCCAATCCGCTCTGGCGCGACCTCGCTGCAGATGTTGAAACGCTGGCCATATTCCACGGCCCGGACGCTTATATCAGCCCGTCGTGGTATGCGACTAAACAGGAAGCCGGGAAGGTTGTTCCAACCTGGAATTACGCGGTAGTTCATGCCTACGGTACTTTGCGGATTATCGATGACGCTGTTTGGGTTCGCACCCAGATGGAAGCGTTAACGCAGCAAAACGAAGCCGCTTTTCCTGAGCCGTGGGCTGTGTCGGATGCGCCGGAGGATTTTACCGAAAAGCTGCTTGGGGCTGTGGTTGGGATTGAAATGGTTATCACCCGATTAATCGGCAAGTGGAAAGTCAGTCAAAATCAATCGCTTCAAAACCAGCGTAGCGTTATACATGGGCTGAATGCCAGTGGACAAAGTGAGGCGGTGGCAATGGCGGCATTGGTTAATGCTGGGGTTAAAAATGTACGATGATATACACGATGCAATTCGGGGTACAATTGGCGTGAGTCTATTTGTGAGCGATTTTTTGGGTGGGTTGATGGTGTCGTATTATTTTTCTGTACGTCATGTCCTGTGCTATAAAGTTGGCTTAATAGAAATAACTAGATAGTTTTTATGAGGAATATACAACACGGTTTTTTATACGAAAATTGGTGTTGTATATGTTGCGTTAGGTAATCAAGTTTTATTTTATTTGTAAGGTGCTCTATGCAAGAGTTATGCATAATTGAATTTGAATTCGCTAAAGACTACTTTGAACCAATAAAGAAAATTGTCCGTGAAGGAAATCCACTAATTACTACAGCGTATATAGAAGATATTTATTTCCTTGAAAATTATATGCTATCGGGTAAAAATGCTAAATTTAACGTTCTTTTGGATAATAATATTTTCACACGGTTAGTTTATCTTGCGAAAGGAGGTCAAATTCAAGGTGATGATGAAAGCATTAAGACCTATAAGTTTTGTTGTGCGGTCATGTGTTTTTTTATATTAGGAGGGTTTGATATAGAACCTAATTTAGCGCTATATGAAAGAGCTTCAAAAAACACTCATTCAAATGCTATAAAGGATATTGATCATTTTAGAGTTGCCGATCATATTCATCCAATGGGTTATGCCGAACTGGCATTGGGCGTAAGGGATAAGTTTAGTGATAAAGAAATTAATAAAGCAAGAAATATAATAGATAAAAACCTTCAAAAGACAGAAGAGCAAAATTACAGTAAGCAGCTTAATGACTGGAAAATTAAATATTTACATTTATTAAAAATAATAGAAATACAAAAATGTAAACTTGAAGACACAGAGCAGATAAAAATATTTTTTGAATGGATTACTAAAGATTGTTTTACTACTCCAGCAACAATAATGTTTGCTTTATTGTTTTTTAGTCCAAATAGACATTCATTAGGCAAAATGATAAAAAACGTAAATTCACAGAATAATAAATTAAAAGATGGATTGAAAAATGCGGCTTGGGATTTAACATACCTTACAAGCCTTAGAAATAAATCGAAAAACCAGTCTGAAGATACTATCTGGTTTTTATGTACACATGATAAATTGCTTCAAACAATAGCTAGAAGCCTTTATTTAAAAGAAGGGCAAGAAATAGAAACGGCTGTCTATAATCTTATTAATGAGTTTTGGGGTACAAAAAAGGGTAGCCAAGTTTATGACTATTATAAAAAAATGGTGGTTACTGTTTCAGAAAATAATATAGCGAGAACAGAACGTAATAGAGAAATAAGTAAGCAAGTAGGGAAAATGATTGAGGATTTGGAGTCAAGAATATTCTCAGCATCTTAGATTGGGTTGCATCTTTTCGCAATCCAACACATTCGCACAAAAATATTGAGTTAACGACATCAACAGCAGACGCTTTAGCAAAGCTGAAGCTCAACGCGTCAAGAACCCCAGCCGGGTAGGGTGCGCATCGCGCACCATTTACGAATATTAAAATGGTCGGGGGTTTTAAAATATTCTAACGGGTATCCATTTCAAACATTAAGATTCCTTGTGTACTGGGATTCCGAAAAGGGGCGCGATGCGCCCCACCGAGCTGGAAAAATCCAGCAACGATTATAACCCGGATTATTTGTTGCCCAAATTGCTGCGACCCCGCCAGGGTCGATGTTCTTTGTCTCATGCCATCCGGGGGTGTCGCTGCGCTCAACCCCCGGCTAACGGCTTTAACCCCGCTGGGGTTATTCACGTGTTGGGCTACATCTTTTTGTTGCCCGACATTTTGATCCATGTAAATATCGGACGTAAACAGTCCTGTAGGTCGTAATAAGTAACGTAAGTCGGGTTACGCTACGCTAACCCGACATGACTACACGACTTTTCCCAACCCAATACATTCGTACGGAAATATTGGGTTAACGATACCAACAATAGGCTTTAGGTGACGCTGAAACCCACCGCATCAAGAACCCCAGCGGGGTTCAAGCCGTTAGCCGGGGGTTGAGCGTAGCGATACCCCTGGATGGCATAAAACAAAAAACCTCGACCCCAACGGGGTCGCAGAAACCCAAAATCTAAGCGAAATTTACCATGGCATCCACCTATCTTAGCCTGCATTACCATATCGTATTCGGCACCAAAAACCGTGCTCCCATCATCGATGCAAAATGGCGTCCTCGGCTTTATGATTATCTCGGCGGAATTGTCCATAGATTGGGCGGGTTTTCAAAACGAATTGGCGGAATCGATGACCATGTCCATTTGCTGGTGTCTTTAAAATCCACGCACAATCTTGCAGATCTGATGCGGGAGTTGAAGAAAGCATCTTCCGTGTGGGTTCATGATACATTAGGAGAAAAGCAATTTGCATGGCAAGAAGGTTACGCGGCTTTCACCGTTAGCGCGTCCGGGCTGGACGCTGTGGCAAGCTATATCGCCAACCAGGAACAACACCATAAAATGAAATCGTTCCGGGATGAGTTGGTTGTGTTGCTGGAAAAATCCGGTGTCGATTATAACCCGGATTATTTGTAGCCCAAATTACGGCGACCCCGCCGGGGTCGAGATTCTTTGTTTCATGCCATCCGGGGGTGTCGCTACGCTCAACCCCCGGCTAACGGCTTGTGAACCCCGTTGGGGTTCCTGACGTGTCGGACAATATCTTTTTGGTGCCCAACATTTTGATGTATGTGAGTATCAGCAGAAACAGTTTGCCCAATGTAACTCAATAACAATAATCGATAATAAGGAACAAAATAAATAAGAAGTCTTAGTGGTTATCGCGACTTTAAGTTTCGGCTTATCGGCATGTAGCGGTGAAAAAGATAATGGAAAACTGGTTAATATAGACAAGATCCTTTATCCATCGTCAACTTATCCGGTCCGCAATTTCAATCGCCTAGTCAAAATTGAATCAGCCCCATGAACATGCTCTAATGTGTATCGTTTATAAATTCCTTACACAAGGACAACCCAATGCGAACCAATATAATCATTGACGACACCTTGATGGCCGATGTTTTAAAAGCGACCGGGGTAAAATCCAAGCGCGAAGCGGTGGAACTCGGTTTGAAAGCCTTATTGATGTTAAAACAGCAAGAGGGCATCAAGGCCTTTAAAGGCAAGTTAAAATGGGAGGGCAATTTAGAGCAACTGAGGACCGATTGTTGATTCTGGTCGATGCCAGCGTTTGGATTGATTACTTCAACGGCACGGAAACACTGGCAACCAAAAAGTTGGGGCACAGCGCCCCGTCCGGCTCGACTTATTAATCAGTTCTATTTTATCTGCATTCAATCCTTCGCCTCCCGTCGTCCGCTATGGGCATCAGCAGCCAACAAATGATCACCCTCGCCCTGCAAATCAAACAATGGGGCTTAGAGCTGGGCTTTCAGCAAGTCGGCATCACCGACACCGCTTTGCCTGAAGCTGAAGCCCATTTGCAAAACTGGCTGGTCAATAACTTCCACGGCGA
This sequence comes from Methylobacter sp., assembly GCA_004299305.1. Classification (GTDB taxonomy): domain Bacteria; phylum Pseudomonadota; class Gammaproteobacteria; order Methylococcales; family Methylomonadaceae; genus Methylobacter_A. The sequence continues at coordinate 30,173 of SCPZ01000120.1, forward strand.
AATGGACTATATGCAGCGCCACGGCCTTAAACGCAGCAGGCCTGAGTTATTGTATCCGGGCACTGTGCGTATTATCTCCGTACGTATGGATTACCAAACCGAATCCGCCATGGCGATGAATCAAGCGCTGGCCGACCCCGCTTCGGCCTATATTTCCCGCTATGCGCTGGGCCGCGATTATCACAAACTGATGCGAGGCCGTCTGCAAAAACTGGCCGATAAGATTCAAGCGGAAACCGGCTCCCTGCTCCCGGACTCGATGCGGGCGTTTGTCGACAGCGCCCCGGTTCTGGAAAAAGCCTTGGCCGAAAAAGCCGGTTTAGGCTGGATAGGCAAGCATTCCAATGTGATTAACCGCAAAGCCGGATCGTGGTTTTTCCTGGGCGAGTTGTTCACCAACCTGCCGCTACCGCTCGACACCCCCGCTACCGCGCATTGCGGCGAATGTCGAGCCTGTCTGGACATTTGCCCGACCCAGGCGATTGTTGCACCTTATCAGATCGACGCCAGACGTTGCGTGTCCTACCTGACTATCGAACTGCACGGCTCAATCCCGGAACCCTTAAGACCGCTGCTCGGCAACCGCATCTACGGTTGCGACGATTGCCAGATCATCTGCCCGTGGAATCGATTCAGCAAACTGACAGGTGAAAAGGATTTCAATCCCAGACACCGGCTTAATACCCGGCAATTGCTTGAGGTATTCGCCTGGACTGAAACGGAATTTTTGGCAAATACCGAAGGCTCGGCGATACGAAGAATCGGCCACCAGCGCTGGCTCAGGAATATCGCCGTCGCTTTAGGTAATGCCCCCGCCTCAGGGCTTATTGTTGATGCCTTAAAGCCTATGCTCAAGCATGACTCCGAGATGGTCAGGGAGCATGTACACTGGGCGCTGGCCCAACAAATCCCTAATGATTCGGCTTGATAGATGACTCCATCCCTGATTGTTTGTATGATCCCACCAACACAACTCGCTACGGACATTCACGATGAAAAAGCTATTTTTTATGTTATTGATCCTACTCGCTTCATCTGTCCACGCTGCCGAGGTTTTTAAATGCCAGCTTGCATCGGGAAAAACGGTTTATCAATCTACGCCCTGCCAATCAGCCGTAAAGCAGCAAGCCATTGAGATTCAGGACTCCGATCCGCACAAAGTTGCCGAGGAAGAAGCCAAGCTCAAGGCCTGGAAGGAGGATTTTACCGCGCGTAAGGAGGCGACAATCAAGGCCGAAAAAGAGCTCCAGGCCGAACGTGACAGGAGAGCGTCTGTCGAGGCATTGCAAAAAAGCGCGGATTATGAACAGCAGCAAGCATTCGAAGAAAAGCGCCAGGCGGACGCGCTGGAGCAACAAAGAATGCAGAGCCCCGCGCTGATCTTGCCCTCATACGGCTATCAAGCGCCCCCGATTTATCCGTCTTATACACATCACCGACATAATATCCAAGGAAAAACCTTCCCCAATACTCAACAACCAGGACAGCCTGAACCAACAACCGGCAAAAATAAAGACGACAACAGCCATACGAATTCTATTTTTAAATGGGAGTGATCCAAAGCTGCAATCAAGCTGAACTGCGGCTTAGGTAACGCGCAGAAAATAAACTACTGCGTCCTAATAATCTTGACAACTCAGCAGCTAGAAAAATGGAACACGGATGACACAGATAAGACGGATTTACACGGATTTTTTAGAATATTCTGCGCTTTTTAATCAGTGATTATCCGTTCTATCTGTGTCGCCTAGAGGCGCCTACTTTTGGCATCCGTGTTCTATTGTATTTAACGGTATTTTATTTATTGCGAGTTGCCTTAAACAAAAATACCCCTGTTTGATCAGACAATGCTTTACCCAAGGTAGCAGTTCTGAGAATATAACCGGGACGGGATTGGGATAGTGATGAGTAAGCTCAATCATCGTTTTCGAGAAACACTCAACGTTAAAACACCTCATACCGTATTTTTGGCTGAGCCATGGCAGGAAACCGTATGAAAACCGGGATTAGACTCCAGAGTTGAATCCGCCACTTTTCTATTTAACGGAGCAAATATGACATCTCACTATATATATTCTTTTCATGAAGGCGATGGCAAAAACAAAGCGTTGCTGGGCGGTAAAGGCGCCAATCTTTGTGAAATGACCCAAATAGGTTTAAACGTACCTCCAGGCTTTGTAATCAGCACCGAAGCCTGTCTCGATTACTTACAGCACAAACAATTGCCCAACCACTTAGTGGACGATGTTAAGCGGCAAATCAACGTTATTGAACAAGAAACCGGCAAACAATTTGGCGGCGCAAGCAATCCCCTATTAGTTTCCGTGCGTTCCGGTTCGGCGATTTCGATGCCGGGCATGATGGACACCATTTTAAACTTGGGTTTAAACCAAATAACCTTGCAAGGATTGATTGAGCAAACCGAAGATCCCCGCTTTGCCTACGATGCTTATCGGCGTTTTATCCAGTTATTCGGCAAAGTTGCCTTGGGCATTGCCGATACAAAATTCGATGTTCATTTTGAAGAAATAAAAAAACAAGCCGGTATTAAAGCGGACGTAGCGCTGGATGCCGAACACCTCAAACAAATCAGCGAGCTGTTCTTGCAGGTCGTTAAAGAAGAAACCGGTCGCCCCTTCCCTGAAGATGTGTACGAGCAACTGGAAATATCGATCAAGGCGGTATTTAACTCATGGATGGGCAAGCGCGCGGTGGATTATCGCCGTGAATTTCATATCAGCCCCGAAATGGCTAACGGCACCGCAGTTAACGTAGTGACCATGGTGTTCGGCAATATGGGCAACGATTGCGCCACCGGCGTAGGCTTTACCCGTAACCCCGGCACCGGCGCCAATGAAATGTACGGCGAATACCTGGTCAATGCCCAAGGCGAAGATGTCGTGGCCGGTATTCGCACCCCCAAACCGGTACACGAATTGGCTACGGAAATGCCCGATTTATATCGCCAACTGGTTGAACTGCGCAACAAACTCGAAGAGCATTATCACGAAGTGCAGGACTACGAATACACCATTGAACGCGGCGTACTGTACTGTTTGCAAACTCGCTCCGGCAAAATGAACGCCACGGCAATGGTCAGGACCTCGGTAGAAATGGTCAAAGAAGGGCTGATCAACAAAGAGCGGGGGATATTGCGCATTGACCCGGAAATACTCGAACAACTGCTGCATCCGCAGTTAGACCCGCAACACAAAGTACCGCCGATAGCGCAAGGCTTGCCCGCATCGCCTGGGGCAGCGTGCGGCAAATGCGTGTTCGATGCCGATACCGCCGAATTAATGGGCCATGCCGGGGAAAAAGTTATTTTGTTGCGTGAGGAAACCAAGCCCGAAGATATTCACGGCTTTTTTGCCGCACAAGGCATTTTAACCAGCCGCGGCGGCAAAACCTCGCACGCGGCGGTAGTGGCGCGCGGCATGGGTAAAGCTTGTGTTGCCGGTGCTGAAGATATTAAAGTCGATGTCGCATCGCGCACCGCGCAAGTGGGCGACCTGCGCATTCAAGAAGGCAACATCATCACCATTGACGGCTCCACCGGCAAAATTTATTTAGGCGCTATTGCGACAATTACCCCGACAGTGTCCGAAGAATTGCAAACCCTGTTAAGTTGGGCCGATGAGTTTGCCACCCTAAAAGTTCATGCCAATGTCGATACCCCGGAAACCGCACGCCTGGCTGCCAATTATGGCGCTACCGGTATCGGCCTGTGCCGTACCGAACGCATGTTTAATGCCAAAGAGCGTTTGCCCTTAGTGATTGACATGATCCTGGCCGATGACAAAAACAGCCGTCAAGCCGCATTAGAAAAGCTGTCACCAATCCAACGCGACGACTTCGTCAAGTTGTTTACCGCTATGTCGCCCCATGCCGTGACGGTGCGCTTGCTCGACCCGCCGATGCACGAGTTCCTGCCTAGCGAGCATCAGCTTGAAGAAGAGATTCGCGCCTTGCAACATTACGAGACAGTCATTAAAGGCCAGCATGTCGCCCTGGAAATGCTGGGCGGCGAACTGGTGCTGCCCGCGCCGTTTAACCTGCTCAACGAAGAGGTCATCAGCAAAGCTATGGCTAAAAAGCAGTTGATGTTGAAAAAGGTGCGCGACTTGTACGAAGTCAACCCGATGCTTGGACATCGCGGCGTGCGTCTTGGCATGACCTATCCTGAAATTTACAAAATGCAGATACGCTCCATCCTGGAAGCCGCAGCCATTTGCGAACGCCAAGGTTTGGCCGTGTTGCCGGAAATCATGGTGCCGCAAGTCATTACCTTGCAGGAGCTGAAAAAGGTAAAAGAGTATGCGCTGGAAATGCAGGAAATTGTGGAAAGCCAGTACAAACTTCGCGTTAAGTACAAATTCGGCAGCATGGTTGAAACCGTCAGGGCATGCACCCGTGCCGGACAACTGGCAGAAGTCGCCGAGTTTTTCTCCTTCGGCACTAACGACTTAACCCAAGCCACTTTCTCCTTCTCGCGCGAGGATGCGGAAAATAAATTTTTGCCGTTGTATAACGAAGTTGGCCTGCTGCATGACAATCCGTTTGAAGTGCTGGACGTTAAAGGTGTCGGACAGTTAATGAAAATGACCGTGGAACAAGGCCGGAAAACGCGCCCCGACATTAAAATCGGCATTTGCGGGGAACAAGGCGGCCATCCGCAATCGATTCGATTCTGTCATCACATTAAGCTCGATTATGTGTCTTGCTCGGCACCGCGCATTCCGATTGCCAGACTCGCGGCGGCCCATGCCAAGCTGCTTGAAGAGAGCTACGATCCCGCCTAGTAGGCAGTTATTTTTTTGGTAACTATTCAGACCCCGACCGTATTTAGACCTTCCAGGTTTTTAAAACCTGGAAGGTCTTGACCTAACAAGATATTTTTCAATAGATAGTTCTTATCGATCCACCTTATCGCATTCACCGAACCGTGTAAGCCTTAACGAGTTGGTTGTTAATTTCGTTTGATTCGGACAGGGCGCAGGCGCTGTCGATGAAAACGCGTAGCCGTTTATGTCCGGCTTTGTCGGCGGAAAGATCGGTGACGGTTAGGATCTTTTGGGTTCCTGGTCTGAGCGTACCCACCGTAATCGACTTGCCGCCTTTGGCTGAGCAAGCCTGGACGTTGGGCTGATTAGCCCAGACCGTCAGCTGTCCGCCATTAGCAGAGACTTTCCCCTGATTTTTGATGGTCACTCTGACCTTGAAGATGCCGTTGGCAGATGGTGCGGCGGGAATCAGCGAAAGGCTGGTCACCGCAAAGTCGCTGGCTACGGCTTTAAACGTTGCGCTCACGTCCTGCGCTGCCGTCATGCTCAACGTGCAGTTTCCTGTCTTCGGGCAGTTCCCCCCAGACCAGCCGGTGAAAGTAGAGCCGCTGTCAGGACTGGCCGTTAGCGTAACCAATGCACCGCTGGCGTACTCCTCCGTGCAATCGCTGCCGCAATTGATCCCCGCCAAATTGCTGGTTACCGTGCCGCCGCCTAATTTGGTGACGGTTAACTTGTAGGTAACAGGCAGGGCTTCACAGCCATCCCACCAGCAAGGATTGATGGAAATGAAGTCTGTTACGGCAGCATATTTCGGTGATTGGCTCGCAGGCTGTCCCTGCCATTCCAGAAGCGAGGAGTTACCGTTCATGGAATAAGCGGCGGTGCTCTCGAAAACCATGAACAGATCACCGCCCGCTGCTTTCCAGTCGTCGAGCATCGTGGTGTAGGCCTCTCCCATTCGTAGATCACGATTGGCTTGGTTGGTAAGCGCGTTCAATTTGATTTGATAGGCGTCATTGCTGCGGGCGGCTCCCAATTCGTTTCCGCCTTCGTAAGCGACCAAGGCGACGTTATGACGATCTGCCACCGACTTATTCGCCGTTACCCAGGATTTGATTACAGGGAGGGATGGCATTGCCATGTTCGCTTGGTTCGTCGGCGGTGTTAGTACCCCGCCTTGGGTGATTTCCTCGAAAAGCTTGCTTAAGCCTTCGTCCGGCTGGGTAAACCAGCTGCTTTCGATTTGGTTTTGTAAGACGGGATTAGCCACATGACCGCCGATATAAGGGGCAATGGCGATGGCGTCAATACCTGCAACCGTGTCGCACGCCGTTCCTCCTGCTTCGGCGGCGTGCAGAGGACACGACAGCGCCTGGTCTGCTACCCAGGAATTAGCGGCTTGAGCCCCCATTACGCAACGAACCCTGCCGGGTTGATCAGCGAATTCACGTTTCCAGATAGCGCAAATCTCCTTGCTGCGCATCCCGAACCAGTTGATCTGTTTGGTAAAGTCGCTCGCGGACGAAGTCGGCCAGCGAGCGATACCCTGCTGTTTAATCCAATCGCCGTTTACGCCATAGGGGTAGTTGGAGTTCCAGGCCTCGTTGTAGTATTCCAGATAAATGGGGCGGGTAGTGGTCAGCCTGGCTTTTGCCAGTTGGGCGAATTGGCTAACGTAATCGTCGTCCGCCCGTGCGGGGATTTCAAGCCAGGGCGAGGCATCAAGGCTATTGGCAATATCGAGGGCGACTTCGATGGGCGCTCCTCCGGCTTTTAGCGTGCTGCTATATCCCCAGCTGATATTGCTGAGTTTTGGACGGTCTTGCCAATGGATGGTTTGATCGTTGATTACGTCGGTGAAACGGACATAGCGTATTGCGGAAAACGGGCGCAAATCGTTCAAGAAAAGCGGATAGAAGGGTTCGGTCTGGTAGGTTTCGGTGAACGCCCGGTAGGAGTCAGGGCAGTCCGAGACATCGGCAGCAAATGAGAAGGGATCGCGGTTGCAAGTGCCCCCTGGTGGAATGACGCGGATGTTTCGCAAATAGTTGCCGGTCTGGTTGGGATCGGTTGCGATGATGCTGATAAAAAAACCGGAGTGCGGTGTCGCAATATCGAAGACATCCGAGCCTTGTGTAGAGGCGGCGGCATTGCGAACGGCATCCCAGCCATAGGACAGGCTGCCCTCGCCATCGTAAAGCACCGTCCAGCGACCGGCGGGATACTTACCGGGATGTAGCGTGTCGGTACTCATCGCCAGTATCGTACTCACAAAGCGGTATTGCGCGGAAGCATCGGCTGTCGGCAGGGAGCGCGGCCAACCGTCCTGATCAAGATCCAGTTGCGCCTGCTCGTGAGTATTCCAACAGTTTACCCCTTGAATCCATTTGCATTGCGTCAGCCATAGGCCATTTTCGCCGTTACCGGCGCGCTTGAAAAAATCCACCGTCGGAATTTCCGTGCCCCAGTAACGCAGATCGCGAATATTAATACCTACGGGCGAAGCGGTGTTGTCAGCGTTAGCGTAGGATGTCGGCGCGAAAAGTGCCGCCAAACAGAACAGCATCATAGTGATTAAGTTGTGGTTATGGCTTTTAACAGGGAACTTATTCATGTCACACTCCAAATTTTAATTTTTCTTGACTGGATTCTGGCGGTGTAGCATTTGCGCTAGGCGATACGGTCTTTTATTAGGAGAAATAACATGCAAGCAATCGCTCAGTTAATCTCAGTGAGCGGGTCTATAGCCCATGCAAAAGACTAGTTCGGTCGATTAAGGATTAGTTCGGCTGCCAACTTAAGCTGGGACAGATAACATCCCTTTGAGGGATGTTATCTGTAAAACCGCCCCACCTTAAATTGGAAGCCGGAAGCTGTGATGGTTTATTTTTTGCGGGTTATCTTATCTTTAATCAACGATTGCTATTCAGTATCCAGGCGTTATGGTGCCGATATGACGCCGCAAACACTATCGATAAATCTGCTTAATGGCTCTACCATGGGCGAATCATTTGATGAACCTTGACCATTTTTATTCAGTAAAAAAATTTCTTTTAAAGAACCGTCAGCCTGTTTTTGATAAGCGAAATACTTGTATGTCGAGCCGCCAATTGGATCCATACCTGTAATATTACCCAGCTCAGCTTGGGCAATCACCGCTTTTATGTTTTTTACATTGAGATTTGCAGCTCTTATTTCTTTCGAGGCAAGATTGGGGCCTGATGGAAATAGCCAGACATTGTGTTCTATTACCACTTGTCCGCGATCGTTCAGTATGCAGCTATTAATGTAGCTATTAGTCGGGGTTGATGGTGATGTTGTTCTTACCTGGAGTAAAGGCGCCGCCGATACCGCTCCTTGTAACAATAATAAGGGAAGTATCCAGTAGTATGAGAATTTAAGCATAATAACGACCTTCTTTTGATGAAAGAAATCAGTGCGCAATGGCCAATAAACACCATTGTTCCTTGGAGAGTATATTTCAAAATAATAAATCCCATGCCTTTTATGAGAGTTAAATTCAAAATATGTCAACCCAGCCTCGGCTATTCGCCATCATCGGGATGGCTAGATAACGCTAATAACAACAATAGGGGAAACTACTCACCCTATGCTAATGCTAGCTTTTGTCATATTCAAAGCTTCCGCTCCTTACCTACATCCATGTAGGCAAAGCCAGTTTTGAACTCCTATAGCACACTTTTCTGGAGTCCAAAGCTGGCTTTGGACAGTAAGAATCGACTTTATGGTTAAAGGTGGTGAGTAGTTACCAATAGGGTTACCTTTTTTATGGGAATGGGGCTGGAATTTTTCACAAAACAGTATAAACGGTATATACTGTTTTCACATTTAACATACACGGAGAATCATAATGGCGTTGAAACAACCTAAATCCACAAAAACTGTAACCGAACAACCCGAAAACCAAGCCCTTGCCGAACCATTGGCGGAGCCTGAAACAGGCAAGAAAACGCAAAAAAAACCGGCAACAGCAAAATCGGCTAATGTTACGGAAGTCAAAGACGCCGTCGATATACCGGTAAAAGAAGCGGAAGCGTTAGCTAAAAAAAGAAAACCCGTTAAAGCAAAAGTAATCCGGGATAGTTTTTCATTCCCGGAACATGATTACTTAAAAATTTCAGAACTTAAGAAAGCCTGCCTGGCGGAGGGAATCCATGTTAAAAAAGGCGAACTGCTTCGCGCCGGGCTTCAGTTGCTTATAAAATTAAGCCCGGCTGAGCTCAAACAAGCCATTGACCAGGTTGAGAAAGTTAAAACCGGTCGACCGAGCTCTTCAAAAAAACAATAATTTTTAACTAGCCACTGCCGGTGCAGATAACATCCCTTTGAAGGATGTTATCTGTAAATTCGTCCCACTGTAGGTCGCCTGATTTTTAACACTTTGGGAATGTTTTCCGGGAAAAAATTCATCACACTGTAATAAAGCCGTCAAAAAGCAAAGTTATACTTTTCGGCTATGAAAAAAGACAAGACCAAAAAACATAAGCTTCTACTTCGGCTTCTTACGCTTGATGATTACGATAATATTGCGGTTTTAATGGAGCATGTTTACGATAATTTGGGCGGGGCCTGGAAGAAAGACCAGTACACCTCTCAAATTACCCGTTTCCCTCAAGGCCAGATTGTTATTGAAGATAACGGTCAATTAGTGGCCGCCGCATTAAGCATGGTCGTCGATTATTCCCGCTTTGGCGATGTTCATACCTACGCCCAGATTACCAGTAACGGTTACCTGACCCATCACGACCCGATGGGCGACACCTTGTACGGCGTCGATATTTTCGTCCACCCGAAGTACCGGGGCCTGCGTTTAGGCCGAAGATTATACGATGCGCGCAAAGAATTATGCCGAAACTTGAATCTGCGCCGGTTTATTGCCGGCGGGCGGATTCCCGGCTATGCCAAATACGCCGATACCTTAACGCCGGTGCGCTATATCGAAGAGGTCAAAAACCGGGAGATATTCGACCCGGTGCTGTCATTCCAACTGTTTAACGGCTTCCATGTACGTAAGCTGTTAACCGGTTATCTGCCTGTAGACGTTGAATCCAAGGGTTTTGCCACACTTCTTGAATGGGTCAATCTCGATTATGTAGAAAAAACGCCCTCGCTTGGCGGCTCCAAAAATATCATCCGTTTAGGCGTTGTGCAATGGCAGATGCGAACCTTGAGCAGCGTCGAGGAGTTGCTCAAACATGCCGAATTTTTTATTGATGCGGTAGCCGGTTATCATTCCGACTTTGTGCTTTTTCCCGAGTATATGAGTGCGCCGCTAATGGGATTATTCAATGATAAAAGCCCTCCCGATGCGATTCGCGCCTTAGCCGGTTTTACCAGTGAGATTCGGAACGGTCTGTTGGAAATGGCCATGTCTTACAACATCAATATTATTGCCGGCTCCATGCCTGAGTATAGTGCGCATGAACTCTATAATGTATCCTGGCTGCTCAGGCGTGACGGCACGTTTGAAGCGCAATACAAAATCCATGTCACGATTGATGAAGTCAGTTGTTGGGGCGTTCAAGGCGGGGATGCGTTAAAAGTATTCGATACCGATTGCGGAAAGATTGCGGTATTAATCTGTTACGATTCGGAATTTCCCGAACTTGCCCGCTTGGCGACCATTCAGGGCGCGCAAATAATTTTTGTGCCGTTCTGGACCGATACCAAAAATGCCTACCAACGGGTGCGCTATTGTTCTCATGCCCGTGCAATTGAAAATGAATGTTTTGTAGCGATTACCGGCAGTGTCGGGAATTTGCCACATGCTGAGAATATGGACATACAATACGCGCAAGCGGCCATTTTTAGCCCCAGTGATTTTTCGTTTCCGCATGATGCAATATTAGCGGAAGCAACGCCAAATACCGAGATGACGCTGATTGCCGATGTTAACTTGGATTTATTAAAGCAAGTTCGCACTCGCGGCGCCGCCCGCAATCTTGCCAATCGACGCCCTGATTTATATCGTTTAGAGTGGTTTTAAAACATAAACATCTGCATAAGGCGATTTCCGGCGAAGATGCCAGTAAAAATTTAACGTATTGTTACATCAGTAAATTAATTAAATGGCCTTTTTTATGCCTTGAAAAATTATGAGTCAGGACGACTGTATGGATACAGGAAGAAGAGCGTTTACTGACTGCTAGGAATTTAAGAATAAGCATGTCAGCCGATAATAAATTTAAGAATATTGCTGACATACAAGCATAAGTTTAATAAATTTGCATTGAGGGGATCGTCATGAAAAACATAGCATGGATATTCGACATCATTGTTCAACTCACATTAATGGTCGTCTTGCTTTTTGATCGCAGGAGCTATTTGCACTGTGTTGACCTTGATAATTAATTGGCGGGCTGTAGCGAGGACGTGGGTTTAGGCGATTGCCAATAATAAATATACCCAAATGGCGCAGGAAATCGCCTTATAACAGCCCCCGGCTTTTTTCAGGGGCTGTTATGTTGCAGGAGCTATAAATCAATAGTCATGCAGGATTCGCAAAGTTTCCTGCATGACGCCAGTCTAACAAAAATCTTAAATCGCCTTCTTAATTCGCTCCATAGCATTTTGCAGATTCGCCATGCTGGTAGCTATTGAAATCCTGATATGCCCAGGGGTGCCAAACGCGGAACCCGGCACCAACGCCACACCCGCCTCTTCGATCAGGTATTCGGAAAAACCCAGATCGTCATCAATGTTATCCAATCTGGCAATCAGCTTTTCCACATTAGGGAACACATAAAAGGTGCCGTCGGTTTCAAGACATTCAACACCGTCGATGCTGTTCAGTTCGCTGACGACATAATCATGGCGCTTTTTAAATTCAACACACATATTATCGATAAAGCTTTGATCGCCGATTAACGCGGCTTCGGCGGCATGTTGTGAAATCGACGTCGGGTTCGATGTGCTTTGCGACTGGATAGTAGTCATCGCCTCAATCAAATCCGCAGGACCCGCGGCATAACCGATACGCCAACCGGTCATCGAATAGGCTTTGGATACCCCGTTCATAACCACGGTACGGTCATAAAACTCGGGATGCGCATTTAAGATGTTAACAAACGTGCCTTTGTTCCAAAGGATGTGCTCGTACATATCATCGGTGGCGATGATAATGCTCGGGAAATCCTTAAGCACATCGCCCAGCGCTTTAAGTTCTTCCAGATTATAGGCAACACCGGACGGATTTGACGGGCTGTTGATAAAGATTAACCGGGTTTTAGCGGTAATGGCGGCGCGTAATTGTTCCGGCGAAATTTTAAAATTTTGCGCCTGGGTGGTTTCGATAATCACCGGCACGCCGTCGGCCAATAACACCATGTCAGGATAGGAAACCCAAAACGGCGCGGGAATAATGACCTCGTCGCCTGCATTAAGCAGGGCCTGGGTCAGGTTGAATGAGCTTTGCTTGCCGCCGCAGGAAACCAGGATCTGGTTGGCCTGGTAGTCAAGGCCGTTATCGTTCTTGTACTTGGCGATAATGGCTTTTTTCAGGCTGGCTATACCGTCAACTGCGGTGTATTTGGTCTGGCCGTTCTCGATAGCCTTAACCGCCGCCGCCTTGATATGATCCGGGGTGTCGAAATCCGGCTCACCGGCGCCAAGGCCGATAATGTCTTTGCCTGCAGCACGCATTTGCGCGGCTCTGGCAGTAATCGCCAAAGTAGGTGATGGTTTAACTGCCTGGACTCTGTTAGAAAGTTTGATGCTCATGTTTCCCCGTGTAAAATCAATGTCAAAGAGGAGGCAGATTATACAGTATGTATAATGGCTTACTAACAACCCGATGTTAAAAAAGTATGGTAACTACTCAGCAGTTAGAGAAATCCAAGTGAAAAAGAAGTTCAAACTCCACAGCCGTTTCCAACCCGCCGGTGACCAGCCTACCGCGATACAAGCATTGGTCGAAGGCTTAAGTGACGGCGAAGTGCACCAGACTTTACTGGGTGTGACCGGTTCCGGCAAAACCTTCACCATCGCCAATGTGATTAACCAGGTGCAGCGCCCGGCCATGATTATGGCGCCCAATAAAACCCTGGCCGCGCAACTCTACGGCGAAATGAAAGAGTTTTTCCCGGAAAACAGCGTCGAGTATTTCGTCTCGTATTACGACTATTACCAGCCGGAAGCATACGTCCCGGCCTCCGACACCTTCATCGACAAGGATGCAGCGATTAACGAGCATATCGAGCAAATGCGCTTGTCGGCGACCAAGGCCTTAATCGAACGGGAGGATACCATAGTGGTCGCCACGGTTTCGGCGATATACGGCTTAGGCGAGCCGGAATCGTACTTCAAGATGGTGCTGCATCTGGTCAAGGGCGACATGATTAACCAGCGCGACATCCTGCGGCGGCTGGCGGAAATGCAATACACCCGCAACGACATCGACCTGCGCCGTGCAACTTACCGGGTGCGCGGCGAAGTCATCGACGTTTTCCCGGCCGAGTCGGACAGCGAAGCGTTACGGATAGAGCTGTTCGATGACGAAGTGGAACGCTTGTCGTTATTCGACCCGCTGACCGGCGAAATCATCCGGCGACTGGCCCGTTATACGATTTACCCGAAAAGCCATTACGTCACGCCACGCGAGCAGCTGTTGGAAGCAGTTGAAGCCATCAAAGTCGAACTCAAGGCGCGCCTGGAGCAACTACGCTCGTTGGATAAACTGGTTGAAGCGCAACGGCTGGAGCAACGGACGCTGTTCGATATTGAAATGATACTGGAAGTCGGCTATTGCTCCGGCATCGAGAACTATTCCCGCTACCTGTCCGGCAGAAGCGCGGGCGAGTCGCCGCCGACCATGTTCGATTATTTGCGCGACAATGCCTTGGTGATTATCGATGAAAGCCATGTCGCGGTGCCGCAGATCGGCGCGATGTACAAGGGCGATAGGTCACGCAAGGAAACCCTGGTTGAATACGGCTTCAGGCTGCCTTCCGCGCTGGATAACCGCCCGTTGATGTTCGATGAATTTGAGGCGAGAGCGCCGCAACGGATTTATGTATCGGCAACGCCGGGGCCCTACGAACGGGAGCATTCAGGCGTGTTTGCCGAGCAAGTGGTCAGGCCGACCGGCTTGCTTGATCCGATCGTGGAAGTGCGCCCGGCAACCACCCAAGTCGATGATTTGTTATCGGAAATCAACAAGCGCACTGCGCTCAAAGAGCGGGTACTGGTGACCACCCTAACCAAGAGAATGTCGGAAGACTTGACCGAATACTTGATGGAACACGGGGTGCGGGTGCGTTACCTGCATTCCGACATCGATACCGTGGAACGGGTCGAGATCATCAGGGACTTACGCCTGGGTCAGTTCGACGTGCTGGTGGGCATTAACCTGTTGCGCGAAGGCCTGGATATACCGGAAGTGTCGTTGGTTGCGATACTGGATGCCGACAAGGAAGGCTTCCTGCGTTCGGTGGTGTCGCTGGTGCAAACCATAGGCCGGGCGGCGAGAAACTCAAATGGCAAGGCGATTTTGTACGGCGACAAAATCACCAAATCGATGCAACAGGCGATCGATGAAACCGAGCGCCGCCGCGAGAAGCAACACAAGTTCAATATTGAACATCATATCGAGCCGAAGACTATTTTCAAGTCGGTCACCGATATTCTACAGGTGTCGATCCCCGGCGCAGGCATGACCAGCGCCAATAAGCTGCTGAACAAGGTAGCTGAATTCCCGGCCGACTATAAAGCGGCCATGACGCCCAAACAGGCGAGCAAGAAACTGAAACAACTGGAAGAAGCCATGTACAAGCATGCGAAAAATCTTGAGTTTGAGCAGGCGGCGAAGATCAGGGATGAGATTAAGGTTTTGCAGGAGTTGATGTTGGTGTAGCTAGCGTTAAGGCTTGGTAGGGCAAAGCAAAAAACGCTTCGATATTAGCCGATCACATCGACCTTGACAACGCATACAGCTAAGCTGAACACTGGACAACAGAGCTTGCATACCTGCCTTACATAACTAATCAAAATGAGCAAAACATGCGTTTAGACGAAATAATACAACAGCATACCGAGAAATTATCGCCGCAACTACAGGCGGAAGTTTATGATTTTGTCCTATTTTTAGAGCAAAAACAGGCCAACGCCCAATTAACAACCGATCCGCAGCAACGCAAAGAGCGGCTGGCAAAAGCCTTAGAGAATGCCGTTGCGCTGGGTGTTTTTGCAGGTGTTGATGGCGTACAGTGGCAAAACGAGCAGCGCCAAGACCGTAATATTGGATATAGCGAAGATCAGGGGGTGAGATTAAGGCGATGCAGGAGTTGATGTTGGTAGGTTGGGTTACGACTATCGCTTAACCCAACCTTAGACCACTATATTACAATCATATAGATGCAGAAGGTAAATTACCATGCAATTTTTCAGCTTGGCGTACAGCTGTGCTGGCATCAGTTTGTGATAGATTTTCATTTAATTTGTAATCAGCACTAACTCTAAGAAACTTTAGCTGATTAAGTACGTACCCATTAGACTTATCTTGCTTCGCTGGGCTTTTCATTATTGCGGAAGCCAGCTTTTTATGGCCTCCTCCATCTGAGCCGAGATCTGGTTTATATGCAGCTAAGCACATGTGGTAAGCAGCATAATAGGATCGGCTAATGATGTTCCTGCAATTTATTTCTGAATCACTTGATAGAGATTTTGCAAAATTAAGAAAATCTATTTCTTCTATAGCCATTATTGATGAGCCCTAAATACGACATTGAATCCAGATAAAATTAAATCGTCTCGTTCTGAAACTTTTTCGGCTAATTCAAAATTCATATCAACTGTTGTATCTACGTCAGCAGTTGTTTCTATCCATTGAAATAATTCGTCATCAACTTTATGCAGAGATGAATTCATCGGAGAAACATTATTTTTTGAATATATTTCCTCCACAATTAGTGAGAATTTACTAATTATTTCATCTTCAAATCTCATACTAGTCATGATTTTGGCCTCATAAATACATTTCTCTACAGTGGAGGGAATGTTGGATATATCCAATTTTATTAAGTCATCATAATATTTTAATGCCTTTTCAGGATATCCAGCATAGAAAGCAATGTCAATGCAAAGGCAAATAACAATTGGAACATGTGGATGGCTATCAATAACCATTTTAATGAAATGGTAAGCATCCTTGTTTTGGCCAAGTCTGTTCAAGGATAAAGCATAGTTTTGGTAAAAAACATGATCATTATCGGGGTCATCATTGAGTATGAGTGATAGATCGTGCTGTTTTTTACATTCCTGAAGATTTCTTTCCAATCCAGCAATAATGCCTTTTGCCATTGCTGACTCAGCTCGGCTAACTACTTTTAACTTTTCCGCCTCGATTTTAAACCGGCGCAATGTAAAATCATCAGGCTTTTCATTATTGTGTAGATAAGCAGATAATTGGGCAATTAGGTTGTCTAAAATTGATTTTGGCTGAATGCTCACGTTTTTTGATAGTTATTTTATATGTGATACAGCAGGTTATAATACTATCATTGGTAGTGAGCGGACAATAGCTTAGCCGAATATATGGTGAGTCAATAATTTACATCCGTAATTGTACTTAGATAGACAATCTAAAAAATATTGTCACGTTTTCCGGTGAAATGACACAACATTTCCGCTGTAATCTCTCCCATGACTACAGCAACCGACATGCTCAACAAATACATCTTCGCCAAAGCCACCATCCTGGACGGTCAGCCATGTAGGCCAGAATAGCCGGTTCGAGCGATAGCGAGAACGGGTGTTTCTGGTAAACATCATCCAAATTTGCCGGAAACGCCACCTCGCGCTAACGATTGGGTGGTCTTATTCCGACCTACCGATCGCCCCTAACGTTTCCGTAATACCAAAACAAAATGGTTATAGCTAACACCCGGCGTAGAATAAGTTTAAAGCCAATTTTTAGCCCGTATCAGCAATCAAAGCAGCGTCAGAAATTCTTCAACGGTATATGCGTAGTGTACCGATTGAAAGCTCCCTGTATTGAGGGACAGACAAATTAACGCGTACGCCAGACTTAACCAAAACACGATGGCTTCCGACTTGTCCGATGGTTTGCCAACCTGCTTTCTCAAAAGCCTTGGCCGCATCCTTGCCGGAAATATTGCCGAGTTTGCCCATTAACTAAACGGTTACCATAATCTGCGCCAGTTTTTGAGTGCCGTTTTATTGCAAAGCGGAAACCGCTTTTTGATCCTCAGCCCACAACCAGGCGGCAATCGCTTCTTTGATATTAACCAAAGCTTCTTCTTGATCTTTGCCTTGTGAAACGCACCCTGGCAATGCAGGGCATTCGGCAACGATCCAGCCATCTTCAGCCGGTTCGAGTGTTATATGGAAAATCATAATGCCCCCTATGTTAAATAAATGTTATTTTCGAGCAGCCTAAAAGGGAGCTCCCCTTCCTCAGGCTTTGCATATACTCTTCTACAGATTCAATATCGGTACGATCCGCCCATATCCCGAACAAATCATTCTTGCTATCCACATCAGCCGACTTATCGGTTTTTTCATAAGGCACAAGGTTTACCCCTGAAACTAATGACGACATTTCCCCCTTGCTCTCAGCGTCAAGCAGCCCTTTTGAGTGAATTCTAAGATCTTTTGCAGTCGCTTTCATATATTGCCTCCGCGTATCACATTATTTTTTCAAAGTATGAACTTGACGCCGGTAATCGTCAATTTACCCAAAACCTGCTACGGACCGGGCAACATGACTTTACTTCGGGAGCCTTCGGGAGCAACGCAGATTTGTTGTAATTGAAGGTTATTTCTTTGCGAATCGTCTAAAATGCTTAGGGTTCCAGCCAGCCGGTTACTTTGCCGTTTGTGTCGAAATCAACCTCGCCGCCTCTCGGGTTTGGAAAGTACCATGCCTCCCCCGTTTTCCACTTATCGATTTTGCCGGGTTTCCCGAGTATTGAAGCGACCTCGGATTTCGATAAACCTACGCTTAAAGAATCCCACCGACTGCCCCGCGCTTTTTTTGTGCTCAGTTTAGGCGTTTTGATGGCTTCCAACTCCTTCACCCGCATTCTAAGCACCTCAACTTTCAACTTCAATGCTTGAACTTCAGCCGACTCATCAGCTAATGCATTAGCCGAATAACAACATAAAACGATTGCAGACCTTAAAATAAAGCGACGAATTAATACTGCAACAGGATGATATAAAAAAATATTCATTGGCTTCCTAATTTAAAGCTTGGCAACACTGAAACATTAGCGAATGATCACACTCGACTTGAAAGCGATTATAACGCTATAAGAATTCCCAGCGCACAGTTGCCGCCTGATTTTTTCAGGATTATTTACTATTGCTAACCGTAAACGTAAGTTAGTTTATAATGCTAAACAGTATCCTGTACTTAGCTGAACACTGTTCTTCACATTACCCGCCTGTGCCTTCTTTAATAATCTTTCCTGACTTTTGTGAAAGTTTTTTATGCTGTATTTTTATGATTAACACCTCTATCGCCGTGAACTATGTCTGAAAATTATTCGTTTGATCGTGATTATTCGCTGGATTCCTTAAAAATCCCGCCTAACTCCATTCAGGCCGAACAATCGGTCCTGGGCGGGTTAATGCTGGATAACCAGACCTGGGATTCCGTGTCCGACAAGGTCGTAGAAAGCGACTTTTATCGCCGAGATCACCGGCTTATTTTCAAAACCATTGAGCAACTCGCCGAAAAACAAATTCCTTTTGACGTAATTACCATATCGGAAGCACTGGAAGCGATAGGCGAACTGGAAAATTCCGGCGGACTGTCCTATTTAGGAATGCTGGCAAAAGACACACCCAGCGCCGCGAATATCGTCACTTACGCGAATATCGTCAGGGATCGCTCGGTGCTGCGTCAGTTAATTCATGTCGGCACCGAGATTTCAGATTCCGCGTTCAATACCGAAGGCCGAGAAACCGCCGACCTGCTTGAAAATGCCGAACGCGAAGTATTTAAAATCGCCGAACAAAGACAACGCGGACAAGGCGGTTTTGCAACCATTAAATCGCTGCTGGCGCGCGCCGTCGATAAAATCGAAACCCTGTTCGAGCAGGAAGGCTCGATCACCGGAGCGGCCACCGGATTTACCGATTTCGATGACTTAACCTCCGGCCTGCAACCTGCCGATTTGATTATCGTGGCCGGCAGGCCTTCGATGGGCAAAACCACAATCGCGATGAATATGGCGGAAAACATCGCCATCAAAGGCGACAAGCCGGTTGCGGTATTCAGTATGGAAATGCCGGGCGACTCCTTGGCAATGAGAATGATGTCGTCATTAGGCCGTATCGACCAACATAGAATCAGGACCGGCAAGCTGGAAGACGACGAATGGCCGCGCTTAACCTCGGCCATCAACTTACTGGCCGAAACCAAATTATTCATCGACGATACCCCGGCATTAACGCCAACCGAAGTGCGTTCAAGAGCCAGGCGTTTGGCCCGCGAACATGGCCAGCTGGGCTTGATCGTCTTGGATTATTTACAGCTGATGCAATCGCCCTCCAGCGGTGAAAGCCGGGTGCAACAGATTTCCGATATTTCCAGGGGCTTAAAGGCTTTGGCCAAGGAATTGGACGTGCCCGTAGTGGCCCTATCGCAGCTTAACCGTAACCTTGAACAACGCCCCAACAAACGCCCGATGATGTCTGATTTACGCGAATCGGGCGCTATCGAGCAGGACGCCGATTTGATCGTATTCGTATACCGGGACGAAGTGTATAACGAAGACAGTCCCGATAAAGGTATCGCCGAGATCATTATCGGCAAGCAACGTAATGGCCCGCTGGGAACCGTCAGACTCACCTTTCTGGGCCAATATACCCGCTTTGAAAATTTCGCGGGAACCTATACCGGCGGAGATTATGAATGACGCCGACGGCCTATGCGGTGCTCGACCTGGATGCTGCCCGGCATAATCTGTCCAAAGTACGCAGTTGCGCGCCGAACGCCAAGATTATGGCGGTCATCAAGGCGAATGGCTACGGACATGGCTTGCTGCGTATTGCCGAAGCCTTACAACCGGCTGACGCCTTTGCTGTCGCCAGGGTTGATGAAGGCATTCGCTTGCGCAAAGCGGGCTTCACCAAGCGGATTGCCGTTTTAGAAGGATTTACCTGCGCCGAAGAATTCAAAGAATTACTGCATTACCAATTAGATACGGTAGTGCATTCCCTAAACCAACTTGACATTCTTGCAACCGTAACAGAACCGGCAGCTTGCCCGGTCTGGTTAAAACTCGATACCGGCATGAATCGTCTGGGTTTCAAGGCAAAAGAATTGAGTTCGGTCTATCAACGGCTAAACCAGTGTGTAGGGGTAAAACGACCGATCAACCTGATGACGCATTTTGCCAACGCCGATAATATCAACGATCCTAAAACACTACAGCAAATCGACCTGTTCAACCAAACGCTTGCCGGTTTCGCCGGTGAACGCAGCCTAGCCAACTCGGCGGGTATCTTAGGCTGGGAGCAATCTTTAAGCGATTGGGTGCGTCCCGGCGTCATGTTGTACGGCATATCGCCCTTTCCTGATTCAACAGGCGAACAACTGGGGCTAAGGCCGGTTATGGAACTGCATTCCCGGTTGATTGCAGTCAAACCAATCGAAGCAGGCGATACCGTCGGTTACGGCGGCAGCTGGACATGTGAAAAGCCTACAACACTGGGCATCGTAGCGATAGGTTACGGCGATGGTTATCCGCGTTATGCAAAAACCGGAACGCCGGTGCTGGTCAACGGCCTTCGCGTTCCGCTTATCGGCCGGGTTTCAATGGACATGATTAGCGTTGACCTGGGAACCGGGAGCCATGCCAAACCCGGCGATCCGGTGACCTTATGGGGCGAAGGCTTGCCGGTTGAAGAAATTGCGCTATGGGCGGATACCATACCTTATACCCTGGTGTGCGGCGTGACTAGGCGGGTGCGAATTGTTGAAAAAACCGATTTTGAAAAATAATCGTAACTGTTCAGCGTATGCTAAAAATGATTAATGGAACACGGATGCCAAAAGTAGGCGCCTCTAGGCGACACTGATTAAACGGATAATCACCGATTAAAAACCCAGAATATTTTTAAAACAATCTGTGTAAATCCGTCCTATCCGTGTCGCCTAGGAGTCTGTCGGTCTTAAAGCCCATACCTGTTTACAAATCCCCCGTTGGCGACAGCCCGATTTTCTACCGCACCGACCAAAACAGGATTGAAGTAATCCCTATACCGCATAGTTCTCGTGATATAGAATCTATTTTCGCGGCGGCACAATGCAGGACCTGACGCTGCCCTCCTTCCAAATTCCGTAGGTGCGAACATAATAAACTTACGGACAAATTGAATACCACCCTGTGATTGAGAGAAAAAAAACATGCAAATTGGGTTTGTCCAAATGATTTGCGCATAACAGTCAACTTAACTAATATGTCTAATATGATCATTACAACTGTTTAAAAGGTTTGCTTATGAAAACTGTGGCTTCAACTGAGGCAAAAAGCAATTTCGGCGCATTGTTGGACTCAGCGCAACGCGGTCCGGTAACTATTGAGAAAAAAGGCCGTCCTGTAGCGGTGATAATTTCCTACGAAGATTATCAGCAACATGAAATTCTCAAACTGGAATCTTTGCGGAATGATTTGATGGCGGGAATACGCCAAGCCGACAAAGGCAAACTGATTGACGGCGAGCAAGCTTTTCATGATTTAATTTGATTGTTTGAAAGGGAGCAAGGAAGTGGCTGATTTCAATCTAACCCTTTTGGCCCAGCAGGATTTACGGGCAATCCATGACTATATTGCCGCCAACAATCCAAAAACGGCGAAGCGTTATATCGGCACTCTCAAAGAAAAGTGCCAAAACCTGGCGGACACGCCCGGTATAGGAACGGCCCGCCAAGAATATCATGGTCTGTACAAATTCCCCGTTGGCGACTACCTGATTTTCTACCGCGCCAGCCAAAATGGAATTGAAGTGATCCGCATCCTGCACGGTTCGCGGGACATAGAGGCCGTTTTTAAACAGACTCAGCCATAGCATTTTGTGAAAAATGCAGTAAGGATGGCCAACCGATGTATCGTTGCCCGACACATCCGTTATTGGATGTCAGCGCGTAAATCGATAGCCGTTTTCATATTCAACACTCGAAATTTTTGGGCCGGACGGGCATGTTGCCGCGTTAGAAAGGTTTTGCGTTAGTTAAGTAGCAGGCATAATAAAAAACGTAAGGAACGGGGTTACAAACCCCGTCCCGCTTGGAGGTCGAGTGCACGGCATGTTATGCCTCAAAATTCAGAAATTCAATTAATCGCGCAACTTCTCTTGGCGGGCGATTTAAAGGTTTTACTGTTTTAACGGTGACTGAAACAGTACAACGCTTACCAATTACAGATTTAGACGCAGCTTCAAACTGCTCTACAGCTTCTTTTGTTACTGACCCATAAACGAGGTTACCGGAATCGTCAATTATTTCAAATTTTCGATGTTCTGGTAGCAAACCTTTAAGTACCCCAGAAACTTCTGTAGTATCTTCATCGATCGTTGTCGCTTCTGTCCTGATTTTTCCGCGATGTACTGCGGCGCTATCAAGGACAATATCTAAATCACCTTCCACTACTCGGATAGTGGCAGCATTAGAATCTAAGTTGAAAAACATATCTTTAAGGGCGAGTAATGTTCTGGCGTCCAATTCATCTACTAAACTCTCAAATACCGCTTCGTCTTGTGCTGCGGTATCACGTAAAAGGTGTGTTGCTTTGTCAATGACAAGGCTTAACTCTGATACTTCTAGTTCAGTTTGTTCGGACATTTCATCTAATACGAAACCAAACGAGCCTCGAGCCAGACCAGTTACCATTAATTCCGACTGAGCTTTAAACGGTACTTTACCTCTTGTTCCAAGTTGACCAATTTCACTCTTAGCAAAAGTTTTTGATACCAAATTTTGGAATTGCTCTAATGCTTTTCCTGCGAAATCAACCGCTATTCCTTTAGACCCTAGTACGGGCTTTCCTCCAAAGAAAATTGCTACGCTCGCGCTGTTATCTTGTAATGTGTGTTCTTTAAGTACTTGAAGCTGACTGGTTAATTTCTCTAGCCGGTGCTCAAGCTGCATTTCTCCCACGATGTCGCCCGATTTTTTGGCGCTTTCGAGTAGGTTTGAAACCGAAATTAGTTCTGCAGACAGGCTATCTATAGTGAGTTTCTTAGGCATTTTCCTCCTCCAGATCCAAGAGTGATTGGGCCTCGTCATCACTGCATATCAATGGTATCTCAATCATTCCCTTCCACAGAAGGGATTCTCTCTGATGTGAGAAAAGACCAAACCAATATTTCGTAGTGTTAACGATATGCAAGGGTGGAGTATTCAAGTCCACAAAATACGCATCACATAAATAAGTCTCCTTGCTTAGTTCCGGAAGGAATAAATCTTTATTTTCGTACACTAAACTACGCCAATTATCTTGGTCACGAGTGTTCAACGGACGATCAGCAAACGTAACCAAATCTATGTCATTTGGTGGTCTACCTCGGTTGCTTTCAGCGTTCTCAACAAAACTACCATCGAGCCATTGAAAGCCGTCGGTAATTCCCAGCCCGCGTAATCTTGCCCGATAAGTTAAGAGACCTTTTAGTATGGATTTCCGCTTCTCAGAATGGGCGTATCTTTGAACAAACTCAGTAATAGAAGCGCGATATGGAGCCATTCCAGCAGGATCAGTTGGACCAAGCTCAGGGATAAATGGAGGTAAAACACCAGATTGGTTAAGTGCAGGAATCATTCGCTAATCTTCCACTGATACATAGCTATTGGTTATACAGAAAGCTCATCCTCCATTCATGTAACACGGAGGCTACAGGTAGATGACCTTGACACTGCATCTTCTAACACTTATGCCCATCCCGTCAAATTAAAAGTCAACGAGTGGCCTGCTGGATGTCTGATCCTGCAATAAAGCCACATGGGGTGACAATTATAAAAATTCTGCTTAAGCGGGTTGGCTATTCAAAAGAATAGCTTCGATGAGGTGCATGTCTCCATGCATAAATGGCGCGCCCGAGACGATTCGAACGTCCGACCACAGCCTTCGGAGGGCTGTACTCTATCCAGCTGAGCTACGGGCGCGTAATGCATATTCTAACCGATTGGCCCGGTAATTACGACAACATTGTTTTCAAATGCGCCAAACTCGCCTTGCCGCGCTCTTTGATGACTTCCGGGGCCAGCTGTTTTTTGTTGACCCATTCCAAATCGTCTTCGGGCAATTCGCTTAAAAACCGGCTGGGTTCGCATTCGGCGACTTCGCCGTAACGTTTGCGATGGGTGCAGTAGCTAAACGTGCAGGTGCGTTGTGCTCTCGTAATGCCGACGTAGGCCAGGCGGCGTTCTTCTTCGATGTTGTCGGTTTCGATGCTGTTTTGATGGGGCAAGATGTTTTCTTCGATGCCGATCAAAAATACATGCGGAAATTCCAGTCCCTTGGCTGCGTGCAGGGTCATCAAGCTGACCTGGTCACTGGCCTCGTCTTCCTGGCCGCGTTCCAATATGTCCATCAGCATGATTTTGGCGACGATTTCCGCCAGCGGCATTTGTCCGCTGGTTTCCTTGTCGGCGATGCGTTTTAGCCATTCGATCAGTTCGTAAACATTTTTCAGCTTGCGGTCGGCGGATTCCTTGGTTTTGCTTTCTTCCTGCAAATGCTGTGGATAACCGATCTGGTCGATGAATTGCTCCATGACCGAAAAAGTATCGCCCCGCTCAATGCGGTCGGCGGTATCGATAACCCAATCACGGAACTTGGTCAGCCGGTGCATGGCTTTTTCGGACAGCCTTTGGCTCAGGCCGAACTCGGTGCTGGCCGCAAACAGGCTGATATGGCGCTCATTGGCGTAGGCGCCGAGCTTTTCCAATGTGCTTGGACCGATCTCCCGTTTCGGGGTGTTGATCACGCGCAAAAACGCCGCATCATCATCCTGGTTAACGAACAAGCGCAGGTAGCCGAGGATGTCCTTGATTTCCGAATAGGCGAAAAACGAGGTGCTGCCGCTGATGAAATACGGGATGTTGTTTTCTCTTAGGCCCTTCTCGAACAAACGGGACTGGTGGTTGCCGCGGTATAAAATAGCATAATCCTGGTAATTGCTGCCGGTCTTGAATTTATGGTGGATGATCTCGGAGACGATCTGCTGGGCTTCGATCTGCTCGTCCTTATGGCTTAAAACCCGTAACGGGTCGCCGTAGCCCAGTTCGCTCCATAGGCGTTTTTCAAAAGCATGGGGATTGTTGGCGATCAGCTGGTTGGCGACTTTCAGGATGCGCCCGGTCGAGCGGTAATTCTGCTCCAGCTTGATGACTTGCAGGCGGGCGTAGTCTTTTTGCAGTTGCGCCAAATTTTCCGGCTGCGCACCGCGCCAGGCATAAATCGATTGGTCGTCATCGCCGACCACGGTAAACCGGCCCAGGTTACCGGCGATCAGGCGCACCAGCTGGTATTGGGTGATATTGGTGTCCTGGTATTCATCGACCAGCAAATAGCGGATCTTGTTTTGCCACTTTTCCAGGATGGCCGGGTGTTGTTGGAACAGCAGCACCGGCATCAGGATCAGGTCATCAAAATCGACCGCATTATAGGCCTTTAAGCTGCGGGTATAGTCCGCGTAAAGACGCGCTGCCGGGTATTCTGTGACTGTGGCAATCGTTATGGATTGTTCCGGCGTAACAAAGGCGTTTTTCCATTGTCCGATTTGCCGGGCATAGCTATCGATGTTGTCGATGTCGCAATCTTTCGCGCCGTGGCTGATTAGGTTGCGCAACAACGTGAGCTTATCCTGCTCGTCAAACAGGGTCAAACCGGATTTATAACCCAGCGTCTTGGACTCCGCCCGCAATATATCCAGGCCCAAGGAATGGAAGGTCGATACCCGCAGGCCGCGCTGCTGCTTGTCATCCAGCAGCTTGGACACCCGGCTTTTCATTTCCCGCGCGGCTTTATTGGTGAAGGTCACCGCCGCAATATGTCGTGCAGGCAGGCCTTGCTTGACCAGATAGGCGATTTTTTCGGTAATTACCCGCGTCTTGCCGCTGCCCGCTCCGGCCAGCACCAATAAGGGATGATCAATCGCTTTAACAGCAGCTTGTTGTTGGGGATTTAATTTGGACATTAATCTTTAAAAAAATGAAAAACTTATGAGCCACTTGCAAAAGTCGATGAATACATCGAACAGCGGCTATGGCAATAGGATTGACTCGAGAGGTATTAACTTGAAGATTTTTATTCGCTGCCCCTCCCGGTAACTCGTTGATACAAATCAACCTGCATTGAGTAAATGCGCTTACAAACCGGTTACATTGCGGAGAAAACAAAAAAGGCCCTACCACGACAAACCGGTAAGGCCTTGAATATTTGGTGGGACGTCAGGGATTCGAACCCTGGACCCATGGATTAAGAGTCCACTGCTCTACCAACTGAGCTAACATCCCAATATTAGATCGACGATTTTAAAGGATTTCTTAACTAAATCCAAGAATAAAATATCTCAACCCACACACCGAGCCTATTCTGCAAGGTCTTTACTGTATTTTCCCCAGCGCCTGGGATAATTCCTGGCTGAATTCACTCAAGATTTTGTCCAGCGCTTTGACCGCAGCCGGGTAGGATGGGTCATCCAGTTGATGTTCAATTTTGGTCCGGCCATTACTTAACAAGGTATGGTTTTTCTCATTCATTATTGCCCAGTCGGCTTCAAGGTTTACGCTTTGCTCAGGACGGGTATCGAATCTGATGATGTCTATGATGATGCGATAATCGACTGCTCCGTAGGCGCTCCAGGGATAGGCCCTGACCAGGTCGCCGGTTTGCAGGGTTGCGAGATTGCGGGTCAGCACTTGGCTGACATTATCTTTTAAAGGCGATGCCCATTGATGGAATTCGGCGATTTTTACGCTGTTATCCGGCAACCGGGTGACAATCTGTTTACGTTCAAGCAATGCCGGTATGGATACCGGGCCTACGCCGATCTGGCGTTTTTTATCTGCGGTCGATGAGGAGTGCGGCGGCTCACTCAGCGGTTCCAATACATAAAATTGGGTGGGCGTCGACATACATGCCGAGAGCAGGGTGGAAGCCGATACTGCGATGAACCATTTTGAAAGTTGCTTTGCCATAGTTACTGCTCTTTTTTGCCGCGAATTAATGCGTTGGGGTTTTGTTCCAGATAGTCGGTCAGTTGCTTGACCGAGCTTGCCGCCTGGGTAAGTTCCTGTAGCAATTGCTCCAGTTCGTAGTGGGTGGTGGAACCGGGCTCCAAAGTACTCAATACCTGATGAGCCGAAGCCATGGTTTTATCGGCGGTATCCAGCGTGCCTTGAGCCGTGACCAACATGCCGGTTGCCGCCTTGGACGTGCTTTGTAGCGATTGCAGGGTTTTATTGGCTTCGGCCGTCAAATCCTCCAGCGGCAATTTGGCTACTTTATCCATGATGATGTTGGCGGAATGGGTAAATTGATCCAGTGAGCTGGCTGTGGTGGGAAACTCGGGATAGACGCTTTTGTTGTCGCTTAACACAATCTTGCTTTTCGGGTGAAAATCAAGATCGACCAGCAACTGTCCGGTCAGCAGGCTGCCGGTTTGTAGTTGCGCACGCAGGCCTTTGTTAATCAGCTGGGTCATAATGTCTTTATCGCTGATGTGTTTTTCATTGTTGATTTCTTTGATGCGCTCCGGTTCCAGTTCTACGGTAACCGGAATGTGAATTTCAGCGGTCTTCTTATCCAGTTCCAGACTAATGTCAGTGACCTTGCCGATAGGAATACCTCGTAATTGCACCGGCGCGCCTACAATTAAGCCACGTACCGAGCCGTTAAAATACATGACGTATTTCAAGGTATTCTGGTAAACAACCTGAGTCGATAGCGTATAAGTATCGTACAGTGGAAAAATACTGTTTTCAGGCTGGATATTTTCAATCGTGTCCTCGGCAGAGGCGCGAAAAGCAATGCCGCCGCTTAACAAGGAAATCAACGGCCCGGTCCTGACCTTAAAGCCATCGGCGCCGGCGGATAAATCGATGCCGCTGTCTATCCAGAAACGGGTATTTTTTCTAACGAATTGGTCATAGGGTTTGTTAATGAAAACGGTTAAGCGTATCGCATTAGCTTCGTCGGATAACTTGTGACTGAGCACTTCGCCGACGGTTATGCCGTGAAAATTGATCGGCGTGCCGGGTTTCATGGAGCCCAGATTGTTGGTTTCCAGTATGAAGTGAGTACCTTCGGCGTTGTTTTTTAACAAGGGCGGAGTGGTCAGGCCGACAAAATGATGCTCTTTGGAACCATCGCCCGGTTTGATTTCGATATAAGGCCCCGAAAGCAAAGTACCCAACCCGGAAATGCCTCCTAGGCCCACTTGGGGGCGCACCACCCAGAAACTGGTGTTTTTGTTCAGATAACCGGCCGCCGTGCTGTTCATTTGCGCGCTAATCAGGATGGTTTTCAAATCGTCGCTGATGGAGATCGCAGTGACTTTGCCGACTTCTACATTCAGGTACCTGATTTTGGTTTTATCCACTTCCAGGCCTTCTGCGGTAGGAAAGCTGATCGTGATAACAGGGCCTTTTTCATTATAGGATTTGACGATTAACCAACCGCTGACCAGTAGGGCAATCAAAGGCAAAAACCACACCAGGGGCAATTCGGTTTTTTTATTGATAGTTACGTCTGAAGCATCAATGTCGATAAAGTCATTCATTTTAGCGCTGGTTATCCCATATTAAGCGTGGATCGAAATTTTTGGCGGCGAACATGGTTAACACCACGACCGCAGCAAATGCCGTTGCCGCAGGCCCCGCAATGACCTGCGCCACTCCGCCCATGTCGACCAAGGACACCAGAATTGAAATCATAAAAATATCCAGCATCGACCAGCGGCCTACAAAAGCGATAATTCGGTACATGATAGTCCATTTTCTGGCATGGTCTTGCCAGCGATAATGAACGTTAAGCAATAATAAACTGAGTCCCAGCAGCTTTAACAAGGGTACCAGAATACTGGCGACCAAAACCAGCATGGCTATGGGTACCATATTGCCGTTAATTAACGCAATAATGCCGCCGATAATGGTGTGCGGCTCGCCGACGCCTAAGCGCGTGACGGTCATGATAGGGAAAACATTGGCCGGGATATACAGGCAAAAACCGCTCAGCAGCAATGCGGCGGTGCGTTGAAAACTGTTAGGCAGGCGTGAATGCAGGCGACCGCCGCATAAAAGACACAGGCTATTTTTGTCAGCCCGTCTCGATAAACAGCCGCAATCATGACAACGGATAAAGCCTTGAGCTAGGGCGGTTTTTTTTGATTTCATCTTCTTAATTGCCCGATTTGCCGCCAGAACAGGACCTTATCCAGGCTGCTCGCCAGCATACCGGTTACGATCAGCAAGGCAACGAACGCATAGAGCCCAAAACCGAATTTAAGCTCGGAAGTGGCAGACAGTTTAACGCAGGCGACAATAATGCCCAGCATATAAACTTCCAGCATCGCCCATTCATCGATATGTTGCAACCAGCGCATCCAGTGCGCCAGATACCGGTTCGGTTTTTCAAAATAAAGATGGGCGCTGATCAGCAAGGATAAAATAATATTCAGCAGCGGAAATAAAATGCTGGACAAAAACACCAGCACCGCCACACCCCATAGCTGTTCTTCAAATAGAGCAACTACGCCGGACCATAAGGTGCCGTCCTTAGCGCCGCCCAGCATTTTTATACCGAGAAACGGCATCAAATTAGCCGGAAAAATCAATATCAATCCGGCAATAGACAAGGCAAAAGTGCGCTCGATGCTTTGTTTGCACGGGCGTTGTAACAAGTAGCCGCAACGGGGACAGTGCGCCTTGTCGCCCACCACGGGCTCAGCTGAATTAAGCAATAAATCACACTCGGGGCAGGCGGTGAAGTCTGTTGGGTTCATTTTGCGGGCTTAGTGTTTATTTGTGGGTAACTACTTCTACTTTGTTAGATTACATGATTACTGTTTTCAGAATCGTCATTCCGGCATGGATTGCCGGAATCCAGGCTCCATGGATGGATTTGAGCTTACCATCCATGGCACTGGATACCCGCTTCCCGGCGGGTATGACGAGCTTGCGCATAATCTAACAAAGTAGAACTACTCAGCGAATCGAACATCACTGAAAACTCGCTCCCTCTCCAACAGCATAACTATCTACACAACTTTTTTACATCATAAATACAATGAGTTGCAAGTTGACCTGGCTCCCTCTCCTGCTGGAGAGGGTTGGGGTGAGGAGAATAAAAACAAGCATTTATATCCCCCTCATCCCAACCTTCTCCCTCAAGGGAGAAGGAGCCGGTACTTGTGTA
>SCPZ01000121.1 GCA_004299305.1 Methylobacter sp.
TTTTTGTTCGTCTGCAAGGCGTAAAAATGGGCGCATAGCAAGCTATGCAACCATTTTTACAACGCAGGAGACGGACAAAAAGACCAGTCAGGTGGGTATATTTTTCGCAGGAAATCGCCTAAGGTCGCCAATGGGTATTTATTCTGGGAAGAGCCGTTGAGCCACAGATTGACACGGATATTTACAGATGAACAACGGGTTCAATTCTCTGCTTCATCCTTGGGATGAACCGCTAAGCTTGCGTAACAGAATGTTTTATCTGCGTTTATCTGTGGCTAGCTGATTTTTTTAGGTTTATTGATCCGGCGCTAATTCAAAAATAATTAATTCCGCCGCATCGTCACCCACGTTTTCTACCGACATCAGTTCGCCCGTTTCCCAAAAAACTTCACCGGCAGAGTAGGTGGCGGCTTTGCCGTTCTCGACGACTTTTAGCCTACCTTTGACCACATAACGAGGCCCCGGCCCTTCATGGGTATGCCAAGGTGTTTTAAATCCAAATGGAAATGCAACCCGTATCATCTTGGTATTAATATTGGGACTGGGGAGTTGCAGTTTTTTTTCTAATAGAACGGTTCTATCCAGGCCTGGTTTCTGTTGAGCGAAAACAGCGGGCAAGTTACCAATAAATAGCGCGGTCAGCGTTACCAGAATAAATCCCGTTGATTGGGTGGTTTGACGTTTTAACATTGAGCTGCCTCTCGATTTTATATTTAGGGGGTGACTTTAATACTAAGGAATGAAAGCCGAATCACTTGAACAGCTGTAAATTAGGCTTTTTAAAATTATCTAAGCCAAGGTGAAAATTTTGGCTTGAAGAGCATTTATCGTTCTCCTGCTAATTCTTAATCCCTATACCTTTATGCAGAAGGTATAGGCTAAACAAGGTCAAGGTAACAATAAATCCGCCGGTAATGATAAAGGTCAGCCAAATATCAACGTCCGTCACGCCTATCAAGCCGTAACGAAACGCATTGATCATATACAATATGGGATTCCCCATAGAGATAGATTGCCAAACACCGGGCAGCATATCGACCGAATAGAAAACGCCGCCCAGATAGCTTAACGGGGTTAATACAAAGTTTGGGATAATCGAAATATCGTCAAAACTTTCCGCCAGTATCGCATTGATAAAACCGGCCAAGGCAAAGACGGTGGCGGTCAGTGCCGCGATTGTGAGGGTAATCAAAATATTATTGACCTTAATGTCGGCAAATAACAGGGATATTAAGGTCACCACAATGCCCACCAGTAATCCGCGAATAATGCCGCCGCTCACATAACCGCCCAGAATCACCCAGTTGGGTATTGGGGCGACCAGCAATTCTTCAATATTGCGCTGGAATTTGGTTGAGTAAAACGAAGACACGACATTCGCGTAGGAGTGGCTGATAACCGACATTAAAATAATGCCGGGAACGATATAATCCATGTAGCTGGCGCCGCTAATAGTGCCTATACGGTCGCCGATCAGCTTGCCGAAAATTAAAAAATACAGCGCGGTGGTGATGGCCGGCGGCAGCAAGGTTTGCGGCCAAATCCTGATGAACCGGAATATCTCCTTGATAACAATGGTTTTAAAGGCAATGGAGTAGTTCATCGTTCATTACCTGCCGCTTTTGCGTAGTTGGGGTTCGAGTCGATCAAATCCATAAATAACTGTTCCAAGCGATTAGTCTTGTTTTTCAGGCTAATGACGTCGATATTTTGTGCGCTTAATTGGCTGAATAGTTTGTTGAGTCCGTGCTCTTTAGCGACCGCAACGTTAAGCATCTTGTCTGTCAGCAGTTCAATTTGGCAGCCTTCAATCACCGGCGCCACCGCAATGGGGTGAGCCAAATCCAATATGAAATGTTCTATATGCAGCCTCGCAAGCAAGCTTGCCATATCGGAATGCTCGACAATTTTCCCGTGATTGATGATGGCGATATTGCGGCACAGGCTTTCCGCTTCTTCGAGGTAATGCGTGGTTAAAATAATGGTTGTGCCTTGTTGGTTGACTTCCTGCATCATTTTCCACATCGAACGGCGTATTTCTATATCGACGCCTGCGGTCGGCTCGTCAAGAATCAACAATTTGGGCGCATGAACCAGAGCGCGGGCGATCATGACTCGGCGTTTCATACCGCCTGACAGGCGTCTGGAAACGGTATCGCGTTTATCCCACAAATCCATTTGTTTGAGACAGTATTCGGTGCGTTGCAGCGCAAGCTTACGTGGCGTGCCGTAATAACCGGCTTGATTGAGTAAGATGCTCTTGACTGTATCGAACTGGTTGAAATTAACTTCCTGCGGAACCAGGCCGATGCAGCTTTTGGCTTTTTCACGCTCGCGTCTTAAATCATGCCCGAAGATACTGACGGAGCCGGAGGTTTGGTTGATCAGAGAACTGATAATGCCTATAGCCGTTGACTTACCTGCGCCATTGGGTCCCAGTAAGGCAAAAAAATCACCGGTTTCAACATCGAGATCAATGCCTTTTAAGGCTTCAAAGCCGTTATTATAAGTTTTTCTGAGGTTACGCAGGGATAATGCATTCATACTTTAAAGGGCAAGGTTAAAGGCGCAAGGTTAAAGGTTAAAAGCGCAAGGCGCAAGATTAAAGGCGCAAGGTGCAAAAAAACACCTTGAACATTTAACCTTGAACCTTTAATCTTGAGCCTTTAACCTTATCCGCTTCATAGACAAAACTGGATAACTTGTGCCGAAGAAACCTCCCGAAATTGTTGCCGCTGTAGACTTGGGCTCTAACAGCTTTCACATGATTGTTTGCAGTTTAACCAATGGAAATTTACAAACTCTCGACCGCCTTAAGGAGATGGTAAGGCTTGCGTCCGGCCTGGATAAAAAGAATTATCTTGATATTGGCACTCAGGAAAGAGCTTTAGGTTGTCTGGAAAGGTTTGGTCAAAGAATCCGCAACTTTCCGCCGGAAAGCGTCCGCGTAGTCGGCACCAGCACCTTGCGCATGGCTAAAAACTCGCAACAGTTTTTAGATAGGGCTGAAAAAGCGCTAAATCATCCCATTCACATCATTTCAGGCGTAGAAGAAGCCCGCTTGATCTATCAAGGCGTTGCGCACAGCTTGGGCAGTAAGGCCAACTTACGCCTGGTTATGGATATAGGCGGCGGCAGTACCGAATACATCATAGGCTCAGGCGACACGCCCAGGGTAAAAGAAAGCACGCCGATGGGTTGTGTGCTGGTCAGTAATGCTTTTTTTAAAGACGGTAAGTTGTCCAAAAATGCCTTCACTCAGGCAACCTTGTTTGCCGAGCAGCAGCTTGAGCCGATCCAGAAACAGTTTCAGCGCAAAAACTGGGATGAAGCTATCGGCGCCTCAGGCAGTTTACGGGCTATTGATAAGGTTCTTCAAGCCAAAAACTGGAGCAATAACGGCATAACCAGGGAAGGACTGGAACATTTGGTCGCTCACATCACCCAGTGCAATCATATCAATGAGCTGGCCTTGCCTGAACTTGATCCCGAACGCCTTCCTGTCTTTCCGGGCGGTGTAGCCATTATCTATGCCACCTTCAAAAGCCTGGGCATAGAGCAAATGACCGTTTCCGATGGAGCGCTTAGGGAAGGGCTCATTCAGGATTTACTGGGCCGACTTTATGATCATGATATTCGCTCCGCAACCGTGCAGGCCTTGGCAGATCGTTATCATATCGATAAAGGTCATGCCTCCCGTATTAAACAGACGATCGGCTATATACTGGATCAATTGGGCGAAGATTTCTATGGGGCTAATCAAGAACACGTTGTGCAGTTTTTGAATTGGGCCGCAGACCTGCATGAGATGGGGCATGACATCGCTCATAGCCAATACCATAAACACAGCGCTTATATTATCGAGAATGGCGACTTTGCCGGGTTTTCCAGGCAGGATCAGATTTTATTGTCCATTATTGTAAGATCGCATCGGCGTAAATTTTCACGCGCCCTTTTCAATACATTACCATCCCCTTGGGATGTTGACGCCCCCAATCTAACCGTTATTTTGCGATTATCGGTATTGTTGCACCGCAATCGTCAGGAACATGACAAACCCGATTTTAAAATATCGTTAATGAAATCGAAAATTCGTTTGCAGTTTCCAGAACATTGGTTAGCCCAGGCGCCGTTAACCCATGCCGATTTAATTCAGGAAGCCGATTATTTAAAATCCGCAGGATTCAAACTGGAATTCGCTTAAGCGCCGATTGATGAAAAATTTATCCGACAACCGCACCATGCGTTGTTCTCGGCACACCGCTACGCTGCTTCATGCAGTCATGCGCATTTTGTTCTATTGTTTTAGTGTGCTGATAGTTTCATGCGCGATGCTGATTTTTTTTGGTGTCGGCGACCATCCTGAGCTTGAAGTGGGATGGTCGCCTACCCGTGAAGATCTGGTTAGGGCAAAAAAAATCCTGCATGAAGGCTCTAAAACCAAGCCCGATGAAATCGGTATTATTGAATTAACCGAAGCCGATCTGAATCTTGCCGGTAATTATTTGTTAAACCGCTACAGCAAAAGCGCCGCCCATATAGAGTTGAAAAACAATAAGTTGAGGTTTACAGTCACTATGACCTTGCCTGAAAATAATTTGGGCAAATAT
The DNA here is from genome assembly GCA_004299305.1 of Methylobacter sp. Classification (GTDB taxonomy): domain Bacteria; phylum Pseudomonadota; class Gammaproteobacteria; order Methylococcales; family Methylomonadaceae; genus Methylobacter_A. Next base: position 4,611 of record SCPZ01000121.1, read on the forward strand.
TTAAATATCAGCTTTAGGTTAGGCAACATTGAAGGCAATGATCTGCCCGTCATCACCAAATTTAAGGCCGGAAAGCTATTGCTGCCGGCAAAATTAGCCGCCTTTGTTATCGACAGCCTTATTCAGCATTCATCGTTGAATGAATATTTTATTTTGGCAACCCGTCCTCTTAAGGCGGTTAAAATCGACGCACAAAAACTTACCATCACTTACTATCCTAACAAGGACACGTTAATCCAGGCGCGAAACTTCCTGACTCATACCGGCGATAATTCTACGCTGAACATTTACCAGCAAAAACTGGCCGATATTGTTGCCAAGCATGACCCGAAATGGCGCTTATCGTTGGCGGATTTGTTGCGTCCGTTGTTTGAGTTAGCTTACCAGCGTTCTACATTGGAAACTGCGATAGACGAAAACAGGGTCGTTATCTTAGCGATTAACGACTACGTGAATAAACAGGAGACCAAAAAACTCTTATCTACGCCAGAATTCAGGCCGACAACCGGGCAACAGTTTTCCGCTTTTTTATACAAACGCATTGACTTGGCTCAGCATTTTATCGGTTCAGCCGCGCTGACCGCATCAATAAATAAGCAAGCGGCGCAAATTGTCGGCGAAGAAAAAGAATTAAGCGATGCACACGGCGGCAGCGGATTTAGTTTTATAGATTTAGCCGCCGACAAAGCCGGTACACGTTTCGGCGAAATGGCAACCTCTTCGCCGGAAACTGCACGAAAAATGCAAAAAGCCATGTCCAGGATAAAAGATTACAGCGATTTTATGCCGGACCCCAGGGATCTTCCTGAGCATATGAATGAGGCCGACTTTAAACAACGCTTTGAGTCCGTCAACAGTCCCGTTTACCAGGAAATTTCAAAGCAGATTGATGCCCGCATTTCAGCGATACCTATTTATAACGCAGAATAAAAAAAGGGAGCTAGAGCTCCCTAAATTTGTAATAGAACACAGATGGCACTGATTAGACGGATTTAAACGGATTTTATCTGTAATATCTTTTATCGGTGCTTATCAGTCAAATCCGTGTCATCCGTGTTCTCGGCAACTGCTCCTGCGTTGCTCTACCTCCTGCATAACCCACAGGGATGTGGGGAATGCAGATATTGCAGGAGCAAAATATCTGTCCATGCAGTCGTATTTTTCTAAATGTTACTTTTAATTAAAAGTAGAACCCGGTGTGCCCGGTAAGACAGGCATTTTCTGTTTAGGGAATTCGCCAGTCAAGCCATTCAAAAACGCCACAATATCAGCAACTTCTTCTTTGCTTAGATCCTTGCCCAATTGCAGTTTTGCCATCAATGTGACGGCTTTATCCAGCGAGTTAACCGAACCGTTGTGGAAATAAGGCGCAGTCAAAGCGATGTTACGTAAAGTCGGTACTTTAAATAAATGCTCATCGGCTGGATTTTTACTGACTTCCGCTAAGCCTTTGTCCTTGCTGAAATGATGTTGCGCTTCCCAATAGCCGTTGGGAATCATAGGAAATTTCTGGAACATACCCGGACCGTTAAATGCAGGGCCGCTATGGCAATGGGTACAACCTAACTCCGCAACTTTTTCCATGCCGCGGACCTGTTGTGCCGATAAAGCCGATTTGTCGCCGCCTACATATTTATCATAAGGGCTGTTAGGCGTAATCAAGGTTCTTTCGTAAGCCGCAATCGCTTTGGTTGCATTCTCTTTAGAAATGGTATCTTTACCGAAAGCTTGTTCAAACGCCTGTTGATAACCTTCAATCGTCTGCAAACGGGCCACCACGTCATCCCAGCTTTTCATGCCCATTTCAATGGGGTTGGTCACGGGGCCTGCGGCTTGCGCTTCCAGGCTTGGCGCTCTGCCGTCCCAAAACTGGACGGTATTAAACGCCGCATTCCAAACGGTTGGCGCACTACGTCCGCCTGTTTGTCCGTTAACGCCCATAGAATTCGGTCTGTTATCTTCACCGCCCAGCATGGTGTTATGACAGGAAGAACAAGAAACCGTACCTGTAGAAGACAAACGCGGATCGTGATAGAGCATTTGACCCAATTCAACTTTAGCAGCCGTTGTAGCATTATCGGCTGGCGCCGGCGCTTCTGTCGGTAACGTTTCCCAAGCCGAAGCCACCGAAACCGAACTTGCTAATGCCAGCGCTGTAACCAGCGAACGAATTTTAAACATACTATCCTCCAAAATATTATTAATGTTATTGAAGCTTCCGCTCCTGCTCTCGCTCCTTACCTACATCCTTGTAGGCAATGTGTGGGGAACCTGCACGCCCAGTAACCTTACTGCACACCCAATAGGATTGTAAGTTATGAAGCAGGCAAGGTACAACCAAATTTCCCTTGATTGAATCAAATGCTCATTATAAATAGCTAATTTAATTGGGCTTCCAATTTCAAGCGGGACGATTAGTAACATCCCTTGAAGGGATGTTATCTGTCTCCGCTTAAGTAGGTAGCCGTTTATTTCGCCAATGCTTGTCGATAGGTGGTTTCGTTAAAGCCGCGGATGTTGACGCCATTAATAACGGCCAGCGGGATTCCGCTATAGTCGGGATCGAGCGTTTTTTTACGTGCAGCGGCATCTGGGTCTTTTTCAATATCGTAGCTATTAAATGCAATATTGTTCTTGCGCAGAAAGGCGATGGCTTTTTTACAGTAAGGACACCAGCTGGTGACGTAAAGATCGATTTGCTGCGTTGCTGCGGGTTGCTGTTTTTTATCGCTTGGAGCCGGGCGCGCAGCTTTATCTTCAAGGTCATTACGGTTTTCTATGGATGCGGGATGAACGGGTTTTGAGCTGGAGAAATGCGCTTTTCCGTCGGCATCGGTCCATTTGTAGATTTCGGCCTGGACGGGTAATGCGAATGTTAGGGTAAACGACAAAATTAGCGATGGATTAATATTCATGGTAGGCGGGCCGCTTAGCAATAGGATATGGGAGGTTGTTTGGGGGACTTTCACGGTAATGCTAAGTCATTTGATAATGCAATTGGAGCAATCATAATCGTTCCTTTCTGAAAAAACATCATCAAAACATACGAAATTGCAAATGGCGCCGAATCTCGAGTGTCTCTGTAGTTTTTGTTTTAGTAGGCGAAAATACATAAGACGTAAGTAAGAACACCGCTGGTGTTAAAATGGCCACAGATTTACAGCTTATAAAACTGACTCTTTCATAACCCCTATCCATTAACTGTAAAAAATAGAAGTTAATCTATGTCTGAACAACAAAGCAGCATCCTGATCGGTTATTTATCCGAAGTTCGAGGCGACGGCATGGATGCCAGGATAGCCCCTGAGCATTGCAACGATTCGCCGCTGATCCAAATCGGCGATGAGGCGATTTTAGCCGGTCATATCGGCTCGTATGTGCTTATCCGGCAGGCGAATATCGGCGTGTTGGCGCTGGTGTTCAAAATGTGGGAAAAGGATAGGTTCGATAACACCGACACCCGCCAGACAGACCGATTTATATCATTGATTCCGGTCGGCGAGATTCAGGACAACGGAACTTTTATACGCGGCGTGCGGCATTATCCAACGCCGGGCGCCAAAGTCTATGCGGTGGGTATCAATGAAATAAACGCGATATTTGCAAAATTCAGGGATTACCAATTCTTCATCGGTCAATTATCTTCGCATAAAGACTACCATCTCAGCCTTGACCCCCGTGCCTTGTTCGGTCGCCATTTTGCGATTCTCGGTCAATCGGGTTCAGGTAAATCATGGGCTGTGACCAGCCTGATCCAGAACACCATTAAAGCGATGCCTAAAAGCCATATCATCATGCTGGATTTGCACGGCGAGTATTGCTGGAAAGATGATAACGGCGTGCTGCAATCGGCTTTTTCCACAGCGCAAGTCAATTATATCGACGCGATGGAAATGGAAATGCCGTACTGGATGATGACCTACGCGGAACTGGTGGATTTGTTTATAGACCGCAGCGATAGCGGCGCTTCGATGCAAATGTCGTTTATGCGCGAGGTATTGCAACAGCTTAAGCGGAAGGAGGCCAAACAGATCGGTTTGGCCGTCGTCTCAATCGATACGCCGATCTATTTTTCGTTGGCCGAGCTGTATATGCAGTTTAAAGCGGCGAATGAGGAAAAAAGGGAGTTCGGCAAGGTGTTGGGGCCATTGTTCGGGCAGTTCGACGAATTCTTGATCAGGATGCAAAGCCGCTTTAATGATGTCCGTTATGATTTTTTACTGAAACCGAAAATCCGTAATAACTCTGCCGGTATGGCCGATTTATTGCGCCAGTTTGTCGGCTTGGGCGCTAAAAAAGCCAATATCACCGTGGTCGATTTAAGCGCGGTGCCGACCGATGTCAGGCCGGCCGTTTCAGCACAGGTGGGCCGATTGGCTTATGAGTTTAATTACTGGAATCCGCAACGCCGCGATTTTCCGATTACGCTGATTTGCGAGGAAGCCCATGCCTATATTCCTAGGGAAAAAGGCGGCAGGTTTGAAGGCACCAAAAAGATGATGGAACGCATCGCCAAAGAAGGCCGTAAATACGGCGTATCTATTGGCGTCGTCAGTCAGCGGCCCACCGAGTTGTCGGAAACCATGCTGTCGCAATGCAGTTCATTCATTTGTTTGCGCACCACCAACCCGGATGATCAGGCTTATATCAGGGGCTTGGTGCCGGAAGCCGAAGGCGATTTGACCGATATATTGAGTTCGCTGGGTCGAGGTGAAGCGCTGGTTTTGGGTGAGGCTGCGCCATTACCGACCCGTGTGCAGATTTACCGGCCGAATCCCGAGCCGAAAAGCAACGATGTGGATTATTTTACCGGCTGGAGGGATGGGCCGGATGATTTGGATGTCGAGAATATCGTCAACTTATGGCGTACCCAAACCAGGAAGTAAGGTCACGCGCAAAATAAACTACCGCGTCCTAATAATCTTGACAACTCGGCAGCTAGAAAAATGGAACACGGATGACACAGATAAGACGGATTTACACGGATTTTTTAGAATATTCTGCGCTTTTAATCAGTGATTATCCGTTCTATCTGTGTCGCCTAGAGGCGCCT
>SCPZ01000122.1 GCA_004299305.1 Methylobacter sp.
CTGATAAAACTCTAAGTCATTAGAATTGTTAAAAATCCGTTTAAATCCGTCCAATCAGTGTCATCCGTGTGCTATTTTTTAGCTGTTGAAGTTGCGTATTTTATTTATTGCGAGTTGCCTTAACATGAATCTGGTAGAATGCTCCGATGGATGCGCCGAGCAATCAATACCGGCTCATCGGCTGATGCCGCCAGTCTCGGCCTTGCCTGGAAATAAACCGCAAAGCACCTGAATGATGCAACAAAATCCCCCCCGAATTTTTATCTACGCCGCGCTAGCCTGCGAGGCCAAACCGCTGGTCGAGCATTTCAAATTAAAAAAAGATACCACTGTTCAGCCGTTTGCGGTTTATTTAAATCAAGACATCTGCCTGACGGTAACCGGACTGGGCAAAAGCGCAATGGCAGCCGGGCTGGCTTATACCCAGGCCTTATTGGGTGCGGTTGAACATCCGGTGTTGGTTAATATCGGTATCGCCGGACATAAAGACCATGCTGTGGGCAGTCTGTTTTTAATCGATAAAATCACCGATGTCGACAGTCAAAAAAGCTATTATCCGCCGCTGGTTTTTACGCCGCCTTGCCCCACTGCAAGCATACAAACGGTATCAAGGCCGCAGTTTGATTATGGGCTGCAACATCTTTGCGATATGGAAGCGTCTGCATTTTATGAAACTGCGATTCGATTTTCGACAGGCGAATTAATCCACTGCCTGAAAGTTATTTCGGATAATGAATTATCGCCTGTCGAAAACATCCAGCCCAAGCAGGTTGCCGAATTAATAGCTGCGCATGTTACCGCGATTGAAACCCTGCTGGCGGAGTTAAGCCGTCTTGCGGCCCTGATAACGGTGCCGGAATCCAGGCTGTTTGAACAGCTGCTACAACGCTATCATTTTACGGTCAGCGAACAGGGACAGCTAAAAAATCGGCTGTCCCGCTGGGCGGTATTAAGCCAAGCCCAAAACCTTGAATTTGATGAATCTTTGCTTCACAAAGGCAAAGATGTTTTGTTTTGGCTAGATCAACAAATCAGTAAAATCGAATTTTGTTTATAACGGGCTTTCAAGCTGTTAAAAGAATATGAATGCATGTTTGCTGACCGCGACAATTGCGATATAAACGAAGCAAGCAAGCGCAGCGGCAAAAGCCTTCCAACGCAGTTCGCCCTGACTCTTGATAGCAACAATGCCGAGACCTACGTATGCCACCAAGGCTATTAGTTTGGCGATAATCCAGCCGTATTCGCCCGACAACCATGAGCCTTGAAAAACCAGCGTAAAACCGGTGATCAATAAAAAAGTATTGAGCACATGTGGCCCGATTTTTATCCATTTTTGTTCCAGCATTTCCGGGCGTTTTTCCGCCAAGTAAACCCGGCCGATAAAACTGGAAATAGATAATAGAATAAAGCTAAGGTGAAGAATTTTAATCATGCTGTGCTCCTAAGGTTAAAAATATTTGCGTTACCCGATAAAGCTGAGTTGAGCAGCTTGGCTGCTCAAACGAAACTTATGCCCTCTGGGTATAAATAAGCCCGTTGCCGGTGCTGCAATAGTATACGTCGAAAAACCAGCGGATCTTTTTGCTGGGTTATTTCGCCTGGTCGAGGATAGCGCTGGTGCTCCAGGCGAGATAACCAAAAACGCAATGCCGCCGCCCTGAGCATGATAGGCCAGTGTTGTTTTTCCAGCTTCGTTAAGGGCCTCAGGCTTTCATAAGCGGCTAACAGGGCCGTGAACTTTTCGTTATTCACTGTGCCGTTATCGCAGCACCAATCGTTAGCCGTTATCGCAATATCAAGCAGCAAAGCATCGGAGCAGGCGCTGTAAAAATCCAACAATCCACTAAGCTGCTCATCGGCAAACAATACATTATCCCTGAACAGGTCGGCGTGAATGACGCCTCTGGGCAGATTAACCGGGCTGTTTTTCACTTGAAAATCCAGTTCGTCATTGATCAGCTCGCGATCTGTTGGCGATAAATGAGCGCCGATTTTATTCAACACCGTTTTGCACCAACTCAAGTCATTGCTGTTCTTTACCGGAAAATCGTAGTCCTGTGTGCAACGATGCAAACTTGCCAACTGCAAACCGATTTCCTGACAATGTAAAATCGATGGCGTTGTTATGGCTATGCCGGACAATCGCTTAAATACCGCAGCAGGCTTGCCGTTAAGTTGACGCAACAGATTTGACTGCCGGTCGCTTTGGGGATTAGGGCAGCGCAGCTTGTTTGCGCCTAGATGCGATAATAGCGTTAAAACATGCCCTAATTCATCGACAGTCAACGACTCGAATAACGTTAAGACAAAACTACCCAGCGTAGTTGTTACGAAATAATTGGTATTGTCGATGCCGTCCGTTATACCCTCGAAACTGACGACTTCGCCGAGGGCATAAGCGCTAAAGAATTGATCGAGTTGCGGGCGTGTTATGCGAGTAAATACAGACACTGCTTTAAGCGGCTACCATTCCAGCAAGTTCCACATTTGAACCTCGGAGCCTTTATCCAGATCGCTACGGCGTACATCCATTTTGCCGTCGCCATTGGTATCGAGAAAATAATAAGGAGGACCGACAGCCGGTACGACTTTTACCATATAGAGCCTGCCGCCACGGCGGTATTCCTGGATAGTGTCTTTACCTTTACGAATAATGGTAATGTCCGGCTCCATTGTTTCACCGTTTTGCACCGGTAAAGGCGGTTCCGGCGCTTCCGGCACGGCCTCAAGCGTCGGTGGTTGCTCATCGACAGCATATGCCGGGAAAGCCAGCAAACTCAGTAAAATAAAACGTCGCATAAAGTGACTCTTTTGAAAATAAAAACTGCGTCTATCTTATTACAGTTTTTACCGGCTTGCTTAACTAAAATAACCCGGTAATTCATGCGCTGTTTAAATACAATAAATACCTGATAACACTGGTACGCTAGGAAGCGCATCAACCGCGACTGATGCGCTACACTGTGTTCAGCATATCCTACGGATGGGGTCGTTTATTTTTTGCGAGTTACCTTTTATTGTCCGGGCGCATTACGACCCCGAACCCTAACAATAAAGCCAACGCTCCCCACAGCAAACTAGGCGCCAGCCAAAACCAGTTTTGGTAAAAAGTGGCGGGCGGGTTTTTCAGGTAAGGCACTTCGTATAAGCCTGCCCAAGCCTGATGTATCGGAGAGCGCTCCAGGATTTCTCCCGATGCCAGCGAGACCGTGGAAATGCCGGTGTTGGTAACACGCAATACCGGGCGGCGAAATTCTACGCCGCGCGCCAGGGTCATATACATGTGTTGATAGGGTTCCTGCCAGGCGCCATACCAGGAATCGTTGGTGACGTTGACGATGAACTGTGCGCCAAGTTCGGCCAGAGAACGCGAAAATTTCGGGAACAGGCTTTCGTAACATATTTGCGCACCCATTTTATAGCCATTCCAGCGCAATAAATCGTTAGGACCCTGGCCACGCGCAAAGTGGCCGGTAGGCGGCAGCCAGTTGCGGATTTCCGGGAAAAGCTGTTCGCCGGGTATGTATTCTCCGAAAGCCAATAAAATCGACTTGCTGTAATGCGGCGGCACTATCTCGCCGTCCTTGTTCAAGACAAATAGGGAATTGGTAATCAGGCGGGATTGTTCATCGGCACTGTAAGCCCCGGTAATCAGCGGCAGTTGCCGGTCATGAAGAAACTGCGCCAACGCTACCGGGTAGTCGTCGAATTTAAATCGTTCGCCCAGCAATGCCGGGAATGCGGTTTCGGGCCACAGGGCGAAATCGATTTTCGCGTCTTGATGGGCTTTCAGCGCGGTATCGGTCAGCGTTAGATAACGGTTGAATATTTCTTTACCGTAGCCTTTACCCAGTTCGGCGGCCAGTTTTTCCGCGTTTTCGATATAGGCCTGAACCATCAGCGTTTTAAACGTCGCATCCGGTTGCGGCAGCCGGTTTTTAAGCCACAGGCCACCGACGTTCAACAGTATAAAACCGGCTACGACAGCGGCTAAGATGATTTTTCCGGTGTTTTGCTTGCGCTGTTCCCAGGCGATGTAAAGCGGCAGGTTGCAAAGCAGAGTCACGGCGCTAAGTCCGCTAAAGCCTATGACTTCCGCCCAATGGTAAACGGGGATATTGGCCCCGTACCAGGAATAACCGAAATTCCAGTCGAACAGGGTCAGCGAATAGGCTTCGCAAAGCGTGGTGATCAGCGCCATCAATCCCAACGAAAGCTGGGCAGGCCATTGGAATTTATTTTTTCCAACAAACCACAGTACACCGGCCAGCGGCACAAATAAGTGCGCTATCAATCCGTAGATTAACATGCCTATGACTGCTATAGGCCAATCCAAGTGGGCAAACTCATGTAACAGGTAAGTGACCCAGTTAAAGCCGATTAGCGTGAATACGAAAGAGGTGATTAAGCCGCCCAAGAAAACGCTTTTTAAGCAGGTTTGCCTATTCCAGAAAATCCACAACGGCACAAAACAGAATAAAGAGGCCCAAGGCGGGAAAGGGATGTAACTGGTGCCGATTAGCACGCCGGACAGGATGGGCAGTAGCCAGGGTTTAAGATTGCCGGGTGTAACGCTGTTCATGGTGTCAGGGATGCGATGTGGTTGTGCGGTGATAAATATGCCGTCCGAGACATTCTGCGACTCGCACCGCTGGAGCGGGAGCGGGAGCGGGACAGGATGGGTTCCCACGCTGGAACGTGGGAACGATGAATGTATTTACAACTTAACTGCCATGAATCTCCGCATATAACGCCCGGTATTCGTCAGTCAATTTATGAGTGGGAACATAATGCACCAGCGGTTTAGATTCTGAGTGCGACTCCCTGACTTTGACCGATGGCGAGATCATTGCCGCCAATACCGGCAGTCCTTCGGCAATAAGCTCTTCGACTATCTGGCGGGGCATATTAGCTTGTTTTTGGTATTGGTTGACGATGATGCCTTCAACTTCAAGATTCTGGTTATGGTCGGCTTTAACCTCTGCCACCACCTGCATCAGTGAATACAGGGCTTCTCTGGCAAAGGTGTCGCAATCGAAAGGAATCAGGCATTTTTCGGCTGCGATTAACGCAGACTGGCTGTAAAAGTTCAGGATGGGTGGGGTGTCCATATAGATCTCATCAAAACCTTCAAGCTTTTCCAGCGCTTCTTTTAACTTAAAGATTTTCATCCTCGATTCCAAACGGCTTTGCAAGGGTTCAAGTTCAGGGTGCGACGGAATGACGAACAGGTTGGGAAACGGGGTTTCATGTATCGCACTTTCAAGACCGGACCCGGTTGTACCGCCGCCGAACAGGGACAGGCTCAGACAATCTTTAAAAAAGTGGGCAATGGTTTTATCGCTATCGCTGACTTTATTGCCGAGCAGGTATTGCGTTGAATTGCCTTGAACATCGAGATCGATGACTAATGTACGCTTGCCTTCAACAGCGCTAATGGCGGCTAAATTGCATGTGATAGTAGATTTGCCGACTCCGCCTTTCTGGTTGAAAATGACTCTGCGCATGTTATCCCCGTTAAATCAAATAGTTGAAAGCCGCATTATAAGGCTTGAGCTGGTAATATCAAATGCGGATAAAGGTTTTGCCGTGGCATTGCGGACATTCGGGAATTTCGCTGGGTGTTTTAAAAGCAATTTCTTTGCCGCAGTCGTCGCAGATAAAGGTGCCCGGCACTGTAATGTCGCCGCTGTGATAGGTGTGCGCTTTTGCTAATTGTTCAATTTTTGCCAGTTCCAGGCGAGTTTTATCGGCAAGGCTTAAAAAAGCATCCAGTGTGAAGTTTTCAATCAACTCAATATCGAATTTAAACCATTCGGATAAAGACTCATTGTCTTCCTCAGCCGATAAACCATGCGCCGCATGTTCGATGTCGCGTTTAACAAAACCTGAAACCTTGTCCAATTCTTCGCTGGTTAAGTCGCTATTTTTGCTGGTTTTTTCTTTTGATATTTCCAGCGCTTCGGCAAACGAATGCAGCGTATCTTCCATGGTTTCATGGAGATGCGTCATAAGATCGGAATAGGCGGTGACAAGTTTGTTTTTATTCATAGGGGTTGGGCTCCTGAAAATGGCGCTTTAGATTTAAGCAACTGTACGGTATTCTAACGCTTTTGACTGGTAAAAGACGAGAAGGATGCAAGAAAATTATAAGCCGTTGGCAATCGAGCAAGAAGTACAGGCCGCCTGGGACGCTTCAGGCGTATTTAATGTGTCCGAATCGTCGACACAGGATAAATATTATTGTTTGTCGATGTTTCCTTACCCCAGCGGCAAGCTGCACATGGGACACGTCCGCAACTACACCATCGGCGATGTGATTAGCCGCTATCAGCGCATGTTGGGCAAGAATGTCATGCAGCCGATGGGCTGGGATGCGTTCGGCCTGCCTGCGGAAAACGCCGCTATGCAGCATGGCGTGCATCCTGCCGATTGGACCTACAGCAACATCGACTATATGCGCGACCAGCTCAAGCGATTGGGTTTCGGCTATGACTGGGACCGCGAACTGGCTACCTGCGATCCCTCTTATTATAAGTGGGAGCAATGGTTCTTCCTGAAGCTGCTGGAAAAAGGCCTGGTTTACAAGAAAACCGCACCGGTCAACTGGTGTCCGCACGACATGACCGTTCTGGCTAACGAGCAGGTCATTGACGGCTGCTGCTGGCGTTGCGACACCCAAGTTGAGCGCAAGGAAATCGCCCAGTGGTTCTTAAAAATCACCGCTTATGCGGATGAATTGCTGGCCTCTCTGGAAACGCTGGACGGCTGGCCGGAACAGGTCAAGACCATGCAGGCCAACTGGATAGGCCGCTCCGAAGGCGTGGAGATGGATTTTCCGGTGCCTGAGTTGAATCAGCATCTAAGCATCTACACCACTCGCCCCGACACCTTGATGGGCGTGACCTATCTTGCCGTGGCGGCGGAACATCCGCTAGCGTTGAAAGCCGCGGAAACCAACCCTGAAATCAGTGCATTTATCGATGACTGCAAGATGATGGAGACCTCGGAAGCGGCCATGGAAACCATGGAAAAACGCGGCATCGATTCCGGCATCAAAGCGGTTCATCCGATCACCGGCGAACAGGTTCCGGTGTGGATTGCTAATTTCGTGTTGATGGGCTACGGCACCGGCGCGGTGATGTCCGTTCCGGCTCATGACCAACGCGATTTCGAGTTTGCTCTTAAGTACGGTATCGCGATCAAACAGGTGATTTTTGCCAAAGACGGCGGAAATGATGATTGTTCGGAGCAGGCTTACACCGTAAAAGGCGTATTAAAAAATTCCGGCCAGTTTGACGGCTTGACCTCGGAACAAGCTTTTGTCGCTATTTCGGAAGCCTTGGAACAAGATCAAAAAGGCCAACGCAAAACCAATTTTAGGTTGCGCGACTGGGGCGTTTCCCGTCAGCGTTACTGGGGCGCGCCGATTCCGGTTATTTATTGCGACGACTGCGGCACGGTTCCGGTTCCCGAGCAGGATTTGCCGGTGGAACTGCCAAGAGACGTGGTTCTGGACGGCTCGCAATCGCCCCTGGTCGCTCATCCGACTTTCTCCCATACGACCTGTCCGACCTGCGGCAAAGCGGCGCGCCGGGAAACCGATACCTTCGATACCTTTATGGAATCGTCCTGGTATTTCGCGCGTTTCGCAGGCAGCAACCCGGACAAGATGATCGATGAAAGCGCCAAATACTGGTTGCCTGTCGATCATTATATCGGCGGCATTGAGCACGCTATTTTGCATTTATTGTATGCGCGGTTTTATACCAAATTGCTGCGCGATGAAGGCTTGCTAGTTAGCGATGAGCCGTTTAAAAGGCTGTTGACCCAAGGCATGGTGCTCAAAGACGGCAGCAAAATGTCCAAGTCCAAGGGCAACACGGTTGATCCGCAAAGCCTGATCGACCAATACGGCGCAGATACCGTGCGTTTGTTTATCATGTTCGCAGCGCCGCCTGAGCAATCGCTGGAATGGTCCGACAGTGGCGTAGAAGGCGCGTTCCGGTTCCTGAAACGGCTGTGGAAACAGGCTTACCTGCATTGCGATGCCGGTGGTTCAACCAAGCCGCTGGATAAGCAAACGTTAACCGCAGAGCAGCAAGCGGTGCGTCGCCAACTGCATCTGACTATCCAGAAAGCGACCGACGATTTCGGCAGACGTTATACCTTTAATACCGTGATTGCCGCGAATATGGAGCTGATCAACAGCTTGTCCAAATTTGCCGACGATTCCGACAACGGCAAAGCGGTTCGGCACGAAGCGTTGGAAGCCATCGTGTTGATGCTGTCGCCAATTGTGCCGCATATCTGCCATCAGTTGTGGCTGGATTTGGGCCATCAAGAAGCAGTGGTCAGCGCGTCATGGCCCGAAGTTGATACAACGGCTTTGGAGCAGGATACCTTGGAGCTGGTATTGCAGGTTAACGGTAAATTGCGCAGCAAGATGTCGGTATCGATCAATGCATCTAAAGATGAAATAGAGGCAATGGCGCTGAGTGATGAGCATGTTAAGCGCTTTATTGAAGACCAGCCGGTCAAAAAAGTGATAGTAGTGCCTAAAAAACTGGTCAATATTGTTGTTTAGAAATAGTCTAACCATAGCTTAATAGCACACCACGGATGACGCGGATTCAAACGGATTTTTAAAAGCCGATACCAAGTTTGTTAGGTGTTTTTAAATCCGTGGTTATCCGTTTCATCTGTGTCATCCGTGTTCTATTTGTTAAGAGGAAAAATGTGTTAACAAAAAAAGCAGTCATCGTTGTTATCGCGTTGTTATTGAGCGCTTGCGGCTATCATTTGCGGGGCGCTTTTGAATTGCCTGCAAGCATGAAAAATGTCTATGTGGAAGGCGGATCAGCGCAGCTACGCGAACAATTCAAGCAAATTATGAGGTCATCTTCCGGCAGGCTTGCCGACTCTCGCACCGGGGCGGGCATTGTTATCAAGATATTCGACGAGGATTTTAATCGACGCGTGCTGTCGTTGAGTTCCAGAGGAAAATCTAACGAGTTTGAGCTCTACTATCACCTGGATTATGAACTTGCTAATGCAGGCGATGCGCTGTTAATGGAGCGGCAGCCGGTTGAGATCAGGCGCGAGTATTACAATGATCAGCAATTTATGATCGCCAAAGATCAAGAAGAAGCCGTAATACGTAACGAAATGTACCAACAGGCCGTGCATACCATTGTTAACCGCGCCAGGGTCGTATTAGAAGCCGGCGCGAAATAATATGCGCCTCAAGCCCGAACAACTAGCTGCGGCGCTACAAAAGGATTTGGCGCCGGTTTATTTTATTAGCGGCGACGAGCCGTTGCAGCAGGGCGAGATGGCCGATGCGGTCAGGGCAGCGGCGCGAAAAGCAGGTTATGATCAACGTGAGGTGCTTGTTGTTGATGCCGCATTTTCATGGAATGAATTAACGGCGTCGGCAGGTTCCTTATCGATTTTTTCCGATAAAAAAATTATCGATTTAAGATTGCCCACCGGCACACCGGGTACTGAGGGTTCAAAGGCTTTGGTCACCTATTGCGAGCATTTGCCGGAAGATACCCTGTTACTGATTACCGCAGCAAAATTGGCCGGCGCGTCATTAAAAGCACGCTGGTTTCAGGCTTTAGATAAGGTCGGCTGCGTTATTCAAGTCTGGCCGTTGGAAGGGCAAGACCTGATTCGCTGGTTGCAGCAAAGAATGCAGCGGCGCGGACTACAGGCTGAAACAGAAGGCATCAAGATCCTGGCGTCCAGGATTGAAGGAAACCTATTGGCGGCCGCCCAGGAAATAGAAAAACTTTACGTGTTATACGGCGCCTGCCAGCTCAGCAATCAACAAATTTTTGACGTGGTGGCTGACAGTTCCAGGTTCGATGTGTTTAAACTGATGGATAGCGTGCTGTCGGCCAGAGTAAACCGGATCTTAAAGATATTGTCCGGCTTGCAGGCGGAAGGCGTTGCGGCTCCAGTGGTATTATGGGCTTTGACGCGAGAAGCGCGGGTATTAATCAGAATTAAGCAGGCGCTGGCTCAAGGACAAAATAGAGCGCTGGTTTTTAAAAACAATCAAATATGGGACAAACGCCAGCAACTGGTTGGTGACGCCTTGAACAGACTGACTGATGTCGATCTAAATAACATACTGACATTGAGTGCCAAGGCGGATCGGCAGATTAAAGGCCAACAAGCAGGCGAGCCCTGGGAAACGCTGCTGGCCGTTTGCCTGATGTTTGCATCTGTCGAAGGCACGCAGCAGATACCGTCTTAAATGGCGCTAAAGCCTAAAAAATGCACTGTTTTTCTACACTTCACATTTGAAGAGTTAAACCCTTTCAAGAGCATTGGCGTTTCAACATAACACAGCTTGTTGTCATGCCGGTTATTCAATATTTGTCATAGAATCGAACAATCCATATTGCAATTCAATCTCGTGCGCACGGACAGATGTTGACGGATCATCAAGGGCTGCACGTAAATGTACATAGGCTTCCTGACGCATCCCAAGTTCAATTAGCGCCACCGCGAGGAGAAGACGGATATAAGATCCGCCTGGACGGATATGATGGGCTGCGCTAAGCAACTCGACTGCTTGTTGCCAATGGCCGCCATTTAACCGTTCCGCACCAAGGTCACGCAACATGTCAGCAAGTTTATAGAGGCCATCGTTATATCGCTTAACCGGCATTGCCAAGCCGACGCTAAGGAAATTATCGACCCAGTTTGCGACAGCGGCGCTAGACCACACATCCCATTCGCCATCCAACACAGATGCCGCGCAACGTTCGATATAAGACCCTGTCGGAGGCAGTTTATCCTTCGGAATACCAATGCGCCGAAAAATTTCATTCCACCAGTGTACCGCATAGCTTTCCGATGCGGCATTGACACAATGATCATATTCCTCGGCTGTGACGAGTCGCCATGCCTCACGCCAATGGATAGGATAGAAAACCGGACTAGGCAGAACCACCACGTCGGGATAATTTGGCAGCAGTTTTGTTATCAGCTGCGGTCCAGCTTGAGCCCATCCAACATTTTTACCTAATGATACAGCCTGCTCATAGAGTTCGCCTATCAGCGGATGTCCGGGCGGGAAGCGCATTACGCCAATACTCACCGTTTTATCGTCCTCTCGTCCAACACAGACCGGCGGCAGAGAATTCATCGACCGCAGACAGAGCACATCACTGTCCGACCATATTCCGCCACGCTCGTACAACAACTTATAGCGAAAAATATCCGCGTAGGCGGCAACACTTCCCTTTCCCGGTCCGCTCTGATACATAAATATTTCATTTGCCGGGAGCACACTCCCTGCATCCACCAGCACCGCCCCGGCAGGAAGATTTAATTCGCCGTAAGAAAATACCTCGACACGATGGCCTTGTTTCAGGAATGAAGTAATAGACAGCGTTTCGTATGCACTGAGCATTGAACCGTGCCAAAACATTCTTACAGTATTATCAGTGCTCATAGCGTTGCTTCTTCAGGAGTTCAGGTTACAGTAACAATATGTTACAAATAGTAAGAAAGCTAAATAACGACAAAATCGGCAGCCGTCAGCGCCAGGTTTGAGCCTATCATGGCAATTTGTAACCCAACATCGGCACCGCTGCCATCCGCATCATAAGTCAACATACCGCTTGCAGCATCATAGATCACATAATCATTGGCATCGAGCGCTGCTGTAGCCGATACAAAATTATCGGCATTCAACACGCCTGTTGTCAGCATACCAAACCTGAAGTTTTCTAATTGGATCGTATCATCGACTACAGAAAAGTCGGTTATTTTATCGGCATTGGCGGCTATCGGTAAGCTGCTGAACTTGAATACGTCCGAACCTGAACCGCCGGTTAGCAGATCATGCCCTCTTCCGCCGTTGAGTGTATCGTTACCTTTGTTTCCATGTAATTTGTCATGTTCGAAACCGCCAATAAGAAAGTCGTTGCCTTCATTTCCGATGAGTGTGTTGTTGCCGTTATAATCCTCTATAAAATCATTACCCGAGCCGCCCAACAAACTATCCGCATCCCGGCCTCCGCTCAGTGTGTCATTGCCCATGCCTCCCGATAGAGTGTCCGCCATATTATAGCCATATAGCTGATCTGCACCGTTGCCACCGGTTAACACATCATTCTTTGAACCGCCTTGATCACCGGATAAATGCAGGGAGGTGAATAAACCATCGTCGGCAATGGATAATTCGGCGCTAGAGACAGTGTTGTGGGTATTTAGCAATACCGAAACAGTCGAATAGCTCGCGTTCGCTGCGGCTAAATCCGTATTGCCATCGCCGTTGAAATCGGCTGCGATTACAGATGACTCATAGCCCCCCGCCTTAAAGTCAGTTTTAGCTGCAAAGCCACCGCTGCCGTCGCCTGACAATACCGAAACAGTGCCAGTGGTACTGTTCGCTGTAGCTAAATCCGTATTTCCGTCGCCATTGAAATCGGCTGCGGTTATTGATTTTGGATAAGCGCCCACCTTAAAGTCAGCTTTAGCGGCAAAGCCACCGCTGCCGTCGCCTAATAGTACCGCAACAGTGTCAGAGTGAATCACTGAGGCTAAATCCGTATTACCGTCGCCGTTGAAGTCGGCTGCGGTTATTGATTGTGGATAAGTTCCCACCTTAAAGTCAGTTTTAGCAGCAAAGCCACCGTTGCCGTCGCCTAACCATACCGAAACAGATCTAGTGAAACTGTTCGCATTTGCCAAATCCACATTACCATCACCGTTAAAGTCAGCTACGATGACTGATGTTGGCAAATTTCCAGCTTCGAAATCAGTTTTTGTAGTAAAGCCACCGCTGCCGTTTCCTAACAGTACAGAAATAGTGTGTTTGCGATAGTTCGCTGTAGCTAAATCCGTATTACCGTCGCCGTTGAAGTCGGCTGTAGTTATTGATAGAGGATGACCTTCCAGCCTAGAGTAAATTTTAGTGGCAAAGCCGCCGTTGCCGTCGCCTAACAATACCGAAACTCCGTTATTGATCATTGCGGCCAAATCAGCATGATCATCGCCATTGAAATCGGCTACGATGACTGATCCTTTTCCCACCCAAAAATCAGTTTTAACAGTAAAGCCACCGTTGCCCTTGCCTAAGCGTACCGAGACGGTGCCATCGTGATAGTTGCTATAAGAGCTTGTGAGCAAATCCGCATTGCCATCGCCGTTGAAGTCGGCGGTGGTTACCGAGTATGCATTCCCCATCTTAAACTCAGTAGCTTTAGAAAATACTGCAAATGCGCTTTCTACATCATAGCTAGTCGAAGCCGCGACATTAATGCTCACGATTTCATCAGGGTCGGCAACTTTGTCGCCAGTCGCTACCAGATTTAATGTAGCCGTGGTTGCGCCTGCGGCAATGGTAAAATTGCGTGCAGTAACGGCGCTAAGATTCTCCCCTGCGGTAAAAATGTAATCCTTGTTAAGAGTAGCCGTGCTATGAGCAGTGCTGTAGTCCACTGTTAAGCCGCCCTCAGGCGCCGGAGCATCTAAGGTAATCAGAAAAGTGCCGGTTGCGCCCTCGATAGGCGATGTGCCGGGGGTTAAAGTGATTTTAGGCAATGCCATGTTGTTCTCCAAGTGTCTGTAAAAAATATCAGGTAATCGTTAATTTTAGGGGCTTCATCAGGGGGCGAGTCGATAACCTTGGTTAGTTGCTTGACTCATGGCTATGGTCTTTTTTGCCGTATTAGTGAACAGTGAGCGCCTGCCAAGGCGGTTGATTCCGAATGCTAATGAAGAGTGCTTTATACGCTAATACCGATACATTTCCCACCTTTAAATTATTGTTATCAGGAGTGCTGATGCAGAACAACGTTTATAGCTTGTTTTTATTACCATGAAGATAGTCAAAATACCTCCGGCAAAGCCGGAGGCTTGTAAATGTGAACCGCTCAAAGCGGGTTAAAATACGTGCCACCTGAAAGGTGGCGGTGTTCTAAAACAGACTCAGTTGCTCAATCCGCTTATCCTCTTCTTCCTGATTCTTGATGTACTCACGAACTGCTTCCTCATCTTTGCCGACTGTTGAAACATAGTAGCCTCTCGCCCAGAAACTTTGCCCTGTGAAGTTTTTCCTCCGCCCCATGTAGTTGCGGGCTATGGCAATTGCGCTTTTGCCCTTGATGAAACCGACCACTTGCGACACGGAATACTTGGGCGGGATCGAAATCAAAATGTGCACGTGGTCGGACACCAAATGGCCCTCCAATATCCTGCACTCTTTTTGCGCAGCCAAATCTTTCAACAGTTCACCCAAATGCTTCCTGAGCTCTCTGTAAAGGGTTTTCTTCCTGTATTTGGGTATCCAAACCACGTGGTACTTACATTCCCATTTTGTATGTTTTAAACTTTCTGCTGGATTCATCGTTTGTTTCCTCAATCTTTAGAACTTTAGGCGGTGAAATGGTTTAATAAAACCGGACACTTCTAAAGACAGATTTATAATGTCAACAGAGGTGAAAAATGAGCGATCAAAATAAGCATAAACGACCCAAATACACGATTCAATTTAAACAAGATGCTGCCAAGCTAGTTAACGAAAAAGGTTATACGCATAAGCAGGCAGCGGAAAATTTAGGTATTTCACTGACGGCTCTCGGACGCTGGGTAAGAGCCGAAAAAGCCCCCACAATTGCTTCGACAACCAAGAAAAAAGTTTTGAATTTGACGGATCAAGACGAACTATCACGCTTACGTAAAGAAGTTGAACAATTGCGAATGGAGCGCGAAATATTAAAAAAGGCCGCAGTCTTCTTTGCGACAGAACTCCAATAAAATACGGCTTTATTCGAGAGCAACAGAAGACTTTTCCAATTACCGTGCTTTGTAAAGTCATGGAGGTAAGTACCAGTGCTTTTTATGCGTGGATTAAAACACCTGAAGATACAGACAAAAAAATATTGAAAAAACAGCTTGAAACCAAGGCGGTTCAGCTATTTGAAGAGAATAAAAAGATTTATGGTTCTCGCCGTTTATCTGAAGCCTTCATAAAAGAAGACTTCCAGGTTGGTCGCTATAAAGCGAAACAATTGATGAAAAAATTGGGATTGAAACCGCGCTATCCAAAACGGTTCAAGGTCACCACTGACAGCAACCATAATGATGCAATTTCTCCTAATCTATTGAATAGGAAGTTTGACGTTACTATGCCCAACAAGGTCTGGACGACTGATATTACTTACGTTTGGACGCTTGAAGGCTGGCTCTATGTTGTCGTTGTCATCGATTTATTTTCCAGGCAAGTAGTGGGCTGGTCAATTGATGACCACATGCGGACTTCGCTGTGTGTCAATGCGCTACAGATGGCATTTTGGAGGCGAAAGCCCGACCCTGGCCTACAGCATCATTCTGATCGGGGCAGCCAATACGCAAGCCATGAATACAGGGAACATTTGAAGATGATGAAGATGCAACAAAGCATGAGCCGCAAAGGCGACTGTTAGGATAATTCACCAACAGAGCGATTTTTCCGTAGCTTAAAGCACGAGCAACTTAACTACGAGAAATTCAAGACAAAAGAGGCGGCAAAGCTGAGTATTATTGATTATTTGGCTTTTTATAATGGTAAACGCATACACTCAAAACTAAGTTATCAATCCCCGCTTGAATTTGAGCGGGAATTCTATAAGAAGACTGCTTAAGAAAGTGTCCGGTTTTAGTTGACCATTACATTACAAAATGGTTCATAATTTACAGCCGGGTAGATGTCCGGTAGTCTGAGGTGCGCACAACGTACCTGGCTTTTATTGTTGTCATACAACACACACTTGTTTTTGATTGGGGAGACGCGCTTGGAAGCAAATTGGGCCAAAGGCTATAAAACCGGACGGCGTAAGCTAGTTACGGTTCTGGACAAAATGGTTGCCTTGGATTTATTAAGGACATTGCTGGCAGTTTGGTCGGTGATTGTCGTTATTATCGTCAGCCGACAGTTTATCAGGATTCTTGACCGGGCTGTTGAAGGGCAGGTATCCCAGCAAACCCTGTTGAGCGTTCTGGGTTTGAAAATGATTGTTGCCAGCGCCTCTTTCTTGCCGGCGGCCTTGTTTATGGCGGTGCTGATGGTTTTGGGCCGGATGTACCGGGATCAGGAAATGTCGGCAGTGGCTTCCGCAGGAGGCGGTGCGAGGACCGTCTATCGAGCTATATTCCTGCTGGTTTTCCCTTTAACGGTGTTGGCGACCGGTTTGTCATTCTACGTCTCACCTTGGGCGGAAGCCATGATGGATCAAATGATGCATCAGGATAAGGAATCGGCAGATCTCAGGGGCATTGCCGCCGGGAAATTCAGTGAATACAGCCAAGGGGACCTGGTTTTTTATGTGGAAAAGATTGATGACGATAAAAAAATGCACCAGGTTTTTGTGCAGCACCGGCAAGGAAGTCGTCTGGCGATTATGAATGCCGAAGCGGGCAGGCTGGAAGACTTGCCTGACGGGCGCTACATCATTTTGGAAAAGGGTGAGCGCATTCAGGGACAGCCGGGAAGCGTAAATTTTGTGCTTGAACAGTTTGTCGAATACGCCGTGAGAATAGAAGCCAAAGAATCAGCCGTTAAATTTGGCAAGGAGTCGGTGCCTTCCAATGCCTTGATAGGGTCCGACCGGATCATCGATATTGCCGAATTGCAGCGCCGGTTTTCTATTCCTATGGGCATAATGTTGCTTAGTTTTATTGCCGTGCCTTTGGCCCAGATGTCGCCTCGCGGCGGCGTTTACGGGAATATGCTGGTTGGATTCCTGATCTATTTTAGTTACGGGAATCTTATTCGAGTCAGCCAGAGTTGGGTCATAAATCAAACTATCCCGGCATGGTTGGGGGTTTTTGGTGTCAATACGCTGTTGTTGCTAATAGGCGGGATTTTATTGGCAAGATTATACGGATGGCAATGGCTTGTTATGAAAATTAGGGAAAAGGTAACAAAGTGAATGTACTAACAGGCTATATAGTCAGGGAAATATTAAAGGGTTCTTTGGTTGCTGTTTTATTATTATTGACCTTATTCAACCTGTTTACCTTCAGTGACCAGCTAAAGGATCTGGGTAAAGGACACTACGGCTTAACGGAGATATTTTATTATCTTGCGCTAACCTCGCCTTCGGTTTTTTATGAGTTGATGCCGGCATCTGCGTTATTAGGCAGTTTGTTTATATTGGGGGCGATGGGTAATAATCGCGAGCTTATTGCGATGCAAGCCGCCGGTTTATCGATTTTGGGGATTATTAGGGCGGTTATGCTGGCTGGCGGCATTTTAGTCGTAATCTCAATATTGGTCGGTGAATTTGTCGCCCCGGTAGCCGAGCGGGCCGCGCAGATGATTAAGGTTACCGCCCAGAATGAGCAGGTTGTTATGAATGCAAAATATGGACTCTGGCTGAGGGAAGGCAAAAAATTCATTAATGTGCGAAAAATACAAGATGACGGAAACCTGGCTGACATTAGTATTTATGAGCTGGATGACCAGCGGCATTTGCGTTATTCAACACATGCGGAAAAAGCGACTTTTCAAGGCAATCAGCAATGGAAATTAGAGCAAATCAAGCAATCCGGCATTTCAACAGAGCAGATGACGGTAAGCAACCAAAGCGAGCAAATATGGCAATCAAGCGTGGCTCCCGATTTATTGGAGATTGTTGTCGTCAGTCCGCATGATTTATCCATGTATGATTTGGCGATGTATATTGATTTTTTAAAGGATAATCATCAAAAATCGCACGAGTTTGAACTGGCTTTCTGGGGGCGAGTAGTCAACCCCCTAGTTGTTTTGGTTATGCTGTTGGTGTCCGCGCCTTTTGTTATCGGCGTTAAACGCGGCATTAACGTTGGCGGAAGGATGATGATAGGTGTTGTGATCGGTATGGGTTTTAATATTATCGATAAAATCGTCGGTCATCTCGGGCTGATTTATGATCTTAATCCGCCGTTAATGGCCGTTCTTCCCAGTTTTGCTGTTTTAGTGTTGGCGCTGTTTGCGTTGAGTCGGGTACAGGCGGCGTAAAATCATCCCGCTTTAAATTAGAATCCAAAATGAGTGAATCGAGGATAGGATGACAGTCAGAAAATTTAACGATAAACAACCAAAAATCGGCAAGTCGGTTTTTATAGACGACAGCGCCGTGGTGATTGGCGACGTCAGCTTGGGCGATGATGTCTCAATATGGCCTACGACAGTGGTCAGAGGCGATGTTGAAAGCATCACTATTGGCGATGGGACCAATGTGCAGGACGGTTCTGTATTACATGTCACTCACGCCGGTAAATATACGGCTCAAGGTTATCCGTTAACGATAGGCAAAGGCGTTACTATCGGTCATCGGGCGGTGGTTCATGCCTGCACCGTAGGCGATTATTGCCTGATCGGGATAGGCGCGATTATTATGGACGGCGCTGTTCTTGAAGATTATGTGATGCTGGGAGCGGGCGCCTTGGTTCCTCCGGGGAAAACGCTGGAAAGCGGCTATCTTTATGTGGGTGTGCCTGCCAAACAGGCCAGGCCTTTAAAGGAATCCGAAAAGGAGTTTTTGGAATATTCGTCCAGGCAATATATTCAGTTGAAAAATGAGTATTTGAATTCAGAAAAATAATTTCGTCCACGAAAAGCACGAAAAACACGAAAATTTGCAAAGAGATAACACCGTTTTCTTGAGTTTAAGGAAGGACTGTAGGTCATTAGCCAAAGGGTGAATAGGAAAGTTAATACAACCACTGACTCTTTTCGTGCCTTTCGTGCCTTTCGTGCTTTTCGTGGACAATTGGCTGTTTTTTATGATCGAGCTTGCCGCTCTGAATTCAGCAGCTCAATAACTGGTTGGGTAAGGGGGCGCACGCCACGCCAGATAAAAAACGCTTCCGCCGCTTGCTCGACCAGCATTCCCAGTCCATCCAGGCTCTTTGCCGCATGATTTTCCAATCCCCAGCGCACAAAAGCTGTCGGTTCGTTGCCGTAGGCGAGGTCGTAACAGCTGCCGTTTTCAGCCAGTACACCGCTCGGCAGTGGCGGTAAACAGCCGCTCAAACTGGCTGATGTCGCGTTTAAAATCAAATCGAATTGCCGGTTTCCCAGGTCATCGAAGCCGCAACCGGTTATGGCTCCTTTATTGTGAAATTCATCGGCCAATTTGACCGCCTTATCGACGGTGCGGTTGGCGACAACCAGGGTTTGCGGGGATTGCTCAAGAATTGGGGCTATGATGCCCCGGCTGGCGCCCCCGGCGCCCATAATCAGGATGCGGATGCCCGATAGGGCGATGGAATGGTTGCTGATTAAGTCTGTTACCAGGCCTATGCCGTCGGTATTATCGCCTAATGTAGTACCGTCCGCCTGGAGCGCAAGCGTGTTGACTGCTTTGCTCAGTTGGGCGCGCTCGGTTGTATGGTCGGCGTAGCGCCAGGCGAGTTCTTTTAGCGGTACGGTGCAATTTAAGCCCTTGCCGCCGTGGGAAAAAAACATCTCAGCGGCGGCTGCGAATTGCTCAGGAGCTACTTCCGCTGAGCTGTATTCAAGCGTCTGCCCGGTTTGCTCGGCAAAAAGCTGATGAATTCGTGGCGATTTACTGTGTTTGATGGGGAGGCCGAACACGGCGTAGCGGTCTATTAAATTCATGATTGTTTTTTCTCCTGCCATAATTCCCATAAAATGGTTGCAGCGATAATTAAGACGGCGATACCCAGTTCTATCCAGAGAAAATGCGGCGTATAAACGGAAACAACGGCGGCGACACCCAGGAAAAGCCCAACCATACTAAAGCGCCAGCCTACGCGCAGACCGTCAAGTATGGTTGAAAGCGATAAAATCAGCAGGATAATCAGCCCGGCATCTTCCTCGGCTATCCGTCCTGACTGGTGGATTAAAAACGCCCCGCCAACTACCAGCAAAGATGTAGCCCAGTGCATCGACTGTTCGCGCAAAATAGTCTTGAAATCATCGCTGCGATGTTTGGATTGCAGACAGCCGATGGCTATTGCAAACAGGCCAAACAGAATCATCATAATAAGCCAGTAACCATAGCCGTCGGCAGGCGAAAAGTCCATGATCCCGATGCCGACCAGCGACAGGATCAGCAGGAAAATCAAGATGCCTTCTTCAATGTGAAATCT
This sequence comes from Methylobacter sp., assembly GCA_004299305.1. Classification (GTDB taxonomy): domain Bacteria; phylum Pseudomonadota; class Gammaproteobacteria; order Methylococcales; family Methylomonadaceae; genus Methylobacter_A. Next base: position 20,110 of record SCPZ01000122.1, read on the forward strand.
TCTTTTTTCGGTAATTCGGATGTCTTCTGACATGAAACTGGCTCCACTTTGGTTGCTAGGTAACTCGTAAAAATAAACCCCACATTCTACAATCTTAACTACTCAATATGGCTAATTTATAATGGCACACGGATGACATGGATTAGACAGATAATCACTGATAAAACTCTAAGTCATTAAAATTGTTAAAAATCCGTTTAAATCCGTCCAATCAGTGTTATCCGTGTGCTATTTTTTAGCTGCTGAGGTTACGTATCTTATTTATTGCGAGTTGCCTTATAGTATTAGTCGCGTAACCACTGGGCTACAGATTTGGCGTAATAGGTCAGGATGGCGTCGCTGCCGGCACGTTTAAAAGCCATCAGGGATTCCAATACGACTTGCTTTTCATCCAGCCAGCCGTTCATCGAAGCGGCTTTGAGCATCGCATATTCGCCGCTGACCTGATAGGCGAACGTCGGTACGCCGTACTGGTCTTTTACCCGCCGGATGATGTCCAGATAGGGCATTCCGGGCTTGACCATAACCATGTCCGCGCCCTCCTGCAAATCCAGCTGTATTTCGCGCATGGCTTCATCGGAATTGGCCGGATCCATTTGATAGCTGTATTTGTTACCTTTGCCCAGCATCCCGGCGGAACCGACCGCATCCCTGAACGGGCCGTAAAAACTGGACGCATATTTGGCGGAATAGGCGAGGATCAGTGTGTTGACGTGATTTTGGGCTTCCAGCGCCTGCCTTATCGCACCGATACGGCCATCCATCATGTCCGAGGGCGCTACAATATCGGCTCCGGCTTCGGCATGAGACAAGGCTTGCTTAGTCAATACGTCGATGGTTTCATCATTCATCACGTAGCCATCCCGGTTAACCAGTCCATCCTGTCCGTGTGTAGTAAAAGGGTCCAGTGCGACATCGGTAATAATGCCTAATTCAGGAATGGCTTTTTTTAAGGCCCTTACGCTACGCTGAGCCAGTCCGTCAGGGTTATAGGCTTCGGCTGCATGTTCCGATTTTTTATCGGTCGATGTCACAGGAAACAACGCAATGGCCGGAATACCCAACTCATAAAGTTGCTGCGCTTCTGCCAGCAGTAGATCCAGGGACAGCCTTTCGACTCCCGGCATCAATGAGATAGCTTGTCGTTGATTGGAACCTTCAGTGACAAACATCGGGTAAATCAGGTCATTGACAGACAGGTGGTTTTCACGCATTAAACGACGGGAAAAATCGTTATAACGCATTCTTCTCATGCGTGTTTGAGGAAAATTGATGTTATTATATGTCATCTTATCCTTGGTTCTAAGGGTTTGAAAAAAAGCTTAAATCCTTGTGGAAACGTTGCCTTGCAACGGCTTTACTTTAAGTACAGGGGATTTATTGTATCAGGGAAATTACTACACTGATATTTGACAGCTGCATGGAGCATGCGTGTGGTGTACCGAAGACAAAAAGCATGCATTGGTTTAATTTTAGAGGGTCTTATGAAAGCTAAACAAGTAACAGTATTCGGTTTATTTGTTGTATTACTCAGTTTACTGCCTGTTACCGGAACTATGGCAGATGATTTGTTGCCTCCGCAACAGCCGATTCAAGTGGCTTCGGCAAAGCTACAGGAAAGATTGCAGGATAAATCGTTTACCAAAGATTTCACCAAGATTACGCAATTCGTTAACGAAGTCATTTATCCGCATACCGATTTCGACAGGATTTCGGCATTAGTGCTGGGGAAACTTTGGAAAACAGCGACTAATGATGAGCGCGAGCGTTTTAAGCATGAATTCCAAACATTGCTGGTAAGAACCTATTCACGCGCTTTTGTAGAGTTTAACGATTGGTCTGTTCGCTTCCTGCCTATTGAAATGGAAGACGGCGCAACCAAAGCGATTGTAAAAACCGAAGTCTTGCAACCCGGCATCCAGCCTATCGGCGTTAATTACCGGATGCTGCTGAGTGACGGAGTATGGAAGGCTTACGATATTATGATCGAAGGCGTAAGCCTGGTGACCAACTATCGCAGCACCTTTACCAATGAAGTTCAAACCAAGGGTTCATTAAACGCAGTTATTGAAGGATTGGTTAAGCGTAATGCCGAAGCATTGGCGGAAAAACCTGCCGCGCATTCCTGAAGCATTGCGCTTACACTAAATCTACCCCCGCAAAGGCGCGACCGCTCAAGTCGCGCCATTACATACCCCAGCCGTTCCGCCCTGCGCGATTTTTATTGCTTAACCCATGAATTTCCCGAAAGACTCCATTTACGCCAGTCCTATTGGCGAAGTCGGTGCGTTTAAATTTGACGAAACGGTCGTCAGTGTTTTCCCTGACATGATTCAACGTTCCGTTCCCGGTTATAGCGCAATTATTTCCGCGATAGGCCTTTTGGCCGGGCGTTTTGCCCGTGAGCATAGCGTTTGTTACGATCTGGGCTGTTCTTTAGGGGCCGCAACCTTGTCGATGCGCCACCAAATTGAAGCTGAAAATTGTCGCATCATTGCCGTCGATAATTCCCAAGCGATGGTGACGCGCTTCCAGGAAGTGCTAAAACAAGACCAGGCGCCGGTTGCCGTCGAGGTGCTGTGCGCCGATATTCGTGAGCTTGCCATTGAAAATGCCTCAGTAGTGGTCTTAAACTTTACCTTACAGTTCATTCCGCTTGAAGACCGGCTTGGTTTCCTGCAAAAAATCTATCAGGGATTGTTGCCCGGCGGTATTTTAATCCTGTCGGAAAAACTCAAATTCGATGATGACCGGCAGCAGGAGTTGCAGACACAAATGCATCATGTATTTAAAAAAGCGCAAGGGTACAGTGACCTGGAAATCAGCCAGAAACGCACCGCATTGGAAAATGTGTTGATTCCTGAAACCTTTGTCCAGCATCAAAACCGTTTGCGGCAAGTCGGATTCAGCAGCGCCGAAGTCTGGTTTCAATACTTCAACTTTGCCTCGATCATTGCGCTGAAATGATCGACTATCAACCCTTATATAACACGCTAATCGATGCAAAAGCCGATGCCTGGGCAAAGATCTTGCCGCAGCAGCTTGAACGAGGCTTTGATCAAGCCAAACACGGCAATTTAGCGCAGTGGCAGGCGCTGGTCGATAGTGTGCCGGTATTGCCTAGCGCACACCGTGTACTGGATGCCGATGCGGTGCAGATAGGCTGTTCCGGCGACTTAAGCGACACAGCAAAAGATCGGCTTGAAAGCCAGTTAAAAGCCCTGCATCCCTGGCGCAAAGGCCCCTATAACCTATTCGGCATCAACATAGACACCGAATGGCGTTCGGACTGGAAGTGGAATCGGCTAAAGGACCATATCTCACCGCTTGAACACCGGCTGGTGCTGGATGTAGGCTGCGGCAACGGCTATCACTGCTGGCGTATGCTCGGCGCTGGCGCCAAGACAGTAGTCGGTATCGACCCCATGATGCTCAATGTCATGCAGTTTCAGTTAATCAGGAAATTGCATGGAGAAGCGCCCATCTACGTCTTGCCAATGGGCATAGAAGATCTGCCTTACGGCATGAAGGCATTTGACACGGTATTTTCGATGGGCGTGCTATACCATCGCCGTTCGCCTATCGATCATCTGATGGAATTGAGGGACTGCCTGCAACCCGGCGGCGAATTGGTGTTGGAAACCCTGATTATCGACGGCGGCTTGGGCCAAGTATTACTGCCGGAAGACCGTTACGCCAGAATGCGCAATGTCTGGTTCATACCCAGTTGCGACACCCTAATCAGCTGGTTAAAACGTTGCGGGTTTAAAAATATTCGTCTGGTTGACGTCACCGTAACCAGCATTGAAGAACAACGGACCACCGAATGGATGAATTTTCATTCGTTGAAAGACTTTTTGGATGCAAAAAATCCGCTACTGACGTGCGAAGGCTTGCCTGCCCCGAAACGGGCTATTGTGCTTGCCAATGCGACGTAGACCGTCCAACTACCAAAAAATCGTCAGCGAAAAGCAGGCAAGACACAAAAAACAGCCTAAAGAATTTTCTTTTCGTGGACCAACTGCGGCTTTTGGGATAATCGGCTTGTCCGAATAAACGAAGAGCTTTTGCCGCGTTTATATTCAGTCACTTAAACATAGGAAGCGCAAGTATGTCATTACGTTATGTTGTTTTAATTTTTATTTTTCTTTTGGGGGCCAATAGTTGTGCCACATCTGCCGACAAGTCCACTGAAAATAACTTTCCCCAGGCCACAAAGGGGCATAAAGAACATAAAATCCGTAATAAAGGAACGGAACAGGCCGACCACGCTGATCAAGCCAGTTCCGTCGTAGTCTATAAAACGGTAAATGCAATAAATTTAAAGCTTAACGTTTACCAACCCAGCACATCGGAACGGTCAAAAGATAAACAAACCGCTATCGTTTTTTTTCATGGCGGAGCCTGGTCCGAGGGGGCGCCGGTACAATTCCAACGGCAAGCGCTTTATCTTGCACAGCGCGGCATAGTATCAATCACGGCCGAATACAGACTGCAAAAACTTCATGGAACCACGCCGTTTGAAGCCGTAGCCGATGCTAAATCAGCCATTCGTTGGCTTAGAGCCCATGCTGCCGATTTAAGAATCGACCCGAATAAAATCATTGCTTCGGGCGGTTCGGCAGGCGGGCAACTTGCCGTGGCAACAGCGGTTGTTGATGGCGATAACGACCCGTCCGATAATTTGACAGTCAGCGCCACTCCCAATGCCTTGGTTTTATTTAATCCTGTTTTGGATATGCAAAGGTGGCAAAAAAAGTTTGGCGTCGATATGCAGGCTATTTCCCCATTGCAGCAATTGCATAAAGCGCTGCCGCCAACCATTATTTTTCATGGGACAAGCGACAAAGTCGCGCCTTATCCGATTACTGTAAAATTCGTCAATAAAGCGCAGTCGATTAACAGTTCTAATGTACGTTTAGTATCGTACGATAAACGGGAACACGCTTTTTATAACAAAGATGATGATGAGAACAGCGATTTCAAAACCACATTGAAACAAACTTATGATTTTATTATGAGTCTTGGTTGGTAGCCTTACCACCTATCACTTTGTTTAAATAGCACGTCATACCGGCATGGACTGCCGGTATCCAGAACACATGGATGTGATCTAAGCCTTGCCATCCCTGGCTTCTGGATTCCGGCAATCCCTGCCGGAATGACGTATTGGGAATTCTCATTAAAACTGATAGGTGTTAAGGGTTGGTAGCTAAAGAATAGACATGGAATAACTTAGGCAAGTTGCCAATAGCCGGAGTGCAGGCATCGCCTAAAGCACCAACAGTAGGCGCTTTAGGCGGTGCAGGAGCAATTGCTCGATAGCTTTCAGAGTACATAAAGACTATAATTTGCGCCTAAATTCGGCTTTAAAATATTGCCGGCAGGGGAATATAAACTTCAATAATCATAAACATACAGCGAGGTGAATCATGACGGTAACAAATCCTCAAATGAAACGCCTGTATAGTAAGTTACAAACAGTCGGGTACAATCCAAAATACATTAAATCGTTGCTGCCTGATTGGTGGGATAACGAAATAGCCGAAACACCCGCCGGATTACAACAAGCCAGTTTGATTTTAGGGCAAACGTTTGGCATTCGTGCCGAAACCTTGTGGACGGAGAACGCGGAACCCGCTTTAAAATTGCCGCAAGGCATTCGTTTTAAGCACCGTGAAAATATCGCTGATGATGATTTGAACGTTGCTTGTGCGGTAGCGCATTCACTTGCTCGTATTGTCTTAAAAGTCTTCCCTATTAAACCACGACCTGATTTTTATCTTGATGCCAGCGTATTGCGTAAGCAGCTTCTTATCGGCAAAAAATGGATTACTTTTGAGGATGTATTGACTTACTGCCTTGATCTTGGCATTCCCGTTATCCATCTCCATCATTTGCCAAAAAAAGCTAAAAAAATGGAAGGCTTGGCGTTTGAGCAAAACGGTCGTCCGGTCATTGTATTGACTCAAAATCACCCGCATGGCTACGCATTGTTCGATTTGGCGCATGAGCTAGGACATATTACTCTAGGGCATGTTACCGCCGAACATTCCATCGTCGATCAGAAAATTGATGCAGAAGCCGATGATGAAGATGAGCGTGCAGCTAACCGTTTTGCACTGGAGCTATTAACCGGCGATCCCGAATGTAAAATTGTTCCAACGGGACGAAACCTTAATGGCGATGAATTAGCAACCTCAGCCATACATTACGGTGAGAAAAATCAAATCGATCCGTTACACATCGTCTTAAATTATGCTTACTCAAAAAATCATTGGGGTGCAGCTAATACCGCGATTAAGAAAATTGCCAAAAATGCGCCAACTGATCAAGAAATTCTACGCGCCGCCTTATTGCAATCGCTAGAGTTAGACGACCTGAACGAAGATGACTACACCTTGCTACAAACCCACCTACAAGAGAAAGTTGATTGATCGTTCTTGCCGATAACGACATCATACTCAAGTTGGCGCAATGTGACTTGTTAGAGGTTCTACCGGATAGTCTAGGTCAGGAATGGACGGAAGTTTTTATCACCGACACGGCAAAATACCAATTGTTGCCTAAAAATCCTGTCAAAGCCCTGAGTAAATGCGGTAATGAAGAAACCCTGGCGAGGCTTACGGCTTTTCTCGAAACAACACAAACCTTACCAGCCGTTAACGATACCGCGTTATTAGCCCAACTTGAAGACATTGACGGCATAGATGGTGGCGAAAAATTCTTATTTGCCGCCGCCGTTGAAACCGAAAATCCCTTGCTGATAACTGGCGATAAAAGAGCGTTAAAGGCTTTACTGGAACATCAAGACCAATTGCCCACCGTCTTTTCAGTGCTGCAAAATGCCGTGGTTACTTTTGAAAGTGCTATTTTGTTGGCAATGCACAAATTCGGTTTTGCTATCGTCAAACAAAAATTACTTGGCTCACCCAAGCCCGACGGCATGTTGCGGCTGGTGCTGAAAAGCGAAACCGGAGAAACAGATTTTGTAGAAGGCTTATGTTCGTTTTCCAAAGAAATCACGCCGCTCTTGGCTTTTAAACAGTATTTGCCAGTACAACTAAATCAAAACTAAAGGACTAAATCTAAGCCATGCCCTTACTCGATTGGTTAAACAAATCGGATGCTGTGCGCACCGTGCAGAAAGTTCCTTATCGCTTGCTGGAGGCTGTGCCGGAACTTAGCGTGGGCGATACCAACACGGAAAACATGCTGATACAAGGCGATAATCTGCAAGCCTTGAAAGCGTTGTTGCCGCTGTATGCCGGTAAGGTGAAGTGCATTTATATCGATCCGCCTTACAACACACGTTCCGCGTTCACGCATTACGACGACAACCTGGAAAACGGAACGTAAAGTCAGCTTACAACTGATGGGCTTTTATCATTAATCATCCAGCAATCGAATCGCCATCACATCGCATTTTGCATAATGCAGGACACTATTCGCTGTTGAGCCTAACAATAACGCCAAGCCATGCCGACCGTGAGAGCCGACGACGATTAAATCAACCTGCTCCTGCTCGGCAAGTTGGATGATTTCCTGTTTAGGTGTACCCCAGACCATCCAACGGTTGGCTTTGGGCACGCCCAATTGATCGCCAAGCTGCATTAACTTGGCTTTCTCCGCTTCGAGCAGCTCATAACCCGAGTCTTTATCCAGCGGGATCACTGTTCCATAACCTGTATCAGGCATCGGAATGTTATCCAGTACATGAACAATGCTCAGTTTAGCCTGATATTTTTCGGCCAAGTCCTTTGCTCTGCGTATAACCGTGTCGCCATGCCCGGAATAATCCACGGCTAATAAAATGTGTTGATAAGCGCCCATAGTTTTTGCCTTGTTTCAGATTCGTTTCGTCCACGAAAAACACGAAAAGCACGAAAAGCACGAAAATTTTCAAAGGGACACCGAGGCCCTCTTGAGTTTAACGAAGGGCTGTAAGCCAGCACCCAAAGAGTAAATAGCTAAATCAACGCAACGCATTGATTTATTTTGGCGTCTTTCGTGCTTTTCGTGGACAAATTGCGGCTCTTATACTTTATGATAAATATCCGCGCCTTCTTCAATAAACTGCTTGGATTTTTCATCCATGCCCAGCTTCAAAGCTTCTTCCTCAGCTATGCCTTTGGCTTTTGCATAATCGCGCACATCCTGGCTGATTTTCATTGAGCAAAAATGCGGACCGCACATTGAGCAAAAATGTGCGATTTTGGCGGACTCTTTAGGCAGGGTTTCATCGTGGAATTCACGGGCTTTTTCCGGATCAAGGCCGATATTGAACTGGTCTTCCCAGCGGAATTCAAAACGCGCTTTGGACATCGCGTTATCACGCGCTTGAGCGCCGGGATGGCCTTTAGCTAAATCAGCTGCATGAGCGGCGATTTTGTAAGTCACTATGCCTTCGCGGACATCTTGCTTGTTCGGCAAGCCCAAATGTTCTTTTTGGGTAACGTAACAAAGCATCGCGCAACCGTACCAGCCGATATTGGCCGCACCTATCGCCGAGGTGATATGATCATAACCGGGTGCAATGTCGGTGGTCAGCGGGCCTAAGGTATAGAACGGCGCTTCGCCGCACTCTTCCAATTGCTTATCCATATTGACTTTGATCATGTGCAAGGGTACATGGCCCGGCCCTTCGATCATGGTTTGCACATCGTGCTTCCAGGCGATTTTAGTCAGCTCGCCTAATGTTTCCAGTTCGCCGAATTGCGCCGCATCATTGGCGTCATAGATTGAACCCGGACGCAGTCCGTCACCTAATGAAAAAGCGACATCGTAGGCTTTCATGATTTCGCAGATTTCTTCAAAGTGCGTGTACAAAAAGCTTTCTGTATGATGGGCCAAACACCATTTCGCCATGATCGAGCCGCCGCGCGATACGATGCCGGTCATGCGTTTTGCGGTCAGCGGCACATGATGCAAGCGCACCCCGGCATGAATGGTGAAGTAATCCACGCCTTGCTCGGCTTGCTCGATCAAGGTGTCGCGGAAGATTTCCCAGGTCAGGTCTTCGGCTTTGCCGTTGACTTTTTCCAGCGCCTGATAAATAGGCACGGTGCCGATAGGAACCGGCGAATTGCGTAAAATCCACTCGCGGGTTTCGTGGATGTTTTTACCGGTGGACAGATCCATGATGGTGTCACCGCCCCAACGGATGCCCCAAAGCATTTTTTCGACTTCTTCCTCGATAGACGAGGTCACCGCCGAGTTACCCAGATTACCGTTGATTTTAACCAGGAAATTGCGGCCGATGATCATCGGCTCCAGTTCGGGATGATTGATGTTGCATGGAATAATCGCCCGGCCTCGTGCGACTTCGTCACGGACAAATTCAGGGGTAATCACGTCGGGAATGGACGCGCCGAACGAATCGCCGGGATGCTGGTCTTTCCACAAATGGCGCATTTCTTCCATCTTCTGGTTTTCGCGAATCGCGATGAATTCCATCTCCGGCGTGATGATGCCCTGTCTTGCATAGTGCATCTGCGACACGTTTTTTCCGGCTTTGGCCCGGCGCGGCTTGCGGATATGCTCAAAACGCAGCTCAGCTGTTGCAGGATCTTCAAGACGCTGACGGCCGAATTCCGAACTGGGACCGGGCAATTCCTCGGTGTCGTTTCTTTCCGCTATCCAGGCTGAACGAATCGCGCCCAGGCCTTTTTTCAAATCGACGTCGACATTGGGATCGGTATAAACGCCCGAAGTATCGTAAACATAAAGCGGCGGGTTTTTTTCTGCGCCTTGTTCCGAGCCGAAATGCAGCGGGGTATCGGATAAGGTAATTTTACGCATCGGAACTTGTATGTCGGGACGGCTGCCTTGAACATATATTTTTTCCGATGCGGGGTAGGAATCGATCTTTACGTTACTGGACTCAGTAGACATAACTTCTTTAAGGACAGCGCTCATGTTTTTCTCCAACAACAAAACAATAAGGCGCAGGGAAGTCTGGGCTTTCCTACGCCGGTATTAACCGGGGTCAGGTTCAAAGGGTTTTTCTCAGCCTCTCCTTTCCATGTAACACATGGAAACAAAAAAGCACCCCTAGCCTTTACGGATGTGTTCCTAAGTTAAAGGATAATGTCGTAGATTGCAAGCTTAGACCCGGTTACCATCACAACAAACACCTTACAAAACAAATGGTTTTGATAAATAACAGGCTTTTTGGAGCCTTATTTACAGTCAACACCGACTAAGTCGCCATCATTAAATTAACAGTAACGGGGACAATCCCATTTTACCTGATCGATTTATCGACTACCCGTGTATGAAATTTCCATTCTTAAATGCATTTTTTTGTTGTTTTTAAAAATTTGCAGGTTATCCTTAAAAGCAAAAATTACTAACTATATCGAGAGATTATCATGAGCGACCTACCGGATAACTTAAAGTACGCAAAAACCCACGAATGGGCGCAGGTGGAAGATGACAACATCGTTCGTGTCGGCATAACCGATTTTGCGCAGGAAGAATTGGGCGATTTGGTTTTTATCGAGCTGCCGGAGCTAGGCAGTAAAGTCGTAGCGCAACAACAATGCGCCGTAGTCGAATCGGTTAAAACGGCATCCGATTTGTTCAGCCCGGTTACCGGGGAAGTCGTTGCCATCAATGACGAGGTAGTAGATGACCCCGAGCAAGTCAATGATAACGCTTATGGAACGTGGCTGTTTTGTATCAAGGCGAATGACCTGTCAGAACTTGATACATTAATGGATGCGGATGCCTATCGGCAAATGATTGAGCAATAACTTAGGTACAAGGTTCAAGGGGAAATGTTAAAAAAACTTTCCCCTTGAACCTTGAACCTTGAAACTTTCCCCCTTGAACCTTGAACTAAACCTTAAATAATGGCAAATCCAAATGCAAAAGGCGTTAAACGACTGATTAACGCGTGTTTTTTCTCTGTCGCCGGTTTTAAAGCAACCTGGACGCATGAAGAAGCATTCAGACAGGAAGTAATCCTGTTTCTGGTGACAACCCCCCTGGCAATCTGGCTGGGACAATCCAATATTGAAAAACTGTTGTTGATCGGCAGTATCGTTTTAGTCATGCTGGTTGAGTTATTAAATTCAGCGGTAGAGGCTGTAGTCGATAGAGTGGGTTTTGAGCATCACGAATTATCAGGCCGCGCCAAAGACATCGGCTCCGCAGCTGTTATGATGTCATTAGCTTGGGCAGCGGTAACCTGGGCCGTCATTTTACTTTAGCCGCGTAGCTCCGTGCAGTCTTGCGGCATAACACCATCTCTGGCAATCGCCGCGCCTGTTCCCGACAGGCTGCGGCATACACACCATCCCTGTCGATAAAGAGGAATATAATGAGTGCATTAATATGTGGGTCTATGGCTTACGATACGATCATGGTTTTTCATGATAAATTTAAACATCACATTTTGCCGGAAAAAATCCATATCCTGAATGTATCATTCCTGGTGCCGGTGATGCGGCGCGAATACGGCGGTTGTGCGGGCAACATCGCCTATAACCTGAAATTGCTGGGCGAAGAGCCGTTGACTATGGCTACCGTCGGCCATGATTTTGAACCGTATGCCCAGTGGATGGCTCAAAACCAATTGTCCAGCGAATTTATCCAGATCCTGGATAACAGTTATACCGGTCAAGCCTATATCACCACCGATGAAGAAGCTAACCAAATCACCGCATTCCATCCCGGCGCGATGAGTTTTTCGCATTTAAATTCAGTGCCGACCGACAGAAAAATCAGCATAGGCATCGTATCGCCCGATGGTAAGGAAGGTATGCAATTACATGCCGAGCAGTTCGCAGAGCTGGATATACCGTTTATTTTCGATCCGGGCCAGGGCATGCCGATGTTCAATGGCGAAGAACTGCTTAAGCTGTTGGATCAGGCGACTTGGGTGACCTTGAATGACTATGAATCCGAGTTAATGCAGGAACGCACCGGTTTGTCGCTGGAACAAATGGCCCAGCGGGTTGATGCGCTGATCATTACCTTGGGCGCCCAGGGTTCTCAAATTTACACCCGTGGCGAGTGCATCACCATTCCTGCGGCAAAGCCTAAAGCGGTGCTTGACCCAACGGGTTGCGGCGATGCTTATCGTGCCGGTCTTTTATACGGCTTGATGAATGAATTAGGTTGGGAAATTACCGGCAGGGTTGCCTCATTAATGGGTGCCATTAAAATCGAAAATAACGGCACCCAGAATCATGCATTCGATATGGATGCTTTCAAACAACGATACCGCGAGAATTTCGGGTCTTCGTTTTAAAAAAGCATGATAGAAAAATAGAACACAGATGACACGGATTTGACTGATTATCACAGATAAAATTTTAAGGCGATTTTATAAAATCCGCTTAAATCCGTCTAATCAGCGTCGCCTAGAGGCGCCTACTTTTGGCATCCGTGTTCTATTATTAAAACTGATTACTACATACCAACAAGCTATTCATGCTAAAAAACACCCAAAATTTATTAGACATCATGTCGCGTCTACGCCACCCGGAACAGGGCTGTGCGTGGGATGTTAAGCAGGATTTCACCAGCTTAATTCCTTACCTGATTGAAGAAGCCTACGAAGTCGTTGACGCGATTGAACGCAATGACCTTGATGATTTGCGCTCAGAGTTAGGCGACCTGCTGTTACAAGTGGTATTCCATTCCCAGATTGCTGAGGAACAAGGGTTGTTCAACTTTGAACAAGTCTCGGAAGGCATTTGCGATAAACTGATCCGCCGCCATCCGCATGTTTTTTCCGATGCTGTTTTCAACACCGATGAAGAGCGTCATCAAGCTTGGGAGCAGGCAAAAGCCATCGAGCGACAAGAAAAAAACAAAACAGCGGAACAAGATAGCGTGTTATCGGGTGTGGCTCGCAACCTTCCTGCGTTGATTGAGTGTGAAAAGATACAAGATCGTGCCGCCAATCACGGCTTTGACTGGCCTGATGTGTCGCCGGTTTTCGATAAAGTACTGGAAGAACTGGATGAGGTTAGGGAGGCCTGGCAATCCGGGGATCAGGCGCATATTCAGGAAGAGATCGGCGACTTATTACTGGTTGCGGTTAATTTGGCCCGTCATTTAAACGTCAATGCCGAGGTCGCGCTCAAAGAAAGCACTAAAAAATTTTCCAGACGCTTTCAATATATAGAGCAACAGGTTGAAGCGTCAGGACTGAATTTAAAAGACTGCGAATTGGCCGACCTGGATGCTTTATGGGACCAAGCAAAACTGGCTTTAAACAAAGCCAAAAACCAGCAAAAATAGGTTTGATTTATCGTAACTATTCATACCCCGACCGTATTTAGACCTTCCAGGTTTTTAAAACCTGGAAGGTCTTGGCGTAACACTATATTTTTCAATAGGATGATTTAGCCATAAAATTCTAAACGAACCGTTTAATGGCTAAGCCAACCGTATGCCGTGGCCTCAAAACACAAGTGCCGAGACATTGAGAAATTGTCGATGAGTTGGCGCGAAAAATTTGTAAAGATTTAGGATTACCTTTTGTGAGATAAATAATGAAATATCGTGCGATGCTTAAACAAGTAGATGGATGGTGGATAGGTTGGCTTATTGATTTACCAGGTGTTCATGCTCAGGATATGTTGTCGACACCTATTCCTTTTGAAGAAAACACTATAATGACAATTATTGAAATTCCCGAAGCGGCATGAATAAGATTATGACTGCTGGAGGGCTTTGCACGGCTTAAGTCAACAGCATTGAGTGCGGACGGGCCAGCGCAATCATTTTAATTCCTCGATTGCTTCAACTGTTAAACCAGTCATTGTGGAAATGATGTCAATTTCAAAACCAGCGGCTAACATTCGCCTTGTAACTTCCATTGCTTTTGTTGTTTCGCCTTCCGTTTTACCGTCATAAAACGCAGTATCTGTCACTGCTTTTGCTTCGTTATATGACAAAATACTTTTCAAATACGCATCGTATTGATCGCTACTCAAGTGGGACACTTCGGCAATGTCAAAGCCTTTTTGAAAAATCGGCTCGTTTAAAATCGCTGGAATATGGTCAAAGTCTTCCAAATGTTTCAGAAAATAAACCCACTTGTCAAAATGAGTTTCCAGTTCATGTTCCTGTTTGTTAAACAACGGCATTTGCAAAAACTTGAAATGCAATTTGTTATAAAACACATCGCCGTCCTGGTCTTTTAAACACACATCGCGGCGAAATTTACGCTCATCTTCCTTTTCGTCGTATTTAAAATCCAAAATCGCAATGAAATAAACCGGCAGTAAATAAAAATCCCACAACCCTTTTTTGCCTTGGTCACGAATTGGAAAAGTCGAATAAAACAACGAACGGTCTTTGAAAAACTGCATTTTCGCTTTTTGCATTTCAACAATAAAACGCTCCCCCGTATTGCTTTGGCAATAAATATCGAAGATAGATTTACGTTCGTCGAGGGTGTCCGACATATTCTCTGGATTTTTAAAGCTCAATTGGGCGATTTGATGTTGCGGCGGCAACAGTTGATTTAAAAAATCAATTAACAGGTCTTTGCTGGCTTCTTCGCCAAACAGTTTTTTAAAGCCAAAATCCGTATACGGGTTGAAGTATTTGCTAATCATGATGCTTCCTCGTTTTTAAGGCTTTAAATTTAAAAGTTCGATTCTACCATCAATCATGTGGTTTCCGACCAGTCATACGTCGTCCTCGCACCCGTTCCGACCGGAACTATTGGCACTTTAGTACAGCAATCAAACAAGAATTATCGGATAACGGTTCATTGCATTTTGCCAGCCATTACTCCCCGATTGAGCGGGATTTAGTTGATTTATTATGTATTTTATTTATTGCGAGTTGCCTTACGGCCAAGGTTGTTCGCTATTACAGCATTTTCAAATCCAGTTAATTACTAAAAGAGCTGCGATGCTTATTGAAACTATGAGGGGAAGGAGTGCGAGCTTCGCCTAAAGCGCCTACTTTTGGTGCTTGCTAGCGCAGGCGAAGCCTGCACTCCAGCGACCATGATAACGACATGGCTTTTTAATTGTTAGCAACTAATTTAATTGAAAACGCTGTAAATCCGTGCCATCCGTATTCCATCTCTCTATGGGCTGAATAGTTGCGATGCTTATACAGAAGATTTTATTGCACACAAGGATTGCGTTGAAAATCATTGAACAAGCCTATTGGGTGTAAAATAAAAACCTTTATTCCAATGTGCGAGATAAGCATGAGTTATGATTTTTTTCTTTTCGATACCGAACGTCTCAGTACGCTGGCACCCGAAAACACCATTAAAAAAGGTCTCTCTTATTTTATTGAGAATCGTGTTTTTGCGCTGGATGCGCAAGAGAATGTGCTGTTGGCCCAGGTGGAGGGTTCCAAGCCCGATCAGCCTTACTGGGTAGAATTGTCGCGCGGCGCAGACGATCAATTAGTGGTGCAATGCGATTGCGCCGATCAGCAGCCGGTATGTAAACATGCGATTGCCGCTTTGTATAGCTATGCCGAACAGGCGAGTAACGAAGATACCGACGGTCAAATCGGCAGCGCTATGGAAGAGGCCATTGCCGAGCGGATCAAAAAAGGCCGTAATGAAGTTAAAGTCAGTCTAATCAGCGGCAATCTGGGCTTCGGTATCTGGCAAGCCACTTCGCTGGTGTCAACCACTCATTGGCAACGTTCCTATCAAGTGCATATCCGTTCGTTGGATGCGCGGATGAATTACTGTACCTGTCCCGATTTGGCGACTAATCGGCTGGGCACTTGCAAACATATCGAAGCCGTTTTGCATTACGCCAAGAAACGTCCCGAATACAAGGAATTAAAGGCTAAGGGCTCGCCGTTATCGTTTGTTTATTTGGCCTGGGAATCGGCTACCAACCCGCAACTTCGTCTATATAAAACACCGGAATTGGCCGCCGATTTGGCCGTTTTGCTGGCCGAATTTTTCGATGCCCAAGGCTTGTTTAAAGCACGGCTGCCCGATGATTTTTTCCGTTTGACGGAGCGGGTGGCCGGACGCGACGATATTCAATTGGGCGAAGATGCCCAGCAATATGCGCGGCAATGCGCCGAAGACGCCACGCATAAACTGCGCGCCCAGCAGATTAGCCGCGACATTATGCAATCGCACGGCGTGTTGCCCGGCGTAAAAGCCAAATTGTTCCCCTACCAGGTCGAAGGCGTGGCCTTTTTGGCGTCTCGAGGCCGCGCTTTGCTGGCTGACGATATGGGTTTGGGTAAAACCTTGCAGGCGATTGCAGCAGGCGCTTGGTTGGCCGATCATGCCGGGGTGCAAAAAATCCTGGTGGTCTGTCCGGCTTCGTTAAAACAGCAGTGGGCCAGGGAAATTGCCAAGTTTACCGGTCGTAGCGTGCAAGTCGTGCAGGGCGTTGCTGAAAATCGCGGCGTCCATTACCGTGCCGATGCGCTGTTTTTTATCGTCAATTATGAGCTGGTGCTGCGCGACTTAAGCGTGATCAGTGAAACCTTGAAACCGGATTTACTGATTTTGGATGAAGCGCAACGCATCAAAAACTGGCGCACCAAAATCGCCTCGACGATTAAGCTGATTCCTTCCCGTTACGTGTTTGTATTAAGCGGCACGCCGTTGGAAAATCGCCTTGAAGACTTGTATAGCTTGTTGCAAGTGGTCGATGCCCGAGTGTTGGGGCCATTATGGCGCTGCTTGCTGGATTTTCATGTGACCGATGAACGCGGCAAAGTGATCGGCTATCGTAATTTGTCGGAGCTTAGGCGCAGAATCAGTTCGGTCATGTTGCGGCGCAATCGCAGTCTGGTTAAAGACCAGTTGCCCGACCGCACCGAAGTAACCCTGGATATTGCGATGACGCAAAAGCAGCGGGAACTGCACGATTCAGGCCTGTCGGCTGCTTCAACCTTGGCAACCATCGCCAAACGCAGACCGCTGACGCCCAGCGAACAAAATCGCATGATGGCCGCCTTGCAACAGGCGCGCATGGCCTGTAATGCGGCGGGTCTGGTGGACAAGGAAACTTTCGGTTCGCCGAAACTCGATGAATTGACCAGATTGCTGGATGACTTGTGTTTGATGAGCAACTGCAAAGTGGTGGTATTTTCGCAATGGAAAGCCATGACTGAAATGATTGCAACAGTCGTTAACGGCATGGGCTTGGGTTGCGTGCATTTACACGGCGGCGTGCCGACCCATAAACGTAGCGAATTAATGGACAAATTTGCGGGCGATGACAGCGTACAGGTGTTCATTTCTACCGATGCGGGCGGCGTGGGTTTAAACCTGCAAACGGCGACGGTGTTAATCAATATGGACATGCCCTGGAATCCGGCGGTGTTGGATCAGCGTATCGCCAGGATTCATCGGCTGGGGCAAAAACACAAAGTACAGATATTCTTGTTGTTGGCTGAAGATTCCTACGAACAGCGCGTAGCCGGTTTAGTGAAAGGCAAACGCGACTTGTTCGATAATGTGGTAAACCCGGAAGCCGCAGAAGACGTGGTCGGTATTTCCAAAAAAATGCTGGAAACCCTGGTTGATGATTTGGCCGAACCTTCCAGCGCTGCTAAGGAAGAGGCAACGGACGTGCTGGACGAAGCGGTTCAGCTTGTCACCGACGAACCAAGCACGCCGGGTACGGTCAAACAAATCCCGATTACAGCGGAAGACAACAGCCGGATTAGCGCACTGATTGTGCAATTGCAAACCGCCTTTACGTCGCGAATTCAACGAATCATGGGGGCTAACGGCGGCTTGCTGGTGATATTGGCGCAGTGTACCGAAGCGGATGAGCAGCTTGCGGAAACCTTATCGCAAGCCGATGTGCCGGTGGCGGTCATTGCCGAGCAAACCTTACGCAGTTTGCAGCGTTTAGGCCTATCGCCTGCCTTCGAACGCGAGTTGCTGCCGGTTGTTGAAACGGCGGTGGCAGTAAATCCTTTAATCAAAGTCGCTACGGATAAATTACAGGCGGCGGAAATTTTAATGCAACAGCACTGTAGCGCTGGGGTGCTAGACCTACTCACGTCCAGCATGTTGTGCGCCACGGCGGTATTGGCCGGACAAACGCACACGCCCGCGCCGGAAACGACCAGCGTTTGGCTATACACCGACATCTTGCCGCAGCAGCTTTTGACCGCAGAACAAGTGACGGCGATAGTCAGGGTGATGGCGCTGAGCCAAAGCCCGCAAGTTCCCGAGCATTTGCTCGAGCAATGCATACAGGATGCCCGGCAATTGGTAGCGGAGCTCGCTAATATCCGCTGAAAATCAATCGATAATGACTTATAGACTAAAGGTTTATAACTCATGACCTGATAATTGCCCCCATTTTAGCTACGACAAATCGAACTGATCAGTAAAACGACTTCCAGTCGCACGCTAACGGAAAATCCGCTCTACAGTTTTAGGGCAGTTCTATGCGCATTTTTAACAACTTAACAATATCTTGAAAGGGCGCTGATTCCAAAAAATGTCATTTATTTTTACCATGAAGATATGACTGTATTGAGTTCGTATGCGATATTGAGACTGTTCATAAAACACTCAATTTCTCTTCCCTTCATTATCTTCATGGTAATAAAAAACAAGTTATAAACATTGTGCTGCATCAGCACTCTCTTGAAATCTCTTGAAATCTCTTGAAATCTCTTGAAAGCCCCCATGCTTGCCAAATAAATCACAGAAACCCGTTTCAGAAAAGCGGTGCTTGCCTTTCCCGCACTTAAACATCTGCCGCACCACGCCATCATTCTTGGTTGTGTAGACACCGTCTTTGGTGATGTGGTTATCCAAAGATTGGTAACAAGGACAGTCGCGTCTGGGGCAAAATAGCTTTGCTTCAATATTAAGTGGGGTAGACGGTGAGGGCATGTCCATAAGTGTTGAAAAGTTTGGCGCTACACTATGTCAAAAATCACTATAAACTACCACCTGCATTGATTTGCAGGGACTACCGCTCTGCCCAACCGTGCCCCCCATCTTCGAGGTTGACAATTCGCTTCCATACACCCATTATCAGGGGCGAGTGAGCAGCGAAGCTCACTGAGGCTCTTATCCTTTTACTGGACTGATAAGAATCGTGTTTTGTAGATTTTGATACATCGTCATCGAGGCTTATATGAACAAAGAAAACAACGTTAAAGCGGTTCTTTTTGAATATGTGAAAAATCCAAAGACATGGTTTTTTTGGTATCACAATCCGAAAAGGTTAGAAAAACTACATGATACCGATGAGGATCACAAGAAATATAATTGTCAAAAGGATTATAAAAAAGACAGGGAGGGTTTTACAAAAAATGACTGGCGGTTTGAACCTAAAACTGTTGGTACAGTTGACGATTATAATGTAGAAATCCAAAAGGATTTGTCTGATTTTTTTAATGCAGTATTGGATGAGATGCGTATTAAAAAAGCAAATGCTTTTGCGGAATATGCCCTATACATATCAGACAATGAAGACCTTGCTTATTTTCGAGACACGGTAACCAAAAGAGAAATCATCGCTGATATTGATTATAACAAGCAACGGGATCACGCTGTCCATACGCTTTATAACTACATATTGGGATGGTATATTTTTGAATATTCCGACAAATTACAGCAGGCATTTCGGAATTATTTTGAGAACTCAAACATCGATCTGAATCCGTCTCCAGAACATCTTGAGTTTTATAGGAATTATGAAAAATTCTGCACAATAGATACTGTTGAGTTCGAAAGGTCAATTGATTTTGTTAATGAGTTTGCAGACGTATGGCATATTGCAAGTTTGCTTCACGATATAGGTTATATTTTAGAGGGCACTCTTTCTTCAGCCAGTTCTGAAGTGGAAAACGCTCGAATTATTAATGGTTCAAAAATAATACACGATTATTTTAATCATTGGTTTTGGAAGATTTTTGAGGTTGACTTTAGGGTAGCAAAGAATATTGCAAAAACTCTAGGGGTTGTGGTGCCTAATTTTAAAAACGCAGAATCCCTATCATCCCTTGGTGATCATCTTTGCGACATTGGAAGTTGTGAGAATATTCGGAGAAAACTCGAAACACAGAATGAGGCGTTCAACGATCCTGCTTATCAATTAATGGAAGCCTACGGTTTGAACCGTGAAGCCATCTCTATTTGGAAAAAGTACTACCAAGTCTACGGCAATGAAAAAATGCAGGATATTTTGCATGTTGTGGAGAAAGTGTACAGAAATAATATGTGGGTTGGTGCTGATCATGGTAAAAGAAACCTTGATCACGGTGTATGTAGCGGACTGATTATATTACAAGCGTTGACATTTTTTCGTGAAATCTATTGGGGATTTGATAAGCTCGAATGGGACGATTTTAATGAAAAACAAAAGAAATTAGAACGCATTGATGACGAAGCAAAACTCATTTTTTGCAATTTTGTCTCGGAAACCATGTTTAAAAACATTCAAGATAAAGTCACTCACATTCCCAAACGGATAAGGATAATAAGAGGCAAGTTCCGTTCTGAATCTTGGTTTAAGAAAGTACTCTGGGCAACTGCATCGACTGCAATTCACGCTATCATTCAAAATGATGAGTATAGAGAAGAGTGCAAAAAACACATCGACAAAGCAAAAGATGAATATAAAAATCAGACTTATTTAAGAATAGGCCTTGACGACCCACTTGCTTTTTTAGGAATTTTGGCTGATGTATTACAGGAGTGGGACAGATATACGGTGACGAAACAACGAGGTGAGTCGGCTTTTTCAGGCGCTGAACCATTGCAAAGCATTGATGTTACGCTTGATCGTATTTATTCTGACAGTACCCAGAGTGAATCGGTTTTTTCAGGTACTGAATTGTTATTGCAAAGTACAGAGATTGAAGTTGAGCGTATTTATTCGAATAGAATCCTTTTAGGGTATCCGAAGGATGGCAAAGATTGGACTGACGAGTTAACAAAAAAACTGGATAAATGTTTGGAGGATTGGGGAGAAATTGTGGAATTTCTACCTCGATAGGCAATCCGCTCTGGCTTTTTTGTTTTAATTCATTTAGTTGCTTGGAGACTTATCATGGCTACAAACTATACCGTAACGATAACAAACAATACCAAATTATTCTCTGATCACACGCTAGGTGAGTGGCGTAACATTAGTGCTTTCGCCGTAATTAAAGCCGATGGCTCGGTGGTTACGTGGGGGAATAGCGGCTGGGGTGGCGACAGCAGTACAGTGGCCGCCCAGCTCAACGGTAGTATTGATGTCAGCCAAATCTATTCGACAAGCGCTGCCTTTGCCGCCTTGCGTAGCGATGGCTCGGTGGTTACTTGGGAGAGTAGTCATGACGCGGGTGGCGACAGCAGTAAGGTTGCTGTTCAGCTCAACGGCAGTATTGATGTCAGCCAAATCTATTCGACAACCGCTGCCTTTGCTGCCTTACGTAACGATGGCTCGGTGGTTACTTGGGGGAATAGCGACTGGGGTGGCAACAGCAGTATGGTCGCTACTCAGCTCAACGGAGCTATCGATGTCACACAAATCTATTCAACATATGCTACCTTCGCCGCCCTGCGTAGCGATGGCTCAGTAATAACGTGGGGGAATAGTGGCTGGGGTGCTGCTGACAGCAGTACGGTTGCTACTCAGCTCAACGGAGCTATCGATGTCAGTCAAATCTATTCAACATATGCTGCCTTCGCCGCCCTGCGTAGTGATGGCTCGGTGGTTACGTGGGGGTGGGGTAGTAGCACTGGTGGCGATAGCTCTGCGGTTGCTGCACAGCTCAATGGCGCTATCGATGTTACGCAAATCTATTCAACAATCGATGCCTTTGCCGCCTTGCGTAGCGATGGTTCGGTGGTCACTTGGGGGGGTAGTAGCGATGGTGGCGATAGCTCTGCGGTTGCCGACCAGCTCAATGGCGCTATCAATGTCACGCAAATCTATTCAGCAAGTTTGGCCTTTGCCGCTCTACGTAGCGATGGCTCGGTAGTCACTTGGGGGAATAGTGGCTGGGGTGGCGACAGCAGTACAGTGACCGACCAGCTCAATGGCGTTATCGATGTCAGTCAAATCTATTCAACAGACTATGCTTTTGCCGCACTGCGCACTGATGGCTCGGTAGTTACTTGGGGGTATAACATTTATGGCGGCGACAGCAGTACAGTGACCGACCAGCTCAATGGCGTTATCGATGTCAGCCAAATCTATTCAACAGACTATGCCTTTGCCGCCCTACGCACCGATGGCTCGGTAATCACTTGGGGGGCTAACACTTATGGCGGCGACAGCAGTGCGGTGGCCGACCAGCTCAACGGAGCTATCGATGTCAGCCAAATCTATTCAACAAACCATGCCTTTGCCGCACTGTGTAGCGATGGCTCGGTGGTCACTTGGGGGAGTGTTTGGGATAATGCCTCTCAGAAGTACGTCCCCATAGACAGCAGCGCTGTAGCCACCCAGCTTAGTTCAGGCGTGGTCAGTGGTGCCAACATCGACACCAACGATGTTTTCACCTCCACTAACCATGCACCTATAGGCACCGTAACCCTTTCCGACAATACCCCCGAACGAGCACAAACGCTGACGGTGAGCAACACCCTAGCCGATGAGGATGGCTTAGGTGTTATCAGCTACGCATGGCTAGCCAATGGTCTATCCGTTGGCACCGGCAACAGCTACACCGTTACCGCTAACGAAGTCGGCAAAGCCCTCGCGGTAACGGCAACTTATACCGACTTATTAGGTAACGCGGAAAGCGTGAGCAGTCAAGCAACCGCCGCAGTTACGGCTAAAATCGTCTCAGCCGATAGCATCTTTACTGCACAAGGCGGTGGCATTAAAAACGTAGGCGTGATTCGTGTCATGGCAGATTTTTCTGAAGCTGCTTATGCTCGGCAAACATGGGAAAATCCAATCTATAACGATGTCAACGCCAATGCGAAAGCGGCGCTTAACAGCGTCGTAAAAACAGAAGGTTGGAAACCGTTAGACTTAACCCTATCTTCCCCTTCTTTCACCCGTGACGACACCTTCTCTATCATTAATCACAATGGCATTAATGAGATAGAAGATCACTGGGCTGTCAACAAAATGCAAAACGGTTTTTACACTAATCACAACGCCGCCGCCTTTGTAGCGTATTCAGGTGATACTATCGTGATTTCCTTTCGAGGAACAAATGACAGTCCATCGAAAACCGCAGCCGACCCTAACGATGATATTCACCCAGACAAAGATGAGTGGGGATCAATATTGGATGGCTCTAACGGTGACATGAACGACTATTACACATTATTACAACCGTTATTGACCGCTTTTGATGAATACATTACAGACAGTAGTCATGGCATTAACAAAGTCTATGTAACAGGGCATAGCTTAGGTGGTGCAATGGCAATTGAATACATGAGTCTTCATTCAGCTAATCAATATAAAGACGTTAATTTTCAATCTGTCACATTTGCCGCGCCAGCTTTTACAAGAGATAACGCAATCCGTGATGACTTTGTTGATGATAGTCGCATCACTCAAATTGAAATTTCCGAAGACCCCGTGCCGCAAACATGGGATGTCCTTAAAAATCATAATAGGCCAGGTGAAGTTATCCGCTTTGCAGGTAACGAAACACTTGATGAGCCTAATGTTTATCCTACTTTTTTGGCAAATGACAGTAATCATTCAATGGATTATTATCGTCAAATAACAAAAAGCGTCGATGCCGACAGTTGGACAAAAATCTTAGCTGAAAAGGGAGACCAAACAGTTTTATTAGGCGGAAAAGCGGCGAGTGGAAATAATTTTATCGTTGATGGACAGCTGAGTGGTACTAACAGTGATTTCGATGCGGGTAATAATACACTAACAGACCCCTTGCTTTCGGACTATCAAGTTTATTATGGCGGCAAAGGCAATGACATACTTACAGGAGGCCGAGCTAATGAATTGATGCTGGGTGGAGTGGGTAATGATACCTTGACTGGCAAAGGCGGCGCTGACAGATTATACGGAGGTACCGGAAAAGACGTTCTCACCGGGAATGGTGGCAATGACAGGTTTTTGTTTAGCAATGCCCTGGATTCGGCAATAGATAGCCTGCGTGATGTCATCACCGATTTTGCCAAAGGAGATAAAATCGACTTATCCGCGATTGATGCTAATACCAGCACCGCAGCTAATAATGCCTTTGTAACTCTGGGTATTGGTGATGTTGCTAATGTCATATTCAATAAAACCAACGCGCTGTATTTTGACACGGTTGATCACATTCTCTTCGGCAATAATGACACCGACGCCACCGCCGATTTTTCCATTTTGTTAACCGGCGTAACCACCCTCAGTACAGCTGATTTTGTGTTGTGATTGTTCGCCAGTACATCGACTGCAAATCTAGTGCAATAGGATGTGCTGAGTTACGAAGCGCATCAATCGCGAACGATACTTTTGCACATCCTACCCACGATTAACCAGCCCAATTTAGAGATTAAGATGAATATTGCAGAACATAAGTTAAATTTATTTCGTCAAATTGACGATTTGCCGGAAGAGTCGTTAATAGAATTGGAAAAAATAGTCTCACAACTGCGAGTTAATAAAAAACCAACTTCAAAGCGGCAGATTGGTTGTATGAAAGGAGTGCTGGTTTTTATGGCGGATGATTTTGACGCGCCGCTAGATGATTTTAAAGAGTATATGTGATGCGTTATTTATTGGATACTCACTCTTTAATCTGGTTTTTAGAAGATGATAAGCGTCTTTCTATCACAGCAAGGGACATTATTAATGATGATAATGCAGATATTTATTTGAGCATTGTAAGTATTTGGGAAATGGCGATAAAAATAAGTATTGATAAGTTGAAGTTGTCGCAATCACTTAAGCAGGTGATTGATATATTAGAGCAGCAAAGTATTACGCTGTTATCTGTTAAGCCCGTTCATATTTTAGCGGTGGTAAGCTTACCTTTTGAGCATCGTGACCCATTCGACCGTTTGTTGATTTGCCAAGCTTTGGTGGAAGATATGAAGTTTATCAGTAATGAAGCGTTGTTTTTGCGTTATGGTGTGGATAGGATTTGGTGAATATTTCAATTAGGTAATCGGGCCGTAGATAGGCTGCATCTTTGCGCAACCCAACATATTGGTGCGGTAAATGTTGGGTTGAAACAACATCAACTTAAAACCCCAAAAAAAGCCAAAATAAAAACTTCGTATCTTCACGGTTTATTAATCAGGAGTGCATCATGAGCCGTATAGTCCGGTTGTTTCTAAGCGCAGTATTGTTTACCTCAGTCACTCAGGCAAAGCCGTTAACCCCGGAACAGGTGCCTGAACCTCTCAAACCCTGGATAGACTGGGTGTTGCAGGACAGCCCGGAACCTGCCTGCCCATTTATCTACAACAGTTATCAGCAAAAACGCTGTAGCTGGCCTAGCCAAACGCAACTGTATTTAACGGCCGAAAAAGGCGTTTTTTCGAGCATCTGGACGGTGTATCAAGACAGCTGGATCAGCTTGCCGGGCGATAAAACACACTGGCCGCTTAATGTGACGGCTAACAACAAGACCGCATTGGTCATGGATAAAGACGGCACGCCCTCGATTAAGCTGGCTGCGGGCTCGCAACAGCAAATCAAGGGCGAATTCTTATGGACCGCTATCCCTGATAACTTAAAAATACAAGACGATACCGGCCTGATTGATCTTCGCATCAATGGCATTACGATACCGACACCAACTATTAAAGATGGACAGCTTTGGCTAAAAGAAAGCGAGATAGGCCTAAAAAAACCGGAAAACCTCCAAAATAACCTGGATATTCAGGTAGTCAGAAAAATCACCGATGAAGTGCCCGCTGAGGTTTTAACCCGGCTGGAGCTGGAAGTTTCCGGCGAGCAACGCGAAATAAAATTGCCTCATTCCATTCTGGACGGCTTTATCCCCTTGAGCCTGCAAAGCCCATTGCCCGCCCGGCTGGAACCTGACGGCCAGCTATTAGTTCAACTGCGTCCCGGTCATTGGCAAATCGACATACTGGCAAGAAACAGTAAAGAACTGAATACGCTCCTGCTCCCCCCGGCAGAACAAACCAGCCAATGGCCGGAATCGGAAACCTGGGTATTCGACGCCCGCCCCCAACTGCGCGTGGTTGAAATAGAACAACTAAGCGCCATAGATCCCAATTTAACCCATGTGCCTGAGGACTGGAAAAACCTCCCGGCCTATAAAATCAACCAAGGCCAATCTATGGGCTTTAAAACCATACGCCGGGGCGACCCGGAGCCCGAACCCAATCAACTCAATCTAAGCAGGAAACTATGGCTGGATTTCGACGGCGAAGGCTACACCGTCAATGATACGATTACCGGCAAGATGACCAGCGCTTGGCGGCTCAATACCTTGCCGCAAACGCAATTGGGCAAAGTCGCCTTAAACGGCAACAACCAGTTCATTACCCTGGATAAATCCGGCAAGCAAGGCGTGGAAGTAAGGACCGGCGCGATAATGCTGGATGCGGATAGCCGCGCCATCGGCGCCGTGGGCTCGATCAGCGCGGTGGGTTGGGAACAGGACTTTCACACGGTCAGCGCCGAACTTAACCTGCCACCGGGCTGGCGTTTGCTGGCGGCCAGCGGCGTGGACAATGTGCCTGACAGCTGGATTTCCCGTTGGACATTACTGGACTTGTTCCTGGTTTTAATTGCAGCGCTGGCGACAGGAAGGCTATGGAATCCTTATTGGGGCGGCCTGGCCTTGGTGACGCTGGTATTGATCTGGCATGAACCGGGCTCGCCCCAGTTCGTTTGGCTGAATATCCTGGCCGCAACCGCCTTGATTAAGGTATTACCGCAAAGCAGGTTCTTAAAATTGATGTGCTGGTATCGCAATGCTTTCTGGTTGGCCTTAATCATGACGTCCTTGCCTTTTATGGTGAATCAGGTGCGCACCGGGCTTTATCCGCAGTTGGAAAAACCTTGGCAGGTTATCAATAGACCGACTTTCCAAGATGGCGATATGCTTGGCACGGTGGCAAAAATGAATGCCCCGGCGCCCGCTTCTGAAGCGATCAGCGAGATGAAAGCACAGGCATTTAGAAAATCAAAATTACCCGAATATGCCGTTTCGTCCAGCGATGAGGCAAATCCGGCTGTTACGATCAACGCATTCGACCCTAAAGCCAAAGTGCAGACCGGCCCAGGCTTGCCGCAATGGCAATGGAACAAGGTGCAGCTGTCATGGAACGGTTCGGTTGATGCCGGGCAACAGCTGCACTTGTGGTATTTAACGCCGACGCTGACCTTGCTGCTTAATTTCATCCGCGTGATTCTGGTCGTGACGCTGGCCTTGCTGATGTTCGGTGTTGCGGAAAAACTCAAGTTTAAGATCTTTAGACCTTCAACAACCTTGCTGCTGTGGTTTTTACTGCTGCCGATGCTGTCCATACCGTCACCTAAGGCGTATGCCGACATTCCGAACAAAGCCGTACTGGACGAACTGCGCAGCAAGCTGCTGGAAAAACCGGAGCCGCCGGACTGTTTGCCAAGTTGTGCGCAAATCCAGCAGATGAAACTAAGCATTACCGATAATGAACTGACCATCGCCCTGCAGATTCATGCCCAACAAGCCGTGGCTATTCCGTTACCCGCCGAATATGAACAATGGTTTCCCAGCCAAATCCTGGTTGACGGCAAAACAGCGCCGGGACTTTATCGCGATAACAATGGCTTATGGATTAATCTGGATGTCGGCGAACATCAGGTTGTGCTGAGCGGGGCGACGCCCTTATTAAGTAAATTCACCCTGCCTTTACCGTTAAAACCGAATTGGGCCAGCATTCAAAATAGCGGCTGGCAAGTCATCGGCCTACAGGAAAATAACGAGATTGACGATCAGCTGCAATTTAGCCGGATAAACCGGACCGAACAGCGGCAGTCCGAGCTGGAGCCTGCGGCCTTGCCGCCGTTTGTCAGGATTGAGCGCACCTTGCAACTGGGCCTGGATTGGCGGGTTATCACCCGGATTATCCGGGTTTCACCGGCAGGTTCCGCGGTAGTATTGGCCGTACCCTTGTTGCCGGGCGAATCGGTTACCAGCCCAGGCATTCGGGTTAAAGACGCTAACGCCGAGGTTAATATCCCCGCCCAGCAAACCGAGCTGCAATGGGAATCTACGTTGGAAAAATCGGAAAGAATCGATTATGTCGCGCCTCAAACCGACCAATGGATAGAAGTATTGAAAGCCGATGTCAGCCCGATTTGGCATATGGAAGCAAGCGGCATCGCGATGATCCATCTGAATGACGAAGGGCAATGGCTGCCCGAATGGCGCCCGTGGCCGGGAGAAAAAATCACCCTGCAAATAACCCGTCCCGCAGCGGTAGAAGGACAAACCCTAACCATTGATGACAGCCGCTTAAGCATTAAACCGGGACAACGCAGCCGGGAAGCCGAATTAAGCATCAGCCTGAGAAGCTCGCAAGGATCGCAGCACAGTTTAATCCTGCCGGAACAGGCCGTATTACAAACTGTTGTTATTAATGGACAATCCCAGCCGATCAGGCTGGAAGGCCGAAAGCTGACCCTGCCGATTAATCCCGGCAAGCAGGAGATCGCAATCGGCTGGCGGGAGGCGACCGGCATAAGCGGCATCATGACTACGCCGCAACTTGACTTAGGCGCGGCAAGCGTCAACGCCAACCTGAATATCGGCTTGGGACAGGATCGCTGGGTATTATTTGCGATGGGACCGAAGCTTGGGCCTGCGGTTTTATTTTGGGGCGTGCTGATGGTTATTTTTATGTTGTCGCTAGGCTTGGGCAAAATCCGGCTGACGCCATTAAATAACCGGCAATGGTTTTTGTTATTGGTCGGACTTAGCCAGATTCCGCTTGCGTCGGCAGGCATTGTTATTGCGTGGTTAATGTTGTTAGGTTGGCGCAATACGCAGACGGCTACAGGCTTACGCTATTTTAATGCGCTGCAAGTTATCATCGGCGGATTAACCCTGGTTTCGTTGGCTATGCTGTTTTTAGCGGTCGAACAGGGGTTACTCGGCTCGCCCGATATGCAGATCATCGGCAACCAGTCCTCCGCATTCAATTTAAACTGGTACCAGGATAGAAGCCCGACAACTTTGCCGGTTGCGACATTGATCTCGGTACCGCTGATAGTGTACCGGTTATTGATGTTGGCTTGGTCGCTATGGTTGGCGGTAGCATTGCTCAACTGGCTGAAATGGGGCTGGGGGTGTTTTTCAAGCAACGGACTTTGGAATAAAACCGTCGCTAAGTAACTGTCCATAAATATACCCGACACGAGCACGGATTGCGGCTTTTGTCCCCCTTCGGGACGACTTGCATGGATGCAGGAGGTAGAGCACCAACAGTAAACGCTCTACCTCCTGCATCCATACAAGTCGTATTTTTCTAACTGCTGAGCAGTTACGTTCTATGTTAAAATCCGCCTTTTTAAATCAATCAGGTAGTAATACTCCATGAGCATTAAGTCGGACAAGTGGATACGTCGCATGGCGGAACAACAGGGCATGATCGAGCCGTTTGAAAGCGGTCAGGTCAGGGATTCGGAACATGGACGGGTTATTTCCTACGGCACCTCCAGTTACGGCTATGATGTTCGGTGTTCGGACGAATTCAAGATCTTTACCAATATCAATTCCGCGATTGTCGATCCTAAAGACTTTGATTCCAGCAGCTTTGTCGATGTTAAATCCGATATTTGCATTATTCCGCCGAATTCATTCGCCTTGGCCAGGACGGTTGAATACTTCCGCATTCCCCGTGATGTATTGACGATTTGCTTGGGCAAATCAACTTATGCAAGATGCGGCATCATTGTCAATGTAACGCCGTTAGAGCCTGAATGGGAAGGTCATGTGACGTTGGAGTTTTCGAATACCACGACACTGCCCGCAAAGATTTATGCCAATGAAGGCGTAGCGCAAATGCTGTTTTTCGGCGGCGACGAGGTTTGCGAAACCTCTTACAAAGACCGGGGCGGCAAGTACCAAGGACAGGTCGGCGTTACCTTGCCGAAAGCCTAAAAGCATAGCCGTTGTGAAAATGGAACACGGATGCCAAAAGTAGGCGCCGTGTTCTATTCTAAAATCAGATTGTACAAACTATTGGATTGTTAACGGCACCGGCACATTGATCGGCGGCAACTGCACAAAAAAACCTTTTTCCACCAAGCTCTCAATCACTTTTTCGGCTTCTTCCTTGGCCAATTTACGTTCCGGCGTCAGCTCCAGATCCATAACAAATTCCATTTTGCCAAAGCTGTTAAAAAGCGCTTCCGGCACCTTAGAAAAATCGTCTTTTTTGTCGACATACAAATACAATTGTTCTTTTTTCAAGCTTTTATAAATAAAACACAACATAGTGGTCATCGCGAATAAATCAAAACAGCCATTTTAACCATTTTTGATTAGAATGCCCTTTTCTTATCTGCTTAAGTAATACAAATGGATAAACCTTCGTTCAACCCCAATGACTTTTTTAAAAAAGCGTGTTCTTTTGAAGCGGCCCTGATTGGGGTCGCAGTGATTTTAGGCTGGATCGCAAACATCAACCCTTTCGCTTATTTGTATTTTTCAGAATCGGCTATCGCTTACGGCGTAATAGGGACAATGCCTTTATTCCTGCTGTTTCTGAGCCTGGAGCACATGCAGACAGAGTCGGTAGTACAAATTAGAAACTTGTTGTTTGAGACTTTAGGTCCTAGTTTGTACCGTTATCACTGGACTGATTTATTGGTATTGGCGGCCATTGCCGGGCTGTCCGAAGAATTGCTGTTTCGCGGCGTTATCCAGCCCTGGATGGAGTCTTCCTGGGGAATGACGACCGGCTTGATTGGCAGTAATATTATTTTTGGCTTGGTTCATGCCGTAACCCCACTTTATGCGGTATTAGCAACCTTAGTGGGGATTTATTTAGGTTTGTCCCTGGATTATGGCGGCGACAGGAATTTATTATTGCCGATAGTTATTCACGGACTGTACGATTTCCTGGCGTTTGTCGCGTTGATGCGCGCCTATCGGGCAAGCCGATTAACCGCCGCAGGAAACGAAAGCAAATCGTGACCGTTCCACAGTGTTTTGCCGAAAACGCCAGTTCTCGCTATCGCTCGAACCGGCTTATTCCGGCCTACATGGCTGGCATTGATGTTGTTTGAATGGATAATCTAATGATTTTAACGGATAATGCTCGCCTATTTACTTGATCTAACCTACGCAGTGAAGCAATGAAAAAAAAGATAGAGGAACTTATCCTGCAAGCCGTTGAAACACTTAAATCAGACGGTGTTCTTGCTCAGGAAATCACCCCGAATATTACTATTGACCGCACCCGTGACCCGCAACACGGTGATTTTGCTTCTAATCTGGCATTAATGCTGGCAAAACCGGCCAACGCCAACCCGCGCCAACTGGCCGAAAAACTGATTGCCGCACTGCCTCAAGATGCCTCGGTCGTTAAAGTAGAACTGGCCGGCCCCGGCTTTATCAATTTCTTTATCGATCCAACAGCCCAATACCAAATCATCAAGCAAATTCACGACCAAGGCCTGGAATTCGGCTTGAGTGATGTCGGTGCGGGTAAAAAAGTCCAGGTCGAGTTTGTTTCCGCCAACCCTACCGGACCTTTGCATGTAGGCCATGGCCGTGGAGCCGCCTACGGTTCAGCCGTTGCCGATTTATTACAGGCGGTCGGTTTTGATGTGCATCGTGAGTATTATGTCAATGACGCCGGTCGGCAGATGGACATACTCGCCACCAGCATCTGGCTGAGATACCTCGAAGAATGCGGCGAAGTTGTACATTTTCCCTGCAATGGTTATCGCGGTGAATATGTACGCGAAATCGCGAATGACATTCATAAAAGCGCTAATAATGAATATCGCAGGCCTGTAGAGCTGGTGTTTGAAGACATGCCTCTTGATGAACCTGCCGGCGGCGATAAAGAAGAACATATCGATGCACTGATAGCCCGCGCTAAAACCTTGCTGGGCGCCCCGTTATATCAGGATTTTTTCCAAATAGGCTTGAGCAACATTCTCGAAGACATCGAACTCGACTTGAGCGAGTTTGGCGTCGACTACCAGGAATGGTTTTCAGAGCGCCGCTTGATGGATGACGGTTCGGTAGAAAAAGCGCTGGAACGCTTACGTGCTGGCGGTCATCTTTATGAACAGGATGGCGCAACTTGGTTTGCCTGCGCCAAATTGGGCGACGAAAAAGACCGGGTGGTGGTTCGCGAAAATGGCCAATCCACCTACTTTGCATCCGATATCGCCTACCACATGAACAAGCTGGATCGCGGTTTCGACCGGATCATCAACATTTGGGGCGCCGATCATCACGGCTACATTCCCAGAGTCAGGGCCGCCATTCAAGCCTTAGGCGCCGATGAATCCAAGTTAAAAGTGCTGCTGGTACAATTTGCCTCGCTGTATCGCGGCGAAGAAAAAGTGCAAATGTCGACCCGCTCCGGCGAGTTTGTCACCTTACGGCAATTGCGTAACGAAGTCGGCAAAGATGCGGCGCGTTTCTTTTACGTGATGCGCAGATCGGAACAACATATGGATTTCGACCTGAAACTAGCGACCTCCAAATCCAACGAGAACCCGGTATTTTATGTGCAGTATGCCTACGCCAGGGTATGCAGCGTATTGCGTCAATTGGATGAGAAAAACTGGGGACGGGATTTGCTGCTGGGTATGGCGAACCTGACGCTATTGACCGAGGAGCACGAAACTAACCTGCTGGGAACGCTGGCGCGCTATCCTGAAATGCTGGAACGCGCGGCATTACAATACGAGCCGCACCAACTGATTCAATACCTGCGCGAATTGGCAAACGAGTTCCATACTTACTACAATGCCCATCAATTTCTTGTTGACGATGCAAAAGTTCGCAATGCAAGGCTCAACCTAATCTGCGCGGTAAAACAGGTATTGGCAAACGGCTTAAACTTGCTGAATATCAACACACCTGAAGCAATGTAATGGCTAAAGACTACAAACACAGAACGCAAAATAAGCATTCCGCATCATACAGACGACACTCGGAAAGTTTGGGTCTGTGGCGATGGATGCTGATTACGGCATTGATTATTTCGTTTGTAGTCTTTTTGGTTTATTTGCGCAGCACCGGCTCGAAACCGACGCCGCAACAGGAATCGGGACAGGTAGCGCCTCAGCAGGCTATGCCGACCAAGCCTGAAGAGGCAAAAAATCATGTCCAGAGCCCTGCTGAAGAAGCCCCTCAAGAAGAGCAAAAAACCGAACCGGGGCCGGTATTGCCGCAATTTGATTTTTATACCATCCTGCCTGAAAAAGAAGTCATCGTGCCGGATTACGAAATTAACACGCGCGCCAGGGAAGAACGGGTAGGACAGGCAAAAACCGCCAGTTACATTTTACAGGCCGGTTCATTCAGGGAATTTAAAGATGCCGACAGCTTAAGAGCCAAGCTGGCGTTAATGGGGATTGAATCCAAAGTTGAACGCGCAAAAGTCGGTAATGTCGTTTGGAATCGGGTCAAAATCGGGCCTTACACCCAGATGACCAGCGTTAGCACCATTCGAGCCCGATTAAGAGAAAACGGCATCGATGTCATTGTTATGGAAGTTGGCAATTAAGGGTTTCCAGGCGGAGCGATTCTACAGATAACATCCCTTCAAGGGATGTTATCTGTCCCTGCTTGAACTACATGAATGTAGCTAAGGAGGCAAATCTGCAAGCACTTTACTTTCGTCTCTCCAGCTTCAAAAAACTATAACTGAATGCCGCATCAGGATCATCCAGAATATCTTCCCGCTCCACCTCGATCCACTGCTCGGGATCAATATCAGGAAAAAATGTATCGCCGGAAAACGCCTGGTGTATTTGCGTTAGATAGAGCGTATCGGCAACAGGCAGCATCGACTTATAAAAATCCGAGCCGCCGATAATAAAAACCTCATCCCTGTCACAGCAACTTGCCAAGGCCTGATCAATATCATTAAACACCCGGCAGACCAGCTCTTGCCCTGAGCCTGTCGAAGGCAGATACGCAGGATTCCTGCTGATAATGATATTGGTACGCCCCGGCAACGGCCTGCCGATCGACTCATACGTTTTTCGGCCCATCAAAATGGGCGCGCCCATGGTTATTTTTTTAAATTTTTTAAGGTCGGCGGATAAATGCCAAGGCATTTGATTATCCAGCCCGATGACCCGATTGCTCGCCATCGCGACGATAAGTGATATTTTCATTTTATATTCGTTAAATAGTTAATTCCGCCCCGGCATCATACTGTAAGTTGGGTCTAAATTTAATTGCGATACTTGATCGTGAGCAAGTTTAAGAGGCGTGCAGCATTTTGAGTTGGCGTCATCCAATTTTGCAGCATTGATGTGTTGAGTTCCGATGTCATAGTTATTAGGCCCGGATAACGACTATTTAAAAATGGGAAATACATCGGTATCAAGGTATAGTCCACAATTTTCTAGCATTCATAATCAACCGCTATAAAAGATTTTACTGACTATAACCAACAAAAGAGGAATCCAACATGGATCAAGCAAATGTACCAACAACCAAATTGAGTAGTCTTACCGATAGCCTTGTTACTAATACCGCGCCTAGTTTTACTTTTGCCATGAGCGGCCAAGTCACCACCGACTTGGGCGGCTATAGCTATGGCTATGGCGGCTCAGTCGCCGTACAAGCCGATGGCAAGATTCTAATGGGCGGATGGAATTACAAAAGCAATAACGACAGCGACTTCGTCCTGATGCGCTACAACAGCGACGGCTCGCTGGACTTAAGCTTTGGCGGCAATGGCATAATCATCACTGACTTGGGTAATGCTGAGTTTGGCAACTCGGTCGCCGTGCAAACCGATGGCAAGATCCTGCTGGGTGGACATAGCTACAACTACAACAACCAGAACGGCGACTTCGCCCTGGTGCGCTACAACACAGATGGCTCACTGGACTTAAGCTTTGACAACGACGGTATAGTCACCACCGCTGGGAGCTATGACGGCTCGGTCACTGTGCAAGCCGATGGCAAGATTCTGCTGGGTGGAGGTACCAATAACTTCGCCCTGATGCGCTACAACTCCGACGGCTCGCCGGACTTAAGCTTTGATGGCGACGGCAACGTCATCACTGACGTGGGTAATGATGGCCATGGCAACTCAGTCACTGTGCAAACCGATGGCAAAATCCTGCTGAGTGGATATAGCTACAACAGTAGCCGCAACAGTGATTTCGCCCTGATGCGCTACAACACCGACGGCTCGCTGGACTTAAGCTTTGGCGGCAATGGCATAATCATCACGGACTTGGGTAACTCTGAGCTCGGTCGCTCAGTCACCGCACAAGCCGATGGCAAGATTCTGCTGGGTGGACATAGCTACAACAGTAGCGGCAACGACAACATTGTCCTAGTACGCTACAACACCGATGGTTCGCTGGACTTAAACTTTAACGGCAACGGCATAGTTACCGCCACAGGGGGCTATGATGGCGGCACAGTCGCCGTACAAGCTGATGGCAAAATTCTGTTGACTGGTTCTGGCTTGAACGGCACCTACAACGACTTCGCTCTGGTACGCTACAACACCAATGGCTCTCTGGACACAAGCTTTGGCGTCGACGGTATTGTCACCACCGACTTAGATAACTCTTATGACAATGGCAACTCAGTTACCGTACAAGCCGATGGCAAAATTCTGCTGGGCGGAACTAGCGACAACATGTTCGCCTTGTTGCGCTACAACAGCGACGGCTCGCTGGATAATAATTTTAATCCACACCAGTTCAATACACTTAATAACGAACCCTGGAACCTAAATGGCGAAGCAGTAGTTTTAGACGATACAGTGCAAATCTACGATGCTGAATTAGCCGCCCAAGACAATTACAACGGAGCTTCCATTACCTTAGCGCGTCAAGGCGGAGCAAATGCCGAAGATGTATTTTCGGGTAGCGGTAATCTAAGTCTTAGCGGCAGCGATGCCGTTTTATCGGGTATCGCCATCGGTACAGTGAGCAACAGTAACGGCACACTGACTATTAATTTCAATAGCGACGCCACCCAAGCAAGAGTCAATGCAGTTTTATCTTCGATAGCCTATAACAACATAAACGGACCAGCTGTCCCCGACCCTATACAAATTGACTGGACATTTAGCGATGGCAACTCTGGCGCACAGGGAACGGGCGATGCCCTGACTACGACGGGCTCGAGCATTGTTCATATCGCCATCGCTATCATAGCAGTCGGAACCTCATCTGAGTCTGAGTCTGAAAACATTTACGGTGCCGCCGAAAATGATAGCCTCAATGGCTTTGGTGGTGACGACACCCTGAATGGTGGTCTAGGTAATGACACACTCAATGGCGGATCGGGTGCTGATAGCATGGTGGGCGGTTTGGGTGATGATTTGTATATCGTCGGTAAGGGCGGTGATGTAGTAATCGAAAACCTGGATGAAGGCACTGACACCATCAACAGCCGACATTCCATTAATGTTTTGCCCGCTAATGTAGAAAATCTCACTCTTTCCGGTAGTCATTCCATCACTGGCAAGGGCAACGACTTGGCGAACACGCTCATCGGCAACGATCATGATAATCGCCTGTCCGGCGGCGCAGGCGCAGATACACTGAGTGGCGGACTCGGCGCTGACACATTTAAATTTAACAAAGCTGGTGAAACCGGCATCACCAAAACCACCCGCGACACCATCGTTGATTTTAGCCACGACCAAGGCGACAAAATCAACTTAGCGGCTATTGACGCGAATACCGCGCTTAAAGGCAACAATGCTTTTGCCGCACCTACGGTAGGCGGCACGTTCTCAGGCACCTTTGCCAATCCCGGCGAGCTGTATTTCGACCAAAGCGCAAACATTCTTTACGGCAACAACGATGCGGACAGCTCGGCGGATTTCTCCATCATGGTGATGGGCGTGACTAGCTTGGCAGCTGCGGATTTTGTGTTGTAGACCGAGTAGCTAAACTAACGTAATCGGAGGGCATGCAAAAAGTTGTCTAGGTATATGTCCCGTTTTAAATTGGAAGCCCAAAATAAAAAACAACGTGGTATTTTCCGGTCCATTTTGATGTTGAATAGCAGACTCGACTAAAACCCCATCCCAATTTCCAGCCATGCCCGCACCGAATCGGTTTTACCGACCAGCTCAGGCGTCGGGCCGACCGGTGTTGCGATGTAGGCCCTGGCGTTCAACTGGCTTGCACCGACCCAGTTCAGCTTTGGCCCCAGCCAGTTGATGCCTCCGCCCGCGCCGCTCAGGGTGGCCCGGTTGGTTCCCGCTGACCAAGTGTTAGTGTTGACCGTCACTTGTGCGCTGTCGATAAAAGCCACCGCCTGCCATTGCCCGAACCGGCCTAAGCCTAAGTCGTGCCTAAGTTCGGCGGTTCCGATATAGCCGCTGTCGCCGGACATTGCGCCCATG
Organism: Methylobacter sp.; assembly: GCA_004299305.1. GTDB lineage: Bacteria > Pseudomonadota > Gammaproteobacteria > Methylococcales > Methylomonadaceae > Methylobacter_A. The sequence continues at coordinate 57,518 of SCPZ01000122.1, forward strand.
TCATAACCGCGCACGGTGTAAGGGCCGCCGACTATCATTTTCTTCGACGAATCCAGGTTGTCTTGCGCCCATTGCCCCGCAAAAGCCAGGTACAGTCCGTCCTTCTGAGTCAGGCTTTGCAAGCGCGACAGGTTCACGTTCCATTTTGAGAACAGGCCCTGCGTTTTTATGGTCGCCGCATCCGCCGACTGCGCATCGTCGTTGTCAAAGCCGACATGTCCTCCCGTCCAGCTCAGGCTCCAGGTATTGACGCCGCCGGACAGCAAGCTGTCTCGTGCATCGCCGGATAGGCTCAGGGTGCCGTTGTCCACATGCCGATAGGTCTTGAGGCCGCTGACGTCGACACGGTCGCGCAATTGCATCCGGTCGTACTCGATTTGTCCGTACAAGTTGAAAGCCCGGCTGCGAATCAACGGCTGTTTGCCCCACACGCTGCCCACCTGTGCGGTGCCGAGTGCGTTGATGGCGGCAAGGGAGCCGCCCAGTTCGTAATTCAGTAGTGAGTATGAACCGCCCAATCGGGTGCCATGGCCGTTGACTAAGGATTCGTAAGACAGCCGTCCGTAATTCACGCCGCCACCGGAACTAAGCCCGCTTAGGCTCAGCACATCGCCGTGCCGTAGCGGGTTAAGCCAGTTGACGGTGCCGCCGACTCGGGGCCTGCCGGTATAGCGGTTGCCGTAATCGTCGACGACCAGGTTGCCGTTAACTGCCTTAGCGGCTGTGGTGTTGACCTGTAAATCCGAGGTCCCGGCTTTATCACCGGCCTTCAAAGTCGCATCGGCGGCAACGCCCGGAATATCGCTGAGCAACAATAAGGCATGATCCAGCGCGGTTTGCTCAATGCTTTGCCCGCCTTGCAACGGGGCCAGTGTGTCTTGCAGCAACGGATCGCCGACCTTGCTGCGGTTATCGACCTTGACTTTGCCGTAGTGCGCTTCGATGATCTGGATGCGCACAATGCCTGCCTGAATGGTCTGCGCCGGTATGATCGCCCGCGCCAACGGGTAGTCATGGCGGTGATAATAGTCGGTGATGCGGGCGGCCAGCTCGCCCAGTTGCGGCAGGGTGATGCTTTGGCCTTCGGTGTCCGCCACTAAGGCGTGCAGGGTCAACGTATCAATGTTTTCGTTACCCGAGATCAGGATGGACTTCACCAAAAAAGGCGCACTCGGCGGCAGCTTGCCTCCGTCTTTCAGTTCCAGGTTTAACTCCGTCCCGCTGGGCGATGGCGCGGGCGGTTGGACCGGCTGAAGCTGTTGCAACATCGAGCCTGCGCCGGGGGCGACCGAGTCCGCAGCCGACATGACCGGCGGGGACAGGATTAGCATGGACATCAGTAAGGGTTTCATCATTCGCTGCGCTTGGGTATTAACTATCATGGGGACTTTCTCATTTTTTGTTGATGCATGGGAATACGGACTTCCAATTTAAAGCGGGACTATTTTATAGATAACATCCCTCAAAGGGATGTTATCTATACCGGCTTAAATTTGGTAGCCCGAATGTTCATAGAATAACGCTGGCAATTACTATGAACTTTATCTTGTTCCCACGCGCTACGCTCAACGTTGCACCTTAGACCTTCCAGGTTTTAAAAACCTGGAAGGTCTGCATCTCGGCATGTTTTTCGCCTAACGCTAGGTCAGCGACTGTCGGAATAATTACGGCGCGTGGCAACGAGGCATACTTATGGCCTTAAACGGTAAGCCGTTTCAAGGCCGTTTCGGTTTTATGATGTTGGCGGTCAAGCCGGTCTGCTGCACCAGTCTGTAGTTGCGGGCATCAATGCCGCTGATAGTGTTGCCGTAAACGGTGACGGCTTTATTCGTGCCGTACCACGGATTAGCGAACATCCCGCGAGCGCTTCCACCTAATGTGACCCTATCGCCCAGTAGCGGACTGATTTTAGCCGCGCCGCCCAGTTTAGCGACAGTGTTGCCGTCATACGCCTTGCTGAAAGCGCTAAGGCCGGTTACCGCCAAGTTTGCTTTGGTAATGTTGGCGGTCAATCCGGTGGGATGCTGC
>SCPZ01000009.1 GCA_004299305.1 Methylobacter sp.
GGCATGGTTTAGTATTTTACTATAGAGCATCCAAGAGACAGAAAAGTTCTGTTGTTAGTGACTTGTTAATTAGACGTTTGAAAGCCCTCATCCCCTTATCAGACAAAAAACTATTTTGTTAGGGGTATCCAGGCAGTCTGGAGGAAGTCAATCAAACTGTTTCCGAATCTGTTCCAATGCCTTGCGCATATGGCTTTCTACAGTACGCGGGGAGATGGCAAGCTCATTGCTGATCTCGGTATAACTTTTGCCTTCCACGCGACTCATCAGAAAAACCGTGCGGCATTTCGGCGGTAGATCATAAATAATCTGCTCAAGAAACTCCAATTGCTGGCGATCCGACAATGCGTCATCCGGCTCGGGTCGACAACTGATAATACCCTCCGTAACCGGCCCGGCATCACGTTTATTCTGCCGTGTCTGACTGCGAAGATAATCAAGAGCAAGATTATTGGCGATACGAAACAGGTAGGCGCGCATATTTTCGATATTGCCGACATCGGGATGATCGGCGATACGTAAATAAGTTTCCTGCGTTAAATCCGCCGCTGTTTCGGCGCAATGGACTTTATAAGTCAAAAACTGCATTAAGTCCTTTCGATGCAAAAGGAAAATCGCTGAAAATCCAGATTCCGGCAGCAGATTCATCGACGATACAATTCCCGTGGCTCATTAAGTTTGCAAATAACCAGCAAATATAATGCCACTTAGGCTGATTTTTATCTCGCAGCACCATTGAACCTACAGTCAACTTGGTATTGGGCCTTCTGGCATGGCTTACCGATTAATCAAAAACAACGCCGTCCAAACGGCTTTGAGCGTAAAAAAAAAACAAGTCATATAGCACACTTTTTATAGGCCATATGACGCATTGTTTTTAGCGTTCGGATCTTGGGTAACGAGCAATAACGGGCGGCTGCGAACAAAAAGGCCGACAAGGAGCTAAAAATCCCTGGAATTTTAAAGCCCTTCCCTTTAAACAAGTTGAGGCGCTACCGAAGTCGGCACCCTTTTGCTTTGCTATCCTTATCTGCGTTAAACAAGGCAATAATGAGCCTTGTATATTAAGCCGCACTTGTGATAATGTTATTCATAACCCTCTAATTTATTAATACTTTTATATTTCACAGAGGCTTCTGTTTTATCATTTACAAACAGGTTGTTTTTTCTTTTCGGCCATTCAGGCTATTAATTTCATTCGCTTTAATTGAGTTTTGGGCTACCAACTAAGTCGGGACAGATACAGCGTTTTCAATTTAAATGAGTTACTAATTATTAGCGAGCTATGTCGGCGTCATTGCCGCTGGAGTGCAGGCTTCGCCCGCACTGGCAAGCACCAAAAGTAGGCGCTTTAGGCGAAGCTTGCACTCCAGCCACGCCATAGCTTTATTATTTTTAGTCATTAACTGAGTTTGAAAACGCTGTAACATCCCTTCAAGGGATGTTACCTGTAAAATCGTCCCGCTTTAAATTTGAAAGCCGAGTTTTGCAAGTGGCAAAGTAGTATCTTTTTTCAATTCCGCTACAACTTTTGTTCGAAGGGGTATTATGAAAATATCGATTGTACGATTCACCGTCGCAACGTTGACGGCATCTCATGCTATCGCCGCTCTTGCCCAATCGGAAGAAGAGGACTTAGCGCAGGTTTACGGCGACAAAGCCACCGTCAGTATCGCCACCGGCAGTAAACAAGAACTTCGGCGCGCCCCTGCCGTGACCTCGGTGATTACCGCCGAGGACATTACTGCGATGGGCGCGACAGACCTAAATGAAGTATTGGAAACGGTGCCGGGAATACATGTATCCACCAACGGCATCGCTTACGCCCCGCTAAATATCATTCGTGGCATTTACAGCGCCAACAACCCGCAAACCCTGATGCTACAGAACGGCATCCCAACCACCACCCTATTCACCGGCGGCAAAGGCAACGTCTGGGGCGGCCTGCCGCTGGAGAACATCGCCCGCATCGAAATTATCCGTGGTCCAGGCTCCGCCCTGTACGGCGCCGATGCCTATGCGGGGGTAATCAACATCATCACCAAGACGGCGGCAGACACCCAAGGCACACAGTTAGGCGCACGCGGAGGTTCCTTCAACACTTGGGATACCTGGGCGCAGCACGGCGGAAAGTTGGGGAACGTGGATGTAGCGGCCTATTTACGAGTCGGCAGCACCGACGGCATCAAGGAAATCGTCAGCGCCGACGCCCAGACTCGCTACGATAATATCTTCCGCACTCATGCCTCCTTGACGCCAGCTCAGGTCAACACCAACCGGGACGCAATCGACAGTAGTCTCGACTTGGCTTACGACAAGTGGCGCGTGCGCGCCGCTTATAAGTTACGGGACAATGTCGGAACCGGCACGGGTATCGCCTCCGCTTTGGATCCTGTCGGCGCGGCAAGAAGCGAGCGCATTACCACCGATCTTTCCTGGCTCGATTCCAACGTATCGCAAAACTGGGGGATGGGTTTCACAGCCAGTTGCCTGCAATATAACGACACGGTGCAGACTCCCTTTGTTTTATACCCACCAGGCGTTACTTTTCCCACAGGCGCTTTTCCAAACGGGATGATAGGCGCGCCCGAAAAATGGGAAAGGGATATAAGGCTTTCCGCTTTTACCACCTACTCGGGATTCAACGACCATCAACTACGTTTTGGCGTGGGTCACGACGATTTAGACCTCTACAAAACCGAAGAACACAAAAACTTCACGCTTTCCCCGGCAGGTCTGCCGATACCGGTCGGCGCGCTCACCGACTTCACCAATAGTGCGCCGTTCATGCTTCCACAACGGCGCAAGGTCAATTATTTTTATGCCCAGGATGAATGGAATTTTGCCAAGGATTGGACGCTGACCGCCGGGCTGCGTCACGATGAATTCTCCGATTTCGGCGGCACCACTAATCCCCGTATGGCCTTAGTCTGGGATGCCGCTCAGAACTTTACCGCCAAACTCCTTTACGGCCAAGCCTTCCGCGCTCCCTCTTTCAACGAGAAATACGGCATCAACAACCCTGTCCAGCAAGGCAATCCGAGTTTGCACCCGGAAACCAACCGTACTCTGGAAGCTGTATTCTCCTGGCAAGCCCGCAGAAATACTCAAGTCAACCTGAATTTTTTTCGCTACGAGATGGAGGACATCATCCGCATCGTGCCAAACAAGGCTCCGGCAGTCGGGGCGGTTTACAATAACACCGGCAAACAAACCGGCAATGGCGTGGAATTGGAAACGACTTGGGAGGCGACACCGGAGCTGCGCTTATCGGGCAACTATTCCTACCAAAAATCCATTGATGAGACCACTAACAAGGATGCCGGTTATGCGCCTCATCATCAGCTCTACGGCAGGGCGGACTGGCACTTTTACGGCGCTTGGCTGTTAAGCGGTCAGATCAATCATATCGCGGATCGCAAGCGCGCTTTCGGCGACAACCGTCCGCAAGTACCCGATTACACCACGGTGGACACAACGATACGCTACCGGATTAAGAGCCAGTGGGATTTCGCCGCATCGGCACACAACCTGTTCAACGCCGATGTCCGCGAACCCAGCTTGGCTCCCGGCTTGATCCCCAACGACATACCCATGGCGCCACGCTCCGTGTGGCTGCAAGCGGTTTATAAGTTTTGAAACTCATGGACGGATTATTCGACACCATACGGCGGAGCAAAACTTTAATAGTCGGCCTGCTGAGTTTTGCGTTGCTGATGGTTGCCTCTTCGAGTACCGCCGACAACATCAACGGTGGTTTCGTCCATAAGGTCGCATTTCGAACCGGAGAAAGTTCCATCGCGGTCATCTATCCAGACATCGGCGAGCCGTATCGCACGGTGTTTGCCCAAATCATCGACGGCATCAAGGCTAAAACCCAAATCGTCGATTACGCTGTGGGCTCAACCGTGGACATTGATGCACTGAACAACAGCTTGCGCCAACAAAATATCAAGGTGGTCATCGCACTGGGCCGACAGGGCTTGAAGATCGCCTCCAATCTGGATAGCAATATCGGCGTGGTGGCTGGCGGCGTCATCGCGGTGCCGGAAAACGAAAGACGCAATTTGCCGGTGAACAGCCTATCACCGGATCCGGCGCTGCTGTTTTCACGCCTGAAGGGACTAATGCCTGCCGCGCGGCGCATATTTACCGTCTACGATCCGCGCCAAAACAGCTGGTTGATACCTATTGCAAAAGACGCCGCCCTAGCCCAAGGCTTAGAACTGGTCGCTTATCAAGCCCAGGATGTGCGTAGCGCAGTGCGTTTTTACCAGGATATTTTCGCCGCCGCCGACAGCAACCAGGATGCATTATGGTTGCTTCAGGACAGCACTACGGTGGAGGACGGCTCGGTACTGCCACTGGTGCTACAAGAATCATGGAACCGCACCCTCGCGGTATTTTCCAGTAATTTCGGTCATGTCAGACGCGGCGTGTTGTTCTCGCTTTATCCCGATAATACCGAGCTGGGCCGCCATCTTGCGGCTATGGCGCTGACCTTTTTGGCTTCCGGCGACTATGGCGAACACGGCATGATCTTATTGCGAGAAGTGTTGACAGCCGTCAACCTGCGCACCGCCAAGCACCTCGAACTCAATATCGGCCCTCAGCAGGATTTCGACCTGGTGTTTCCCGAGCAATAACCATCGCCATCATGAACAAGCTATTCAACTCATTTTTGCTTAAACACACATTCCAACACCAGCTCGGCATCGCAGTTGCGCTCGGCATTTTCATGTTGGCGTTGTTTTCTTCCGTCGTGGGATCGTGGCAAGGCAACGAGCGAATACGCGGCAATATGCTCGACCAAGGGCGACATATCACCGAAAACTTAGCACGTCAAAGCGCATTGGCGCTGATTTACGCTTCCGCCGACAATGTTTCCGAAGCGGTGAATACTACCTTGGACTTTCCTGGTGTGATCGGCGTGGAAATACGCGATACCAACCGGCATGTCTTATTGGCGCAAGGGAGCGTCGAGTCCGTCGAATTCCAGTCTCAAGTCGATCAGTCGAACGAGACCCAAACCGACGCTACATCGGCTGCCGTTCTCGATGCGGAGAGCCCTAAAGCTTGGCGCTTTATCGCGCAAGTCTATTCCCAGCCTGCCAGTACCCCATTCAATGAGACCATCTCCCCGGAATTACTAGGCCAAGTTACGGTTGTGGTGAGTAAAGCGGCGCTAACCCAGATGACCATCGACACGTTTATCGTTAACTTAACCACCTCGTTTTCTTTCGCACTGTTATTCCTGTTATTGATACGCTACCTGTGCAAGCACATGACACAACCGCTGAACCAGTTATCAGCCAGCATGGGCCGTGCCGAGGCGGGCGAAGCGCAAGTGCGGGCCATGCTGGTCGGGCCGAAAGATATTGTCGACATGGCTCATGCCTTCAACAGCATGATGTCGGTTCTGGAAGAGCGCGCAGCGGAGAATATTCGAATTTACGAAGAATTGCGGGAAAGCGAGGTCAAATACCGGCGCATCGTGGATACGGCTAACGAGGGCATCTGGGTACTGGGTTCCGACGCCCTGACCGTCTCCGTCAACGCCAGGATGAGCAAAATGCTGGCTTACAGCAGTGAAGAAATGATAGGACGAGCGGTAACCGATTTTATGTTCGCCGAGGATGTGCCTGCTCATCTGCTAAAAATGGAAAACCGCCGTCAGGGCTTGGCGGAAAATTATGAACGCCGGTTTCGCCGTAAAGATGGGCAGACCTTGTGGACGCTTGCTTCCGCCACACCACTTTTCGATAACGAACATCGTTTTAACGGCTCCTTCGCAATGTTTACCGACATCACCGAACGCAAACAGGCGGAGGAAGCGCTTAGGCGGCACAAGGATCAACTGGAAGACACCGTCCAGCAACGTACCGAAGAACTACAGCAGGCCCGCAATGCTGCCGAAGCGGCCAACAAGGCCAAGAGCCTGTTTCTGGCCAACATGAGTCACGAACTACGCACGCCGCTGAATGCCATACTCGGCTTTTCCGCCATGATGCGGCGCGACCCGAGCGTGACTGAAAGCCAACGCGATAACCTGGACATTATCAACCGTAGCGGCGAGCACCTGTTGTCGCTGATCAACGATGTGCTGGAAATGGCCAAAATCGAGGCAGGCCGTCTGCAACTGGAAATCGCCCCGTTCGACTTGGGCGGCATGGTTAGGGATGTCGCCGAAATGATGCAAATACGCGCCCAGGAAAAAGGCTTGCGGCTGCTGCTTGATCAGTCATCCGAGTTCCCTCGCTATATCAAAGGCGACGAGCCGCGCCTGCGCCAGATTCTAATCAACCTGGTAGGCAACGCGCTAAAGTTCACCGAACAAGGCGGCGTGACCATCCGGCTGGGCGCAAAACAAAACACCGAACAACATTTGCTGATCGAAATCGAGGATTCCGGCTCAGGCATTAGCCCGGCAGACCAGGAACGCCTGTTCGAGCCCTTCGTACAATTACGAGAGGGAGCAGCGCAGCCCGGCACCGGTCTGGGCCTGACCATCACGCGCCAATTCGTGCAACTGATGGGGGGAAGCATCCATGTGGAAAGCTCACTGGGCAAAGGGGCGCTGTTCCGGGTTGAGCTCCCGGTAGAATTAGCTACCACCGCTGACGTTCTAAAAACAGATACTAAAGCGCAAGGTCAAGTAACAGGTCTCGCCCCCGGCCAGCCTAACTACCGGATCCTGATCGCGGAAGATCAGCATGAAAACCAGTTACTGCTCAGCCGACTGATGACCAGCATCGGCCTTGAGGTCAAGATAGCGAATAACGGCGAGCAATGCCTAAAGCTCTTTCAGGAGTGGCAACCCGACCTGGTTTGGATGGACAGGCGTATGCCGGTCATGGACGGTATGGAGGCCGCTCGGCGCATCCGCCGATTACCCGCTGGACAGGCGGTCAAGATCGTCGCAGTTACCGCTTCTGCATTTAAGGAACAGCAACAGGAAATGCTGGCTGCCGGCATGGATGATTTCGTACGCAAGCCTTACCGCTTCGACGAAATTTACCAATGCATGGCGCGGCAACTGCACATAAAATACCTCTATCAATCGGACATTACGGAAAAAGACCTTACACAGGTCACTTTGACAGCCGAGATGCTGGCCGTATTGCCTAATACCTTGCGCCTCGAACTCAAGGATGCATTGGAAGCCCTGGATTGTGAATGTATCGAGACAACCGTCCTCCAGGTCGGCAAAGTGGATGCAAACTTGGGCCACACCTTGTCTCAACTCGCTGAATGTTTTGACTATTCGACAATCCTGAATGCGCTTAATCAAACGAATGGCAAATGATTAGGCAGGTTTCTTACCAGCTAGCCTATGCATTAGGCGGAAAAAAAGCCGGGGCTTTTGAGTGATGCACAATGAAAGACCCTATGTCTTTTGCTAAAAGTCAGCCGGTTTGTTTGAGCAGCGTTGCTTCTTTCGGCTTCCCGTTTAAGGCAGGAACGCGGGCTTTTTTCATTCATGGCTTTGCAAAAAATGAACAGGACAACATCAATGACGACGAATTGGCGGCCTTTAAGAAGCTTGCCGCAGAAATGCTGAACTATAAAGACGCAAAATTAACCGAAGCGGTTAACAAAAACAAATTGACTGAGATAACTTGTAATGAGCAAACAATACCGTAGCAACATAATGGCATCCATCCACGAAACCGCTGAAGATTTATATGAAGCGGGCCTGATGGAAAAGCGCACGATGCGGGAGTTTGACGGACTGTGCTTAACGCCCATTAGTCCTTTAAAACCTGAAGAGATACGCGATATTCGCGAACGCGAAAACGTCAGCCAAGTTGTTTTCGCCAATTATCTGAATGTTTCAAAAGGCATTATCAGCCAATGGGAACGAGGAGAAAACGCCCTTCAGGCACTTCGCTTAAGTTACTTTCATTGGTTGAGAAAAAGGGGCTTTCGGCAATTTCTTAGAAAATCTGTGCGTATATTTGGCATTCAACGGTACACACAGCGCACCCTACCCGGCTAATTGTATCTACCTATTAAATTTCTTAAGTAAGCAGTATTGAAGTCTGACCCTGAGGTATCTTCGCTGCATTGATTCCCCATGCTACATTTCAGCAAAGATTCCAATAATGAACGAAAAAATAACTGACAACAGACCAATGCTAATAAGTTTAATAAATTTTTCACGATATACATTGCCCAATCCAGTAAAGTTTGATGCTATAAATAGTGAAAATGGGTTTGCTCTAACTAAAAAATCACGTCCTAATTTTATGTTCTGAAAGCATTTCCACAGGTTATACATGGATAATAGGAAAGCGATCATTCCTATAGCGCATGTAATTGTTAACACTATAGCCAAGCTGTATTTCATTAATTTATCCCATGTTTTTTATCAGCCCTAATATAATACGTCTCTCACACTATATGTTGCTGTGAGTGATGCGTTTGCCCCAACACTATATCCAGGCCCCAAATGAACACCGGCACCTTGGAGATTATCATTTTCACCTAGCTGTAATGTCATACCCCCAATACCATCATTAAAACCGATTTGCCCCCCTCTCCCAGATAAATTGCTAACAGAGCCCGCGCAATACCCTAGTTCAACATTTCCACTGACGCCGTACTTTTTTCCTCCAATTCCAGTACCTTTAGCACTTGTCCCAGTTATATATCCGCCAATATCTAATTCGCCTCCATTCAATCCGGGAAAGGATACGGCAATTCCTGCACCACCACCGTTCCCGATAATATTTGTTCCTAAAATAAAATTAACAATATCGACTGGGGTTTGCATATCTATATTTGCACCTATGTAAATTGTGTCTAGCCCTAGCGGATCAAAACCGTTAACCGGATCATTAACCACATACCCATAAAGATTGGTATCCCCACCCCCAAACCCAATCGGGTCTTTAGCCGTCCACCTTCCGGTTTCGGCATCATAATCCCTAGCCCCAAACCGGACAAGATGAGTATCGCGGTCGTAGAGTCCTCCGGCATAGCCGAACGGTTGGAAACCCGGATTGCTATCCTGAATGACCTTGCCCCAGACATCGTAACTCATTTGTTGAATCACAGTGTTGGTAGCAATATCAACAACCAGCCTCGGCGAACCGAGATGATCCTTGATAATACGATAAGTCACGCCGCCTTTGATCATGAAGTCCGGCACGTTGGCGCCGGTGGCATAAACGAAGCGGCTGACGATGTTGTTATTGCCATCGAGTTCGGCGATGGGTTTGAGCTGGTCCTGATACAGGAAGCCCTGCTCCAACACGTTGTTGCGCTTTTTGCCGATCCTGCGGTTCTGGCCGTCGATCAGGTAATCAATGGCGGTTCCGCCGGGCAGGATGACATGTCTCAGGTTGCCCAGCACATCGTAGTTATAGCTGGTCGTCGCGGTTCCTACGGTCTTGGTTTTGAGTTCGCCATTGGCGGTGTAGTCATAGGTAGCGCTGTTGT